>NZ_CP095071.1:600157-1200315 GCF_022919575.1 Gracilibacillus salinarum | reverse complement strand
GGGAGAAGAAGCGTTAGCTGCATTTAAATTATTATCCGAAACAGAAGGTATCATTCCCGCATTAGAAAGTGCTCATGCTGTTGCATATGCCATGAAGCTGGCGAAAGACTTACGTGCCAGCGATAGTATCATTGTGAATCTATCGGGCCGCGGTGATAAAGATGTTCAGCAAGTCTTTGAGATGGAACATGAGGCAAATATTCAGGAGGTATAAAAGTGGCAGGAATAAAATTCGAAATTATCGAACATGTTGCTATATTGTCAGAATCACAAAAAGGGTGGCAGAAAGAAGTTAATTTGATCAGTTGGAATGATCGAGAGCCAAAGTATGACATACGCGATTGGTCACCTGACCATGAAAAAATGGGAAAAGGCGTAACCCTGACAAAAGAAGAATGGCAAACGTTAAAAAATTTATAAAAAACAAGCATCCTTTTACAGGGTGCTTGTTTTTTGTACGATAGCTTTCTAGCTATTATTGTGGCGGGATTCAGCGAGAAAGGTGAAATAATCATCACTTGATAAGGTATCAAATTTTTTTTAAAAAGTTTGTCAGATTTTCTTACAATGTTATCGACTTATATCCCGGATAGCATGTAGGATGGTGAATAACAAGTGATGTTAAAAATAGTTACATGGAAAAGGGGAAATAAAAGATGGCAACCATTACTCCAGAGAAAACGAAGAACACCGTTGAACAATTAGAAACAATTAAAGAAACTATTAAAACAAAAAATGTTGAATTATTACACATGCAATTTGTAGACATCGAAGGAACGTTAAAACAAGTTACAGTGACAGCTGAACAACTTGATGATGTAGTAAAAGGAGAAACAATGTTCGATGGTTCTTCTATTACAGGCTTTACACCTATTAACCAGTCTGATTTATACTTATTACCAGATTTAAATACATTTGCCGTGTTACCTTGGACGGAAGAAGAGGGATATTCTGAAGCACGATTCTTATGTAGTGTAACAAATCCGGATGGTACGTTGTTTGAAGGAGATCCTCGTAATATTTTAAAAAATACAGTAGATAAAGCGAAAGAAAAAGGTTTTTCAATTAATGTCGGACCTGAACTGGAATTCTTCTTATTTGAAACAGACGAGAAGAACCAGCCGACACAAACAGTGCATGATAAAGGTGGCTATTTCGAGCCGGCACCATATGATTTAGGTGAAAGAGTTCGGTTAGAAATCTATAAAACGTTGAAAAAAATGGGCTTTACTATTGAAGCTTCTCACCATGAAGTGGCAGAAGGTCAACACGAAATTAATTTCAAGTTTGATGACGCGTTAACAACAGCAGATAATGCAACTACTTTTAAATGGGTAGTAAAAACAGTTGCACAGCAATTCGGATTACGCGCTACTTTCATGCCTAAACCGGTTTTCGGTGCAAATGGTAACGGTATGCACGTAAATATGTCTTTATTCGATGAAAATGCTGGAAAGAACGCATTTTACGATGAGTCAGATTCTCGTCAATTGTCTGAAACAGCTTATTCGTTTATTGCTGGTTTATTACACCACGTACCGTCATTCGTAGCATTAACTAATCCATTAGTTAACTCGTACAAACGTCTGGTGCCTGGATATGAAGCACCTTGCTACATTGCATGGTCATCGTCTAACCGTTCTGCATTAGTACGTATCCCAGCCACTCGTGGAGCAGGTACTCGTGTAGAAATTCGTTGTCCGGATCCGAGTGCGAACCCTTACTATGCATTTGCCAGTATTGCGGCTGCTGGTATTGATGGCGTTGAAAAATCATTACAAGCACCTGCAGAAACAGTAGATGATATTTTCAGCATGGATTTAGCAGAACGTGAAGAGCGTGGTATTGATAATCTTCCAACGATGCTTGGTGAAGCGATTGAAGCTCTAAAAACAGGAGAAATTGGTAAAAAAGTTCTTGGAGAGTTTGCTTTGAATGAATATGTTTCATTTAAACAGGATGAGTGGGACAGTTATCGAATCGCCGTAACGGAATGGGAACTTGATCGCTATCAGGCCAAATTTTAATGAAAGTAATAAATAGTCTGAATTCCAAACGGATTCAGACTATTTTTTTTGATTAAACAGTTTGCCACCGTTACAATAAATGTAAGGAGAGGAGAATGCACATGGATCCTTTAGATATAATGATGCATGTAGATAAAATAAAACCGCATTTTCAGGCAATTTTTAGCGCTGACAGTCATGAAGTGGTTGGCTACGAAGTGCTGGGGCGATTGGAATTGGATGATCAATCTATTCGTCTAGGTCCTTTTTTTCGTGATCCCAATGTTCCGGATGATTTCAAAATGGAGATGGATCAGAAAATACAAGATCTTGCATTGCAGCAATATTTGGAACAAGGGATGGATGAACAACTCTATATTAATGTTCATGCAGATTATTTTGCTTCTGATAAAGAAGACGAATATTTAGAGCATTTATTTGCTTATCAAGAAAAAGGCCTTGATCTTTCGAAAATCATTATCGAAATTACCGAACACCATTTCGCAGGGGATATCGAAATGCTGTTACATACGTTTAAATACTTAAAAACATTGGGTATAAAAATAGCAATCGATGATTTAGGAAGAGGATCGAGTAATTTAGATCGGATCAGTTTGATGGAGCCGGATATTCTTAAAGTTGACTTAGAAGCATTACAGAATGAATCCATGTCGACAGCGTTCCACGGTATTATTTACTCTCTGTCCTTACTTTCACGTAAGCTGGGTGCTGAGTTGCTATTTGACGGTATTTCATCTAACTACCACTTCCATTATGCTTGGCGAAATAATGGTCGGTTTTATCAAGGTAGCTTTTTAGCTGAACCCGTTAATCACTTTGTCGAAAAAGATCGTCTCAAAGACCGCTTTCGTCAAGACATTCAGCAATTTATCCAAGTGGAACGTGCAAAGCTTACAACAAAATTTCAACTGACAACGACATTAAATCATCAAGTGCAAGAGAAATGGAAATTAATAAAGAAAAGCAAAACTCTTGATGAACAAGTAGATGACTTAGCCAAAGAAATGGAGCATATTTTCTTTCGAATCTATGTGACAGATGAAGACGGTTTTCAAAAAACAGTAAACTTTATTCACCTGGGACATGATTGGGTATGGGATGAGACTGTTAAAGGGAAAAATTGGAGCTGGCGTCCATACTTTATCGAGAATGTGATCCGGATGAAGGAAGAAAAAACAGGTTTTTTATCTGAGCTCTATAATGACATTGAGACAGGAGAAAGGATTCGCACGTTTT
Organism: Gracilibacillus salinarum; assembly: GCF_022919575.1. Lineage (NCBI taxonomy): Bacteria > Bacillati > Bacillota > Bacilli > Caryophanales > Bacillaceae > Gracilibacillus > Gracilibacillus salinarum. The sequence continues at coordinate 1,197,052 of NZ_CP095071.1, read as the reverse complement.
CTTTTCCGTTAGACGAGACACTTTATTTATTTATGGATGTCTCCCCAATGTATTTAGATGAGCATCAAGATTTATTGTGGTAAGAGGGAGGTACCTCAGTTGGCGTCTCAACAAGCAATGATTATCGTAAATCCTAGTTCGGGCCGGGAAAAGGCACAACAATTCAAAGATGATATAAGGGAAATATTAGAGCACCATGATTACGAGGTTTTAGTAAGAGAGACGGAAAAAGCAAACGATGCATTACAATTTGCTGAAGAAGCAAGTCAGTTAAAAATAGACCTTGTTTCTGTGTTAGGTGGAGATGGGACTGTTAATGAAGTGATTAATGGATTGGCGGAAAAGGAGCATCGGCCAATGCTTCATATTATTCCGTTGGGAACGGTCAATAACTTTGCTAAAGCTCTTGATATTCCTTTGAAGCCGGAGGAAGCTATTCAGGTGTTAAATGAAATGAATGCAAGGCCAATCGATGTCGGCAAAATAAACGACCACTATTTCATGAATTTAGTTAATATAGGTGCTATTGCTGAAGCTACCTACCAAGTTTCAGCAGAACAAAAATCTAAGTTAGGACCACTTGCTTATTTTATCGAAGGGGTCAAAAAGTTTTCGGAACATGACATCTTTACTGCGGAAATTGAGCACGATCAGGAGAAGGAACAGTACCAAGTGATTTTAATCATAATTGCTGTTACGGATACGGTCGCTGGAATCCAGCACGTATTATCAGAGGCTGAAGTGGATGATGGCTACTTACATGTTTATGCTATCAAGGATTTGACCAACTTGGAAAGTGTCTCGATGTTGACTCAATTTGTAAATGGTTCGCTAAAGGATCAACAGCAAGTAGCCTATTGGAAAACAAAAGAGATTTCTGTTCATACAACCCCTTCCAAAATAACGAATATTGACGGAGACGAAGGAGAGTCCACACCGATCAACCTCTCCGTCTTAAAACAGCATATTAACATTTTGACAAAAAACACCTGATACAGGTGTTTTTTGTGTTTAGTAAAGAAAGCATCAACATGATATCCAACTTTTTAGTTGTGGTTATATGGACATGTGTCATGTACTACCAGCAATACTTTCTTGCAGTTTTTTCGAAGAGACTTGAAAACAGTCATAGTGGGAAGTGGAGCTTCCTTTATGTATAAACCAACACATTTTTGCCCGGTGATCGGTGATAGAGTTTCTGGAGGAATGGTATATTATACGCATAGCTTCGAATGCTTTTTTGTTAGTTAAGGCAAAAAAGTATCATTGTTGGAAAAGGTGATCAATGCTATCATTTTGAAAACGCTTCCTGACAAAAGAGCTAATAAGGAGGAATGTAGAAAAAATGAGAAACAATAGCCATCATTTCATCGATAGTAACCAAGTGAAATCCGACGTATATAATTTTAATTATGATTGGCGGTTTAAGCTGGCAGATTGTTTTCCGTTACAAGTGGCATTGAACACATGGAAAGATCAAAACGGAAAATATTTTTATGAGAAGGAATACGAAGAACAAGAATGGCAAACAGTGGGTATTCCTCACACTTATAATGACAGAGATTTATTTGAAGCAAGAATTGAGGATGCTGGCAGTGGTCAGAAACGGACCTTTGCGTTCTACAGAAAATGGTTTAAATTACCTGCGAAACATAACAGCAAAAAAGTGATGATTGAATTGGAAGGAATTCGTCAAACATGTTATCTGTATGTGAATGGCGAAATGGCAGGTTATTATGAGGCTGGTGTAGCTCCTTTTGGGTTCGATCTTACGCCATACATACACGATAAGGAAGACAATTTAATTGCTATTGCGACCGATAATACATCATCCAGAAATTTAGATCACTTTGCTGCGGAAACACCTAATAACGATGGAGCGATACCTGGTGCATTCATTGCATCGCTTCAACCAGAGACTATATCGGAGGATAAACGAGGAGTAGGGTATTTTTGGAATGCTAATGATTTCAATCCTAGTATTGGTGGTCTTACGAAAAACATCAGGTTGCACGTTAAACCAAGACTACATATTACCTTACCGATATACAGTAATCTGCAGACAAAGGGTGTATATATTTATGGTTCTGATTTTGATATACAGAATAAAAAGGCAAAGATACATGTTCATGCGGAGATAAGAAACGAATCAGCGAGCGAGCAAGTAGTAACCTTAGTATCGATAATTTATGATCATAGCGGTAAGGAAGTAGCACAAACATCTTCAGCATCTATAACTGTACCACAGGCAAAGTCGCGCACTACTAATCCACCATTATCGATAGTTCCAAAGGATGCTTATAAAAGAACTGAAATGGGATATGCGCCTGTACCAGAAGATCAAGTGGCACCGACGGAAACAGATTCTGTAGAGGTCACACTCGTAAAAAACAGTACAACTGGATCTGATCTGCGCTTCTGGTCGCCGGATGATCCTTATTTATATACTGTACAAACATATTTGATCTGTAACGGTGAAGTGATGGATCAAGTAACAAACACTACTGGATTTCGGAAGGTTTCCTATCATTTTGAAACAGGACTGCAAATCAATGATCAACGAGTATGGTTAACGGGCTATGCACAGCGTGCTGCAAATGAGTGGGCGGCCATAGGGACTGCGGTGGATTGGTTAAAAGATGTCGATGCGCAATTAATTCGTGAAAGCAATGCGAACCATATCCGCTTTATGCATGTAGCTGGCAGTCCTGCAGATATTCGGTCATTTGACCGGTATGGCGTAGTTTGTACCCAACCAGCCGGCGACAAGGAAAGGGAAAATTTCGGGAGACAGTGGGATCAGCGTGTGGAGCTTATGAGAGATGTCATCATTTATTTTAGAAATAACCCGTCCATTTTGTTTTGGGAAGCTGGCAACAATTCGATTAATGCTGAGCATATGAAGGAAATGAGATTATTAAAAGAGAAGCTCGATCCCTGCGGTGGCAGATATATGGGCTGCCGCACGTTAAACACAGATGAAGTTTTACAAGAGGCGGAATATGTAGGCACTATGCTTAATCGCCATGCTGGTCGCTATCAGTCTGAACAAATGCCTGTCACCGAGACAGAATATCTGCGTGAGGAAGCACCAAGACGCGTCTGGGATGATTTTTCGCCACCAGATTTTGATTACGATAACCTTTGGTTGGGTCCAGGTGGACGAAAGCAAGTAGGGGCGGATTGTCATGATCTTACTTCAGAGGATCTCGCACTCTGTGCGGCAAAAGGTTATGCAGAATTCTTCCATGATCGCATTGGTGGAGCTTCTGGTAAGAATTATTATGCTGCTGCAGCGGCATTATGCTGGACAGATTCCGCTCAGCACGGAAGGCAATCGGCGAGCGAAAATGCCAGGATGAGCGGTCGTGTTGATCCGGTGCGAATAAAAAAGCAAAACTTTGATGTATTCCGAACGATACAGTCACCGGAGCCAATGGTCCACATTGTCGGACACTGGAATTACCCTGCGTTTGATGGCAATAACTATCGCTATCCAGTAAAAGAATTTGATGGAACTTATTGGCGTAAAAATGGTGAATTTCAATTTAGAAATCCACGTGACAAAACCGTATATGTCATGGGCAGTTACGGTATTGCCAAAATTAATCTGTATATTAATAACCAGTTACTGGCAACGTGTGATCAACCGTTAGATACGTTTGTGTTTGCTTTTCCTCATGTTGATATTACGCAGTCGGGATCCATTACTGCTGTTGGCTACGATTATCAAGGAAAGCAAGTTACAAGTGATAGAGTGCATACCGTATTGGAGCCAACTAAAATAAAGCTTACAACCTATACCGGTGAACGAGGGTTATTAGCAGACGGAACCGATATAGCTTATGTAGATGTGGAGGTGGCAGATAATCATGATCGGGTACATCCTCTAGCAAACGATAAAATTGAATTTGTACTAGAAGGCAAGGGAGTCTTTCTTGGAGGCTATAATAGTGGAAGATTTAAAGGTTATGGAAGAAATGATAGTGTCATCCATCAACATTATGTTTATGCAGAGTGCGGTAATAATCGTGTATTTATCCGATCAACGGATCAAGCTGGTTTAATCAAATTGACAGCTAAAATGAAAGGGTTACCTGATCAAAGTGTTGAGATTATTAGTCAAGCCGCTGATACAAGACCACTGTCACTTGACTACCCTCAATATGTACCGGCATCTATTAGGCAATCTGGCAATCGACGCTATTCATTTGAAACAATAGCTGAGGCAGATGCTGTTAAATATCAAGAGCCGGATCATATCTATTGTAAAGTTGTAGTGAACGGGCAAGAACCAAACACCTATGGCATTCTCAGTATCTATGAACATGGCAGTGTCTACAGTCCGCTATTGTTTATTCTCGAGAGTATGAAGCGGGATTTTTCTCATTTATTTGACTATCACTATGATGAACAGAATGGGGTATTAACGATAAAATCAGAAGGGAGAACAGTAATAGCAGAACAAGGTAGGACACATCTTTTGGTAGATGGTGAAGAAAATCTATTAAATGGGGAGCCGTATAAGGATTCAAATGAAGCTTTTATCGTGGAAATTAATGCCGTTATATCTTATATCAAAGGTGTCATTTCCTGTTATGACGAGAAGGCAAGCTTGTTTCGAATAAATATAGCTGATTAGAAGGGAGTAATAAATAATGTCAACTAACGTGAAGTTATCTTGGTTAGATCAGAAACCTGGTGTCAACCGGGGGGTAACATGGGGAATACCTTGGGAGAAAGGGCATTTAAAGAAAACAGATTCCTTAACATTAATGGATAGCATGGATACAGAGATTCCACTTCAATCATGGCCGACAGCATACTGGCCAGATGGCAGTGTGAAATGGACAGCACATGCGGTATCCCTAATGGATGATAGCTTGGCAGAATCCTATCAGGTAAAAAAAGGGGAAGCTGCCACCCTTGAGCATCCTCTGATTGTAACAGAGTCTAATCAATTTATCGAAATCAACACCGGTGATCTGACTTATATCGTAAATAGGTCAGGTGAACAAATTATCAGCCAGGTACACGATGGTGAACAGCTTGTGTGTGAAGGTGGATATTTGAAAGGGATAAAAGAATCCTCGGCTGATACCGATGGCGTTGTGATAACAAAACAGGAAGCTTTCTACAGTGATATAAATAGCGTAATTGTCGAACAAAGTGGTCCAGTAAGAGCAGTCGTGAAGGTTACAGGACGGCATAAAGTTGTTACAGATCAGCGTAAATGGCTGCCCTTTACGTTAAGGTTATATTTTTACAAGGGTCAATATACGATGAAAGCGGTGCATACGTTTATCTATGACGGTAATCCACATCAAGATTTTATCAAAGGGATCGGGATTGATTTCCAAATACCAATGGAAGGACCATTATATAATCGCTATCTCCGGTTTGCTGGTGATGATGGCTTCTTTCATGAATCACCTAAAGGGATGCTTACCTGGCGTACAAAAGGACGTTACGAAACCCTTTATCAAGACCAAATGGAAGGCAAGCCGATTCAATTTTTGGATGATGATCAACCTTTTGTCAACTTGCTCGATGATGCGGCAACTTGGGGAAATTATAAGTTGGTCCAGCATTCTGCAGATAGTTATGCTATATCCAAACAAACGAAAAATGGATGTTCCTGGGTACATGCTGTTTCCGGAAATCGTGCTAATGGTGTTACTTATGTTGGAAGTGAATCAGGTGGGATGGCCATTGGCGTGCGTCACTTCTGGAAAAAACATCCATCCTCATTTGAAGTAAAAGATTTAGCTAAGCGAACAAGTACATTATCGACATGGTTCTGGTCACCTGAGGTTCCGTCGATGGATATGAGGCATTATGATACCGATACACATGTGAAATCTTCCTATGAAGGTGCAGAAGAATTCCGCAGTACGCCATACGGGGTGGGCAATACCAATGAAATCACCGTGGGATTCTACTCATCTACGCCTGATCAGAAGGAGTTGCAGTCATTTGTCCTTGAGAAAGAATCTCCTGCGCTGCTGGTATGTGAGCCGGCTTATTATCATCGAACCAGTGCATTAGGCGTTTGGAGTGTAAAGGATGAAAGTACTCCGACAAAAGCAAAGCTTGAACAAGCGCTTGATGAAGTAGTTCAATTCTACATGAATGAGGTGGAACAACGAGGGTGGTACGGTTTTTGGCATTACGGTGATGTGATGCACAGCTATGATCCGATCCGTCACGTGTGGAAATATGACTTAGGTGGCTGTGCGTGGCAGAACACAGAGTTAGCTCCCAACTATTGGCTTTGGTATATGTTCCTGCGGTCTGGCCGTGATGATATTTTTCGTTTTGCAGAGGCAATGACAAGACATACAAGTGAAGTAGATGTATATCATATCGGCGAATATACTGGTTTGGGATCCAGACATAATGTCGTTCACTGGGGCTGCGGCTGTAAGGAAGCACGAATTGGTGCTGCTGGATTGCATAAAATTTATTATTATCTGACAGCAGATGAACGGATTGGCGACATCATGGACGAAGTAGTGAATGCCGATTACACGACAGAGCATTTACCACCTATGCGGGCGTATTATCCTAAGGATCATTTCCCGACTCACGTAAGAAGTGGCCCTGACTGGGCAGCATTTTGCTCTAACTGGTTAACACGGTGGGAACGTTATGAGGATACGTCATTCCGTGATAAAATGCTGACAGGCATTGATTCGTTAAAAAATATGCCGTATCGCTTGCTGACAGGGCCGGTATTCGGTTATGAACCAAGGACTGGCGAATTAATGTTCTTCGGTCATGAAAACCATGGACATCACTTAATTATGAGTATGGGTGGTGCACAGGTCTGGATGGAATTAGCCGAGGTATTAGAAGATCCGGAATGGTTGGATATGCTAGCAGAGTTTGGTGCATTTTATAACCTGCCCACAGAAGAAAAAGCGAAACAAACAGGTGGAGCAATTCCAGGCGACAAACCCTGGGGAACGTCGATGCTTTCCTCCACGTTAGTGGCGTTTGCTGCAGCATATAAGCGAGATCCGCAATTGGCGAAAGAGGCGTGGCAATATTTATTAGAAGACGATACTCACTGGCAGATCAAATCACCCTTAAAGATAAATAGAACCAACGATTACGTAAAACCAATCTCAGAAGTGAAAAACATATCCACTAACACAGCTTCGCAATGGTCGCTAAACGTAATTGTCTGTCTGGAACTGATTGGTCAGTATTTGGAACCCGCTATGCAAGAAAATACAACTTTGGCAAATAAGTATTAACTTGTAAAGGACAACCGTATGCAATATTCAAAAATTGCATATTGCAGGAAAGGTGTTCGCCCTTTATAGTGTCATTATAGTTGATAAGGGGGAATGCCTTTCTGTCGAATCAATAAAGTGAGACTTTAATCAGTGGAGGGGTGACCCGCACTGATTGCTAGCGAAACTAATAGGAAGTTATCGTCCGATTATTCCCCACTTAACTTCTTATTTAGCTCTCGAATTTTGAAGTGGAGGTATTACGGACGGTTAGCGCCGTGATAAAACGAGAATATATTAGAACACCTTTCGTTACGTTATAATTTTGTTATAAATGGTAGAGCATGTACGGATATCGATCATGAAGGCTCCGGCATGATGCGAAGTGGCTGGCTGGGGGGTATAAACTTGCATAATGAGAACTTCACATTCCCCCTGTGTTTTGTAAACAATTTTAAATCTTTTCCTCACTTTATGTAAAAGCGCTTACAATTATGGTAATATAAATGTTGTGAGGTGGGGAAAATGGAATTCAGAAAAGTGATGACAAATTGGAAATACTGGTTTTTAAATCGTTGGCAAAGCAATTATTTTCGTAAAAGTTTTCTATTAATTCTGTTTATTACATCGATTCCAGGCATTATATCCGGTATTGCTATTTATACATTTGGCTTAGATTCGACAGAAAATGAATTGCGAAAAGTGCATGTAGAAGAAATAGATGAGCGCGCACAAAATATTGATGACCAACTAAACTATCTGGAAGAATCACTTACATATTGGGCGTATGAGCCAACCTTTAATTATCAATTGATTACAACAGATTTTGTGTATGAGTTTCAAACAACTAGAGATATTATGCAGAAATTGTTAATTCTTGAAGGTAGTCAGCCGCTGATTAGTCATGTGGATCTCTTTGTGGAAACACAAGATGGTCCGGTACTGTTTACACCGTATATGAACAAAATTAACGATCAGAAGCAGCAAGATGCTTATCATAGTTTTTTGGATTCATCGACTAATATTTCATGGTATCACAATGAGAAGCAGTTTGAGGAAACTGAGTATGCAAATAATTTACTATTAGCTCATCAGATTCCTGGAGTAGTAAACAGTTCATTCGGTGCAATAGTTGTTTCGCTCGATAAGAAAAGTCTAACGCAAACATTGGAAACATTAACACCCTATAGTAATGGTGTAACTCTGTTAATGAACGAAAATAATGAATTATTATTGTCGACTGAGAAGTCTGCTGATCAAGCATTTACCAAGAGGTTAGTTTCGATGTTTGCAAATAAGGAACAGTCTGATCGTTCCTTTCAAATGGATTGGGATGACAAAACATACTCTGTTTCATTCGGAACATTCAATCGAGTCGGTTCTGAGTGGACCTATGTATCTGCAGCACCGATATCAGCTATTACAACCCCAATTATCACGATCTCTAAAGTTATCTTAATTGCCAGTTTGACGGTGCTGGGTTTAGCATTTCTCCTGACATGGTTTGCGTCCAACCGCTTGTATCAGCCGGTCAGAAATCTAGCAAGCAGTTTTACAACTGCAAATTCTATGGAAGAAAAAGGCCCGAAAGACGAATTTAAACAAATTAGAGACCGCATTGATACCTTAACCTTTGAGAGTGAGCAATTGGAGCGAAGAATATCGAAACAAATACCGCAATTAAGACAAAATTTCCTTATCCAGTTAACGAAGGGATATTTATATGATTTCGATGAATATGCTCTAAAGAGAAGGATGGAGAATTACCGGTGGAAAGTGGACGATACTTCCTTTGTATTACTCGATATTCAATTAACAGGCATCGTTGCCAATGAAGAAAGAAAATACGAGGATGATAGTTTACTAGCCTTTGCTATGGCGAATATTGCAGAAGACGTTACGAAAGAGTACATTGAACAATACGCCGTTCTCAATCAATATGATATGACGGCAACAATTTTTTTAATTGTACCTGATCATATTTCGAATGTATCTGATTTATTACGCAGTCTGAGTGATGATATCACGAATTCGATTAACCGTGTCTTATCACGTTATGTCACGATCACGATCAGTTCAAAAACACCTAAGATCAAAGATATTAATTTTCTGTTTGAAGAAATTGGAAGGGTCAAACGTTTCCGAGATTTTCATAATCAGAATCAGGTTCTTATGTTAAATGAAGTCGAAGAGCATGTTACAGGTCACCAATTATTCTATCCATTTGAAATGGAAAAAGAAATTATCCAATCGATCAGGAGAGGGAAAATTAATGAAACAGAGACGCTAATCCGTCAATTCTTTGATCAGCTACTCGAGAATAGTACGAAAGAGGTTAGTGTGCAAGCTGGCATGATGCAGCTATACAGTGCCATTCAACACGAAATATTACTTTCCGGTGTAGATCCCGTCATTTTATTTAAAGGACGGAATATGTATGAAGAACTAGCGCAACTTCGAGAAATGGGATGGGTAATCAAGTGGTTGATAGAGCAAGTCATAACGCCATATATTCATTATTTAGAAGATAATATGAATATGGAAATGAAGATGGTTGTCGATAAGATTGTATCCTACATCGAAAAGCACTATATGGAAGACATTTCACTGGAAAGTTGTGCAGAGTATGTCAATGCTACCTCTTATACGATCAGTAAGGCTTTTAAAAAAGTGCACGGTGTTAATTTTATTGATTATTTGACGAAGTTACGACTCGATAAAGCAAAAGAACTCTTAGTACAAACGAATATGAAAATAAATGAAATTGCAGAAGAAGTGGGCTACAGACATAGTTATTTTAATAGAATCTTTAAAAAACATGTAGGCTTGCCTCCAAGTCAATATCGTAAATCAAGGGCAAGTAATTCTTAGGAGGAATACAAGTGGATGAATTATATCAACAATTTCTTCAACCAGCATCAGAGTTTGCACCAATGCCGTTCTGGTTTTGGAATGACCGACTTGATAAAGACGTGTTACGGCAGCAAATAGAAGATTTTCAACAAAAAGGGGTAGATGGCTTCGTATTACACCCGCGTAAAGGGATCCCCGAACAGACCAAATATTTGTCAGAAGAATTTATGGAATATGTCCAGTTCGCAGTGAAGGAAGCAGCTAATCGAAATATGCACGTGATATTATATGATGAAGCGATGTATCCTTCAGGTGCTGCTAATGGAAAAGTAGTGGAACAGGAACCGACATTTGCAAGCAGAGGCTTAAAGGCAGAGGTGATCAATGATTGGGACCGACCTGCAGAAGTGCCACTGGAGTCAGGCGATCGAATCGTCGCTGTGTATATAGCATTGAAAAAAGAAAGTGGTGGGTATGATGCTCGCCATACGACATGCCTCTATCCGTTAAATGCCCAAGTAGTAAAGGTTGATCAAGAAAAGGCCGCGGTTCCAGCAGAAGTGATTCATTCTTTCTTCCAGGCAAACAATCGTAAAAAAGATGATTATGCATGTCTTTTTTTAATAGAAGGGTATACAGAAGGGACAATTCGTGGCGTGCATCCGGATCAAGATGATGGTGAAAGAAATGCTCCACCCTCTGCTGATTTATTGAATCCAGCCGCTGTTCAATCCTTTATCGATTTAACTCATGAAAGGTATAAAGAAAAAGTAGGAAATTACTTTGGGAATACGATCTTTGCTATGTTTACGGATGAGCCTGACATTACCGGAAGAAATGCAAAGCGTGGTTACCTGGCATGGACGAAGCGGTTTGAAATTTATCTGTATCAAGAAGGACTTCATGTTGAAGACTTGCCTGGATTATTTTTTGATATAGGAGCGGAAACGTCTAGGATCAGGCAAACATATCATAAGGCGATAGACAAACGAATGCTCGAAAGCTACTACATACCAATAGCAAAATGGTGTAAAGAAAATAACTTGTATTTAACTGGTCATCCAGCAAAAAGTGATGATATCGGTTTGTTGAAGCCTTTTACTATTCCAGGTCAGGATGTTGTTTGGAGATGGGTAGCGCCGGAAGATGGCAAAGGTATTACTGGTGAGCATTCTACTGCCGGTAAGTGTGGCAGTGATGCAGCCAGACATTATGGCCGTAGAAGAAACTTAAATGAATATCTCGGTGTCTGTGGGTTGGATAACAGTTGGAATTTATCCGCTTCTGATATGAAGTGGTATACCGATTGGTTAGCAGTAAGAGGTGTTAACTTATTTTGTCCCCATGCCTTTTACTATTCAGTTGAGGGGAGAGAAAGAAGTCATGAACGTCCGCCAGATGTAGGATTGAATAATGTGTGGTGGCCATACTACTCCTACTTCAGTACGTATATCAAACGGATTAGCTGGCTCATGGCAGATAGTGTTAATCAGACGGAGATCGCAATTTTGGCACTTGATCATTATATACCTTGGAAAGTGGCTGCGACCTTTTATCAAAATCAAATGGAATTTAATTATGTACATGAATCACTATTTAAAGACGGGCAAGTCATGGTAAAGAATGGTCGTCTGCTAATTGGTGAACAATCATATCTAGCTGTTGTAGTCGATGAGTTGGAATGGTCACAGTTTGATAACAGTGTTTTGAATCAATTAAAGCTTTTTGCTGATCAAGGAGGTAACGTCTATGTTGTTTCCAACACACAACAGCTTCCGGACTTTAAAACAATTGATGTAGCTATTGAAGATCATAAGTCTTTACTAGAACAGCTAACAATGCATCGTTATGCTGATCTAACAGGAGATCACCAAGATCTACGAATAACGAAAGTCAAAAAAGATGGTCGCCTATTTTACTTTATGACGAATGAAGGAGACAACAATTACGAGGGTAGTATCCAGTTTAGGGCTGATCAGCCTGATGAACAATGGAACCCTTGGACAGGTGAAAGAAGTTTACTAGTTAAATCAGCTGACAATAGCTACTATTTAACTCTCCCAAGAAGAGAATCCATTATTTGGGCAGCTGGTCATGGATCTGGCACGATAGAAACGCAAGTGAAGCCGATGGTTGTAGCGAAAGAATGGACGCCTACATTACAGCTCCTAAACCAAAAGGATGCTTGGAATCGAACAGAGCTACTGGATTGGGCAAAGTGTGAGGAGTTGCAGTATTTCTCAGGTGCAATGGAATATCAATTTAACTTTGATTATGATGGGGAAGATGTCGAGAAGCTAGTGATTGATCTAGGAGAGGTACATGAAATAGCGGAAGTAACTTTGAACGATTCACCAGCAAAGGTGAAAATGTGGTCCCCTTATAGCGTGGCATTTTCCTCAGATTATTTGCTGAACGGAAAAAACACATTGCACATTTCTATCACCAATAACAGTGCAAATGAAATGGATCATCAAATATTGCCTTCAGGATTATTTGGACCAATAAAAATAATAGGGAAAAGGAATGAGTAAATGAAATCGAGTATTTTTTTGGCAAGTGATTCTACTTGTCAAACCTACCCAAAGGAACAAGTACCTCAAGCGGGGTGGGGTCAATTCCTGGCAGCGTATATACCAGGATACACGATTCGTAATCATGCTATTGGTGGCAGGAGTTCAAGAACGTTTATTGAAGAAGGTAGATTAAAAGATATCGAGAAGGAGCTGCAAAAAGGTGATTATCTGCTGATCCAAATGGGCCATAATGATGCAACAAAGGAAAAACCAGAAAGATACACCGACCCTTATACGGATTACAAACATTATTTAAAGCAGTATATTGAAGCAGCAAGATCTCATGATGCGACGCCTGTACTAATTACGCCGGTAGCACGCTTGCATTATGTTTCAGGTGAATTTTTAATAGATTTTAACGATTATTGTAATGCTATGAAAGAAGTGGCGGAAGAAGAGGAATGTCTCTTACTCGATTTAATGTCGTTAAGCATTGCACATCTGACAGAAGTCGGATTCAATCAAGCGACTACGTACTACATGCTAGATGTGAATGGAACCGACCATACTCATTTTACAGAGAAAGGCGCAAACCAAATTGCTGTTATCATTGCGGAACAATTACAAATGATAGTTACAAATTGATTAATCTTGAGCCCCTTACCGATTAAGTAGGGGGATTTCTTCTTTTATACGTTAAGGAAGAATAATAAATCGATCATAAGTAATCATGCTGAGCAATGAAAATGGGTTCTCATAAGATGGATTATGGAATCTAAAGTTTTTTTACAAAATGGTAATGTTGATATACTTTATCTGCTTAGCAAAGCTCCGGAAATAGGCTCCGCAGGACGCGGAGTGGTTGGACGGAGCGGTATCCCAGCACTTGAAACATTTCAAAATTACCGTACCGCTATGCAGTTTACATAATCCATATTATAGGTAGTTGTATATTGTTTTGTTAGTTAGGACCAGGTGAACTTTCTCGTTTTTTCTTAAGCTATAAAATACATACAATTTTGCCTCTGTGCGGAAAATCAGCTTCTGGCTAGTGATTAAGCGTTTTGTGGTACTGTGCAAAAAAGTGTTAATCTGCTATAAAAGTGATATTTCTTTTGTGTAAACCCTTACAATAACTAAGGGGATGGATGAAAATTGGTAAGTAGACAAAAATTGAATATTGATGGAAAAATGAAAGCGTTTTATATTTAGTTTATCGAGACACATTACTTCCTTTCCAAATTTCAATAAAGAAAGGGTGGATGATGAAAGGTGTAGAAATAGAAATTAGTAATGTGCTCGTCAAAAACTTGTCAAACTATGGGAGGGTCAAGATGAAAGCAAAATGGTTTCGTTACGTTATTTTAGCATTTTTAGTTGTAGGAATTTTATTAGTCGCTGGTTGTAGTGATGATAGTGAAACAGCGGGCAATGATTCAGGTGGAGATTCAGATGGGGAAAGCTCTGGTGAAAAAATGAACTTGCGTGTGTTCGTACCAACTTTTTCCACCGAACCACCTACTGATGACAGTCCAGTACTTAAGAAAATTGAAGAGTACACCAATAAAGACATTACGATGGAATGGGTGCCAAACAGTAACTTGGAAGACAAATTCAACATCACCTTATCGTCTGGTGATCTTCCGCATGTGATGTATGTACCTAGTAAATCGCCAAGTTTTATTAGTGCAGTAGAAGATGGAGCATTCTGGGAGATAGGACCTTATCTGGAGGACTATCCGAACTTAAGTCAGGCAAATGATATCATCCTAAATAATAGTTCTATTAACGGCAAGGTTTATGGTATGTACCGTGCTCGGGATTTAGGGCGAAATGGTGTAATTATTCGTAAAGACTGGTTGGAGAATCTAGGATTAGAAGAACCGAAGACAATCGATGAATTCTATAATATGTTAAAAGCGTTTACAGAAGAAGATCCTGATGGAAATGGACAAGATGATACGTACGGTATGGTAGTTTCTAAATATGAAGGACCGTGGGATGTTATGCAAACATGGTTCGGCGTTCCTAATAAATGGGGCGAAGATGAAAATGGTGAACTTTATCCAGCATTTATGGATGATAACTATATGGAAGCCTTAAATTTCTTTAAAAAATTGTATGATGAAGGTCTTGTTAACGAAGACTTTGCGGTAATGGATCCTGCACAATGGTCAGAACCAGTTGTTGCTGGTGAAGCGGGCGTTCAGGTTAATGTACTTGATGAAGGTCACCGTATTCAAGAGAAAATTGTTGATGCAAATCCGGATAACGCGGATCCAATCACTGTAATTAAATCGGTAGAAACGGAAGCAGGATTAAACAATTTACCGACTTCTGGGTATTCCGGTATGCTTGCTGTATCGAAAACATCAGTAAAATCAGAAGAAGAATTGAAGCAAGTATTGGATTTCCTTGACAAAATGAATGATGAGGAAGCACAAATTCTAGCTGAAAATGGTATCGAGGGACAACATTATGAAATTGTTGATGGAAAATATGAATCGAAAATAACAGATGATGCAGCTCTTAAAGCAGAAGTTGACGGTTTCAACCAAATGCTTATGTATCTTCCTGAACCTAAATCTCTTAAAGCAGAATCAACTCCTTTACGTGAGCTGGAAGAAACATTAAAGGTTGAGAATGAAGATATCGTCGTAGCGAATCCAGCAGAATCCTATATTTCCGAAGTTTATTCGAAAAAAGGCCAACAGCTGGACAATATCATTATCGATGCTCGTATTAAATATATTGTTGGTCAGATTGACGAAGCAGGGCTTGAGGAAGCGGTAGAACGCTGGAAGAGCTCTGGTGGTACAGAATACATGGAAGAAATCAACCAATTACATCAAGATGCTCAATAATTGATGCTGAAAAGGTGAAATAGATAAAAGCAGGTGATAAGAGCCTGCTTTTATCCTTATCAGCAGTAACCATTCAAATTTTAGAGTAAGAGGGGATTCGATGGAAAATGTACAAGAGCAATCAGTGAAAGCTGTAGATCAGCCGAGAAAGAAAAGTAAATGGAATCAGATATTGAAAGAGAAATGGCTCTACCTCATGGTTCTGCCAGGTTTAATATACTTTATTTTATTTAAATATGTACCGATGTGGGGAATCGTCATTGCTTTTCAGGATTATTCACCCTTCCTCGGTGTATGGAACAGTGAATGGGTAGGATTTGAACATTTTCAATATTTCTTTTCCAATCCAGATTTTTTCCGATTGTTACGGAATACGTTTATTTTAGCTCTATATGATTTGGTGTTCTTTTTTCCTGCTCCAATTATTTTATCGTTAATGCTGAATGAAATTCGTTTAAGTTTCTATAAACGTACCTTACAAACCTTAGTTTACGTCCCTCACTTTATGTCATGGGTAATCATTGCCAGTGTCAGCTATGTTTTCTTAACAACGGGTGGTGGTGTTGTAAACGAATTATTATCAGGTCTAATTGGTAAAGAAGTGAATTTCCTCTCCAGTCCAGATTGGTTCAGACCGATGATCATTGGACAGATTATGTGGAAAGAAACAGGATGGGGAACGGTTATTTTCTTAGCGGCATTAGCTAGTGTCGATCAGGAGCAGTACGAAGCTGCGATTGTAGACGGGGCTGGCCGATTCCGTAGACTTTGGCACGTTACGTTACCAGCATTACGCAGTACGATTGTCATTTTATTAATCTTGCGACTTGGTAACTTCTTAGATACCGGTTTTCAACAAATCTACTTAATGTCTAACTCATTAAACCGTAGCGTTGCGGATGTATTTGATACGTATGTGTATTTTGTCGGTATAACAGAAGGGGCATTTAGTTACAGTACAGCCGTAGGTTTGTTTAAATCAATTGTTGGTATCGTACTCATAGTCGGTGCAGACCGATTGGCGAAGAAGGTTGGCGAGAGTGGTTTATTTTAAATTTGAAATTGAACGAATGGAACTGGAGGTATGAAACATGCACCGTATGCATAATACTGGCCCAGGTAGGGTTTTTGATATTTTTAATCACATATTTTTAGCAATTGTAGGGATTGTCACCGTTGTTCCCTTTCTATATGTAGTTGGTGGTTCATTTGCAACAGAATCAGAAATTGCGAGCAGATCATTCTTTATCATACCAAACGAAATTACAACCAATGCTTATGATTATATATTCTCGACGAATGCAGTTCTTCGCAGTTTAGGCGTTTCTATTTTGGTAACGGTGATAGGAACATTGATAAGTATGATTTTGACATTAACAATGGCTTATCCGTTATCAAGAAAAAATATGGTAGGTCGAAATTTAATCTTGAATTTGATTCTCTTCTCCATGTTATTTAGTGGTGGAATGATTCCTACGTATCTTCTTGTAAAGAGTTTAGGTTTACTAGATTCGATTTGGGCATTAATTCTGCCGCTTGCGATCAATCCGTTTAACTTGATCATTGTAAAAACATTCTTCCAACAGCTTCCTGAAGAATTGGAGGATGCATCGAAAATAGATGGTTGTACGGAATTTCAAACATTCTGGCGAGTCATGCTGCCGTTATCTAAGCCTGTTATTGCTACGTTTACTTTGTTTTATGCTGTTTTTTATTGGAATGACTTTTTTCAAGCGTTATTGTATTTGACAGATACATCAAAATGGCCTATCCAATTATTATTACAGCAGTTAGTAATGGTAGCAAATACTGGTTTAGGTGACTTACAGGAGGCTTCCTTATATGAACCGCCAGAAGAGTCTGTCAAGCTTGCTGTAATTGTAGTTGCGACGGTTCCAATATTATTGTTTTATCCATTCTTACAGAAGCACTTTGCTAAAGGTGTCATGCTAGGCTCTGTGAAAGGATAATAGCAATGAATAAATATTAGCTCGGGCAGAAGATTCAAAAGGATGTTCAAAAAGGTCCGGAAAAACGCTGTGAATTTATGCGTTGGCTGGCATATATTTGTGTTACTTGATGCTACGCTGCATTGAATTTCTTGCGATTTGGTCCTCATTTTTGAACAAGCACTTCCATCCATTTATTCTGCCCGGGAATGAAAGATGAGAACAAATGACTATCAAATATACAGGCAGGTAGTTGTTTGTTTCCGTCTTTCTACGGATGTTAAGGAGGAAAATCAATCATGTTTATAGCAGAAGAAATAGTGTATCAAAATAGCTTGAATGGCGAAGCTGCAGTGGAAGATTGGATAACTGAAGGTCAAGTAAAAAAAAGAAACTGGAACGATAAACTATTGCTTGAAAATATGTTAGATCCTGATGAACATGGTGATCATGCTCACTGGTTATTGTGGTG
Source organism: Gracilibacillus salinarum (assembly GCF_022919575.1). Taxonomy (NCBI): domain Bacteria; kingdom Bacillati; phylum Bacillota; class Bacilli; order Caryophanales; family Bacillaceae; genus Gracilibacillus; species Gracilibacillus salinarum. Next base: position 1,179,157 of record NZ_CP095071.1, on the reverse strand, counting down.
TCCTGTTGAGTTTCCTGACAGAATCATGGTTGAATGGGATTTTTACCCGCTGGAAGAACCAGGTCTTTGTATGCTTTTTTTCGCAGCCCAAGGAAAAGAAGGTGAAGATTTGTTCGATCCAACTCTTCCGAAACGAGCAGGATATTATCCTGATTATCATTCTGGAGCGATTAATACGTTGCATTTATCATATTTTCGACATAAGTATGCGGAAGAAAGAGCTTTTCGTACTTGTAATTTACGGAAAAGCTATGGGTTTCACCTAGTCACACAAGCGGCTGATCCATTGCCGCCAGTAGAAGATGCAATCTCACCATATCATATGAAACTGATTAAATATGAACAGCATGTATTATTTTATATCAATGATTTGCTTGTATTGGAATGGGAGGATGATGGAGCTACTTATGGACCTGTTTATCAAGGTGGAAAAATTGGATTTCGTCAAATGGCACCAATGAAAGCAGCTTATGCGAATTTGTCAGTAAAAAAAGTACGTAAAGTAACAGAATAGGAGGATCATTATGTTGGGGAATGGCTTTATCAGCAAATTTTATTTTTTTGGAGAAACGGTACTGCTCCTTTTATATGTTAATTTTTTGTGGGTGTGTTTTACATTAGCTGGTGCTGTGATATTCGGCTTTGGACCGAGTACAGTCGCCATGTTTACCATTTTTAGAAGATGGTCACAAGGGGAGGAAGATATTCCGGCTTTTAAAGTATTCTGGCAAACATATAAAAAGGAATTTATTCGCGCTAACAAATTAGGCATATTTATATTGTTGTTTGCGTATATGCTTTATATAAATTTTCATTTTTTGCAGATTGATAATGCTGCCATGCAGCAAGTGATGGAGAAAGTACTGCTTTTTGTTTCTGCTGTACTAGGTCTAATGGTGATCTATATTTTTCCAATGTATGTGCATTACGATAACAAATTATATAATTATGTAAAAAATGCGATTTTGTTAACAGTCTATTCCCCTGTACGAACGATTTATCTAGTTTCAGCGTGTTTAACTTTATACTATTTATACTTTAAGTTACCGGTATTTCTATTCTTCTTCGGAGCTAGTTTATCTAGTTTAGTAATCATGTGGATTGCGCATCGAACATTTTTACGATTAGAAATAAAGCAAGAGCTGCTTCAGGAAACTTAAATTTATAATGGAGGTTAGAAGTGCATGACAGCAAATACGAAAGAAGTAAATTTACTAGCAACGCTCGATTTAACGAAGGCAGGAAAAAACTGCAAAATGTACTTAGGTGATTTAACGGGAAATGGAAGAATGGATGTGCTGATGGTTCAGCCGAATGGTGGAATTGATGATCGCTATGTACCACATCAGGTAGAGGCAATGACTGCTTTTGATTTGAATGGTAACATGTTGTGGCAAGTTGGAACGCCTAGCGAAGATCCTGGTGGACCTGGCAGTGATTATCCTGTCCAAATCTATGATCTTGATGGTGATGGACATAATGAAGTTCTTTGTGTGATGAAAGATCAATTTCTGATGATAGATGGCAAAACAGGCGTCACGAAAAAACAATATGCCTTACCGGATAGGTTTGCCCATGACTGTATTGTTATTGCTAATGTGTCAGGACATTCGTATCCACAGGATGTCATTTTGAAAGATCGTTATCATCAAATGTGGGTGCTTAACAATGCATTTGAACTGCTTTGGACACACAAAGGAAATATAGGACATTTTCCTTGGACATTCGATTTCAATCAAGACGGTCGCGATGAAGTGATGGCAGGCTATGACTTTCTAAGCGCAGACGGTGACTTGCTATGGTCCTGTCATGACTTAGATGAGCACGCAGATTGTATTTGGGTAGGTAAAGTTCAAGCAGAAAGTGATCAATACCAGTTAGTCATAGGTGGCAGTGTAACTGTGCTATATGATTGGGAAGGTAATGAATGCTGGCGCTATGATGGATCGATTGAGTCACAGCATGTCTGCTTAGGTAAATTTAGAAGCGATATGGATGGGCTGCAGGTAGCTGGTTTAGATCGGATTATAAGGGGGAAGCATGCCTCCGACGGTCGAGATGGTATCTTTTTATTAGATGCAGATGGAAACGAGATCTGGAAGGAAGACCGTAAAACAGGGGGGTGGTTAACAATTATCGATACGATCCGGAATTGGGATGACCATGAGCTGGATTATATTATCGCTTACCGCCGTGGTGGAGGTATTCCACCGACGATTTATGATGGTTATCAAAATGTCGTGACACGTTTTCCAGTTGATGGTTATATCTGTTATGGTGATTTAAACGGTTCTGGATATACCCAGGTGATAGTGTACGATCAAACCACTGCCTATGTATATGGAAACAAACAGATGGATGTCACACAGACAGCTGAAGCTGGATTAGCACAAACGAAAAGGGATTATTCTGTAACCTTGTATCCAGGTGGGGAGTACGTAGATTAGCAAAAACTCCAAAGACAATATCTGGATGACCAGTTAAATTGTAAAAATATATTATAAAAAATAGGTTCTTATAATTAATTGTTAGTGATATAGCTGATCGACGTTGTGAAAATTTAGAATTTATCATGTATAAGAAAAACGACGGCATTTGCTCAAATGAGGCGAATGCCGTGTTTTTTTATAGGTGCAAATTATATTTTAAACTTACGCATCATACCCTGTAATTCTTCGGATAATTCTTTAAGCTGATCAGAAGTAGTAACTAACGATTCACTTACTTTCAACTGTTCTTCAGTTGTGGCAGAAACTTCTTCGCTGATGGCGCTGGATTCTTCTGCTGTTGCACTGACCTGATGAATCGTAGATGTTAGTACTTCTTGAGATTCGCGTAATTGCTGAATGGAGTGGGTAACATCCTGGATTTTATTTGTAAAGGTACTCATGCTCTCCCCAACACCATTTAAAATTAATTGTGTATCTTCCGCTTGTGTTACCTGTTCCTTGAAACGTGGTGTTGCAGCTTCTAATACTTGCAATGTTTCATTTACTTCATTAACGATACCTGTTGTGATTTCATCAACTTTATCAATGGAATCTTTGGATTGGGTCGACAGTTTTCTGATTTCATCTGCAACGACAGCGAAGCCTTTTCCAGCTTCACCGGCTCGCGCAGCTTCGATTGCGGCATTCAAAGAAAGTAAGTTTGTTTGCTGGGCGATATTAGTAAGCATTTCCATTACTTGATTGATTTGTTCGGTACTTTCTTTCAACGTATCCACTTTTTCCGCTAAAGCATTGGTCATTTGTTCACCATCTTTGGTCTTTACTACTAATTCATTCATTTTTTCTAATCCTTCATGGCTGCGTTCTAATACCTCGATAGCATGATTTTCCATGATACCATTATTTTGATAGACATTTTCTACTTCATCGTGAATGCTAGCCGCCAATGTGTTTCCACGTTCTGCTTCATCTGTTAATCCGGTTGCGCCACTTGCAATTTCCTCGGATGCTGCAGCGACCTCTTTAGCGGACTGGGATTGCATTTGTGAGATATTGGTCAACTCAATTGCGGCTTCGAGTACTTTATTAGCAGATGTTCTCGTCTGATTCATCATCACTCCAATATTTTCTAACATTTCATTGAAGCTGCTCGCAAGTAATCCAATTTCATCCTTGCGATTTACAGCCTGAGAACGGACGGTAAGGTCACCGTTTTTAGCAGATGCCATCTGATCAGAAATGGTCGCAATTGGACCAGCAATTAACTTGACTGTTCTTCTGGCGATAAATATGGATAGTAAGACTGCCAGCAGAATGATCCCAATGGTTACGTAAAAGATATAAGCTGTGTCTTTCGTTAATTCTTTTTCGGATACAGATCCGACCAAATACCAATCAGATGCTTCCGAAGGACTTTGGAACACTAATTGTCCATTGTCATTAATCATGTTCTTTTCAGACTTAAAGTTTACTTTATAAGGATAGTCTGTTGAAATTTCCTCTAGATCTTTAGAAAAAACGATCTGGTTATTAGCATCTACAATATTAGCATCGCCATCTTCACCGAACTGGACACCTTCGAGTGCAGTGGCAAATACTGCAGGAGTTAACTCAACGATTAATATATAATCTGTTCCGCTTATCCGTAGCTTCTGACCAAATGAGATCGTTGGTTCTTCGTTAGTTCCGGATACCCCTTTGCTTAACCCGCCTATCCATGCTGTCGGTCCATCATAATTTACTGCCTCTTTATACCAGTCTTTAGCAAAAATCTCTTCCTCGCTAATTGTCTGTGTAGATGAGATGATCCGTTCTTTCTCTGTATGTAGCAGGTATAGACTAACATTACTATCCAGTGTAGTAATTTGTGTCAACGCATCATCAACCGTACTTTTTAAGGAGAAGTAATCAAAATTATTTGTTTCTTCATAAGTATCAAGCTCATTCAACGTATTACTGAAGTTATCCGCCATTAATATTTCAGTTACACGATTTTTATACTGATTAATTAAATAGTCCAGTTTATCGGCCGATTGGATAATCGTCTGTTCGGAAGCGTCCGTCACTTTTTCTTTTATAATTGCATTTGAAATAAAATAGGAAGCAATACCTACAATACATACACTGATTAATACAGTAGTTAAAATATTAACAAGAATTTTTCTGCTGATAGAATGTTTCTTGGATACTGTAGAGTGCTGTGCAGCTGGTTCTGTCCCTGCACTGATTTTATCCGCTTTCATTTTTTTCTTACTAAAAAAAGATAGTTTATTTCTTGTTGCGTTAACAAAGTCCTTGGTTTTCCTGATTCCTAGCTTGTTTTTTCCTTTCCATTTGTTCGCCATCGTTCATCCTCCGCATTTGATAATTTAGTAAGTGCTTACAAAAAACAAAGAAATCCTTTAAGTGTAAGCGTAATAATTAAATAGTAGTAGTACAATATGATTATAACATTAAATAGAGGCAATAAACGATAAGAAATTAATATTTTTAAGTTTTTGTAAAAATACAGGACTAAAGAACTAATTGTTGGTCATGAAAATTTAACATAATCCTTTAAGGAAAACTTAGTGTGCTATTGGAAAAAAGTCTGATAAATCAAATTAATATACTGGTTTGTAAACACTAGTAACAAAATCATTTCAGGAGGGTTTATCATGACTAAACATAGAATTTATACGATGAGCTTCGCGGGTGTCTATCCTCATTATATTACAAAAGCAGAGAAAAAAGGCCGTACAAAAGAGGAAGTTGATGAGATCATCTGCTGGTTGACAGGGTATAGTCAGGAAGAGTTGGAAAGACAATTAGAGAAAAAGACAAACATGGAAAACTTTTTTTCAGAAGCTCCTCAATTGAATTCCTCACGTAACTCGATCAAAGGTGTCATTTGTGGGGTACGAATAGAGGAAATCGAAGATCCATTGATGAAGGAAGTTCGCTACTTGGATAAACTGATTGATGAACTGGCAAAAGGAAAAGCGATGGAGAAGATTTTGCGAAAGCCCTAATTGAGAAAAATGAAAATAGGGATGATTACCTGTGAGAAAAACGGCAAAAGTTCACCCGGTCCTAAACAACTACCTATAATATGAATTATGTTAACAAAGGCTGTATTGCAGAACGATCATTTTGATGCTTTCCTACCGTACAAAAAACAGGCTTGACATCTAATTGTAGATATCAAGCCTGTTTGTCTCAAGTTATTTGCAACCATCTCCGTCGCAATAGCTACCTTGCTCCGTATTTAGACTTTCAAATGGCTGTTTCTTTTCTTCTTCCATTACTTTCTCGATTGCCTGCATAAATGTTTCGATCGGCTGTGCTCCTGAAATAGCATATTTTTTGTTGAATACAAAGAATGGTACTCCAGTTACACCTAAGCTTTTTGCTGTTTCTTCATCATTCCTGACATCATTTGCATAGCTTGATTCATCTTCAAGTATGCTAGAAACTTCTTCATGATCGAAAGCTAATTCGTCTGTAATGGCAAGTAAAGTTTCCTTATCACTTAAATCTTTTGATAACGTGAAATAATGGTATAACATCGAATCAACATATTCCGTTTCTCTATTTAACTTTGCAGCATATTTACTAAGACGATGTGCATCAAACGTATTTCCAGGCTTCATTGTGTCAAAGACAAATTCCAAACCAACAGCTTTTGCTTGTTCACCGATCTGCTGATTTGCATGCTTTGCCTGATCTAATGACATATTGTACTTTTTTGCTAACATTTCATGAATACTTCCGCCTGTATACTTAGGTGTATCAGGATCAAGTTCAAAACTTTTATATTCTATCGTAACATCGATTGGATGTGGAAAACGTTCAATCGCTTGTTCAAGTCTTTTTTTACCTATATAACAAAAAGGACATACAAAATCTGACCATATTTCAATTTGCATGATAACACCTCACTTCGAATTCTATCCTATTCTGACATAAATACAGGTCTCAGAAAAGGAATATGCTTATGAGGGAGGTATTACTTGCTGGTTTTATCGTCGTCTTCTGTGATTTCTTCAATGATTTCATCTTTGATCTCATCATAAATTTTATCTTTGAAATCATCATACAACTCATCTTTCATCTCATCATAGATTTCTTCTTTGAAATCTTCATAAAAGTCAGTTTTCATATCTTGATATAAATCGTCTTTTACATCGTCTCGAACATTATCAATAAATTCATCTTTAAAGTCTTCGGTAAATTCATTTTTGAATTCACTCTTAACTCGTTTTTCTCTTTTGCGCCTTTTCAAGCGCTGGTCTATTTTCCAATCTTTCCCCAGTGTGATGACGATCGATATGATCATGAGTACCATGATGATAGCGAACGGTAAAGCGGCTATGATTGAAGCGGTTTGCAGTGCATTAAGGCCACCGCCACCACTAAATAATAATACACTTGCAGCGCCTGCGATTAACAGTCCCCAAACTACTTTTACTGACATCTTCGGTTCCAAATCACCGTTCGACGTCATCGATCCAAGCACAAAGGAGGCAGAATCGGCAGAAGTAATGAAGAAAATCAAAATTAAGATGATCGCTAAAGTGTTAGTAATAAAGCTTAATGGAAGCTCATTGAGCATGGCGAATAGTGCTAATTCAACATCAGAATTAATCAACTCACTCAGTCCGCCAGCACCGTACATTTCTACATTTAAACCGGTACCTCCAAAAGTAGTAAACCAAAGAAGTGCTAATAATGAAGGTACAATTAACACCCCTGCCATAAATTCTCGAATGGTACGTCCTTTTGATATTCTGGCAATAAAAATACCCATAAATGGTGCCCATGAGATATGCCATGCCCAAAAGAAAATGGTATTGGTACCGAGCCATTCACTTTCAGAAAAGGGTGTTAATGTTAATGCCATTGGTACAACATTCGTTATGTATCCTCCTAGAGTGGTAACAAAGCTTTCAGCAATGAATAAAGTAGGACCTACAATAATAACAAACAGGAGCAGAAGTCCTGCTACAACGAGGTTGGCATTACTCAGGATCTTAATTCCTTTATCCAGACCTCTGGCTGCTGATATTAAAAACAACGCAGTCACAATACAAATGATTATGAGCTGAGTCCAAGGAGAATTTGGAATAGGCGTAATATAAGATAACCCGCCAGTTATCTGCATCGCACTTAACCCGAAAGTCGTTGCTACCCCTGTACAAGTAGCAATAACAGCTAAGGTATCTATCGTTTTTCCTGCCCAGCCATTGACGCGATCTCCTATCATTGGATAGAAAGCGGAGCTAATTAATGCGGGACGGTCTTTACGATACTGTACATAGGCTAGCGTCATCCCTACAATGGAGAAAATAGCCCAAGGGTGCAGTGACCAGTGATAAGAACCGTATCGTAATCCTGCAAGTGCCGCTTCCCTTGTGCCAGGTTCATAACCGAGTGGAGGGTCCATATAATAGAGGACTGGCTCCGCAACACCCCAGAAAACAAATCCTACTCCAATCCCGGCAGCAAAAAGCATACCAATCCAGGAAAACCAGGAATATTCTGGTCTGTCCTCCGGTTTACCAAGTCGTATTTTCCCATAAGGGCTTAGTGCCAAAACGATGACGAAAAGTACAAATAGTGCAGTGATGAGCATGTAAAACCATCCGAAGTTGGTAATCATCCATTCTAATCCCGTGTTGGCTGCATCACTTAATGAGTTTGGAGAAAGTGCGCCCCATAATACAAATATCGCCACTAAAATGGCAGAAGTGATAAAAACAAATCCCACTTTCCCTACCTTTTTGTTTAACTGGTTAGTTGTCATATGTATGTATGCCAGCGATAAAGTACTGACATGTTCCCCCTTCCAATTTAGTTCTGGATTTCTAGTTTCTGTTAATCAGTATATCCTTCTTATACCCTAATTATAGTTAGCTAATCAACAGATTATGAAAATTGTTAGCTACTTTTGTACACATTCCATTGATTATAGTAATGAGTGGAATACATGTCAAATGCCAAAGCAACTTCAGGAAGATATGCATAAAATACAGTGAGTCAACCTTGTATTGATTGCGTTGTTTGGAGAGAACATTATCAAATCAGAGGAGGTGTTCGGAATGCCAGAAATTTTATATGCTTTAAAAGAAGATTTCTATTTCCTAGTGCCTGCATTATGGTTTATCGGTTATGCCTGCAAAAGAACACCCTTTATTCCTGATTGGTTGATTATTTGGATTTTGCTGTGTATAGGGATACTCGCGTCAGGTAATTTGTATGGCTGGACCATCCAAGCTATAGCAGATGGAGTCATCGTAACTGGCATGGCAGTGTTCAGTCATCAAATCGTAAAACAGACTTATCATAGAGATGGAAAAATATAAAAGGGAGGAAATATCATGGCAGAGTTTAGAGGTTACACGATCACTAGTCCGTATGGAAATCGGACACATCCTATTTCCAATAGTAGCACGTTTCATTCTGGCGTAGATTTAGTGAAATATCACAAAGCACCAATTCAGGCCTTTACATCTGGTACCGTTATTTATGCAGGGTTTGGAAATAGTGGTACAGGCTTGGGCGGATATGGAAATGTAGTCTTAATAAGAGACCGTAATAACAGGGAGCAATTGTATGCACATTTAAATTCAGTAACCGTATCGAAAGGACAAACAATTGGACAAAATCAAGTGATTGGTTATCAGGGAAGCACGGGTTATGTGACAGGTTCCCATTTGCACTTTGAAGTAAGGAAAATAGTAGAGATGAAACCGCCTTACGGTTATCGTCCTGATAAGAAGTCTTCCACACTCAACCCGATTGCATATTTAAATAATTTTGATCTCGATGATCTTCTGGAATCTGGAGACTCAGGCTCAGCTGTACGAAAGTTGCAACGCGATCTAATAAAATTAGGCTTTTCCCTGCCGAAATTCGGTGCAGATGGTGTTTTTGGCCAAGAAACTGAATCAGCTGTACGCTCCTTTCAATCTGCAGAACATCTTGCAGTTGATGGAATTGTAGGACCCAATACAAATGCTAAGCTAGACGAACAAACAACCTTAGTATCTAAATATCCAGGGATTATTAAAAATGGCAGCAGAGGCGACATTGTAAGAATTATTCAGCGTCGTGTGTATGCGAAAGCAGATGGTATTTTCGGAACACAAACAGAAAAGAAAGTGAGAGAATATCAACAGAGAAACGCGCTAAAAGTAGATGGAATAGTAGGACCTAAAACATGGGATAAGTTATTTGGATAATCGTGTAGAAAGAAGAACTGCTTCTATAGCAGTTCTTCTTTTATACTGAAAATGAAGATGTGGTGTTATAAAATGGATTATCTAATGTAGCAGCTAAGTGCCCATTCTGAAATATTCAATCTGCTGGATACCGCTTTGACCCACAGGACGTGGAGTGGTTGGCCGGAGCGGTATCCTAGCACATGAATCATTTCAAAATAAATACTAAGCTGTTAGTTGACATAATCCATATCATAGGTAGTTATATGAAATTTAAATCAAATAGAACCGGGCAGGTTATGTCCGTTTTTTCCTACTATGATGTCTGCTTGACCTGTTTAAGTAAAATAGTCTAATACATACGTAAATGAAAGTATAGTAGAGGAAAAAGTAAATGAATGCGTTTTTTTAACGGTTTAATGATCGGCGTAAATATGGTATGATTCGATTTGTTCATTACGGCAAGTTTCTCAGAAGGAAACTTTGAGTAAACGAAAAGAAAGAGGTGCTTCATGAACTTATCGAAAATAAGACAGGATTGGTTCGGCAATATTAAAGGAGATATCTTATCGGGTATTGTAGTCGCATTAGCATTAATTCCAGAGGCGATAGCTTTTTCGATTATTGCCGGCGTCGATCCAATGGTTGGTTTGTATGCTTCTTTTTGTATGGCGGTGATCATTTCATTCGTAGGTGGAAGACCAGGGATGATTTCAGCGGCAACGGGAGCAATGGCATTATTAATGGTGAATTTAGTTGCGGATCACGGGTTGCAATACTTATTTGCAGCAACTATTTTGACAGGAATTATTCAAATTATATTTGGTGTTTTTAAATTAGCAACAGTGATGAAATTCGTTCCACGATCTGTAATGGTAGGGTTTGTCAATGCCCTTGCTATCTTAATTTTCACAGCACAACTTGAACATTTCAAAGGAGAAGGATTTGTGATGTATGCCTTAGTTGCGCTGACACTGGGTATCATTTACCTTTTTCCTAGACTAACAAAAGTGATTCCATCCACTTTAGTAGCAATTATTGCTGTTACAGCTATATCTTTATATTTTGGCTTTGACGTTCGCAGCGTTGGTGATTTAGGAAACTTAAGTTCAGATTTACCTGTATTTTTAATTCCGGATATACCATTTAATTTCGAAACACTAGCTATCATTTTTCCTTATTCCCTTTCGTTAGCAGTAGTAGGTTTATTAGAGTCATTACTTACAGCGAACATCGTGGATGATATGACAGATACAGAAAGTAATAAAAATCAAGAAAGTCGTGGACAGGGAGTTGCTAATATTGTGACGGGCTTCTTTGGTGGTATGGCGGGTTGTGCTATGATCGGACAATCTGTTATTAATGTTAAATCAGGCGGACGCGGAAGACTGTCGACGTTTGTGGCGGGTATCTTCTTAATGTTTTTAATATTTGTATTAGGAGATGTTGTCGTACGGATCCCGATGGCTGCTTTAGCAGGCGTTATGTTCATGGTATCTATAAGTACTTTTGACTGGTCGTCCATCACCACCCTGCATAGAGTGCCAAGAACAGATGCTGTTGTTATGGTCGTAACAGTTCTATCTGTAGTAATGACCCATAACTTATCTATCGGTGTATTAGCTGGAGTGCTGCTAAGTGCAATATTTTTTGCTGCAAAAATTTCAAAGGTACACGTAACCCAGATTATTGCAATTGAAGGAAAGAAAAAAATATACAAAGTCGATGGTCAAATATTTTTTGCGTCTGTTAATGATTTTGTAGAAAAATTTAATTTTCAAGATGATATAACGGAAGTGGAAATTGACCTGACTCATGCTCACCTGTGGGATGATTCTGCTATAGGAGCGCTAGATAAAATAGAAATGAAATTCGAGCAAAATGAAGTGAACGTCGAATATGTCGGTTTAAATGATGAAAGTAAATCACTCAAAAACAAAATTGGTGGTTTATCAAAAGCTTCAGGTCACTAATCGATAAATGAGGTGAACGGATGTATCGAAAAATATTATTAGCTTCTGACGGATCTGAGCATTCATTACGCGCTGCATCTCATGCTGTGGAACTAGCTAAGATCGATAACAGTAAAGTAGATGTAGTCTACGCAGTTGATGGCAAAACGTCAAAAGAAGATGTTTTACATGGTCTGGATAAATATCAGGTGAAGAAAGAAAGAGAACTAAAAATAAAACCAGTTGTAGATAAGCTCAAAGAAGCAAATATTACATGCGAATCACATATCATACATGGTGAACCAGGGCCTGCTATTGTCTCGTTTGCTAATGATTACGACTACGATATTGTTATTGTCGGAAGCAGAGGCAAAAATAAATTACAGACAATGATATTAGGCAGTGTCAGCCATAAAATAGCTAAACGGGTTCACTGCCCAGTACTGATTGTGAAATAACCCAATAAAAACAGCTAGCAAAGTAGGGCTAGCTGTTTTTTTATTACATAAGTAAAGTAAAAAAATTCGCGATGAATCTGCTCGACGTACTGAAAATTTAAATTGTACTCAATCACTATTATTAGTGAGAAAGGAACTAAAAGTGGGAAGCGTTGACCAGAGATTTGTATCGTTTAGCGAGAAAGGAACCAAAAGTAGGAAGTAGCACAACAAGATTTGTAGTGTTCAAAAAGAAAGAAGACAAGTGAGGGTGTTTCCCGGCTGGTTTTGTCTTCTTAAAGAGTCTGAACCATAGCGCAGGCCGGCGGATAGACTCCTACTGGCCGATAAATGGCTGGTAAAGGTATCCCAGCACATGATTCATTTTAAAATGATTGCTATGTGTCACTTAACATGTTTTATATTAGGATCGGGTGGTCTTTTCTAGTTTTAGTAATTTAGCAGGAGTGAATGCGGATTGTTCTTATAGTCAATTAATACTAACGACAGATTAGAAACATAAAAATAGGCAATAAGACTTAAATTACTGCGATATATAGTAACATATTGCGTTGTATGGTAATATAGACTGATGCTGAAAACACTAAAACAAAAAGAAGGGGACGACTATGCAGAAGCTACGACAGTTACGATTTAAATTACCAGCAACAATGATTTTCTTACTTATTATTCCAATAAGCTTCGTCGGGTACATATCTTATCAACAAACAGAAATTTTGGAAAGAGCAATTGTGCAAAAAGATGACATCGTCGAAATATCACCAAAATACAATAAGATTTTTGAGGAATATGAGGCATTTATTTCTGACCTATCTACATTAGAGCAAATAAACTATCAGAAGGTGCAGACATCTGATGTTGAGGAATCAGTAACTTCTAATATGCCAGTGATGAACAACCCAAAATTAACTAGTTTTTATTTGGATTTCTTATCAGAAAAAGCAGAAAATATGGAATATATTCTTAATTTATATCTTGCTACAACTGATAATGCCCTTTATATGGACAACTATACAGATGGTACTGATTTATCTGGCTACAAGGCTACTGAAACGGATTGGTACCAAAAAGCCGCTGCCAACCCGGAGCAATTGGTTTGGTCAAAACCTTATTTAGACACGGCTACTGATAAACCAACGATTACATTAGCCCAAACAATTCAAGGGAACGATGGGTCCATTATCGGTGTTGCAGCACTAGATTTTGATATGTATACACTAGTATCTGACATGCGGCAGGATCTTCTCCATTCTACCTTAATTACAATGGCTATATCGGTTGTAATAGGGCTCTTAATCGTACTCCTAATTGTTAGATTAATTAATCGCAATATTGTAGTAGTAAAAACAGAGCTACATTATTTAGCACAAGGTGATTTGTCCAGACCGGATGTTAAAGTAGAAGGAAAAGATGAATTTGAAGATTTAGCACGAGCTATGAATGCATTGAAAGAAAATTTATATGGGACTATAAATCAATTGATGATGGCTACTGGCCAGGTGTTAGGACAGAGCAGTACATTAAAGCAGTCCTCTGATCAAGTAAAAGAGGGAAGTGAACAAATTGCTGCAACAATGGAAGAATTATCTTCTGGAAGTGAATCACAAGCAAGCCATGCTTCTGACCTGGCAGGTGCAATGGATCAGTACAATAAGAGAGTGAACAGTGTTGTTGAATATGGAAACCAAATCGCCGGTGAATCAGCACGAGTAATGGATCTAAGCGAACAAGGAAAGCATGCTATTGATCGCTCTGTTAATCAAATGAGAACCATTCATCAAATGGTTCAGACATCCTATCATAAAGTACAAGGACTAGATAAACGTACAGAAGAAATTGATCGCATAGTAGAAGTGATTAAAGAGATTGCAGAACAAACCAATTTGTTAGCGTTGAATGCAGCGATAGAAGCTGCAAGAGCAGGTGAAACAGGAAAAGGATTTGCCGTTGTTGCGGATGAGGTAAGAAAATTAGCGGAACAGGTTACCGATTCGATTGCAGATATTACGAATATAGTAGCCAATATTCAAACCGAATCCAATCAGGTAGCACAGTCATTAGAAGCAGGCTATCAGGAAGTAGAGAATGGTACGGAGCAAATGCGACAAACAGGTGAGAACTTCTCTACGATTAATCAATCGATTACAGAAATGGTGAATCGTATGAATCATATGGTAAGTAACTTAGAAGAGATCAATGAGCACAGTACAGAAATGCATAGGTCAGTGGATGAAATTGCAGCTGTTAGCCAGCAATCTGCTGCTGCAGTAGAGCAAACTGCTGCGTCAGCTGAAGAAACGAATCACTCTATGGAAGAAGTATCGCGTAGTGCACAGGAATTAGAGGCGCTGGCAGGATCTTTAGAAAAACAAATAGAAAAATTTAAAATAGTATAACAGGTTGAGAAAGAGGAGTACCATACAATGGTCTGTCCTTATTGTGGTTTAAAAGTACTGTTTATTCCGTTGATATTTTTTGATTTTAGGTATAGTGTCCTAATAATAGATATGGTATGATTATACCAACTAAAATGATGTCAGTAACAATAGGGGTGGCGATAGTGAAAAGCGCACTTCGTATTACAAGTGTCTATGTTTTATCCGGTGTTTTATGGATCCTTTTTTCTGACTTATCTAACATAACTTTACAACGGCTAGCTTCAGTATTCTTGATAGATCAACATACATTCATGCATTTGATTTTCCTCACCATAACATCTTGTTTACTTTATTATTTAATACACATACAAACAAAAAAATATCAACAGGAATTACACTCGCGAATCGTTACAGAGTCACTTGCTACTGAATCACTGGAAGAGAACCGACGACTGTTACATCTATTTGACCAAATTTCCAGTGGCATTATATTAATTGATCCTGACAAAGAAGATTATCCTATTGTCTATGTTAATAAAGGTTTCGAGGGGCTTACCGGCTATACAGCAGATGAAGTGATAGGACAGAATTGCCGAATTCTTCATGGTCAGCGTACAAAGGAAGAAGATATTAAAAGCATTGAACAAGCATTGCATCAGTTTCAGCCAGTTCAGACAGAAATTAAAAATTATCGAAAAAATGGTGAAGAATTCTGGAATGAATTAAAAATTAAACCAGTAATGAATCAAGAGAAGAGATTTTTAATTGCTATCCAAAATGACATTACCGATAAAAAGAATCAATCTATTCTAGTGGAGAACCAATTTATGATTGTAAAAAAACTGTTGGAGCATCCAGATAAACTTACAGCCTTTCGAGAAGTATGTAAGATCGTAGATGAACAGACCGGCTATCAAAGTTTAATTTTTCAGAAGGATGTTCAGACGATGCAATTGCGTACATTTGCAACGTATTCTTTGCCACAGCAATTTTTAGATGAATTAGCTGACTTTCCGATAAGAAAAAAAGAAGGAATTAGCGGCGAAGCGGCATTCTTTAATAAAACAATTATTATTGATAATCTTCCTGCTCTAGAAAATGCAAAATATGTAGATTTATCACGAAAATACGGAATTCAGACTATTTGGTCGACGCCAATCAATACGAGTACTGATGATGTTATCGGTGTATTTACACTTTATCGGAAGAGCCTTCATACTCCTTCAGAACAGGAAATTAGAGCATTGGAAACTTATGCTTATATTATTGGACAAGTAATGGAGAATTTGAATTTCCAGGAAACGATTAAAGAGAATAATTACCGTTTCCGATTAATTGCTGAAAATACGACAGATATAATTTGTTTAATAAACGAGAAAAAAGATTTGCAGTATGTTTCGCCATCGATCAAACAATTGATTGGCAATAGTATTTCCCGTTTTAATATAGAGAAAATGTTTAGTGATAATGCAAAACAGACCATTCAGTATCTTATCCACTATTTATTATATGTTAAGGAAGAGGATACAACTGAAATAGAAGTAACAGACCATCATGGTCAATTAAAATGGCTGGATGTGAAAGGAAAGCGTGTGGTAGGCCAAAACAATGAGACTAGTTTATTGTTTTTGGCGAGGGATGTGACGTCCAGAAAGCAATATCAGGAATCTTTAGATAAAATTCTATACTTTGATCCGGTTACACAATTACCAAATAAATATAAATTAAGAAAAGAAATCGACTATCTCGTACAAGCAAAATACCGCTTTAACCTATTGCTTCTTGATTTTGATCAAATGAAAGAAATAAAGAGTATGTATGGGATCAATGCTTGGGATTATGTGATGATGGAAATGTCCAACCGATTAAAGGACCACTTTCAACCGATCGTACTTGCGCGAAGTGGAGAAGATGAGTTCTGTCTGATTACTAGACTTACTAAGAAGCAATTGGAACGGGTTATGTTGAAGTTTTTTGAGATACTGAGACTTCCATGGAGGTATGAAGAGCAAGAATTTTTAGCGAGCGTCTCGATAGGCGTGGTATGTTATGAAAAACAAACGGCAGATATGATGCTTTTACAAGGACAGGAAGCGTTGCAGATTGCAAAAAGTTTAGGTGAAAATCAATTTTACTTTTATTTTAATGATCAAGCCAATCGCAAAAACCGTGAGTTACATATCAAACGATATTTATACCAGGCAATGGATCAACAAGAATTGGAGTTATGTTATCAGCCTCAAATTGATTTGAAAAAAGGAGAAATTACAGGATTAGAAGCGTTGTTACGTTGGAATAATCAACAATTAGGTGTTGTGTCACCGGGGGAGTTTATCGGTGTTGCTGAAGAAACCGGATGGATCGTGCCAATGAGCGATTATGTAATGGAGAAAATTGTGGAAGATATAGTGAAATGGAACAAACAGGGCTACCACTTCCATGTATCTATCAATATTTCTTACAAACAAATGAAAGAAGCTGATTTTGTTGAAAAAGTAAAAAAAATATTGCTAACAAAAGGGTGCCCTGCACACCAAATCAGCTTTGAAATTACCGAAAGCTTACTGTTGGAAGATCTTGAACTATCGTTACACGTTCTGCATCAACTCCATGCGTTAGGGATTGGAATAGAGGTTGATGACTTTGGGGTTGGATACTCCTCCTTAGCTTATTTGAAGAAGTTCCCGATTGATGTATTGAAAATTGACCGATCCTTTGTGATGGATCTTTTTCAGGATCATAAAAATATAGCGATACTGCAAGCCATAATGGAAATGAGTAAGGCGCTGGAATTGAAGGTGATAGCAGAAGGTGTGGAAAATTTCGAACAAATAAAATTATTAGAAGAGCTCGGGTGCCAGATATTCCAAGGCTACTGGTTTTCAAGACCGGTAAAACAAGAAGAACTGCTATCAACTATTCATTATATTAATCAAGAGAAATTGTCAGCTTTTAGTTTATAAGAAAACCGTGACATAACAATTAAGTCTGCATTATAAATAATTTGTGATACGTGACAGGGTTTCAGTTTGAATGTTTAATGATCAATAGAATAGCCGAACATAACGTGAATTCTCTAAGCTGGAATATGATGTTATGTTCGGCTTTTAGTTGACTAAATAGACCGATCCGAATTAAAAGATTTCTTTTTTAAGACAATAAAAGATAATTTCGAACCTCTTTCTGATTAATTTCCCACGGGAACGTTCTAAGCTAAGATGTATGGTCATCATATACTTGATAAATCCTGTAGGTAGTTTAATAGGATAATGGTTGGTTTACCCATTTTCCCTTAATTTCAGATATAAATCCAAAAATTACATCTTTATATTATTTTATTTGTGTTTATTTGTGTTTGACTTATTGGGTAAAAAGGTTTATTCTTTTTTAGTAAGGAATATGAAAGCGTTACAAATAAGGGGGAGAAGAATAATGATGCGTAAAGGCTTTTTAATGAAGGTGTATCCGGATATGCATGACGAATATGAAAAGCGTCATAACGAAATATGGCCAGAGATGGTAGAAGCCTTACACCGACACGGGGCAAAAAATTATTCGATTTTTCTTGATAAAGAAACCAGTACATTGTTTGGTTATGTAGAAATCGAAGATGAAGCGTTATGGAGCAAAATGGCCACCACTGAAATCAATAAGAAATGGTGGGCATTTATGGAACCAGTTATGGAAACGAATACAGATAATAGTCCGGTAACGACTAATTTACAAGAAGTTTTTCATATGGACTAATTCATATCATCTAACGGAGGTATAACAAATGGGGAAAGCTATAAAAAGAAAAGAAACAACAGGATGGTTAGCAACGATAGCGATCGCTATGGCGAATTATATTGAAGCTGGGGCAATTATTGCTGCAGCAAGCAGTTTAACATTATGGCAAACATACCTTGGCATTGACAGCGTTGGGGTAGGTTTGTTAAGTGCATTAAGTGCAAACGCTTTAGGAGCGGCTGTTGGTGCTCTTTTAGGTGGATATATTACTGATAAATATGGCCGGAAAATCGTCTTTAATTACGATCTACTAGTTTATATGTTTGGTATTCTATTAATTATGTTATCGTTTAACTTCCCAATGTTGTTGATCGGTACAATTATTACAGGTATCGCAGTTGGGGTAGCAGTACCTGTATCTTGGACATACATTGCCGAAGAAGCACCTTCTAAACAGCGTGCAGCACGAGTGGGAGCTTCACAATTAGCTTGGTCTATCGGTCCAATGATTACGTTTGCTCTTGCAGTATTACTCGAGCCATTAGGATTATTAGGCTCTCGTATCATATTCTTTCATTTGCTTGTAGTTGCATTTGTAACATGGATTTTAAGACGAGGTTTACCAGAATCACGTATCTGGACAGAAGACAATTTGAAAAAACAGAAAGAGCAGCAAAAAACAAAACTAAAAAAGAGTTCTCTGAAAGAGTTATTTTCTTTAGCAGTTAATAGACAAGCGTTATTTCTGTTAATCGGTATATATTTATTTTGGAATTTAACAGCTGGTGCAATGGGTTATTTCATGCCATATATTTATGAAAATGTAGGCGGTTTATCTAATGGACAAGCTAACTTGTTACAAGCATTTTTATGGATGTTTACCGTACTGACAACCTATTTTGGTTTTATGAAATTAGCAGATAAAGTAAGTCAGCGCTTCCTTTTCGGTTTAGGTGCAGTTATCGGTGTAGTAGCTTGGATTATATTAACGTTCATGCCGATGAACTGGGTATCATTAGTATTATTCGTAGTTCTGTGGGGCTCTGCAGCAGGTATCGGTGCCCAAGCATTCTATGCCCTATGGACAAGCGAGTTATTTGTTACAAGATACCGTGCCAGTGCTCAAGGCTTCATGTATTTCTTAGTACGTACTGGTATAGCTATTTGGTCGTTTATTTTACCTATTTTAATGGACGCACTTAGCTTTACAGTAGCAGGTGTTGTAATGATTATATTCCTGATCATTCACCTGATTATCGGTATAGCCTTAGCGCCAAAAACAAGAGGAAAAACGTTAGAACAAATTGAAGAAGAACGGTACGGGGTATAAAAACTCTACTTTGGAAGACGCTTGCGCCTGTAGCAAGCGTCTTTTTGTATTCAATCAAGAAAGTAATAAAAAAGCAGTCACAGCAGTAACCATATTGAACAATGAAGCTGAGTTCCTATAATATGAATTATGTTAACTTGCGTTGTGACCATTTTGCAATAAAGCCCTAGTTTACATAATCAATTGCATCGCCCGTAAAGGTGTTAGCCAACGCAGTTTTTTTTGTCAAAAATCTTGCCAGATGATTAAAAGTTAATTGACAAAATACCGAGAGGGGTATAATATGAGTGTTGTATTATTTTCTTCATAGCGTCTCATTTAGTATGATAAAGGTATAACTGATATAGAAAGGGGCGTCTTCATCATGGAATACGATGCGAAAGTGATCAACCGAATGAAACGGATTGAAGGACAAATCCGTGGATTGATTAAGATGATGGATGAAGGCAAGGATTGCAGAGAAGTCGTTACACAGATGTCTGCTTGTCGCAGTGCATTAGATAGGACGGCTGCGTTAATCGTTAGCACGAACCTTGAAAAATGTATTCGAGAGGAACAGGAATCTGGTCAAAGCTCGGAGGAACTAATAAAAGAAGCAGTAAATTTACTGGTGAAAAGTCGTTAAATAAAAAAGGTAACTGTCTTATACGTTTATATTACGCTTACGGAATAAGACAGTTTCTTTTTACATTTATAAATACCCATACAGGTATAGGTAAGGAGAGGTTAGAATGACTGAAAAAAAGAAAACTACAATTGTGTTATTCAGTGGAGATTATGATAAGGCTATGGCAGCCTATATCATTGCAAATGGGGCTGCTGCTTATGACCATGAGGTGGTGATTTTTCACACTTTTTGGGGGTTGAATGCGTTAAGGAAAGACGAACACCTTCATGTAAAAAAAGGTTTACTCGAAAAATTACTTGGCTGGATGATGCCCAAAGGGGCAGACAAAATGGGACTGTCAAAAATGAATTATCTAGGCATGGGTCCACACATGATTAAACATGTAATGAAGAAGCATAACGCTTTACCAGTCCACGAATTGGTAGACATGGCACAGGCACAAGGGGTAAAATTGATTGCATGCACCATGACCATGGATCTTCTTGGATTACAAAAAGAAGAATTACTAGAAGACATTGAATATGCAGGTGTTGCAGCATATATTGGTGGATCAGAAGATGGAAATATTACATTATTTATTTAAAATTGCTATACTAAGTATAGATAATTTATGGGAGGTATCAACATGAACGAAATTCAACCAAATCAACTAGCTGAAAAATTAAAAGAAGGAGAAAAACTTCATATCGTAGATGTACGGGAGGATGAAGAAGTAGCACAAGGGATGATTCCGGGAGCCAAACAAATCCGCTTAGGAGAAATACCTGATCGCTTGGATGAATTTGATCAGAATCAACATTATTATATGATCTGCCGTTCAGGTGCAAGAAGTGGACGTGCCACAGAATATTTAGAAGCGAATGGCATTAAAGCAACAAACATGACAGGCGGCATGTTAGCCTGGGAAGACGAAGTTGAATAAGCTTAGGAGAAATCAGTTCAAAACACGAACTGATTTCTTTTTTTATCTATCAAGAAAGTATATAAGTCTGGTCAAGTCAGTAATCATATTGAACATGATGTGGAGTTCCTATAATATGGATTATGTAAACAAAAGCTGTATTGCAGAATGGTCATTTTGATATCGTTTATCTGCTTAGCAAAGCTCCGGAAATAGGCTCCGCGTCCTGTGGGCACGGCTTCAGCTAGGCTACTACTTTGAACTACTCCTTTGCTGCCTTGTGCCGAGGAAGCTTACTTCGAAGCGGTACTTGCAGACACAGGCACAAACTAAGTGGATCTTCAGCTCGCGCTGATTCCACGGGAGTCTCCGCCTATTTCCTACGCTTATGGGAAGTTCTACAACATTTGAAACAGCTAAAAGCAGTAGTTTTAGGCATTATGTTATTCATTCTATTCCTGTTATGGATACATTGATCAATATGCTACCCCATACAAAAGTTGTACAGCCCCTATTCTAGCGTAGGCCAACCACGGAGACTCCCGCGGGATTGTGCAGGTGCTGAAGATCCACTTTGTGAAGTGCTCTTCTTCACAAAGTTAGCTTCAGCCGTGCCCCGCAGGACGCGGAGTGGTTGGCCGAAGCGGTATCCCAGCACATTAAATATCTCAATATGGATGTTTGGCTAGCGATGGTTAGTTGACATAATCCATATTATATATCATTTATGTCAATTAGGACCGGGCGGGTTATGCTCGGTTTTTCTTATAAGTCAAGAAAGTATAAATTTTGGGCTATATGATGTTCGCTGACAGAAACGGCCACGTCCGGCTCCAGCGCCCAGAGACTAGGCGACTTCGCGAAATCGCCCTACGATAAGTCATCATCGATTCGCAAGCTCACCGTGATTCCTTTATCTCAGTTGATTCGCTCCACTCGCTACGTCTCTAAACGGGCGCTTTCGCCTTTGTTCTTAGGAAAAAGAAATTCATATATATACCAAATTATATTGATTATTTGCTACCAGATATATTAAAATAGATAGGAATATAGTTTTAATAGAAACTAAATAATTGGCAAATTATGTGATAAAATAGTACTATATAATTAGAAAATGGCAAATCTATTGAAAAATAGAGACGCAAAACCACAGATCTAAGGTGAATTTTCACGATGATGGCTGGGTTACCTGATAAGTATCACAGGGGAACCTATACATTTTTGTATGGGTTTTTTATATGAGTTTCGTTAGATCCTTCAGTATGAAATAGTCGTGAAGCTCGATAAATTACGTGAAAAGTAATTGTTAAGAGAATCTGTTTAAATGGTAATACCAGACAAGGAGCTAAGAATTATGCGCAAAATAAATTACAAGCTTGTTAGTTTATTTATTTTCATAGTAGCGTTGACCGTCATGGCGCAATATATTTCCATACCCCTGATCTTCGGTGTTACGTTAAGCTTCGCTCCTATCCTTTACTTAGCTTCTATTCGCCTGTTTGGCGTGAGATTTGCTCTTTTGTTAGTTAGCGTAATGAGCGGAATTACTTATTTTACAGGCATGGATAACGGCTTTGTTTTCTACAGTATCATAGAAGTATTGTTAATTGGTTCTTTATATGTAACAAAAAGAAAAGATTTATTTACCTGGAGTTTCGCCTATTCTTTATTGATATTCTTAGTGTATTCTCTAATCGTTTTATTTTTTTCTGATTTATTACCTCATTCCCGTGTGCTGACAGATTTCCTGGTTGTTCAATCGGTGACTGAAATATTATTTGCAGCACTTGTAGCGGATATAATTTGCGATTACCTACCATTAATACCAAAATTAAAAAGGTATTTTGGACATCAGCACCGCTTATACTTTGGTCAGGTTATATCGCATCTGTTAATCTTCTCTGCAGTTCTTCCATTACTGATCATCATCTTAGTCAATACAAAACAGATGGAGAGTGACTTATATCAACTATATCAGGAAGAACACCAACAGTTATCGGAGCAAATTCAATATAAGATTGATGAGATGGATTCCGGTGAGATTCAAAGTTATCAATTGGATGCGGTAACCGAAAAAGCAAGGATTAAGGAAGTATTTGATCAGTTTATAGGTCAATCTAATAAGCGGATTTTTATACTGGATCAGAATAATCAATTATGGGTTGATGCAAATCAACTGACAGTCGATACAAATATTGAATATTTTACAACGGGTTTTGTTAAAGAAATACATAATGATGGGTTCATTTGGCTGCCTGTCCGAACTCCATCCATTTTTGACTGGTCGCAAGGTTATTATATAGGGGAAATGAAGTTCTTAAATAAAAGTACGTTTCTTGTTATTCCGACTAACGGTAAAGTATTGGAATTAACACGTGACTTAATTGATTATTTATTGTTTGCACTGTTCGTTTTGTTCGTGGCTTTGTTTTTTGGCATGCTTGTCAATAGAATTTTATCCAATTCCTTAACGCGTCTTACTCAGATGACAAGTGATCTTCCTGAGAAAATGCAGCGCCAGGATAATTTTTACTGGCGAGATACATCCATTTTTGAATTTTCAAAACTAGGGCTGAATATTGAAAAAGTAGCAAATCGTCTTCAGTCGATGTTTATTGAAGTAAGAAAGAAAAATGATCTATTAACTGCCCGGACTGATCAGCTAATGGAATCGGAAGCAAAGCTCTATCAATTAGCACATTTTGACACACTTACTGATTTACCCAATCGCCACTCTTTTCATACAGATTTAACTGAGTGCTTAGATCGTGAGGTGCGTGAGGAGCGATTTGCTATTATTTTTATAGATTTAGATAAATTTAAACAAGTGAATGATACACTCGGTCATAGTGGTGGTGATTTGCTTTTGCAAGTATTTGCAAAGAGATTAATAGAATTTCAACAGACAATGCCCGTTATTTTTTATCGTTTGGCGGGTGATGAATTCGTAGGTATTGTGGAATTATCGAGAAATGAAGAAGTTAATCAACTCTGTGATGAGTTACTGACAATTATTCAGCAGCCACTACTGGTTAATAGAAAGGAAATACTTCTCTCTGCGAGTATCGGACTCAGCTTTTACCCAGATCACGGAAATACGATTGATCAATTATTACACCATGCCGATACGTTAATGTATGAAGAGAAAAAACTTCATCATAATACATTGAAAACAGCTAAGGAGGCGGACAATTGAAAAAAGTTGGCAAAAAGATAATATTTATCTTGTTATTGCTACTGTGCGGGTGTAGTAATGCGGATTTCACTTCTTTTCAATCGTCTCCATTAGCGCCAGAACTTCTAATACAAGAAGAAGTTCAGGGAGAACAACAGCGACTGGAAGTGTGGACTAATACCAATATATTCAGCGAGTCATTACCTGGTTTTCTCGAGAGCCATCAAGGGGTAGAAGTGACAATTAAAGTGTTTGATAAGGACGAATTGCTGGACAAGTACAGAAGAAGTTTAATTGCGGGTGAATCACCGGATGTATTCGTCATCCCAGACAATTTCCTAGGTGAGTTCTCTGATATTACTGGCTTTGAGAACTTGCTTAATGAACCTTACTATGATGAAGATTTTTTTGCTGAGAGACCTTCTAGCTTATTAAAACGCTATCAGGATGAAAAAAAACAAACGATGTTCGCAATGCCGTTATTGTTCTTTCCATATGTAACGTTTTATCGAGCGGATATATTACGTGAGTATGGATATCCAACTGATCCTTATCAATTAGCAATCTTCCTAAAGGAACGCAGTAATTGGATGGAAATGGCACAGGAATTAGCCCAGGATGGACGTTACATTTTGGAATCTGAGCATAAGCTGATCGAGATGCTCTTAAGAACGAATTATTTTTTGGATGACCAATATCATTATTTAGCAGCGGAACCGCCTTTCTCTACCGCGTTTGTAGCAGCAAGTAGTGCAGCTGGTTTTGAGTTAAGTCCTTATTTAAATATATGGGATTCTAATGGTCAAACAGCACTCAAAGCAAATCAATTAGTGATGTTTCAGGCGGCGAGTTATACACTTGAAAACTTAAAAGAATGGGTTCCTGATCAGGCAGGTAAATGGGGGATGACCAGTTTGCCATTTGACGTGGCAGGAATTGATAATAATGCCAGCATGTCGATCGCTATTTCAGAAACAAGTAAACAAAAAGAGCTGGCATGGGCATTTATTCAAAAGATGTCAGACGATATGCTTCATATGTATAAGAATGTAGAGCATGATTCGTATCTTCTTAATCAAGACTTAGAACAATTATATTGGATGGTGTTACATAAAGAATTACCGGGTAAACCACATTCACTGGACCAGCAAATTTTCTTTTACTGGAATGCGGCGTTAAAAAATTTTAATGACGGCAAAGCTATAACATATGAAACAATTGATCAGGTTAACCAGCAAATTTTAAATGCGATTAAATATGATCAGCGTGCATTACATAACTATTTGACAAATACAGAATAGCTTCGTATATATCGATTTTACTTTGCAGATGCTAAGTGAGAGGTGATAATGATGGTTCACAATAAAAAAGCGAAAGTCGGCGAAAAAAATTATCAGCCCGACGATTATCAGCAATCAGACGAACGTAGTAAAGGTCTAGCAACAACACATGAACAAGCAACAGACACATTAAAAGAAGGTTACAATGAAGAAACTGGGGCGGAAGAGTCGTAACCACAAATAAAAGTCGAACATAACACGAAAAACAGACATCGTGTTATGTTCGACTTTTCTCTTATATTTGTAGTATTTATGTGGTGAAAAAGTGTGGAATTAAAATTTGAGGGGAAATCTATCCAGTATACTTGCTTTAGGCAAGTTCCATCATTTTAAAACTGTCATAGAATAGTTTGACGTCAATTGACTAAGAATTAGAGGCTGTTCTGAAAGAAATTGCTTGATTCGTATATTTCAGATATAATATTCTGTGCATTTTATGATATGATTAAAGATGTGTTTCTGAAATTATTTTCTAAATAACGAGTTAACGTCATATAGTAGAAGTGATGTACGAATGTTATAAGTTGAGATTGAAAAGGGAGCGTTCAATTGTGTTTATCGAAGTTGATCAATTAAATATACATTATAAACAAACAGGAGAGGGTCGTCCAATTGTGATGTTGCATGGTTGGGGAACGAGTCTCGATTTATTTGATGACCTGCAGCAGAAGTTGAGTAACCAATTTCAAGTTACTTCACTTGATTTTCCTGGATTCGGGGCAAGTGATGACCCCAGTGAATCATGGAATGTTGATCAATACACAGATTTTTTAGAGAAGTTTTTGCAAAAATTACAAATAACAAATCCAATTTTAATTGGTCACTCTTTCGGAGGGCGTGTATCGATAAAATATGCTGATCGCCATCAGCAAGGTGTGCACAAAATCATCTTGATTGGCAGTGCCGGTATTAAGCCGAAACGAAAATTAGATTATTATGTAAAAGTATATAGTTATAAAACGTTAAAAAAAGTACTTAGTTTACCTGGAATCAACCGTTATAAAGACGATATAATTGCAAAGTATCGCGGAAAAGCTGGTTCTGCTGACTATCAAAATGCTTCTCGCGTAATGCAGCAAACGTTAAGTAAGGTTGTGAATGAAGATCTGCAAAATCATATGCCAAATATTAAAGCACCTACTTTGCTTATTTGGGGAGAAAATGATACCGCTACGCCTGTTAGTGATGCAAAGGTGATGGAACAATTAATCCCTAATGCGGGTCTGGCTGTCATCGAAAATGCTACCCATTACGTGTTTCTTGAGCACAAGCAGCGGGTAGCCATTATTATAGATACTTTTTTAGAAGAAGATAAAGGAGCAGTATGATCATGCAAATCGTTTTAAGCTTATTAAGTGTCATATGGATCGCCTATTTGTATTTTCGAGTTAAACAGGGCCTTCATATGTTGCAATTGAACAGTTATTTTAATAATCGTTTATACAGGTGGATGACAGGGCACCGGATGCGTGTTTTTCCTGTCAATGAATGGCTGGCGCTAGCCGTTGCCATCATTTATTATTTTACGGAAAATTGGATTGTTTTTTTGATCGTGTTATTAGGACTTTTCGTACCAAGAAACAAACAAGAGAAGAAAAAGCTTGTTGTAACAGCCCGGGTAAAACGTCTGATCATTACAATAGCCATTATTTATCTCTTTTTGATTGCTACTAGCTTGCATTTCATCTGGAATAATTATCCATTAAGCTATGCAGTATTCGTGATCGTATTAGGATCATTGTTTACATATGCTATTATTTTATTAGCTAATCTAATAAATCGTCCGATCGAAAATAGAATTAAAGAGCACTATTACCAGGATGCAAAACGGATTATTGATAGTGCCAAAAATACAAGAAAAGTTGGTATTACAGGAAGTTTCGGGAAAACAAGTACAAAATTCATCCTGGATACGATCTTATCTTCTCATTTTAATACATTGAAAACACCGAACAGTTTCAATACAAAAATCGGGGTTACGATTACTATCCGTAATTCATTGAAACCATACCATGATGTATTCATTGCAGAAATGGGAGCAAAAGAGCCTGGCAATATTCAGGAAATCTGTGAGCTTGTTGGTCATAAATATGCGATTCTTACAGCCATTGGCGAACAGCATCTAGAGACATTTAAAACATTAGAAAATATTAAAAAGACAAAATTTGAAATTGTTGAAACATTACCAGAGGATGGTATCGCCTTTTTAAATGGTGATGATGAGAATATTATGTCTTATACACCAAAGAATCCTTGTCGCAAAGTTTATTTTGCGATTGATGATCAAAAGGCTGATTATGTGGCTTCTAACATACGTTTCCACAATAAAGGGACGACATTCACCGTTTCAAATAAAGCAGGAACATTGCATGCTGATTTTGAGACGAAATTGTTAGGGAAGCATAATGTTTACAATATTTTAGCAGCGATAAGTGTTGCTTGGGAAATGGATGTACCGTTAAATAAACTGCAGTTAGGTGTAAAGAAAATTCAGGCAGTTAAACACAGAATGGAAATAAAAAAAGGTTTCGGTAATTTAACAGTAATCGACGATAGCTTCAACTCTAATCCGACTGGTTCAAGAATGGCATTAGAAGTATTAGGTACAATGGAAGGCTTTAAAGTACTTGTGACACCAGGTATGGTTGAGCTGGGCGATAAAGAGTATGAGTATAACAAAATGTTTGGACAGTATGCAGCTGATGCCTGTGATTATGTTATACTAGTCGGTGCTAAACAAACTAAACCTATTCAGGATGGGCTTCGTGAGAAGAATTATCCAGAGGATCAATTGTTTATCGCTACCGATTTAAATCATGCAATATCCCAAATCCAGGCGTTGAATCGTCAAGACGCTATTATTTTATTAGAAAACGATTTGCCGGACACTTACAATGAGTAAGCATACCCGGTCATGAGATTGAAGGAGGAAAAGGACTGTGAAAACAAAAGTAGCCGTCATTTTTGGTGGTGTATCAGTAGAGCACGAAGTATCGGTTATTTCGGCTCTGCAGGCAATTAATGCCATGGACTCATCTAAATATGAAGCAATTCCAGTATATATAAGTAAATCACGTGAGTGGTATACAGGTGAGGTATTAAAAGATATTGAGAATTATAAAAATCTGGATCAGCTGTTTAAAGATGCTGACAAAGTCGTGTTTGAACAGGAAAATGAGAATACGATTGTTTTAAAGAAAAAAGAACGTTCCATGTTTTCAAAAGGGGTAATTACAGACATCGATGTAGTTTTTCCAGTTATTCATGGTACGAACGGGGAAGACGGTTCTTTACAAGGCTATTTGGAATTATTAGGTCTGCCGTATGTAGGCTGTGATGTAGCTTCATCTGCGGCCGGAATGGATAAAGTAATGATGAAGCAAATCTTAAGGGACGCTGGTGTTCCAATCGTAGATTATCAATGGTTTTATGCTAGTCAGTGGCATGAAGACCAGGAGAAAATCAAGCAACTAGCGGAACAAGTAGGCTACCCGGTTATTGTGAAGCCTGCTAACTTAGGTTCAAGTGTGGGTATATCCAAAGCAGCTAATGCGGAAGAATTAGAAGAAGCTGTAGATTTGGCTGTTTCTTATAGTTTCAAAGTAATCATCGAGAAAATGGTAACAGATTTAACAGAAGTAAATTGCTCTGTTATCGGAGATTACGAACAGGTTGAAAGCTCAGTATGTGAACAGGTATTAAGCACAGATGAAATTCTCTCTTATGCTGATAAATACCAAAGCGGAGGGAAAACGGGTGATACTAAGGGAATGGAAAGTGTCAACCGGGTTATACCTGCAGAAATTTCTGAAGAGGCAACGACTAAAGTAAAACAATTAGCTGAACAAACTTTTAAATTATTAAATGCTAGCGGCGTATCACGAATTGACTTTTTACTGAATCCCGACGGTGAAGTATTCGTCAATGAAATCAATACCATCCCTGGTTCCTTGTCATTTTATCTGTGGGAACCAAGCGGAAAGAACTTTGAACAGCTGACGGATCAATTGATTCAGCTTGCCTTAAAGAGGGAAAGAGAACGTCAATCGATTCAATTCTCTATCGATACCAACCTTTTCTCTCTTCATAGCAAAAATGGCGGATCCAAAGGAAAATAAAACGGAGCACAGAAAATCAATATGGATTTTCTGTGCTTTTTTATCATAAGTCAAGAAAGTATAAATTTTGGGCTATATGATGTTCGCTGACAGAAACGGCCACGTCCGGCTCCAGCGCCCAGAGACTAGGCGAATTCCTGCACCGCTCTATGATAAAGAAGATAAAGTTGAGTTCCTATAATATGGATTATGTTAACTAGCCGCTTTATGCTTAGTGTTAATTTTGAAATGATTTATGTGCTTGGATACCGCTCCGTCCAACCACTCCGCGTCCTGCGGGGCACGGCTGAAGCTAACTTTGTGAAGAAGGGCGCTTCACAAAGTGGATCTTCAGCGCCTGCATAATCCCGCGGGAGTCTCCGTGGTTGGCCTACGCTAGAATTGGGATTCTACAATTTTTGGTAGAGCTAGCATATTGATCGTATGCATAAATAATAGTTATTGAAAAATGCCTAAAACCACTGCTTTTTGCAGTTACATCCGTTGTAGCACTTTCCTTAAGCGTAGGAAATAGGCGGAGACTCCAGTGGAATCAGCGCGAGCTGAAGATCCACTTCATTTGTGCCTGTGTCTGCAAGCATTGCTTCGAAGTAAGCTTCCTCGGCACAAGGCAGCAAGGAAGCATTTACAGGTAGTAGCCTAGCTGAAGCCGTGCCCACAGGACGCGGAGCCTATTTCCGGAGCTCTGCTAAGCAGATAAACGATATCAAAATGACCATCTTGAAATACAGCCTTTGTTAACACAATCCATATTATAGGAAGTTGTTTATTAATTAAGTCAATTAGGACCGGGTGGTTTATGCCCGATTTTTCTTATATTTCAAAAAAAGATTAAAAGATGCTTAAAATATACAGTTTAGTTGTGCGGGGATGTCAATCCGTCCGCCTTGCAGGACGTGGGGTATATTTCCGTAGCTTTGTTTCACACATAAAACATTTCAAGATTACCACTAAGTCATACAGTTCTAACATAATCCATAATATAAGAAGTTTAGCGGAATGGATATTTATGTTAAAATATGCTTATGAATGAAAAAGGAGTTTGTATGATGCTGCAAATTATTTTGATTATAGCAATGATTGTTTCCTTCGTGTATACGGTCCGTCAAAGAAAAAAAGCAAGTATCACAGGGTTTAAAACTTACCTGACGCCACTTTGTTTCCAGTTGAATGCAGTTGTCTACCTGTGTGCCTATTGGTTTGACGTTATTGGCATTATCAGCTGGATGCTTATGATTTTTCTATTCTTATTGGCTGCATACTTTATGAAATATTCGGCAGCAGTTACCAGTAGTGAAAGTTAATTAACATAATTTGGAATCGTGTGTGTTGAAAGGAGACGGATAGCTTATGGAAGACGAAGTGTTAAATGTGTTCGACGATAAAGGAAGTTGTACAGGTGTAGCCACTCGTGCAGATGTACATACCTATGGTTATTGGCATGAAGTATTTCATTGCTGGTTTATTAGTAGAGAATCGAATGCAGATTACGTATACATACAATTACGGAGTGACAGCAAGAAGGACTATCCAGGGCTTTTTGATATTACTGCAGCAGGTCATTTGCTGGCAAATGAAACGGTAGAAGATGGTGTTCGAGAAATTAAAGAAGAGTTAGGCGTCACGCTTCGTTTCGATCAATTAAATGCCTTAGGAATCATTACGTATACGAATGTAGTGGAGAACTTTATTGATAAAGAAATGGCAAATGTATTCTTGTACTGCAGTTCCTTGGATTTCGAGGATTTTACGCTTCAGGAAGAAGAGGTAGCCGGCATAGTAAAGGTCACTTTTCAGGATTTTTTCGATTTGTGGGTAGGAGACAGAGAGCAGATCCATATGGAAGGATTCACTGTGAAAGAAAAGAAGAAGAAGTGGATCGAAGGGAACATTGGAACAAACCATTTTGTACCACATCAAACTATGTTCTATCAGTCTGTTGCGGAACGTATTAAAAATTATATTTCGTTTATAGACGTGAAAAGAGGCGAACGACTTGGATATCAAAAAAGATAATTTGCAAGGGGAAGAAATAAAAGAGTTAATTATAGATCATTTAAACAGTATGACTTTGCATTCCCCTCCAGAGAGTATCCATGCTTTGAACCTGGATGAATTACGAAAACCAGAGCTTACATTCTGGACGGTGTGGGAAGGAAGTGAATTACTTGGATGTGGGGCCTTAAAGGAGCTGAGTGCGACGGATGGTGAAATAAAATCGATGAAAACATCGCCTCAGCATTTGCGTAAAGGTGTTTCAACTTGTTTATTGCAATTTATAATCGATGAGGCGAAGCAGAGAGGATATACACGACTTAGTTTAGAGACTGGTTCTATGGCTGCATTTGCCCCCGCGAGAAAGCTCTATGAAAAATTTGGCTTCCATTATTGTAATCCATTTTCCAATTATAGAGAAGATGAGAACAGTGTTTTCATGACAAAAGAAATTTACTGATTAGTAAGATAACATTCATAAGGGTGATTGCATGTTGAAATTAGTACGTCAAATTATCGCAGTTATTGTTTTGTTCATCTGTATTTACGGTTTTTTTTCTAGTATTCAGCCAGTGATGCCTTACATACTGTTTGGTTTGGCCATTATTTTGTTATTGATGGGTGCAGAGGAATGGCGTGAAGGAAAAGCTAAGGCATGCCTCTACTTTGCTACCTCTATTCTTACTATGATTGTACTGATCCAGGTTATTTACTAACATGTAATGACACACCACTATCCCCGATAGATTTGCTTCAAATAAACAGAAGGAGACATTCCAGTAATTTTCTTAAAAACACGACTGAAATAAAAAGGGTTTGCAAAACCTAATAAATCGCTAACCTCTGATACATTATAATTTTCTTTTCGGAATAAATGAATCGCTTTTTCGATTATCCGCTCATTTTGATATTGGGTAACGCTTTTACCTGTCTGTTCTTTAAAAATGGTAGAGAGATAGGCATAATTCATCCCCAGTGTATCAGCGATTTCATCACTGGCTAGTTTATGATCATCATGTTCATCCATTAATTGAATCATTTTCGCTACCATGCGATTCGATTTTTTATTAGTGTAAGCTTCAAGACGCTGTGTGTATAATTCTAAGAAAAATTGGTGAGCATGCATGGATAAGAGCATTGGTCTCATTGGATGCTGCGATTCATACCATTCCATTAACTGGTCAAGCTGTGCTTCCGCGTATCCAGTATGTGCTACTTTACCACTTTTTGGCATCGTTACTTTGGTATGGTATTCATCCTGGTGAATCAGCGACGTTTTTCCAAAGATATTATATTCAGGTAACGATTCTGATGAAGCATTATCATAAAAATGAATATAAAACCAATTGGATCCAGATTGATAAAAGTCATCCCCCCAATGATGAACATTCTTTCTAAGAAAAAGATAGTTACCTTTTGTGAGAATGAATTCCTCGCCATCTTCGATAACTTGAAGCCTGCCCCTTGTTACATAAACAAATACATGTAAATCTGGCATTACACGATCTGGGTGCTTTAAGACCCCATCTCTGTCCTCCATCCGACCGATTTCTTGAATTAATGAAAGAGAATGATTGCAGATTGCTACAGAATGATCCATGAATACCACCCTTTCTTTCGTTGTTAATGTTAGTTTATCATAATTCCAAAAAAAAGATATGTAATTAGATTAATAATGAATGTACTTTTGGAGCTTTTCACTTCATACTAGAGGCAACGTTTTCATTTTGGAGGTAGGTATCATGCAAAACATTCGATTATTAGAAGGTATGTTTAAACAATCTCAACTTAAAGGAAAAGAGTATTTACTCTATTTAGATGTAGACCGTCTTATTGCGCCATGTTACGAAGCTGCTGGTCAACAAGCGAAAAAATCGCGTTATGGTGGATGGGAAGAAAAAGAGATAGCAGGTCATTCGCTTGGTCATTGGCTATCAGCAGCTGCTGCTATGTACCATGTTACACAAGATTTGCAATTGAAAGAAAAAATAGATTACGCATTAACGGAGTTAGCGTATGTTCAATCCTTTGATAAAGATGGCTATATCAGTGGTTTTCCAAGAGACTGTTTTGACCAGGTCTTTACCGGTGAATTTGAAGTAGGCCATTTTAGTTTAGGAGGTTCATGGGTTCCTTGGTATTCAATTGATAAAATATTTGCAGGATTAATCGATGTGTATCAATTGCTAAAGGATGATCGTGCACTGGAAATCGTAAAAAAGCTAGCTGACTGGGCTTATAGCGGATTAAAACATTTGACTGAAGAACAATTTCAAAAGATGTTAATCTGTGAGCACGGTGGGATGATGGAGGTTTTTGCAAATCTATATGTCATAACAGAAGATAAAAGATTTCTAGAATTAGCTGAAAGATTTTATCACCAGGCAGTATTAGATCCATTAGCTAATAAAGAGGATGATTTAGAGGGGAAACATGCCAATACACAATTCCCTAAAGTTATCGGTGCAGCCAAACTGTACAATATTACTGGACAAGATAAATATAGAACGATAGCAGAATATTTCTGGAATCAAGTTGTAAATTACAGAACCTATGCAATCGGGGGCAATAGTATCAGAGAACACTTTGGCCCGGAAAATGATGAAGAGTTGGGGATTCTGACTACAGAAACTTGTAATACTTATAACATGCTGATATTGACAGAATTGCTATTTGAATGGAATCATTCTGCTCATTACTATGATTATTACGAGCGGGCGTTGTATAATCATATATTGGCTTCTGAGGATCCGGATTCGGGGATGAAAACATATTTTGTTTCGTCACAGCCTGGCCATTTTAAAGTATATCATTCACATGATCACTCTTTTTGGTGCTGTACGGGAACAGGAATGGAAAATTCGGCAAGATACAATCGGCGTATTTTTGAAAAGATTGCCGATCGTTTATATGTCCATTTATTTATTGCGGCGGAATGGAATGATGGTGAGCTGATTGTTAAACAACAAACAAAGTTCCCGTATCAAGAATCTACGACCATTCAAATTGAGAAAACAGAGGAGGGAATCAAAGAAATAGCAATTCGAAAACCGAACTGGGCGGCTAAAGATCTAACCATCACGGTTAATGGGCAAGAAGTGGCAACTACCGAAACAGGAGGCTATTTGTTGATTAACTACGATTTTCGTGCTGGCGATCAGATCGACTGTTCGCTCCCAATGAATCTGCATCGTTATGATGCTAAAGATGATGAAACTAAACAGGTTTTGATGTATGGTCCGGTTATTCTAGCTGGTGCATTGGGAACAGAAAACTTTCCTGAGACAGATATTTTGAATGACCACCTTTCCTTGAATCATCATCCATTGATTGACGTACCTACTCTTGTTACAGACAGTGCACTGGAAGGTCAGGTAACTTGCACAGATTCTGACCGACTATATTTCGAAACAGATGCGATTGGATATCCTGGCCAGCAACGAATGAAGTTGAAACCTTTCTATGATATTCATCATGAGCGTTATACGATTTATTGGTACGTAATGTCTCATGCGCTCTATAAAGAACGTGGTGATGCAGAATTAAAGCAAAAGGCGAAAGAGCAGGCGATTATTGTGGATGAAGTGACTCCTCATGAACAACAGCCAGAGGTTGAACATCACCTGCAAGCAGTTCATTCAACATCTGGCTATAACAATGATGTCCACAGTGGGTGGCGTGATGCACGAGATGGTGGATTTTTTAGCTATCAATTGAAAGTAGAGCAAGATCGAGATATGTATGTATATGTTACGTATAACCGGAGTGATTTTACCATAGAGGAAAATGGTCGAGAGTATCAACGCCATTTTGATATACTGGTAGAGGGAGAAGTAATTGCAACGGAGCACTTTACAACGCCAAACATTGGAGCACTTTACGGAAAAAGCTATCCCGTGCCAGCAGCTCTAATGAAAGATAAAGACGCCGTAACGGTGACATTTACTGCAAGGGAAGATGCTGTTGCGGGAGGAGTTTATCATGTTCGTATGCTAAACGAAGCATCTTTCTCATCATAAGAAAATAAGAAGATCCCCTTAATAAAAGGGGATCTTCTTTTTAGGTGGAGTAGGGTACCCTGCCTCTATTTATATTAGCTATAGAAAGAAGCACCAACAATAATTAACAAAATGAATAGTACAACGATTAAGGCAAAACCGCTGCCGTATCCACCGCCATATCCACTACCATACCCACCGCATGGATTGCATCCGTAGTAACTCATCTAAAATCAACCTCCTTGTGTGTTATCACTATATAATGTATGTATGTCATGGAAATAAGTTAGGGTATATGACCATATTTTTTAAAAATGGGCGGTGAATAAGCCTGAAAAAAACATTGTTAGATATATTAACAAAAGAGTATTGGCATGCAGGAACCTTTGTTATATTATATGTAACTTATTAATTAGTGAATGTGGAAAGTTCATTAATTAATACAATACATGTAAGCCTAAAATTTAGTCCACTTTAGCCTGCTTATATGTATGATAGCTTGTTGCTCCCCTATCCATTTAAGGTGTCTGTTTTCACAAAACACAAAGAAACCAGCTTTTTAAAAGCTGGTTTTTTTGTGTTCATGATAAATTTCTCTACACAATACCAAGCTTTGCTAGTCCGTTGTGAATGCCGGAGTCTTCAACGGAGGTTGTCTTGTGTTTCGCATAGGCAAATAATTCCTGATTGGCATTTCCCATGGCAAAGCTGTGTTCGACTGCTTGTAGCATTTGTTTATCGTTCAGGCCATCACCAAATGCAATGGCCTGTGAGGGTTCGATAGCTAATTGCTTTAACGTATGCTGAATGGCATGGCCTTTATTGACACTTTCGCGGATGACATCATAGTTGTGTTCAAGACCCTGAACATTGACCTGAGAAAAATAGATGCTCTCGTTAGGCAGCTCATATAGCACTGGTTCTTGAGGTTTCACGTTCATAACGGTAATTCCCAGAATATCATCGCGATAACGTTGATCATACAGTTGATAATCTTTAAGATGGAAGTAATCGATAAATTCCTTCACATAATCTTTTGTCCTATTGGTTAAAAGATTCAACTGATTTGTATACAAGATCATTTCATGCTGCTGTTGCTTGGCCACTTCCAGATAATGATCAATTATTTCACCATCTAACGGTTCATTAACAATAGTTTTGCCATTATAAACAGCATAAGCACCATTGTAACCAATTAATGACTCAATTTGTAAGGTCTCGGCAATTTCATCAATTTCATGAAGTGGGCGACCAGTCGCAAGGAAAACTTCAATACCTTGCGACTGAGCTTGTTTTACTGCTTCTATCGTTGAAGCTTCGATCGAGTGATCCTTCCTTAAGATCGTGCCATCAATATCTAAAAATAAAGCTTTAAAGTTGTTCATCATTTTCCCCTCAATTGTTGGATGTACTAAAATGTAAAGTTCTTTAACTGCTCTCCGCTCGATTCTTCATAGCCTTTCATATATTTGATGCGACGTTGCGCGGATGATTGGTTGACCTGTTCATCAGCATGGTAGGAAGAACGGACAAGTGGTCCTGCTTCACAATGCTTAAAACCTTTTGTTAAAGCGATCTGTTTTAATTCCTCAAACTCATCGGGGTGATAGTACCGTTCTACATTCAAATGTTTCTTTGTTGGCTGCAGGTACTGACCGATAGTCATGATATCTACGTTGTTTGCACGCAGATCATCCATTGTTTCAATGATTTCTTCTTTTGTTTCTCCTAATCCTACCATAATACTTGATTTTGTTGGTGTATTAGGAGCTATTTCCTTCACGCGGCGTAATAATTCCAAAGAACGATCATACATGGCAATAGCCCGTACTCTTTTTGTCAAACGTCGAACGGTTTCAATATTATGATTAAAAATATCTGGAGCACTGTCCATTAATGTATGTAAGCTTTCATAATCTCCCTTCATATCAGATGGCAGAATTTCAATTGTACATCCTGGCACCTTCGCTTTGATTTGTCGGACTGTTTCAGCGAAAACAGCAGCACCACCGTCTTTTAAATCATCACGTGCAACTGCAGTTACAACTACATGCTTTAATTCCATAATTTCAACAGATTCAGCAACTCTAGCAGGCTCTCCCCAGTCTAACTCGTTAGGAAGACCAGTTTTTACTGCACAGAATCGGCAGCCTCTTGTACAAGTATCGCCTAAAATCATAAATGTAGCGGTTTTTCTTTCACTCCAGCATTCATGTATATTCGGACATCTTGCCTCTTCACATACAGTATTTAATCGTTTATCTCTCATTAAATGCTTCAAGCGGTTATAGGATTTGTTGGTATTAATTTTAATTTTCAGCCAATCAGGTTTACGAACATGTTCTTCTTTCTTTGCCATGTTGCTCACTCCTATCTCGAAAGATTCCAATCATTTTGTAAATATTTTTCATGCAATAACGTATCGATTTTCTGTTGCTGTTCTTCATTAAAATGAAAAGTTCTCAATTGTATATCCAAGCCTTTTTCGAACCCATTCTTAAAAGCATTCTGCGCCTCACTCATTGAAATAGTACGTTTTGCTGCATCATTTAATGAGATTGCTTTTCCTTGAAATGCTTCTCGTGCTCTTTGTTTGACTTGTTCATTCCGGTAAATAAATAGATCATAGAGCTGGTGGTTATCGACCGTGAGAGGGATCGAACCATGCTGTAAGATCACACCATTTTTTCTTGTTTGGGCACTTCCGGCGGCTTTCTTATTATCGACTACTAATTCATACCAGGAAGGTTCTTCGAAACAAACAGCAGATTGGGAGGATGACCTTTTGTCTTTAGGTATCGAAAAATCTGCTTCAATTCCTAATTCTTGAAAACCATTTAATAAGCCTTTGGAGAGCACTAAGTATGCCTCTTTAACCGATCGAGGCATTTTAGGGTGATCTTCTGAGACTATAATGCTGTAAGTTAATTCATTATCGTGCAGCACTGCTCTGCCACCAGTAAGTCTTCTGACTAATCCTATGTTGTGACGATTGACGGCTTCCAGATCTATTTTATTCGTTGTCTTTTGGAAATATCCAATCGATAACCCAGCGGGCTTCCATTGGTAAAACCGAATAATGGGCGGAAGCAGCTTTTCACTGTGCCATCGTAATAAACATTCATCCACTGCCATGTTATATGCTGGTGATTGTTTGCCTGTATCAATAAAGTACCAAGTCTCCGTCATCGTATTTTTATTTTTTCTCCAAAAATATAGAGAAAAAAATGTGCCTCCCTTCCTTTAATTATCAAATAATTCCATAATTTATGGTACATCCTTGATAAGATTCTGTCAAAAGATTGCGATCATTATGAAAATAAAGTCAATATGTTATAGTGAAAGAGTCAGAGATGGGAGATAGAGAAGATGAGCGGCTTTAATGAACAATTTTTTATATCGATTGTTATCATTGCAATTGGTTATGTATTAAAAAGAATGAACATTGTAAAAGAAAAAGATGGGGAAGGCATAGCGCGAGTGATTTTTAATTTGACATTACCTTGTCTTATTATTGTCACTTTTAGTGATATGGAATTTACAGCTTCTTTATTTTATTTAATTGTTATCGCCTTTATTTATGGGATCCTCAATGCGTTTGCAGGACTGTTTGTTTTCCGAAAACATAGTAAGGAGATGAAAGGTACTTTTGGCATGATGGTACCTGGTTTGAACATCGGTTTATTTGCTTATCCACTTGTGGAAGGCTTATTTGGCTTTGAAGGACTTCAATATTTTGGTATGTTTGATGTGGGGAACGCCTTTATTGTATTTGGTCTAAGCTATATCATTGCAGGTGTCTATGCCGGGAATGCGGGGATGCTGGAGACACGATCGATTATTTTGAAGTTAGCTAAATCGATTCCACTGCAAACGTATCTCATTATGTGTTTGCTTAATATTTTCGACTTTTCCTTACCGAACGCGGTATTAGATGTAACAAGTGTTATTTCTGTGGCAAATATGCCGCTTTCCTTATTATTGCTAGGACTTTATTTGAATTTTTCTTTTGCTAAAGGTTATGGTAAGTTGCTTAGTAAATTTTTGTTAACTAAATATGGTATTGGATTAATTACCGGGTTCGCTTGTTATCTATGGCTGCCGGTCGACGATATGTTTAAGTTCACATTATTAATCGGTTTTATCTTACCCACGCCTGCATCGGTATTGCCCTATGCGATCATGTTTGGCTATAACCAACGAATGGTTGGTACTGCTTCTAACCTGACAATGATGATTAGTTTTGTGTTAATCTGGTGCATCGTGAATATTGTAGTTTAATAGGTTCGTGGAATAATGAAATCCGGAGGTGAAGAGGATGAAACAAAAGCGTATTATTTTCATTACTGGTGCGACAAAAGGAATAGGACGTAACATGGCGATTTATTTTGCCAAGAGAAACTATATTGTAGTAGGAGCAGGCCGTGATGAACAGTTGTTGAATGAAGTTAGACAGCAGCTCCTGATGTATTCGGAAGAACATCGTATGGTAGCCATGGATGTGACGAACCTGGAGGAGGTTCATACTACGCTATCTTATGTATTGGACACTTTTGGCAAGATTGATGTATGGATTAATAATGCTGGATCTTTTCATGCAATAGGACCAACATGGGAAGTGAACCCTAATGACTTCACGCAGGATATGATGACGAATGTGATAGGGACGTATTATTGCACTTCGGTTATTACACCAGTTATGATCGATCAACAAGCTGGTAAGATCGTTAACCTTGTCGGTGCTGGTACGTTTACAGATTTT
Source organism: Gracilibacillus salinarum (assembly GCF_022919575.1). Lineage (NCBI taxonomy): Bacteria > Bacillati > Bacillota > Bacilli > Caryophanales > Bacillaceae > Gracilibacillus > Gracilibacillus salinarum. The sequence goes on along the minus strand of NZ_CP095071.1, from coordinate 1,138,741 downwards.
CCTTATGGAAATGGTTATAGTACATCAAATACGGCTATTGCAAGATTCACAGAAAATTTAGCAGCTGAATTAATGGATACAAATGTAGAAGTATATGCTTTCGATCCGGGCTTGAATGATACCGATATGACCAAGCATATAAGAGTTAGTGAAGAAGGGAAACGGTATTTATCAAAGGTTAGTGGATGGTTTGCCGAAGAGAAAAATGTGTCATGTGAAGCAGCACCTGCTTGGATAGAGAGAATAGTAGATGGTCAAGTAGTCGCATTTCAAGGCAGAATTATTTCTGTTTATGATGAACCGGAACAGCTACTCGAAACCCTGAAGAAAAACGAGGCGAAATACCGGTTGTTAAGATAGTGTCTCAAAAGTAACTAGTGAGGTGTTGTACATGTTTGATTTAACGGTTATGGAATGGATTATTATTATTTTTTCTGCTTTATTAATTGGGTTTGCCAAAGCGGGTGTAGCAAGTATGGGAATTCTGGTAGTTACCATATTTATGATGCTTTTCCCTGCGCGTGAGTCAATAGGCATATTGCTGCCATTGCTTATCGTTGGTGATTTATTCGCGGTGATCTATTATCGCAGAAACGTTGTATGGCGATATTTATTTTCCCTTGTTCCTTGGGTATTGATCGGAATACTGCTTGGATATGGTGTATTATTTTTCATTAGCAGTTCACAATTAAAGCCATTGATTGGGGTACTAGTACTTGCATTAATTGTCTTACATATAAGTCGTGAGAAAATGGGTGAGCGGTTCGTGGAACTGCTCCCAGAATCCAGGCTCTTTACTTTCCTAATGGGGATAACAGCTGGTTTTGCCACTATGATTGGTAATGCGGCTGGAGGGGTTATGGCGATTTATCTGATTGTGAAAGGGTTACCGAAGAAAGAATTCGTCGGTACCGGCGCATGGTTCTTCTTATTTGTGAATCTAGTGAAATTACCTTTTTATTTATCATTAGGAATCGTTACATGGGAAACATTATCGTTTAACAGTAAGCTTATCCCAGCCATCATTATTGGGGCGCTAATAGGAGTTAAGGTAATCAAAATCATGCCGCAAAAAGTGTTTCAAGTACTTGTATTAGTATTTGCTGCATTGGGTGCTATTCGGTTGATCATGGGATAAGGGTGACTGGGCGGATTATGATAGGATTTTTTAACAACGGAAAAGCTCTACGTAGTGAAAATTTAGTATTACTAAGTAAAAGAAAAACTCGGCATTCGCTAATAGATGAAGCGAATGCCGAGTTTTTTCATAAGTCAAGAAAGTATAAATTTTAGGCTATATGATGTTCGCTGACAGAAACGGCCACGTCAGGCTCCAGCGCCCAGAGACTAGGCGACTTCGCGAAATCGCCCTACGATAAGTCATTATCGATTCGCAAGCTCACCGTGATTCCTTTATCTCAGTTGATTCGCTCCACTTGCTACGTCTCTAAACGGGCGCTTGCGCCTTTGTTCATGTATCCAGTATGTCTTGGATTATTTTGAAATTGATTCTTTCACACTTGCTTTCAGACTGTTGGTGATGTCTGCTAGTAAATCGTTGACGTCTTCTACCCCTACCGATAAGCGGAATAATCGATCACTGATACCTCTGGCTTCTCTTTCATGTGGAGGCATTGCTGCGTGTGACATGGTGGCCGGATGGGACAAAATTGACTCGACTGCACCTAAACTGACAGCGAAGACAGGTATTGTCATATTGCTTACAAATTGTTCTGGATCGATTTGTTCGTGTAAAGTAAACGAAAGTACAGCTCCTGCGCTTGTAGATTGGCTGGCATGGATGTCTGCTCCAGGATGGTTCTTCAATCCAGGATAATAGACATGTTCAATGCCTTCGAGTTCTGTTAAGTTAGATGCAATTTTTTCTGCTGAACTGGCGCTTTTTTGAAAACGTGGTTCTAAGGTTTTCATTCCTTGCAGTAATTGATAACAATCCTTTGCACCTAAGATAGCGCCGTACGTATTTTGGACAAATTTCAGTCTGCCAGCGAGTTCTTCGCTTTTTGTCACAGCTAAGCCCGCTACAATATCACTGTGTCCGGATAAGAATTTTGTAGCACTGTGTAACACGATATCGACACCTAAGTCTAAAGGCTGCTGATATAAAGGTGTCATAAAAGTATTATCCAAATAAGTGAAACAGTCGTTTTCTTTCGCTAATGATACAACAGCACGAATATCTGTTATCTGTAATAAAGGATTAGCGGGTGTTTCGATGTATATCACTTTCGTGTTTGGCTGGATTGCTTCTTCCACCTCTATTATATTTGTCATGTCGACAAATGTATGATCAATCGAAAATTGCGCTAATAATTTGGTGACAAACCTGAAGGTACCACCATATACATCTTTACTGATGACTATATGATCTCCTGTTTCTAACAGCATAAAGGCAGAAGATATAGCCGCCATTCCGGAAGAGAACGCAAAGCCGGCAATTCCATTCTCCAACTTGGCAATCGTTGCTTCAAGCTGATCACGAGTTGGATTACCTGAGCGGCTGTAATCATATGGACCGAATTCGTGTAACTCTTGCTGGTGGTAAGTGGAAGATACATAGATTGGCGGATTTACTGCTCCTGTATATTTTTCATGATATCCTTGCTGATTTCCTCCATGTGCTAGTAACGTTTCTTTTTTATGTGTCATTTATTTCCCTCCTAATGCTTGGTCTAAATCTGCTTTAAGGTCTTCGATATTCTCAATCCCTACGGAAAAACGTAGTAATGTGTCGCTAATTCCACGACGCTCTAATTCATCTTTGGGGATATCCGCATGTGTCTGGGTGGTTGGATAGGTGATGAAACTCTCCACACCACCGAGACTTTCGGCAAAAGAAATGACTTTTAATTGTTCGAGAAATGGTGCAATTAAACTGTTATCAGTAACCCGAAAACTGATCATTGCTCCTTTGCCTGGATATAAGACATCATTCACTTGACTGTGCTCCCGCAGGAAAGCTGCTAAAATCTGAGCGTTTTGTTGTTGACGTTCTAAACGTAACGTGAGGGTTTTCATACCTCTAATCAGTAACATACTATCCAGGGGAGATAACACGGCTCCTATCGCATTATGTAAATAGAAGAGCTTCTCGCCAAGTTCATGGTCCTTGACGACGACAAGTCCAGCTAAGACATCGTTATGCCCGCCAAGGTACTTCGTTGCAGAATGTATTACTATATCTGCACCTTCCGTCAATGGCTGCTGTAAGTATGGCGTATAGAACGTATTATCGACAATTAACAGGACATCATGCTTTTTGGCAATGGCAGCCATATACTGGATGTCAATCTCCATTAATAATGGATTAGTTGGAGTTTCGATAAAGATTGCTTTCGTATTTTGGGTGATATGTCGTTCCATATTCTCTGGACTGACATATACTGGTGTAACACGATAAGATTGCTGCAAGTGTTGAAATAATCGGTAACTGCCACCGTATATGTCTTCCGTTACGAGAATCTCGTCTCCATGTTTAAATAAGGAGAACACTAATTGGATGGCCGCCATACCTGAAGAACAGGCAAATCCTTGAACGCCTTTCTCCAGTGACGCAATTGCTTCTTCGACAATTTCCCGTGTGGGGTTGGCGGTACGCGTATAATCGTATCCAGTCGACTGTCCAAGCGTTGGATGCTGATACGCAGTAGATAAATAGATTGGTGCTTCTACTGCACCTGTTCGTGGATCTTTTCTGTTGCCAATTTGGGCAAGAATAGTTTCAATTTGATTCATATTATGTACATCCTTTCTATAAATAAAAAAAGAGGTCTTCGATAAGTAGAAGACCTCCTTTATATCAGGCAGCATTCTCTTATCTTTGGCAAAAACCATCTGGAATTAGCACCATACAATATGCTTGCTGGTTGCTGAGGTATCATCGGGCCAGTCCCTAAACCTCTCTTGATAAGATTATATTTTTAATGGAAAATTAATACATTAATTGTACCTTATTTAGGAAGAAATTACAACAGTAATACAAAAAAATATTTTTATGGAATCCATTGACAATCCTTGTTCTATCTATTATAGTAAGTACAACACAAATTCAGTGGAAAATTATGAAAATAGTATAGCATCTTATCGAGAGAGAAGGAGGGAACTGGCCCTGTGAATTCTCAGCAACAGGCTTTATACGCACTGTGCTAAATCCAGCAGGTATATCTTGACAGATAAGTGGAACAGCCTCCTACTTCATCGTCAAGTAGGATTTTTTATAGGTATTAATCCGAGTTTTCAGATGGGTAATAGTGTAATAGTAATAAAATTTGACAGACAATAGCTGAAAGTTGGGATGAAAGATGTTAACGATAGTAGCGGTTTTAGCTGCATGTTTGTTTGCTTTTAATATTGGAGCAAGCGGATCAGCAGCAAGTATGAGTATTGCTTATGGATCAAAAGTAATAAAAAAGCGGAAGCATGCATTATGGATTGCTGGAGCAGGTGCCATAACAGGTGCTGTTTTAGGAGGAGAGCATGTAACGAAGACGCTCGGTAAAGGAATTATTCCGGAATCAATATTGGATGTGAAAGTAGCCTGTATTATATTAGTCGTATCTGCTTTCACATTACTCATTACAAATTACATCGGCATCCCGCTATCAACTAGTGAAGTGACTGTAGGAGCTATTATTGGTGTTGGGATAAGCTATCAACAATTGCATTTCCAGAACATATTGATGATTGTTTCATTCTGGTTGATTGTTCCTTTAGCAGCTTTTTTGATCACATTATGCTTAGAAAAATTAAGAAATAAAATTGCCAAACGATTTACGATTCGGCCACCGGTAAAGGTATTAGCCTTTTTATTGATTATAACTGGTGCGATCGAAGCAGTTGCAGCCGGAATGAATAATGTTGCAAATGCATTAGGCCCGCTAGTGGGGGCAGGTATTGCATCTATGGAAACAGGCTTACCATTAATGGCGCTAGTTGTAGCGTTGGGAAGTATTTTTTTCGGTGGCAGAGTGATCGAAACCAACGCAAAAAAGATTACTTCCTTGTCACTGGGAAATGGTGTTGTCATTTCAGGAGCTACTGGTGGACTCGTCATTGGTGCTTCGTTACTCGGTATTCCGATTCCGATGACACAGGTAACGACATCCGCGATTGTAGGTATTGGAGCAAGCAAAGATGTTTCCTCCGTTTGGAAGCAAAAGGTGATTCATCAAATTGCGAAAGTATGGGTCACTTCACCGATTGTCTCTCTAGTTATCTCTTTTATATTGACAGAGATTCTTGTACAACAAAGTTTTGAACAGGTCGTATTAGTAGTATTAGCGATCGTAGCAACTTATATTTTAGTAAGATACAGAGAAAAACCTGCAAAAGCAATGACAGGAAAAGGATGGGATCAACATGGGGAAAGTGTATTTAGTGGGAGCCGGACCAGGAGATGAAGAATTAATTACAGTAAAAGGCGTTCGAGCGATTAAAGAAGCAGATGTGATTCTGTATGATCGACTCGTTAATCATTCATTATTAGATTATGCCAAAGCAGATGCTGAACTGATTTTTTGTGGAAAGATGCCTCGAAAACATGGATTGATACAAGAAAAAATAAACGAGCAATTGATTTACCATGCCGGAAAAGGAAAAACGGTTACGAGATTAAAAGGAGGGGACCCCTTTATCTTCGGACGTGGAGGGGAAGAAGCACTGCATTTAGAAGAACATCAAATAGCGTACGAGGTAGTGCCAGGCATTACGTCTGCTATAAGTGCTGCTGCTTATGCAGGGATCCCGCTTACCCACAGGACAATCAGCGGTTCAGTCAGCTTTATCAATGGTTCTGATCCAGATGGAAAAACCGATGAAGAATGGCGTCACTTAGCACTGGGTGCTGATACACTTTGTTTTTATATGGGTGTGAGAAAATTTCCGATTATTTGTGAGAAATTAATGCAAGCTGGTCTGAAAGAAACAACGCCAGTATCGATCATTCACTGGGGAACATTCTCGCATCAAAAATCAATTGTAGCTGATTTGATTACGGTATCTGACAGGTTAGATGAGATTAGTAATCCGTCAATGATAGTAGTTGGGGAAGTCGTACGATTAAGAGAAAAAATCCGTTGGTTTGAAGAACAGAAGGAATCGATTCAATCTTTCAGTTAAAAAGGATGACTAGTGATTTTATCATTACTAGTCATTTTTTTGATAAGTCAAGAAAGTATAAATTTTGGGCTATATGATGTTCGCTGACAGAAACGGCCACGTCCGGCTCCAGCGCCCAGAGACTAGGCGACTTCGCGAAATCGCCCTACGATAAGTCATCATCGAATCGCAAGCTCACCGTGATTCCTTTATCTCAGTTGATTCGCTCCACTCGCTACGCCTCTAAACGGGCGCTTGCGCCTTTGTTCTGCATTTCTAAGTTGTTCCTGGTCTTTATCCCAGTTCCATGTTGGATTTAGTCTTTCAATTAGCTGCTGGAGCTGTGCTTCTGTTAAATCCTGTTGACCGGTGGAATGATTAAGATAGGACTTTAATTCCCATTCTCCGCCTTTCTTATTTTCGAGTGCTTTCCACTTTACTGTAAATACATATTCCTGATTGGCAATGATGGCGTGGAATAGTAAGATGTCATTATGCAGAATAAAATTACTTAATTCCATCTAAAACACCTCCTTATCATCAGTATAGCATATACCGGAACCGATTACATAGGAAGTTGGCCATTGGACATTCATCATTTTAGCACCCTTGAATATAAAGGGAATAGAGGAGGTATTCTAATGGCAGTAATTAAGGCGAATGATGCAGACGTCAAGTTGTTGGCAAGATTAATGAGAGCGGAAGCTGAAGGTGATGGCCAGCTTGGCATGTTAATGGTTGGTAATGTTGGCGTTAACCGTGTAAGAGCAGCTTGTTTAGATTTCACTGACATTAATTCGATTAATCGGATGGTATATCAGAGTCCAGGAGGATTTGAAGCGACGCAGAAAGGCTATTTTTATCAAAGAGCCAGGGAGAAAGATATTCGCTTAGCAAGAAGGTCTATCAATGGCGAACGTACACATCCCGCTTCTAACTCTCTGTGGTTTTTTAGACCTGAGGGGAGTTGTCCCGAGCAATGGTATGGTCAATGGAATACAGGCCGGTATAAAAGTCATTGCTTTTTTTCGCCAACCAATGCCGATTGCCCAACTGTTTTTCAAACATTTTAAATGTAGAACTGGGATACGCCAATCCCAGTTCTTTTCGTCAGTCAGAAAGTATATAAGCACAGTCACAGCAGTGATCATATGAACATGGAGCTGAGTTCCTGTAATATGGATTCTGTTAACTAGGTCTGTATGGCAAAATGGTCATTTTGATATAGATTATCTGCTTAGCAAAGCTCCGGAAATAGGCCCCGCAGGACGTGGACGCTTGGCTGAAGCGGTATCCCAGTATATTAAATATCTCAATATGGATGCTTGGCTAGCGATGGCTAGACATAATCTATATTATAGGAAATTGTATTGAGAGCTCCTTTATTCAAGATGATTTATTTACGTTGACGTGAGGGAAAAACCAGAGAATAATGAAGGTTAACGTTCCGATCACGAATAATCCTGTATAAACAGTATGTAATGCATAAGTTAAACCTTCTTGCATCGCTTCAAGTGTGTCTGCAGGAATGGAATCGCGCATACCTTCATCTAACAATACATCTGTACTGGCAATTTCGAGCTCTTCTCCTTTTTGCTGATAGTAACTTTTTAATTGAATGTTTAGAATACCACCTAGTAAAGCTGCGCCAACTGCACTGCCGATAATTCGCATAAACATATTAAGGCTTGTTGCCACTCCACGAGCACGCCAGGAAACGGTATTTTGAATGGAGACAATGAAGGTGGTAGACGATAACCCCATTCCAACACCGACGATAAAGGAACTTATTCCAGCATAGATAGGCCCCTTGTCTGCATCTAAAAGAAAAAACAGGAATGTGCCAATAAATAATGCGAGTCCACCTGCGAATGCTGTAAATCGAAAGCCTATTTTAAGTACGAGATGTCCTGCCAGCGTCGCTGAAATGGGCCAGCCAATTGATAGTGTGCTTAATGTAAATCCAGCCACAATAGCTGACTCTCCCATAACACCTTGTACATATGTTGGAAGAAAACTGGACAAACCTAGAATAATCATTCCTGATAATAACGTGGCCAAATTAGCGATTACAATCAATTTATTTTTCCATAAATAGAGCGGCATCATCGCGGCCTTTGCTCGTCGCTCTTGCCATATAAATAAGCAAATAGAAAGGAAAAACAAGATGATCAAGCTAATATTTTCAATTGATAACCAAGCCCAGCCTGAACCTGCTTGTACAAAGACGATAATTAATGCAGAAATGGCCACGAAAAATAGACTGGAACCAAGATAATCGACATCCTTCTGTTCGCTGTCCACCTTCTCATGAAAGAATAACACTACACCGAGTAGACCTATTATTCCGATCGGAATGTTCATCCAGAAGATCCAAGCCCAATCAATAAATTGTACGATAATACCGCCGATTAAAGGCCCCACTACTGAGGATATGCCCCAAACACTAGCGAGATAACCTTGTACTTTTGCTCTTTCTTCGACGGTATACATATCACCGACAATGGTTGTAACAATAGGCTGAATGGCACCGGCGCCGAGTCCTTGTATAAGACGAAAAACGATTAGTGCTCCCATGGTCGGGGCGAAACCGCATAAAATAGTTCCAATTAAAAAAATAAGTACACCAATGATAAATACAGGTTTTCTGCCAAATAAATCTGCTAGTTTTCCATATATCATAGTCGTTACTGCCTGCATTAACAGAAAGCTTGAAAACACCCAGCTGTACAAGCTGAATCCACCAAGATCCGCTACAATATTAGGCATTGCCGTTGCGACAATGGTACCTTCAATAGCAGCCATAAACATGGATAACACCAGTGAAGCAAGTACCAATGGTCGTTTTGTTTGCTGATCTACCATTAAGCATCTGTCCTTTATTTATAGTCTTTTTCTATTGTAACAGAAATTCACCAATATATAGCTGTTGAAGTAATTTAAAGGCTATGCAGGAAAGATTTATGATATGATAAAGAAAGCGATATCAAAGAAGAGGAAGGATACATATGTTACAGACACGATTAGACGATTTACTGAAGAAATTTGTTGCGAACGGCCCAACCGGTGTCGGTTTATCTGTTCAAAAAGAAAGTAAGATCATGTATGAGAATTATGTCGGTTATGCGAATCTGGATAAAGAAAAAAAGATCAATGCTCAAACGATTTATCGAATTTATTCTATGTCCAAAATTGTAACTTGTGTAGCAGCACTTCAACTGTGGGAGAAAGGTGAATTTCTGTTGACAGATCCGTTATCGGATTATTTACCAGAATTTAAAGACATGAACGTAATGGAGGGTGACAAGCTAGTCAAAGCGGAAAGCCCGATAACGATTAAAGATTTGTTTATGATGACATCCGGTATTACCTATGGCGGAAATGGAACAGAGGTGGAGCGGATGACAAGCCAAGTTATGCAGGAAGCACATGCTGCCGAACAGACAAAAGGAGTATCACAACTGCGGTTATTTGCTGAAAAAATCAGTAGTAATCCACTTGCTTTTCATCCTGGTACTCATTGGAGGTATGGCTTAAGTCACGATATTTTGGGGGGGTTGATTGAAGTGATAACAGGGCTATCCTTTGCGGATTATTTACATACGTACATTTTTACGCCACTGCAAATGAAGAACACATTCTTTCGGGTGCCGGTTGAAAAGATGCATCAGCTTGCGACTTTCTATCAGCGTAATGAGCAAGGCATTCTAATAGAAAATACTTGGATTGATGAGCAAGCAGAGCCTGTGCCTATTGCGGAAAGTGGTGGGGCGGGCCTTCATTCCACGCTTGGTGATTATCAAAAGTTTGCTCATTGCCTAGCGCTTGGAGGTAGTTATAATGGAATAAGAATTATAAGCAATGCGACGCTCGATTTAATGGCGCAGAATCACTTACCCGAAGAGATGTTACCTGAATTCGGCCTTCATTATCAACATGGCTATGGCTATGGACTTGGTGTACGCGTGATGATTGACCAGACAAAGGGCGGCAGCAATAGTTCAATCGGTGAATTTGGTTGGCCTGGTTTTGCAGGGACATATACGTTTATCGATAGAAACAAACAAGTGTCAGCTGTCTATATGCAACAAATGCTCCCAAGTCTGGAATTCTATCATCAGCCAAGGATTCGCAATGTGATTTATAGTGCAATAGAATAAAAGGAGGATATTAAATGGCTCTATTAAAATGTGATTTTTTCTCAGAAGTATTAATGATAAGTACGTCAATGACAGTGATATTACCAGAAAACACGGACAATCAGATTGGTTTAAATAATAATAAATACGCTGGTAACATTCCTGTACTCTATTTGCTTCATGGTTTAAGTGATGATCATACAATCTGGACCAGAAGAACTTCGATCGAACGGTATGCTGCAGAATATGGAATTGCGATCGTCATGCCACAAGTTGATCATAGTTTCTATACTGATATGGCATTCGGGAAGCAATATTGGACCTTTCTTTCCGAAGAATTGCCGAAAGTCGCGCGATCGTTCTTTCCGATTTCTGCGGCACGCGAGGATAACTTCGTGGCAGGATTATCGATGGGAGGATATGGCGCGTTTCGTTGGGCATTGCGCAAACCAGAACAATTTGCAGCCGCTGCCAGTCTGTCTGGCGTAATGGATATAGCTTCTCATGCAAAGTCCAAACAACCGGATGAAAACCCGGTGGCGAATGTGATGTATCTGGCATTTGGCGAACGTGATCTAGCCGGTACAGACCACGATTTATTTGCTTTAGTAAGAAAAAAAGAAGATTTGCCTGCATTATTTCAGGCTTGCGGGACAGAAGATTTCTTGTGGGAGGAGAATAAGAAATTCGCTCAATTCACAAAAGATCATCATATCCCTGTAGCTACATCTTTTTCAGCTGGAGCACATGAATGGGGATTCTGGGATGACAAGATTCAAGAAGTACTGGCATGGTTACCTTTGAAACAGTAAGCGGTTTTTATTCGTGAGGAGACTGGACCCCAGGACGCGGAGCATATTTCCGAAGCTTTGTTACGCACTCTAGGAATGTCAATATTTCCAAATCGTGATACAGATCCAACACAGCACATGTTACAGGCATTTTTATTATATAGTTAAACTATTGATGTACAGAGTATACGAAAAACATCGGACTCGCTAAGACGAAGCGAATTCCGATGTTTTTCGTTTTTTAGCGATCAGCTGTTTATTTTTCGTTAAAAATATCTGCGACAATCTGATAGGAGTTTTTTCTTGCCTCATGATCATAAATTTGAGAATTAACGATTACTTCATTTGCTTCTGTTTCTTCAATGAAAGCAGCCAGTTTTTCTTTTACTTGCTCCTTATCACCAATAATCGTCGATTTACTGTTCACGGATTTTTCTACAGATGCTTTTTCGTAAATGGACCATTCGTCGTCAATATTATCAATAGGAGGCATTAGTTTGGATGGGGCACCTCTGATTAATGATAAAAATTGCTGTTGCTGTGACGTTGCTAACCATTTTGCTTTCTCTTCTGTTTCGGCAGCGATAATATTTACGCCTACCATTGCGTTCGGTTTGCTTAGCTGGTTAGAAGGCTTAAAACGGTCGCGATACAAGCGTAGAGCCGGTATCGTATAATCTGGTGAGAAATGGCTGGCGAATGCAAATGGTAAGCCTTTTTCAGCGGCAAGTCGTGCACTGAAATCACTGGAGCCCAATAACCATAACGGTACATTTGCCCCCATGCCTGGAACGGCCTTCACTCGTGCTTCACCAGCAAAATATGCTTCAAGCTCTTCCACTTGATTTGGAAAATCATCTGCACTGCTATTTAATGTTCTTCGTAAAGCGTAGGCTGTTGCTTGGTCACTTCCTGGAGCACGACCTAGTCCTAAATCAATCCGGTCCGGGTACAAAGCATCCAGTGTTCCGAATTGTTCTGCGATTACTAATGGTGCGTGATTTGGCAGCATAATACCACCAGAACCAACACGGATTTTACTGGTATGACTGGCGATATGACTGATGATCAAAGAAGTAGCGGAACTGGCAATACCAGGCATGTTATGGTGTTCTGCTAACCAATAGCGGTGATAACCCAATGCTTCTGCGTGTTGCGCAAGATCAGCACTGTTTTGGAAGGATAATCCTGGTTCATGTCCTTCGAGCACAGGGGCTAGGTCTAACACAGAAAATGTTACATTTGAAAAAGGATGAGACATTATGATCACTCCTTATCGATGAATTGTATATAGTATGAAACTTTTACATTGTAATTTGTCTCAATGTAAAAAATGATACGCCTGTTTCGATTCTTCGTCTAACAATCTGCTTGATCCCGTTGTTCATAAATGTTTTATACCACATGAAACGGGTACAGCTTATATATCAATCTAATAAATTAATGCTCAGACAAGGAGAGGTAGAATGAAAGCATCAGAAGCTGTAATTGATATATTCAAAGAATGGAATATTAAACATGTATATGGGTATCCAGGTGACTCGATTAATCATTTAATTGAGGCTTTGCGTAAAGCAAAGGATGAGGTGAAATTTATACAAGTTCGCCAGGAAGAGGTTGGTTCGCTTGCTGCATCAGCAGAAGCAAAATTAACCAATCAAGTTGGTGTCTGCTTATCAATTGGAGGACCTGGTGCTATTCACTTATTGAACGGAATGTATGATGCCAAAGAAGATGGGGCTCCATTAGTAGTTATTACCGGACAGGTTTCCCACGATTTAGTAGGAACAGAAAATTTTCAAGAAGTTAATTTAGAAAGAATGTTTGATGATGTAGCAATTTTTAACAAAAGGGTAACATCACCTGAATTAGTACAGCCGCTGTTAAAGCAAGCCTTCAAAGAAGCCTATACCCAAAAAGGGGTAGCGGTACTAAGTATTCCAGACGATGTATTTAGCCAAACCGTTAAAAAAGATAAATTGCGTTCGAATGTGCATAGTAATTATCGGCTGTTTCCAGATAAAGAGGATGTAAAACAAGCTGCTATGCTTCTGCAACAAGCTAAAAAGCCAGTAATTCTAGCCGGAAAAGGAGCGCTATCGGCACGTAAAGAGTTAGCCGAATTCGCTGAAAAAATTGCTGCGCCTGTTGTTGTTTCACTACGAGGAAAAGGTGTTTTACCTGATGAACACCCCTATAATTTAGGGAATTTAGGCCAGATAGGGACCAAGCCAGCTTATGAAGCAATGGCTGAAACAGATTTGCTGATTTTAATTGGTACGGCCTTTCCATACCGTGAGTTTCTACCAGATGATGTATCAGCTATCCAAATCGATATTGATCCAAGTAAAATTGGAAAATGGTATCCAACTGATGTAGGGCTTGTAGGATCTTCTAAAGAAATATTGGCAAGGTTTAATGAGCAACTTTTTTATACAGAGAATCGTTCATTTTTAGAAGCTTGCCAAGAGAATATGGCTAATTGGTGGAAGCATTTAGATGGAATTGTCGCTGACAAAGAAGGAAAAACATTGCAAGGTCCTCAAGTTATTCACCAATTACACGATTTTGTGGAAGATGATGCCATTCTTTCTGTTGATGTAGGAAATGTCACTTCATGGTCTGCACGATTCCTTAGGATGACTAATCAACAGTTTGTTATTTCAAGCTGGTTGGCTACCATGGGATGTGGATTGCCTGGTGCTATATCTGCAAAATTATCAGAACCTGAAAAACAGGTGTGGGCAATATGTGGAGATGGCGGATTTTCGATGGTCATGCAAGATTTTCTGACGGCTGTCAAATACCAGTTACCTATTACAGTTCTTGTACTAAACAATGAAAAAATCGGTATGATCAAATACGAGCAAGAGCTAATCGGTAATATTCCGTATCAGACAGATATTGAACCGATGAATTATGCCGCATTTGCTGACATTTGTGGTGGAAAAGGTTATAGAGCAAGTACTCAAGACGAACTGCGGTCTGCGCTCGCAGCGTCAAAAGAAAATCAAGTACCAACCATTATTGATGTGGAAATTGAAGATCGTGCTCCATTACCAGGAAAAATTGATTGGAATCAAGCAAAGGGTTATTCCAAACATCTGTGGAAAAAGCTTGTCGAACGTGAAGGAGATTTGGATATGCCTTCATTAAAAACAGTACTGAAGCGATTATTTTAAAGAGGAGTAATGAAATGAAAAGCTGTACTTATCTTTTGTTCATTACCAGTCTATTAGTAAGTGGCTGTGACATTCGCGTTTTAAATCCACAAAGTGATACAGCAGAGGCGCAAAGTAATCTGATTTACTTCAGCTTTCTGCTTATGCTTCTGGTTTTGATCATTGTATTTGTTATGATGTTCCGTTTCGTTTCCAAGTATCGCGAAGAAAAAGTATCCTATGAAATCCCGAAGCAAGAGGAAGGTAATCGAAAACTGGAGTTAACCTGGACGATTCTTCCTGTCCTATTACTAATCATCTTGGCTGTGCCAACGGTTATTGTAACCTTTAATCAGTCTCCCAATGGTGATGTGCAGGACGGACAATATAAAGATGCCGTTCATATCGAAGTAACAGCTAAAAGATATGAATGGCAATTTACGTATCAAAATGGAATGAAAACTGTGAATGAATTATATCTGCCTGCAGAGGAAACAGTAGTTTTTCACTTGCGTTCAGAAGACGTTATTCATTCATTTTGGGTTCCCTCGCTCGGTGGGAAAGTAGATGTTCGACCTGATCAGGAAAATACACTGGTGTTAACTAATATGAAGCCAGGAAGTTATAGAGGGAAATGTGCTGAATATTGCGGTACAAATCATACACTAATGACGTTTACGACAGAAGTAATGCCGGAAGATGAATTTCAGAATTTTGCAGAGTCTTCATAAACCATAATAAAGAAGGAAGGTATTGGCATAGTATGGAAATCGCTGGGCAATCTTTATATCAACAATCAGATGTGATCGCTGCATGGGCGTTCTCCATTATCGGTTTTGCATGTATACTTTACTACCTTACAAAAAAGAGAAAATGGGGTATGATATGGGGCTATGTAACGACTACGAATCATCGGAAAATTGGGATGATGTATTTGCTTAGTGGTGTTATTTTCTTTTTGCGAGGCGGGATCGACGCTTTATTAATACGAACGCAATTAATAGCTCCTGAGATGAACTTTTGGGTTTTTCAAGGTGATAAATACAATGGGCTTTTTACCACGCATGGTACTATTATGATCTTTTTTGTGGCAATGCCTTTGTTAATTGGCTTAATGAATGTTGTGATACCGCTTCAAATCGGTGCTAGTGATTTAGCTTTTCCGGTGATGAATTCCTTAAGCTTCTGGCTTTTTTTTAGTGGGGCGGTACTTTTTAATTTATCTTTTTTCTTTGCTTCACCTCCTAATGCAGGGTGGACAGCATATGCACCCTTAAGTGTTACTGAATTTACTCCTGGAGCTGGTAACAGTTTCTACATATTCAGTCTGCAAATTTCAGGTATAGGTACACTGTTAACTGCCGTTAATATGATGGTTACCATCTTAAGGTTAAGGGCTCCGGGGATGAAAATGCTTCGTATGCCATTATTTACGTGGGCGACTTTTGTGACATCTGCGTTAATTATTATCGCTTTTAGTGCATTATCTGTTGCGCTCTATTTATTGATGTTTGACCGAATGTTTGGTACAAGCTTCTTCGGATCTGATGAAGGTTATCCTCTATATTGGCAGCATTTGTTTTGGATTTTTGGTCATCCGGAAGTATATGTATTGGCTCTTCCTGCTTTTGGAATATTTTCGGACGTTATATCGACATTTTCAAAAAAACAGATTTTTGGCTATTCGTCCATGGTTCTCTCTATTATTTTAATAGGGTTTTTAGGATTTATGGTCTGGGTTCATCACATGTTCACAGTAGGACTGGGACCAATGGTAAATACTTTCTTTGCGATTACAACAATGTTAATTGCAGTACCCACGGGTATTAAAGTATTTAACTGGTTATTTACAATGAGAAATGGAAGGATTCAATTTACTGTGCCCATGTTATTTGCTATTGGCTTTATCCCGTCCTTTGTGATGGGTGGGGTGACTGGTGTAATGCTAGCAGTTCCAGCAGCGGATTTTCAGTTTCATGACAGCTATTTTGTAGTAGGGCACTTTCACTATACTATTCTAGGCGCTACTATTCTCGGGATTTTTGCTGGCATTTATTATTGGTATCCTAAAATTACCGGCAAAAAATTAAATGAGACATTAGGAAAATGGCATTTTTGGTTATTTGTGATCGGTTTTCATTTAACTTTTTTCCCGATGCATTTCTCTGGATTGCAAGGGATGCCACGTCGAGTCTTCACTTATACAGAGGAAGATGGACTGTTTATATTTAATTTCATCAGTACAATCGGTGCATTCTTGATGGGAATAGGCATGTTGTTTTTTGTCTGGAATATTTATAAAACCTATCAATCTGAGAAAAACGTACAAGCTGATTGCTGGGATGGACGAACGTTGGAGTGGACAGTTCCATCACCGCCTACTGAAAAAATATTTGATCCACCACCAGTTGTGTCTGCAATTGATCCGCTATGGGAGAGTAAAATCAATAACAAACCATTATTTCAAGCTGATCAGATGCGTCCAAGTCCTGTCTCATCAGGAACCATGATTCCCCCGTTACTGGCAGGGATGCTTTTTGTCTTCAGTCTCTCCATGATTTATCACTGGTTTTATCCAGCTATTCTGACAGCAGCAGCGACATTAGCTGTGATCATTATCTTGTCATGGAAGGACAAACGTAAACAGGTATTCAAAGAAATGAACAGAGATGATAATAAGGAATTGTTCCAGGATAAACGAATTGGTTTCTTTTTATATCTCATAATTGATGTCACAATGTTTGTGATGCTATTTGCTACTTATTTTATCTATACGCCAGGATCCACTGGGCCAAAACCTGAAGAGGTGTTTGAAATAAAAACAGTGGTGCTTTCCAGTATCTTTCTACTGTCCAGCAGTGCTACATTGTACTTTGCTGAAACGCAATTTAGAAAGAAACAGAGTAGGCATTTTTATATAGGCTGGTCGCTGACAGTATTATTAGGCTTAGCTTTCTTAATAGTGGAGATTGGTGAGTTTTATAAATATTGGACAGAGGGCTATCAACTAGACAGCAATGTGTTTTTAGCCTCCTTCTATGTGCTGGTTGGACTGCATGCTGCACACGTAATGTTTGGTTTAGGGTGGATGTTACAGCTGTTTATCCAGTGGAAGCAAAAGAAATTACCTTCAGGTTTATACAAGGAAAAGCAGATAATTATCGGTTATTATTGGCATTTTGTAGATATTATTTGGGTGTTTATTGTGTTGATTGTTTATCTGCCATATCTTATTTGAATGGAAGTGAAAAAAATTGAAAACTGTACTTACGATTATATTAATTTGCCTCTTCATTATCATAATTGCTATTCCTGCTGTCATGTTAATCCGGTTATATTTACATGATAAGAAACAAGAGGAACATTCTGTCTTGCAAAATTATCCTATTCTCGGGAAAATGCGCTATATCCTGGAGAAGATGGGACCTGAATTAAGACAGTACCTGTTCAACAATGACAGGGAAGGAAAGCCATTTAATAGAAAACAATTTGAATACGTCAGTAAAGCGGGGAAATATCAAACGAGTTTAATGGGCTATGGAGCGGAAAGAGATTTTGATCAAGATGGTTACTATCTTGTGAATCATATGTTCCCGAGCTTGGAAGAGGAAATGAAAATAACACAGGAACCTACTATTACAACAAAAGTATATGAGATTAGTGAGGAGAATTTATTCAGCAGAAAGGAACAGTCGCAAGAGATCGAAATAAATCCAGCATACTTGGCTGATGAAGATATGGTTGTACTTGGCAAACACACGGTTCGCCAACCATTTTGGCTAAAAGGGATAATCGGTCAATCTGCCATGAGCTATGGATCACTTGGCGAGCATGCTATTACGGCATTGTCAGAAGGTTTAGGAATGGCTGGCGGTACGTGGATGAATACAGGTGAAGGAAGTGTTTCCCCTTACCATCTAAAAGGGAATGTTGATATTATTATGCAAATTAGTCCTGGATTGTTTGGTGTGCGAGACCACGATGGTCATTTCTCTTGGGAGGAATTCAAGCATCATGCTAATACGGAACAAATAAAAGCATTTGAACTTAAATTAGGGCAAGGTGCTAAAACGCGCGGAGGACATGTTGACGGTGATAAAATAACAGAAGAAATTGCCGAAATTCGTAAGGTGGAAGTGGGGAAAGATATTAATAGTCCGAATCGCTTTCCTGGAATTAGTAATCCGGAAGAACTACTTTCATTTCTGCAACAACTTCGAGAAACAGGAGGAAAACCGGTAGGTATCAAAATTGTCGTCGGTAATCAGAAAGAAGTGGAACAGCTTGTGCAGGCAATGAAAGAAACAGATATTGTGCCTGACTTTATTACGATCGATGGCGGTGAAGGAGGAACAGGAGCTTCTTTTTATGCACTTGCCTATTCAGTAGGATTACCTGCGTTTGCAGCGATACCTATGGTCGATGATTGTCTGACAAGGCATCAGTTGAGACACCGGACAAAAATAATAGCATCGGGCAAATTAATAACGCCTGACAAAATTGCAATGGCACTTTGTCTTGGTGCAGATCTTATTAATATCGCAAGAGGATTTATGATCAGTGTAGGTTGTATTATGTCGCAAGTATGCCACAAAAATACTTGTCCAGTAGGAGTAGCAACTACTGATGAATCTTTACAAAAAGCCTTAATCATTGATGAAAAGAAATACCGTGTATGTAATTATTTAGTGACACTTCGGCAAGGATTATTTGACCTGGCGGCCGTCGCTGGTTTGGATAGTCCGACTAAATTCAATCGACAGCATTTAAACTATCAGGCAGATTTTAAACAATTTAATGATTGGCATACAATAGAAACATCAACATAAAGAAAAAAGCACCGATGCATTGCATCGGTGCTTTTTTGTATTAGCTACATAATTAGTTTTTAACTACGTTAGCAGCTTGTGGTCCACGGTTACCTTCTTCGATATCGAAAGTTACACTTTGACCTTCTTCAAGTGTTTTAAAGCCTTCGCCTTGGATAGCAGAGAAGTGTACGAATACATCGTCTTGTCCTTCTACTTCGATAAATCCAAAACCTTTGTCAGCGTTGAACCATTTTACTGTACCTTGTACCATATTAATTTCCTCCTAGTGTGAACCGTTCACACAAATGTATTACTATTCTTGCTCTTGCCCCAAAACGAAAACTTAACGTTACGATACTTGAAGGTGTCATCGAACAAAATAGCTAAGGCAATTATAGCAAGCGTAATATTAAAATGCAAGTCTATGTTTCACAAAATCGTAATTTTTTCCTTTTAATAAGGCGAGGATTGGAACTGGCAGTATGTCTCAAGGTGTATCTTAAAAAATCAATTCCCTGTAGCTGTATAAATCATCTTGCCAATGCCTATTATTTTTAGTATGATGTTATGATGGAAACAAGAGCTAACATGAAATGAGGGATTGTAATGAAAAGCTCCATTTACTCGTTGACTTTTGATCGATTACAAGAATGGCTGGTAGAACATGGACAGAAGAAATTCCGTGCAAAGCAAGTCTGGGATTGGTTATATAAGAAAAGAGTCGATACATTTGAAGAAATGTACAATTTAAATAGAGACTGTCAATTAGTGTTAGAAGAGAATTTTTCGATGGGGACGTTAGAACAAGAAATCAAACAGGAGTCAAAAGACGGTACGATTAAGTTTCTGTTTAAATTGACAGATGGAAACTTGATTGAGACGGTATTAATGAAGTTTAACTACGGCTATTCCGTTTGTGTGACAACACAGGTAGGTTGTAATATCGGTTGTTCATTTTGTGCGAGTGGATTGCTGACAAAGAATCGTGATTTGTCTTCAGGTGAAATTGTTGAGCAGATAATGAACGTACAGAAACACTTGGATACCAAAGGTAAAGAAGAGCGTGTTAGTCATATTGTTGTAATGGGGATAGGAGAACCGTTTGATAATTATGATAATACAATGGATTTTCTGCATATCGTAAATGACAAACAGGGATTATCGATCGGTGCTCGACATATTACAGTATCCACCAGTGGTCTGGCGAAGCGGATTTATGACTTTGCTGATGAGAATTTGCAAGTAAACCTTGCTTTGTCACTTCATGCTCCGAACAATGAGTTGCGTACAAGAATTATGAAAATCAATAAAGCATTTCCACTTGAGAAATTGATGCCTGCCATCGACTATTATTTAGAGAAAACGAACAGGCGAATTACATTTGAGTATATATTGCTTAAAGATGTGAATGACCATAAAGAAGAAGCGCAGCAACTAGTGAAGTTATTAAAAAACAAACGTCACTTATCCTATGTCAATCTGATTCCGTATAATCCTGTCGATGAACATAACCAATATGACAGAAGTGAGAAAAAGGCTATTTTGGATTTCTATCAAGTGTTGCTAGAGAACGGAATTAATTGCGGTGTCCGTGTAGAACATGGTACAGATATTGATGCAGCATGTGGTCAATTACGGAGTAAACAAATCAAGAAAAATAAGGACAAACAAACTGTTTAAAAAGCATCCATTGGGTGCTTTTTTTGGTAGTACAGCACATTAGTGCAGACACAGTAGAAGTTTTTTGATCTGATTAGACATTCAATATTATGATGATAAAGATGTGTGAGCGAGACTTTCTTGACAAATTTCAGACATTTCTTTAAACTATCAGAAAGTATAGTAGACAAAACAAACGTACTCATATATATGAATGAACGATGAAGAGGAATAGTAATAGAAGAAACAGGTTAAGAGAGATGGCGGTAGGTGCGAGCCATTCCTGTTCTTTTGTGAACTCGCCTCAGATGTTACAAAAGTGAAGGCATAGTAGCTTTTGTCGTAATCCGCGTTAAGGATGTTAAGTGAGTGTTTAACAACACTAATGTTGGGTGGTACCGCGGGAATCTCTCTCGTCCCATTTTGGGATAAGGGAGATTTTTTTGCGTTTTAGAACATATGATCGCGTTTTAGTTAACTGTTTAAGGAGGAAGTAGGAAATGTCATTTGACCATAACAAAATAGAAGAGAAATGGCGCAATTATTGGATTAACAATAAAACTTTTGCGACCAACACGCAATCAAATAAAGATAAGTTTTATGCGCTGGATATGTTTCCGTATCCGTCAGGGGCGGGATTACATGTTGGGCACCCTGAAGGCTACACAGCGACTGATATTTTATCAAGAATGAAACGTATGCAAGGTTTTGAAGTGCTGCATCCAATTGGTTGGGATGCATTTGGCTTACCTGCTGAACAGTATGCGTTGGATACGGGGAATGACCCGGCAGTTTTTACGGAGCAAAATATTCAAACGTTTCGCCGTCAAATTCAAGAGTTAGGCTTTTCCTACGATTGGGATCGTGAAGTGAATACGACAGATCCTGGATACTATAAATGGACGCAATGGATATTCTTAAAACTGTATGAAAAAGGTTTAGCTTATGTGGACGAAGTTCCGGTAAACTGGTGCCCGGCACTAGGGACTGTACTAGCTAACGAAGAGGTTATTGATGGTAAAAGTGAACGTGGTGGTCATCCTGTCGAACGAAAACCGATGAAACAATGGATGTTGAAAATCACCGCTTATGCAGATCGTCTTTTAGAAGACCTAGATGACTTGGACTGGCCGGAAAGCATTAAAGATATGCAAAGAAATTGGATTGGCCGTTCAGAAGGGGCAGAAGTTACCTTTGAAATTGCGGATTATCCAGGAGATTTTACCGTTTTTACTACGAGACCTGATACACTATTCGGTGCTACTTATGCAGTTCTCGCTCCTGAACACCCATTAGTAGATAAAATTGTCTCCGCTGAGCAACAACAAGAAGTAACGGGATATATCGATAAGGTGAAAACAAAGAGTGATTTAGAAAGAACGGACCTTGCCAAGGATAAGTCAGGTGTATTTACGGGTGCATATGCGATCAATCCAATAAACGGCAATAAATTACCGATTTGGGTAGCAGATTATGTACTTATGACATATGGGTCGGGTGCGATTATGGCGGTTCCTGCTCACGATGAACGTGATTTTGAGTTTGCTAAGAAATTTGATTTAGATATTATTCCTGTTTTAGAAGGAGGAAATGTAGAAACAGAAGCCTTCACAGGGGATGGTAAACATATTAATTCCGGGTTTTTAGATGGATTGAATAAAGAAGATGCTATTAGCAGAGCAATCGACTGGTTGGAAGATAAGAATGTAGGTAATCGTAAAGTAACCTACCGTCTTCGTGATTGGTTGTTTAGTCGTCAACGTTACTGGGGAGAACCAATTCCGATTATCCATTGGGAAGATGGTTCTATGTCGGCAGTTTCTGAAGATGAATTACCAATTGTATTACCAAAAACTAGTGAAATAAAACCGTCTGGAACTGGTGAATCACCATTAGCTAACATTGATGAGTGGGTTAATGTGGTTGATACTGAAACAGGGATGAAAGGTCGTCGTGAGACAAATACAATGCCGCAATGGGCTGGTAGCTGCTGGTATTTCTTGCGTTATGTCGATCCTCATAATACTGAACAGCTTGCAGATTATGAAACGCTCAAAGAATGGTTGCCTGTTGATGTTTACATCGGTGGAGCAGAACATGCGGTATTACACTTGCTGTATGCTCGTTTCTGGCATAAATTCCTTTATGATATCGGAGTAGTACCTACGAAAGAGCCGTTTCATAAGCTGTATAACCAAGGTATGATTTTAGGGGAAAACAATGAGAAGATGAGTAAATCAAAAGGTAATGTTGTAAACCCTGATGAAATCGTCCAATCACATGGAGCAGATACACTTAGACTGTACGAAATGTTTATGGGACCACTAGACGCATCTGTGGCCTGGAGTACAAACGGGTTAGATGGTGCCCGACGCTTTTTAGATCGCGTATGGCGTTTGTTTGTTACAGACAATAACACGCTTTCTGATAAAATAACAGAGGTGGATAGAACGGATGCTTTAGAAAAGTTCTATCATGAAACGGTAAAAACTGTGACACAAAACTTTGAGGATTTACGTTTTAATACAGGTATTTCTCAAATGATGGTTTTAGTCAACGAAGCATATAAGGTTGATGAGATTCCACGTAGCTATGTGGAAGGATTAGTGAAACTGTTATCTCCTGTTGCTCCTCATTTATCAGAAGAATTATGGCAGTTGTTAGGACATCAAGAGACGTTGGCTTATGCGCAATGGCCAACATATGACGAAGCTAAATTAGTTGAAAACGAAGTCGAAATTGTCATTCAGATCATGGGGAAAGTAAGAGCGAAAATAATGGTGGATAAGAACGCATCAAAAGATGAAATTGAACAGAAAGCATTGGAAGACGTAGCAATTAAGGAACGAATTGAAGGTAAGACTGTAAGAAAGGTAATTGTTGTACCTGGCAAATTAGTTAATATTGTTGCAAATTAACACAAAAAGAACGACTGCTGAAACTAGAAGCAGTCGTTCTTTTTAATATCTGATCAAGTACTTCTGCGCAACTTTTTTATGAGTAAAGAAAGCATTCCTGTAATAAAGCAAAATGAGGATTGAATAAAAAAAGCCCTCTTGGTATGATACGAGGTGTCCAGAGCTGATCAGCAAAAAGGACCCTTAAATAAACCAAGGAGGACTATCATGCATTATAAACAAAATGAAAAGATATTACAACTGTCTGAACAAACTCTAATTATTGGAGTGGATATAGCCAAAGAAAGGCATGTTGCTCGCGCTCAAGATTACCGAGGCATACAATTTGGAAAAGTGCTGTACTTTGACAATAGTTTGGAAGGCTTTCAACGATTCGAGTGTTGGAGAAATGAGTTAGCGGGACAGCACAATAAAAGTGATTGGATCATCGGTATGGAACCTACCGGCCACTATTGGCTGCCACTCGCCTATTGGTTAGTGGAAAAACAATATAAAGTAGTGGTGGTTAATCCGGCACACGTGAAGAAGTCAAAAGAGCTGGATGATAATTCGCCAACGAAGAATGATGTAAAAGACGCTCGAGTGATTTCGCGCTTGATTCAAGATGGACGATACGCTGATCCTCACTTACCGGAAGCCATTTATGCAGATCTTCGGGAAGGGATGAATATGTATGAGCAGTTAATGAAAGATCTTCAAGCTGTTCAAGGGCGTGTTCATCAATGGTTGGATCGGTTTTATCCAGAATATACGAAAGTCTTTGCGAATTGGGAAGGGAAAGCATCGATTCAACTATTAAAACTAGGTTTATTCCCTGAAGAGGTAGCCAAAATGGATGAAGAACACCTTCTACTAGAAATACGCAAAGAAGTGAAACGCGGAATTGGATTGAAAAAGATCCGCCATCTAAAAGAAGTATCAAGTGAATCCGTTGGGATTAAAGAAGGAAGAAAGAGGGCGAGGGTGAAAATCCACACCTTGATGGATCAATATGCCCTCCTCCATCAAAAAATAAATGAAGTGTTGGACATGGTAAAAGAATTAATTAGACCGATTCCTGGTGTGAAAGAAATGACCGATATAAACGGAATAGGCGAGGTAACCGTTGCCTCATTCCTAGCAGAAACCGGGGATCTAAACAAGTATACTCATCCTGAACAGATCATTAAGTTAGCGGGGTTAAACTTAAAGTTAGCTACGTCAGGTAAATATAAAGGCCAAACCGTGATTACGAAGAGGGGATGTCCTAAATTACGATCCCTATTGTTTAAAGTCGTGTTGCCTTTAATTAATCATAACCCTGCATTTAAAGCATTATATGGTTATTTTACGACCAGGAAAGAAAATTCGTTGAAGAAAAAGCAATCCATGATAGCACTATGTTGTAAGTTGATTCGCATATTATTTACAGTTGGAACGAAAAAAGTGCCATTTAGTCCCGAAAAGATGTTGCATGATATTCCGCATTTTCGCTTACAGCAAGTAGCCTAAAGATATAACGATGTCACCTGTACGAAGTGAAGCTTAATTAGACGTTTATGTTGAATGAAATTTCCCAAAAAAGAAGCACGGAGCAACCGGCAAGTTTTTATACAAACGGGCTATGACCCTGCAAGAAAGCATCGCCGAGCCCACTTCATGGATAGACCGAACGAAGGAATGTATGCGCAATGACGCTGTGAGATGTGGGAGGGTTTGTCGCCATGAGTAGTGTGGGAATATAGGTGCGATCATATCAATAATTACCATTATTTCTCAAAAGAGAAGTATGGCTTATTAACTGCACCCTTCTACACAAAAAACGTTCTCTATATCCATAAAAAGGGAAAAGATTCTTCTTGAATAAACTGAAATCCTAAGCTAAACAGAGGAAACAAGAGATTTCGTTAGAATAAAGAGGGAGTATATAATCCGCGGTATCAAAGGATTTTGAACTGTGATAAGGTGTTTGTATGGAGACAAATATACTAAAAGAAATGCTATTTGATGATCATCAACATTGGGAAACCTTCAAGGAAACGTATGGAGATAGAATCCGCCCTGTCGTGATCAAGGAGGTAGAAAAATTTAGAGACTGTGGGGATATGAAAAAAGGATTTAAGCTCTTTGTTTGTGAAGGTTGCCATGAGACAAAGCACGTTCCCTATCGATGTAAAGGACGCTTCTGTACGACTTGTGCTGTGGGGGAAAGTGAAGAGTGGAGTCGTTTATTAAGCGAAGGTGTGTACCAAGTGAACCATCGCCATGTGATTCTCACTATTGATGAAGATTTACGAGATATATTCCTGTTGCACCGAGAGTTGTTAAAACCATTGATGGACGAAGGGGTACGATTGATTCGTGAATTCTTTGAAGAAAAAAGCAAGGTAACTCCCGGCATTATCGCTGGACTCCATACGTTTGGTTCCACATTGAATTTCAATCCACATGTACATATGTTAGTAACCATGGGCGGGATAACGAAACGGGGAGCGTGGAAAGTGTATGACTATATTCCTTATACAAGGTTACGAAAGCAATGGCAAACTGTTGTGTTAAAAATGATTCGTGCTTATTTGTCTCCAAAAGAAAAGAAGAAAGTCCAAGGACGATTACAGAAGGCGTTTAGTGCTAATGGAGATGGTTTTTATGTGTACGCACCGAAAAATCGAGGAAATGTAACCGAACAATTACGCTATATCGGGCGTTATATGCGACGACCTGCGATTGGTCTGAACCGGATTGTGGCATATGATGGTGATTTTGTGACGTTTACATATATGGATAAGAAAACAGGGGAAGAAGAAACCGAAACCATGATGGTAGAAGAGTTCATCAAGTGTCTCATTCGGCATATTCCGGATGAACAATTTAAAGTCATTCGTCATTATGGCATCTATTCACGCAGAAGTAAATCTATCTGTAGAAAGCTGATCGAAAAGTGGCAGGAGAGAGTAGATCGCATCCTCTTGAAAGTAAAAAAGACACTTCGTCGTCAAACATGGAGAGAGCGCGTAATCGCTAGTGGTGGGAAAGACCCTATGGTTTGTCGTCATTGTGATAATTATTATGAATATATGGGAGAAGTGTGTCTCGATAACGAGCAGTTAGACATAAAAGTAGCTATCAATCAAGAAGCCCAAGCCTATTTAGAAAGGATGATACGTTATCTCACGAGTACCGAAAAACCAAAAAAAGAAAAAACAGAAGAAACAAAAAGGAAGAGATCATTTACAGCCATCCAAAAGCCAACAAGCCGTCAACTATCATTGTTTGGCTTGTCATGAAGAAGAAAAAATCCCGTACAGTGTGGTACGAGATTTCGATATCATGGATGGAGGAGATCCAAATGTTCCCCCACAGTTTAGTTGTGAAAAGTGCGGAGGAGAAATGTATCCGGAGTATTACAAAGGCTTTCGAGGCCAGGAATACAGACTTTCGGATGTCCTCTCATCTTGACAAAGGACCGGGTGGGCTTTCCCGGTTTTTCTTAGATGTTCGTGAGACGGCGCATTAATAGTTGGTCGGGTAGGATGAATTTTTAAGTTTATTTTTTGATAAAAGTTATTGACTTTTAAATAGAATGTCTGTAATATAGTTTAGGTCGCCTCATAAAAGATGATTTAAAACGTATTGACATAAATTAAGCTTTTTGCTATAATTTATTTGTCGCTTCAATAGGCGATTTAAACATTTTGATCTTTGAAAACTGAACAAAACAACCAGTATGAATTAATAAACAAGCTAGCTTATAGAAGCGAGCGCAAGTCAACTTTATTGAGAGTTTGATCTTGGCTCAGGACGAACGCTGGCGGCGTGCCTAATACATGCAAGTCGAGCGCGGGAAGCTAACTGAATCCTTCGGGAGGACGTTAGTGGAACGAGCGGCGGACGGGTGAGTAACACGTGGGCAACCTGCCTGTAAGACTGGGATAACCCCGGGAAACCGGGGCTAATACCGGATAATACATTGCTTCGCATGAAGGAATGTTGAAAGATGGCCTTTGGCTATCACTTACAGATGGGCCCGCGGCGCATTAGCTAGTTGGTGAGGTAACGGCTCACCAAGGCAACGATGCGTAGCCGACCTGAGAGGGTGATCGGCCACACTGGGACTGAGACACGGCCCAGACTCCTACGGGAGGCAGCAGTAGGGAATCTTCCGCAATGGACGAAAGTCTGACGGAGCAACGCCGCGTGAACGAAGAAGGTTTTCGGATCGTAAAGTTCTGTTGTTAGGGAAGAACAAGTGCCGTTCGAATAGGGCGGCACCTTGACGGTACCTATCGAGGAAGCCCCGGCTAACTACGTGCCAGCAGCCGCGGTAATACGTAGGGGGCAAGCGTTGTCCGGAATTATTGGGCGTAAAGCGCGCGTAGGCGGTTTCTTAAGTCTGATGTGAAATCTTGCGGCTCAACCGCAAGCGGTCATTGGAAACTGGGGAACTTGAGTGCAGAAGAGGAGAGTGGAATTCCACGTGTAGCGGTGAAATGCGTAGATATGTGGAGGAACACCAGTGGCGAAGGCGACTCTCTGGTCTGTAACTGACGCTGAGGTGCGAAAGCGTGGGGAGCGAACAGGATTAGATACCCTGGTAGTCCACGCCGTAAACGATGAGTGCTAGGTGTTAGGGGGTTTCCGCCCCTTAGTGCTGCAGTTAACGCATTAAGCACTCCGCCTGGGGAGTACGGCCGCAAGGCTGAAACTCAAAAGAATTGACGGGGGCCCGCACAAGCGGTGGAGCATGTGGTTTAATTCGAAGCAACGCGAAGAACCTTACCAGGTCTTGACATCTTCGGATGTCCCTAGAGATAGGGAGTTCCCTTCGGGGACCGAATGACAGGTGGTGCATGGTTGTCGTCAGCTCGTGTCGTGAGATGTTGGGTTAAGTCCCGCAACGAGCGCAACCCTTGATCTTAGTTGCCAGCATTAAGTTGGGCACTCTAAGGTGACTGCCGGTGACAAACCGGAGGAAGGTGGGGATGACGTCAAATCATCATGCCCCTTATGACCTGGGCTACACACGTGCTACAATGGATGGTACAGAGGGCAGCGAAACCGCGAGGTCAAGCAAATCCCATAAAACCATTCTCAGTTCGGATTGCAGGCTGCAACTCGCCTGCATGAAGCCGGAATCGCTAGTAATCGTGGATCAGCATGCCACGGTGAATACGTTCCCGGGCCTTGTACACACCGCCCGTCACACCACGAGAGTTGGCAACACCCGAAGTCGGTGGGGTAACCTTTGGAGCCAGCCGCCGAAGGTGGGGCCAATGATTGGGGTGAAGTCGTAACAAGGTAGCCGTATCGGAAGGTGCGGCTGGATCACCTCCTTTCTAAGGATTATAGGAACACCTTTTACAAGGTGACAAAATCATACTTGGTTGTTTGGTTCAGTTTTGAGAGATCAATTCTCTCTTGAACTTGTACCTTGAAAACTAGATAAGAATAATCAGGACGTGGAAGCAACTGCTGGTCAGCTGTGGAAACGAAACTGATGACAAGACATCAAACAATAACCAACGACTTTTTCATTGAAATGAAGTAATAATAGTTAAGTGAAGAAGGGCGCACGGTGGATGCCTTGGCACTAGGAGCCGATGAAGGACGGGACAAACACCGATATGTCTCGGGGAGCCGTACGTAGGCGTTGATCCGAGAATTTCCGAATGGGGAAACCCTCTGCTCGTCATGGAGTAGAACATTTATCTGAATCCATAGGATAAATGAGGCAGACCCGGGGAACTGAAACATCTCAGTACCCGGAGGAAGAGAAAGCAAACGCGATTTCCCGAGTAGCGGCGAGCGAAACGGAATTAGCCCAAACCAAAAAGCTTGCTTTTTGGGGTTGTAGGACACTCCTTTGGAGTTACAAAGAAATACATTAGACGAAGTGGTCTGGAAAGGCCCATCACAGAAGGTAACAATCCTGTAGTCGAAAATGTATTTCCTCCGGAGTGGATCCTGAGTACGGCGGAACACGTGAAATTCCGTCGGAATCCGGGAGGACCATCTCCCAAGGCTAAATACTCCCTAGTGACCGATAGTGAACCAGTACCGTGAGGGAAAGGTGAAAAGCACCCCGGGAGGGGAGTGAAATAGTACCTGAAACCGTGTGCCTACAAGTAGTCGGAGCCCTTTTATGGGTGACGGCGTACCTTTTGTAGAATGGACCGGCGAGTTACGATCCCCTGCAAGGTTAAGTGGAAGACACGGAGCCGCAGCGAAAGCGAGTCTGAATAGGGCGTTTTAGTAGGTGGTCGTAGACCCGAAACCGTGTGATCTACCCATGTCCAGGGTGAAGGTCAGGTAACACTGACTGGAGGCCCGAACCCACGCACGTTGAAAAGTGCGGGGATGAGGTGTGGGTAGGGGTGAAATGCCAATCGAACACGGAGATAGCTGGTTCTCTCCGAAATAGCTTTAGGGCTAGCCTCAAGGCATGTATGTTGGAGGTAGAGCACTGATTGGACTAGGGGCCCTTACCGGGTTACCGAATTCAGTCAAACTCCGAATGCCAATCATATTACCTTGGGAGTCAGACTATGGGTGATAAGGTTCATAGTCGAAAGGGAAACAGCCCAGACCGTCAGCTAAGGTCCCAAAGTATACGTTAAGTGGAAAAGGATGTGGCGTTGCACAGACAACCAGGATGTTGGCTTAGAAGCAGCCATC
Source organism: Gracilibacillus salinarum (assembly GCF_022919575.1). Taxonomy (NCBI): domain Bacteria; kingdom Bacillati; phylum Bacillota; class Bacilli; order Caryophanales; family Bacillaceae; genus Gracilibacillus; species Gracilibacillus salinarum. Next base: position 1,108,491 of record NZ_CP095071.1, on the reverse strand, counting down.
ATTTAAAGAGTGCGTAATAGCTCACTGGTCGAGTGACGCTGCGCCGAAAATATACCGGGGCTAAACGTATCACCGAAGCTACGGATTGATCTACGATCAATGGTAGGAGAGCGTTCTAAGTGCAGTGAAGTCAGACCGTGAGGACTGGTGGAGCGCTTAGAAGTGAGAATGCCGGTATGAGTAGCGAAAAAGAAGTGAGAATCTTCTTCACCGAATGCCTAAGGTTTCCTGAGGAAGGCTCGTCCGCTCAGGGTTAGTCGGGGCCTAAGCCGAGGCCGAAAGGCGTAGGCGATGGACAACAGGTTGATATTCCTGTACCACCCAATTCCGTTTTGAGTGATGGGGGGACGCAGAAGGATAAGGAATGCGCACCATTGGATGTGTGCGTTGAAGCAGTAAGTGAGTCAGATAGGCAAATCCGTCTGGCAATCACAAGCTGTGATCAGGAGGGAAATATAGTACCGAAGTTCCGGATTTCACGCTGCCAAGAAAAGCCTCTAGCAAGGAAAAGGGTGCCCGTACCGCAAACCGACACAGGTAGGCGAGGAGAGAATCCTAAGGTGATCGGGAGAACTCTCGTTAAGGAACTCGGCAAAATGACCCCGTAACTTCGGGAGAAGGGGTGCTTCTTTTGCGAGAAGCCGCAGTGAAAAGGCCCAAGCGACTGTTTAGCAAAAACACAGGTCTCTGCGAAGCCGTAAGGCGAAGTATAGGGGCTGACACCTGCCCGGTGCTGGAAGGTTAAGGGGATGCGTTAGCATTAGCGAAGCGTTGAACCGAAGCCCCAGTAAACGGCGGCCGTAACTATAACGGTCCTAAGGTAGCGAAATTCCTTGTCGGGTAAGTTCCGACCCGCACGAAAGGTGCAACGACTTGGGCACTGTCTCAACGAGAGACCCGGTGAAATTATACTATGCGTGAAGATGCGCATTACCCGCGACAGGACGGAAAGACCCCGTGGAGCTTTACTGTAGCCTGATATTGAATGTTGGTACAGCTTGTACAGGATAGGTGGGAGCCTGAGAAACGTGAGCGCTAGCTTACGTGGAGGCACCGGTGGGATACCACCCTGGCTGTATTGACCTTCTAACCCAGAACCGTGATCCGGTTCGGAGACAGTGTCAGGTGGGCAGTTTGACTGGGGCGGTCGCCTCCTAAAATGTAACGGAGGCGCCCAAAGGTTCCCTCAGAATGGTTGGAAATCATTCGCAGAGTGCAAAGGCAGAAGGGAGCTTGACTGCGAGACCTACAAGTCGAGCAGGGACGAAAGTCGGGCTTAGTGATCCGGCGGTACCGAATGGAAGGGCCGTCGCTCAACGGATAAAAGCTACCCCGGGGATAACAGGCTTATCTCCCCCAAGAGTCCACATCGACGGGGAGGTTTGGCACCTCGATGTCGGCTCATCGCATCCTGGGGCTGTAGTCGGTCCCAAGGGTTGGGCTGTTCGCCCATTAAAGCGGTACGCGAGCTGGGTTCAGAACGTCGTGAGACAGTTCGGTCCCTATCCGTCGTGGGCGTTGGAAGTTTGAGAGGAGCTGTCCTTAGTACGAGAGGACCGGGATGGACACACCGCTGGTGCACCAGTTGTTCTGCCAAGAGCATCGCTGGGTAGCTACGTGTGGAAGGGATAAGTGCTGAAAGCATCTAAGCATGAAGCCCCCCTCAAGATGAGACTTCCCATCACATAAGTGAGTAAGATCCCTCAGAGACGATGAGGTTGATAGGTTCGAGGTGGAAGCATGGTGACATGTGAAGCTGACGAATACTAATAGATCGAGGACTTATCTATATAACATGTTTCAACGGTGTTGTTGATGTCAAAAATTCTTATCTAGTTTTTAGGGTGCAACCCTAAAATACAATAGTCTGGTAGCGATAGCGAAGAGGTCACACCTGTTCCCATACCGAACACAGCAGTTAAGCTCTTCAGCGCCCATGGTAGTTGGGGCTCGCGCCCCTGCAAGAGTAGGACGTTGCCAGGCAACTAAACCCCTTAGTCAATTGACTAAGGGGTTTTTAAGATTTAACAATTACTGATGAATGGAGTTGTTAAAAAACGCCAATGGAGAAAAGAGTGTATTAGATAAATGTCCATAACGCAGGGGATCTTACGTATGTTGATTCAGGAATCTATTATGAAATAGACATAAAAATTCTAGTAAATAGTATCATTATATAAATAAAGTTAAAAGAAAGGTGTAGACGAAATACGTCTACACCTTTCTTTTAATTCAATGATTCCCAGGCAGCGTGCATCCCTGCTACACGTCCCGTTACCATAGCAGATGTAATATTGTAGCCTCCAGTATATCCATGGATATCAAGCACTTCACCACAAAAATATAGCCCGTTCATTAATTTTGATTGCATAGTATTTGGAACAACTTCTTTAATAGAAACACCACCACCCGTAACAAATGCTTTCTTCAATGGCAGACTACTGTGTACATAAAATGAAAATCCCTTTAGATCATCTATAAAACCTTCAAATTTCTCACGGGAAATATTGGCATTTTTTAAAGTGAGCGATATATCACCTCTATCTAATAGAAAGTCCAGATATCGCTCGGGTACCAGCCCTTTTACTGTATTTTTAAATGTTTTCTTCGGACTTTCCTTCATTATTTTTGTTAATTGTTCAGTTAGACTATGCTTTGTTTGATCTGGGAGCGCATCAATAGTTACATTAACTGCTTTATCACCACTCATGAATTGTTTTACAATGTATTGCGAACAACGTAAAACAGCCGGACCTGAAATGCCGAAATGCGTAAATAACATATCCATTTTGTGTTCAATAATTTGTTTACCTTTATGGTTATAAACAGACAGACCAATATTTCTTAAAGAGGTACCTTGTAATAGGCGCTTTTGGATAAAAGATTCATTAGACGTAATCGGTACCTCCGTTGGATATAATTCAGTGATGGTATGTCCCGCTTTTTTTGCCCATGGATAAGCATCCCCGGTTGAACCAGTGTGGGGAACGGCTTTACCCCCGGCAGCAATGATTACAGCTTTCGTCGTTATTTTTTCTTTGTCTTGTAATATAATTTGATGCTCTTTATCTCCATAATCAATAGCTTTGACCGTCGTGTTTTTTCTTACGGTCACATGCAGCTTATCAAGCTGATTAAGAAGAGCATTAACTACATCACTAGCCTTATCACTTACCGGAAACATTCGACCATGGTCTTCTTCCTTTAATCCTACCCCTAATCCTTCAAAATAGTCGATGATGTCATAATTATCGAAAATAGAGAATGCGCTATATAAGAAACGACCATTTCCAGGTATGTGCTTGATTACTTCATCTGCGGGCAATCGATTGGTGACATTGCATCTGCCGCCTCCCGATATCGCTAATTTCTTGCCTAATTTATTTCCTTTATCTATTAATACGGTGTTGGCACCCTGTTCAGCGGCAGCTATTGCCGCCATTAAACCCGATGGACCTCCACCAATTACGGTAACATCTACTGTCATTCTGATACTTCCTTCCGAAAAATTACTGTATTCAAAGTTTATCTTAAATGGGTCAGATTCACAAATTATCTGTCGAATATTTATACATTCAGACCATTGCTATGTTAAAATAGTAACGTTATCTATCTAAAAGAATTAAGGTGAATGTATGTCAAGCTCTAACTTCCTACGTGGAACACTCTTGCTGACAGTAGCAAGTTTTTTGTCGAAATTCCTGGGAATGATTGTTGTTATTCCTTTAACTAATATGGTGGGCGAAACGGGAATGTCTCTGTATCATATCGCTTATACCCCATATACGATTATGCTAAGTGTTGCAACTGTCGGCGTACCGATGGCTGTTTCTAAATATGTAGCCAAGTACAACGCAATTGACGATTATTATACAAGTATGAAAATGTTACGGGCTGGTACGCTGTTAATGTTTATCACCGGCTTTATTGCTTTTCTGATTATGTTTTTTGGTGCAGAACTATTTGCAAAATGGACATTAGGTTCAGAGGGTTCTGAAAATATAACGGTTGAGGATGCAACATCAGCAATCAAAATGGTTAGTTTTGCTCTCATCATTATCCCTGGAATGTCCATTATGAGAGGGTTCTTTCAAGGGAATAACTCGATGGGACCAACCTCTGTATCACAGGTCATCGAACAATTAGCCAGAGTTATCTTTCTCATTTGTTCGGTGTTTATTATATTAATTATTTTTGATAAAGAAATACCAACTGCTATTAATTTTGCAACCTTTTCCGCTTTTATCGGTGCAATCGCAGCATGGGTGGTCTTACTCATTTATTGGAAAAAACGTAAGCCATCGTTAGATATGGCTGTCGAACAGCAACGGCATATTAATGATATTCCCATTAAGGAAATGTTTAAGGAATTATTCCGATACTCAGGTCCTTTTGTGTTGGTCGGAATTTCCATCCCGTTATATCAACAAATCGATCAATTTACATTTTACCATGCGATGGAGAAAATCGGGCGGGGAGACATTGCTGATATAGCCTTTTCTGCATTTGCCAGTCAAGGCCATAAATTAGTGATCATCCCTGTTACTATTGCAACAGGGATGTCCTTAGCGCTCATCCCTGAGATATCTAAGGCGTATAATACTAATCAAATCGATAAATTAAAAGGGCAAATCAATCAAGCCTTACAAATTATTATGTTTTTTGTCTTACCAGCAGTAGCCGGTCTTGCAATTCTTGCTGATCCAATTTATGGTTCTTTGTTTGGGGTGGATCAACTGGATATTACTGGTCCCTTGTTTGCCTGGTACACGCCATTAGCGATAACTTTTGGTTTATTTACGATAACGTCATCGATTTTACAAGGGATCGAAAGACAGAATTTCACATTAATCAGTTTGTCTGCGGGTCTATTAACAAAAATCTTATTTACTTCATTATTCATACAGATTTTTGATGCAAAAGGTGCGATTATTGCGACCATGCTTGCGACCAGTATTGCGGTATTGCTGAACTTATGGCAAATTAAGCGATCTATTGAAATTAATTATCGGAAATTTTACAAATTATCGTTTTTAATGTTGATATTCACAACGATTATGATTATTGTCATTATGATTATCAAGTTTATATTAGGTTTATTCCTCGATTATCAAACTGTCCGCAGTCATGCCGTCATCGTGATGATTCTTGGCGTCAGTATTGGAGGAGGGATATACTTATATTTAGGTTATGCCTCTACATTGTTCGAGCGCATTACCGGAAGAAGAATTGCAATCATAGACCGATTGCTTGGCAGATAAAAAGAGGAGGTGCTGACCATCCGACTGGATAAGTTTTTAGCCAATATGGGGTATGGAAGCCGCAAAGAAGTAAAAATATCTGTTAAAAAGAAAAAGATTACGGTCAATAACGAGGTTGTCCGAAAAGCGGACATTCATATTGATCCTGATAAAGATGAGGTCGCCTTCAACGGTACAATCATCGAATATAAGGCCAATATTTACATTATGTTAAATAAACCAGGAGGCTATTTATCAGCAACAGAGGACAGTAAGCAAAAGACGGTGCTTGATCTGATTGCGGAACGGGATAAGGTGTTAGAACCTTTTCCTGTCGGCCGCTTAGACAAGGATACAGAAGGCTTACTGTTATTAACTAATGACGGTCAGCTGGCACATGATTTATTATCACCAAACAAACACATTACGAAAACATATATCGCTAAACTGGATAGAGATATATCAGACCATGATGTACAGTTGTTTGAGAAAGGTATTACGTTAGACGATGGGTATATCACGAAGCCGGCGGTACTTCGAAGGATAGAGGATAAAGAAGTAGAAATTAAGATAACAGAAGGCAAGTTTCACCAGATTAAACGAATGTTCGAAGCTCTAGATAATAAAGTGTTATATTTAAAACGAGTGGCAATGGGGAATGTTCAGCTGGATGAAAGCTTAAAGCTAGGAGAATATCGGGAATTGACGGAAGAGGAATGGCAGCAATTACAACAGAAATAAAATACCAGTATATGAATTATACTGGCAAAGGATATATAGTCATTAATTTTTAAGATATTTTTACTTTTTTATTTGTGATTTTCCAACTTCCCCGATTTGGACTGTTTACAAGCCCGTTGTATGCTAGCAAATGTAAATCTCGCTGCACGGTACGATCTGTAATACCAAACTCTTCTGCAATTCGACTCGTCGTGACAGGTCCATTCTCTCTAATGAACAAATATACGGCCTTCACACGAGTTAGCATGCGGGTGGTTGATTGACTCAAAAAATCACTCCTTCAAAGTATTCAGTGAAACTTTGTTAAAGTATATTCATGATGTACTTATTATTTTACACTTGAATGAATAAATTTTCTACAGATAAGTTGCGAATTTACAGATAATTTAAAATTCCGGAGGTGATCAGGTTGTTTATTTTGAGGCAGGTACTTAAAAAAGTGATAAAAATTCCGAATTATTTATTATTTTTTTCCAGTGTTTTTTTAGTTGTCGGCGCTTCCTGGCTGATTGTTCTGATTGAAGAGGAGACGTTCCACACTTTTTTCGATGGTTTCTGGTGGGTCATGACAACTGTAACAACGGTAGGATATGGTGACTTGTATCCGGTAACAGTAGCAGGAAGATGGCTTGCATTGTTTTTGTATATTATTGGAATAGGACTTATTGGAGTTGTGATCGGTAAAATTATTGATGGTTTAGCGATCTACCGAAAAAAACGACAAGAGGGTGATATCGTGTATAAAGGAAAAGGTCACTATATTATTATCGGATGGTCACAAAAAGCAAAATTTGCTATTAAGGAGATGCTGGCAACAAATGAACATATCGAAATAATCATTATTGATCAGTTAGAGAAAGCACCGCTACTTGATTCGAATATATTTTACATAAAAGGAAATGCTTCAGAAAAGGCACCACTCGAAAAAGCAAATATTAAAGAGGCTAAATCTGTACTTGTCTTTGCTGATGATACGATACATGATGGGCAGCTGGCAGATGGAAAATCATTGTTGATTGCCTCTACTATTGAAGAGATGGCACCTGAAGTTCATACAATTGTGGAAATAATGGAGGAAAGTCATATTAAAAATTTCCAATACATGAAAATTGATGAGTTTATTATTTCAAATGAAACGATTTCATCATTATTCGTTCGATCCGCTTTCCAAAAGGGAATTTCTAATATCTTTGGACAATTGCTGCGACGTTCAGAAGGGGACGATCTTTTTCATGTTCCGAAAGCACCTGAGTGGAAAACGTATCGAGATGCTTTCGAAGCTTTGTTAAGCCAAGGGGCCACTCTAGTGTCTGATCGTCATCAATTAAATATTAATCGCATGTTAGATCAGCCTCTTCCTGATGATGCAGAATTATACGTCATTTGTGATCAAGTGACGTTTGAGCAAATTATAAGGAGTTGACTTCATGTCTTCCTATCAAGAGAAACATTATTTCATTGCATTTGAATTGGATCAGTCTGCAAAAGACTGGCTGCATCTAATTCAACAACGGTTGGTACCACATCTTTCCTATAAACAATGGGTGCATTCAGATGATTTTCATATCACATTGCAATTTTTGGGTAGTGTAACGGAAGAGACTTTAGAATCCGTATGCTTACAATTAGAAAAAATCAATCCAGCCCCATTCACGCTAGAAATCGGAGGCATAGCTACGTTTGGTAAAGAAGATATGCCGCGAGTTTTGTGGGTGGGGGTAGAGAAATCCGAAAGCATATTGCAAGTGCATCAACATGTAACTACAGCTATTTCTCCGTATGTCAAAATAGACGAGCGAGCATACACGCCACATATAACCTTAGCAAAAAAGTGGGCTGCAGCTACACCAATTGCAGATAAGCACGTTTTACATGAACCAACCGGATCTAGAAAAGTTTCGATCACCAAGGTAGTTATTTATGAAATCAATCCTGAAAAAAAACCGAAATATCATGTGTGGCGACAGTTTGAATGGAGGTGAAGCTATGTCACAATTGATAAAACTTGACAACTATATTTCACGATATGAACGAGATATCTTTCATTATCCAAGCCAGTTTTCTCGACTAAAAACAGAGAACTGGCAACGGCTTAAACAATTATGGCAAGACCAGGTACTACACAATGTAACAACAACAGAAATGGAACAAGAAGCGTCTCAAGCCAGTTATTTTACGAAGTGGCGCTCGTTTTTTAACAGCCGGTCCGATATGGAAGAAGAGTCAGATGAGATTGAGGTACTTCCAGAGACAGAAGAGGCATTAAAGCAATACTTCCTTGATGCGTTATTTCCTTTTCAATTAAAATGGGCTTCAACAACAATTGATCAAATGTCATTCATCGACAATACGTATAAGCAGGATTTTCTGCTGAAATATTTTCTGCAACGGATACCGGACACACATTTATTGTTATATAGGCCTGTCTTCCGCTTGAAAAATGGTCCGATAGAAGGCGAAATTATACTGATTAGTCCATTAGAAATAGAAATCATCACTTTAATTGAAAAACCGAGTACGCAACGTATAATCACTGGTGATTCACGAACATGGTATCTGGAGGAGTTCCATATTCAGAGTAAAGCTCTTAGTCCAATGATTGCAGCGAAAAGAACAGAAACGATTATTCATAGTATATTAAAAAAATATCAGCTGGATTTTCCGGTGAAGAAAGTGATCCTGTCACGTACTAATATAATGGATTTTCAAACAGAGCCATATCGAACGAAATTTGTAGATGCCAATCAGCATGAAAATTGGCTTAAGCAAAAGCAAACATTATACACACCATTAAAGCATCAACAATTAAAAGTAGCGGAAGCTTTATTAAAGCATGGTGATTCAATAGCTGTTCCGAGACCGGAGTGGCAACAGCAGGAATCGACACAAATTCTATGAAATAGACAATAATATTAATATTTTTTGTCGAAAATTAAATTTTCTCTTGAAATTATACCTTATTTTGCGTTAATCTATTATTACTAGTCCCTTTTTAGAGAGAGAAAGAGATTACCAGATTATCAAGAGGAATTGAGGGTGACAGCTTTGGAACACATTCTAGGTGAAGATTGGACAATTATACCTGCGGGCGGTTCAACTGGCGCGGCTTATTATGCCCAATCGGATCAGAAGAAATTATTCTTAAAACGCAATTCATCTCCATTTTTAGCTGTTTTATCGGCTCAGGGAATTGTTCCTAAATTAGTTTGGACAAAACGTTTAGAGAATGGTGATGTCGTTACAGCTCAACAATGGCTAGACGGAAAAGCTTTAAATATTGAAGAAATGCAGCACCCTAAAGTCGCTAAATTGTTAAGTAAGATCCATCATTCCTCTGAATTGTTAGACATGTTATTGCGTATTGAGAAATCAACGATCATTCCGGATCAAATGTTAGTGAGAGTAAAACAGTTTGTGCAAGGAAGTAAACAGGCGCGTCGTTCACTAACCATTTATAAATCGATAAAATATTTAGAGAAACGCTTATTTGATGTTTATTGTGATCAACAGGTCGTTTGTCATTGTGATTTAAACCACCATAATTGGATGCTTTCTGATAATGGAGAGCTCTATTTAATTGATTGGGATAATGCACGTGTTGGAGATCCTGCAATGGATATCGGCCGTATCTTACAATCCTATATTCCACAAGAGGATTGGAAACAATGGCTTGATCATTACGGAATTGAAAACAATCGTCATCTTATGCAACGGATGCACTGGTATTTAATTATTGAAGAAATTATTGGCTATGTTTGGGCCGAAAATGGATATCATAGTGAAGAAGCTAATTCGCATCTTCATGAATTGAATCAGCTTCTTGAGCAGATTAATAATTGGAATCTTTAATTACCTGTAACCATTGTTTAATATCGGACTGGTAGCTTGTTATATGATCATCTAAGTTAGCTGAATTTGCTCCCTGTGAGCCATATTGATTAATACCGTCTAATATTTGACTCAAATCATTTTTGGGAAGCGATGGATTCTGTTGAAGAGAGTTAATTATTCTCGATATTTGTTCACATTCGGAAGTACTGCCACAGCATTCTTCCGCATGAAGGCTTAAAATATCATGTAATAAATCTAATTGATTATTGATAGTTAACGACATATTATCAACCCCACCTTTACCGTTAGTATAACGAGATGGGTTAATTTTATACGATGAACAATTAACTTGGCTTTTGCTTATAAACTGGCAAAAGCCAATTTCATGTATGACCACAAATAACGATAGACAAACTAAATTAGACACTTCTTAAAAGGAGCGGAAACATGAGAGCGAGACATAAACCATGGGCAGATGATTTTTTAAAGGATAACACAGAAATAATCGAATTAAACCCAGCAGCATGCAAGGGGAATTGGAAACAAGAAATAAGCCAGGGCAGACCGATCCATCTTGAAATCGGAACAGGTAAGGGAAGTTTTATCGATGGCATGGCCGCCAATCATCCTTCTGTACATTTTGTAGGTATGGAATTAGTGAAAAGTATTATCGTTTCTGCTGTGGAAAAGGTGAAAAATACAGAGCGTTCCAATGTAACGTTTATCAATGATAATGCAGAGAAATTGACGGAAATATTTGCTGAAAATGAAGTGGATCAACTATACTTGAATTTCTCTGATCCATGGCCAAAAAATCGTCATGAAAAAAGAAGGTTAACCTTTCATACCTTTTTGTCACAATATCAGCAAATTTTAAAACCGGGCGGACAATTGGTGATGAAAACAGATAACCGTGGTCTTTTTGAATATTCACTAGTTAGTTTATCCCAATTTGGCTGTACATTGGAGGAAGTAACTTTTGACTTGCATCAATTGGAGGACCCGATGAATGTGATGACGGAATACGAGGAGAAATTCTCGGCAAAAGGACAGCCAATATATCGCTGTTGCGTGTCATTCCCAAAATAAATAGTAGAAGGCTGAAATGCAGTGAGGTGTGAAACAACTGTATTTCCGCTTTTTTTATAAGTCAAGAAAGTATAAATTTTGGGCTATATGATGTTCGCTGACAGAAACGGCCACGTCCGGCTCCAGCGCCCAGAGACTAGGCGACTTCGCGAAATCGCCCTACGATAAATCATCATCGATTCGCAAGCTCACCGTGATTCCTTTATCTCAGTTGATTCGCTCCACTCGCTACGTCTCTAAACGGGCGCTTGCGCCTTTGCTCTCGATAATAAAATAGCGGAAAGGCGTCACTTTGGCGTCGCTGTTTTCCGCTAAGAATGAAATATTGACTACTTTAATTACATAAGTAAGTTTACCCATGTTGGGGAAAGATCTCGATCAATGTACCTGTATAGGCATCTACAAAAAATTCATATGGTACGTCTTTGCCGTCTATTTGCTTGGTTATACCACCATGGTAGACATCATATTGGATATTATTTTTTTGATGCAATTCAGGTTTCATATAGATCCATGATCCACTGACTTCAAATTGTCTCTGATAAATTGCCTTCACCATCTTTAAGACATTCTCTGGTTTCAACCGCTGTTTTTGGTCTAATTGTTTTCCCAGTATGTAACCAACAATAAAAGCAAAAACCACTATAAATATGTTTTTTCTATTCATTTTTTTCACTCCATCCATTTATAAAATGAAAAATTATGTATATTCATCATAAGAATAATATGTTCGAAAATGCAAGTAATATGCCAAACCTCATTCTAATTACTTAGTGTATTTGCTTTTCGATTAAAGATGAATCATGGTATAGTGATTAGTAGAAAGGGTGACGTATGATGAATAAGGAAACATTACAATTATTTCGAACATTAACAGAATTACCAGGCGCTCCTGGTAATGAACATCAGGTCCGAGCATTCATGAAACAAGAATTAACGAAATATGCCGATGAACTGGTACAAGACCGTCTAGGTGGTGTTTTTGGTCATAAGAAAGGAAATGGACCAAAAGTGTTAGTAGCTGGTCATATGGATGAAGTAGCATTTATGGTGACACAAATTACCGCGAATGGCATGATCCGTTTTCAGCCTTTAGGAGGCTGGTGGTCTCAGGTGTTGTTATCACAACGAGTGGAAATACATACGGAAGAAAAAGCAGTCATCGGAGTAGTTGGATCGATACCACCACATAATTTAACGGCTGCAGAACGATCAAAGCCGATGAAGCAAGAGAATATGTTGATCGATATAGGCGCTGACGACAAAGAAGATGCTATTAGAATGGGTATCAAACCAGGCCAATCAATTATTCCGGTTTCTGCATTTACTCCGATGGCAAATGAGAAGAAGATTTTGGCCAAAGCATGGGATAATCGTTATGGTTGTGGTTTAGCTATTGAATTATTACAAGAATTACAGGGACAAACCGTGCCTAATGATTTATATAGTGGTGCTACTGTTCAAGAAGAAGTAGGGTTGCGTGGTGCCAAGGTAGCCGCTAATATGATTCAGCCTGATATTTTTTATGCATTGGATGCCTCACCAGCGAATGACATGTCTGGCGATGAAAAAGAATTTGGTCAATTAGGAAAAGGAGCACTGCTTCGTATCTTTGACCGTTCAATGATTACTCATCACGGTATACGAGATTTTGTATTAGATACAGCAGAATCAAATAAAATTCCGTACCAGTATTTTATTTCACAAGGTGGTACAGATGCAGGTAGTGTTCATTTATCTAATTACGGTGTACCATCGGCCGTAGTCGGCATTTGTTCCCGCTATATCCATACACACGCATCGATCATACATGTCGATGATTATCAGGCTGCGAAAGAACTGCTCGTGAAGTTAATTAAAACAACAGATCAAGCCACTGTTGATTCAATCAAACAGGGGTAAGAATGATGAAGATCATAATTGGAACATATAATCAAGCTAAAATGAATGCCGTTAAAGATGTTTTTTCAGAAGCAGAAGTAATCGGAGCGGACGTAGATTCCAAGGTGGACTCCCAGCCCAGAACGGATGAAGAAACACTTGCTGGAGCTATCAATCGTGCAAAGGCAAGCAGGATGCAAATCGAAGATGGTTATGGGATTGGTCTGGAGGGCGGCGTAATGCTGATTGGCGACCAATTGCACCTTTGTAATTGGGGAGCACTTGTCACACCTGATCATCAATTATTTGTAGCTAGTGGTGCAAGAATACCGCTCCCAGATTCTATTGCGGAGCTTGTCATGAACGGACGAGAACTTGGAGATGTCATGAAAGAATGGACGAAGCTGAAAGATATCAGACATCATCAAGGTGCTATTGGCATTTTTACCAATGAGTGGGTATCCAGAAAGGAAATGTTTATCCACGTTGTAAAGTTGTTAGCTGGCCAATTAGCCTATTATGCAAAGTCTGAATAAATGGCATAATTTTTCTCTTGTGAAATTTTCAAAACATAGTATGATAGTAAAGGGGGTAAATAGGACTAAATTTCAGGAGGATTTATTATGAGAATGGAGAAATTTGGATTTCTGACTGTTTCGATATTGCTCATTTTCGTCATAGCTATGAGTATATGGTCCATTGAACCAACAGAAGAAGTCTTAACAGAAGCAACGGATGTAGCAGAGAATCAATTTGAACAAGAAATAAAAGACCCTAATGAAGAGTTAGATCATTTCTCTTTATTTGTACCAGAAGGATTTGAAGTGGAAGAACAATCACAGAATAATGTGATATTAACAAAAGATAATCAAACGTACATTTTATTTTATAATAAATTGGAATCGGATACGAGCAAATTAAATTATGAAGCAGCAATGGAAATGGAAGATCATGATAAGCTTGTTTCATTTGAAGATCAGGACCGATTTGGTTATATTAATATTGCAGAACGTGATGATCAATTTGAGGTGCAACTTGGTGTCGGTGGAGTGAAAGTGACTACCATCAGCTCCAAACAAGAATTAACAGAAGATGTGAAATCCATGATGAATATGGCTAATTCACTTGCATATGTAGAAGAGATGGGAGCATCATAAAAATAATGAGAACATTAAAGACAGAACAAGAATATCATCAATTAAAGGGCGAAGAAAAAGTTATTTTTTTATTTTCAGCAGATTGGTGTCCAGACTGTCGTGTAATTGAACCTTTCATACCAGAAGTAGAGGAAAAATTCTCCGACTATCTATTCGTATACGTGGATAGAGATCAATTTATTGATGTTTGTGTTGCCAACGATATATTTGGCATACCAAGCTTTGTGGCTTACGACCAAGGAGAAGAATTAGGCCGGTTCGTCAGTAAGGACAGAAAAACGCAAGAACAAATCGAGCAGTTTATTCAAGAGCTGTCATGATGTTATGAAACAAAGAAAAAGACTGGAACTAAGCATAGCGTACTAGTCCAACAAACCGAACAGAACGAAAAAATGTCATCCGTTGACATATCGTTCTGTTCGGTTTTCTTTATATGGTGGGAAGTGAAATTTTAGCAATGATGAAGCACGACGAAGTGAAAATTTAGTATGTACCAAGTATAAGGCATTTTTTACAAAGAAAGCACAATCATGGCTGTAAGCATGCTTAATAGGAAGATGGGTTCTTATAATATGGATAATGTCAGGACTGTATTGCAAAGTGGTCATTTTGAAATATTTTATCTGCTTAGCAAAGCTCTGGAGATAGGCTCCGCGTCCTTTGGGCACGGCTACTACTTGAAATACATCTGTGCTGCCATGTGCCGAGGAAGCCCACTTCGAAGCGATACTTGAAGACACAGGCACAAATGAAGTGGATCTTCAGCTCGCGCTGATTCCACGAGAGTCTCCGCCTATTTCCTACACTTGAGGGAAGTGTAACAACTTATGTAACAGCAAAAAGCAGTGGTTCTAGGCATAATGTTATTCAAAATCTGATATTTATGGATGCAATCAATATGCTAGCAATTCCAAAAGTTGTAGAGCAAACATCCTAGCACATGAATCCTTTCAAAATCACCACTAAGCAGCTAGTTGACATAATCCATATTATAGGGAGCTGCATATTATTTACATCAATTAGGTCCGACGAGTTATGCCCTGATCTTCTTATATGGTAAGAAAGAAAATTTTAAGTTGTCGTTCCGTTTTCTAACAGTACAGCCATGTCCACTCGGCGCCTGGAAACTAGGCGACTTATGCCCTTGGGCGAAAATGATCATCGGTGCGTATGCTCACCGTGATTCCATTATCTCTGTTGATGCTGTCCGGTTGATGCGTTTCTAAATGGCGCTTGCGTTATTCTAAGTAACAAAACAAAGCCCATCAAAAAAATATTCCTTCTGCACAGCATGCTATTTTTCATTTGCGACAAAAAGTGTTACAATACATTTTAGTGTTTTCTTCCGAGAAGGAGGATGAAGGATATGAAAATAAATGCATTACAAATGAAAAGAAAACTCGACGAATTATTTGAACGTGAGGAATGGAACGTTTCTTATAATAGAGATAAAAATATCTACCGTGTAGAATGGAAGGAATCAAAGCAAGGTGTTTCGATCAATATACCTAACGTCATTGCAAAATTTGAACGAAGAGGAGATATTGCACTGAAGGAACTGGAATTTCATGTTAGTGAATCATTAAAAATGATGAACGAAGAGCATGAATTAGAAGGAAAGGAAAGTCACATTTATCCAGTAATCCGTGCAACATCATTCCCTAAGAAAACTAAATCTGGTGTAAAACTTGTCTACACAGAACATACCGCTGAAACAAATGTATATTATGCGTTAGACTTAGGCACTACCTATCAATTGATTGATCAAAAAATGCTGGAGGAGCAGGGATGGACACTTGACAGACTAAAAGAAATCTCCCTCTTTAATATCCGGTCACTGTCTGTTGATTATAAAAAAGATACGGTAGCAGAGAATGATTTTTATTTCATCGCTTCTCAGGATGGTTATGATGCCAGCAGAATTCTAAATGAAGTTTTTCTAGAAGAAATGGCCGCTAATGCCTTAGGTGAAGTTGTAGTTGCCGTACCGCATCAGGATGTGCTGATTGTAGCAGACATCAAAAACGAAACAGGCTATGATATCATGGCGCAAATGAATATGAAGTTTTTTGCAGAAGGTCGGGTACCAATCACTTCTTTACCGTTCGTTTATGAGGATAAGCATTTGGAACCTATTTTCATTCTAGCGAAAAACAAACCAAAAAATTAAGAGAGAGGAACAAGCAAATGTTTGTATATTATAATCAGCAAGGTGTTGGAGATGTTTTATTATTTCCGCTAAAAAATAGTGAGAAAGTAAGCTATCAGACTTATCAGGATGTCGTCCAAATTGTCGATGACCAAAGCAATGAAATAGTAGGCTATAATATTTTTCATGCATCCAATTACTTCTCATCTTTAACAAACGGCAAAATTAAACTGACGGACGACATGGTAAGTGAAATTGCGAAGGCTTTTGAACAAAACAATGTCCCTGAGAAGCTTGATATCGACCTTTCTCCTAAATTCGTGGTTGGGTATGTCCATGATATTGCACAACATGACAACGCAGATAAACTTAAGGTATGTCAGGTTGATGTTGGTTCAGGACAATTACAAATTGTTTGTGGAGCTCCTAATATTGATAAAGGGCAGAAAGTGGTTGTTGCCAAGGTCGGAGCAATTATGCCGAGTGGAATGGAAATCAAACCAACTAAACTAAGAGGCGTTGATTCAGCGGGGATGATTTGTTCACAGAAAGAATTAGGACTGCCTAACGCTCCACAGGAAAAAGGAATTTATGTATTGCCAGCAGATCACGAAATTGGCAGTGAATTTCAATTTTAGAACCTTTGTCTTATGACAGAGGTTCTTTACACGTTTACATGACTTTTTTGGTGATAAAAAATAAGCTATTACAACCAGTCTTTTCATGATAAAATAAGAAGAAGGTTCTCGATTGCAAAATCGTACATTTTTAAGGAAGCGAGCGTGAACGTACGATGTGGAAAAATATTAAAAAGAAATGGGAACATCTATTTGATGAAGAAGAGCCCGAGGTAAAAAGAGAAGTGAAACAGCAGGATGATGCTATCGTTCAGCGAAAGTCAATCGAAACGAAAATGGCTTATCAATATCCGAAAAGTAACAATATGGAAATAAGAAAAAGACGCCAATCTGTACATAGTAAAAAGCAACAGAGAAGGGAAGAACAGTACGATCATAGAGAAACGCAATCAGAAGTTAAGCATGAACCATTTAAAGTACAGGAAATTCCTTCACCTATACATGGATTTCGCCCTCGGATTAACCGTACAGCGGAACGAGTGACGCAAGATGAAATAAAGCTGGAACCAAAGAATACGGTAATGGCGAACAGTCAAGATATCGAGGAGCCATACGAAGAACGAACAGAAAACGAAGAGCTGACACCAACCGCAATTACAGAAGAGATTGCTGATGAAACAGGGGCTGGAGAAGTGAATAAAGGAGTACATGAAGAGCGTGCTCTGGATAAAACACAGTCTCCAAAGGAAACTGAGCAGCCAAATGATACTAAATCAGTACAACTATCAAAAGTAATTGAAAAGAGGCATGAAACAAGATCTGATCGTAAAGTTCGACCGTTAAATGTAATGATGACGCCTCGGGATAAATGGCATCATGACCAAAAAAGACAAACGGAACATCAACAGGAAAGAAAGGAAGAGACACGGCAAAAGCAGCCAGTACAACCTGCAACGCCAGTACAACCTGAACAACCTGTCCAAGAAGCGTCTAATCATGTGGAACAGTCCCATAGTGATATTAGAAGGTCTGTGCCATTTCATTTACTCAATGATGTCGAGGAAGTAACGCATAATCATGAATCCTGGGTAGAAGAACAGTCGCAGAAATTACAGACAACATTACGTTATTTTAATATAAAAGCCAATGTTGTCGATGCTACACAAGGTCCGTCTGTCACCCGATTTGAAATACAGCCAGAACCAGGTGTCAAGGTTAGTAAAATAAAGAATTTAACGGATGATATAAAGCTGAATTTAGCAGCAAAGGATATAAGGATGGAAGCGCCGATACCAGGAAAAAACACAATAGGTATTGAAGTGCCGAACGAGCAATCTGAACCAGTCTTTTTACAAAAAATGCTGGAAAGTGATGCATTTCAGGATCATTCGTCTCCATTAACCGTTGCCCTTGGTGCGGATATTGAAGGACAATCTGTCGTAACAGATTTGAAGAAAATGCCTCATGGATTGATCGCAGGGGCAACTGGGTCGGGGAAAAGTGTATGTATCAACACTATCTTGATTAGCTTATTGTATAAAGCAAATCATCAGGAAGTGAAATTTCTGCTGATTGATCCCAAAATGGTGGAATTAACTCCATATAACGACATTCCTCACCTTGTATCTCCTGTCATAACAGATGTAAAGGCTGCAACGGCTGCACTAAAGTGGGCAGTAGCAGAAATGGAAGACAGATATGAGAAGTTTGTAACAGAAGGAGCACGTGACATTAACCGTTTCAATGAAAAAATGAAACAGCAAAATCGACCAGAGGATTATCTTCCGTATATGGTTATTGTCATTGATGAGCTGGCTGATTTAATGATGACATCCCCTCAGGATGTTGAAGATGCTATCTGCCGAATTGCTCAAAAAGCTAGAGCGTGTGGAATTCACTTACTAATCGCGACGCAAAGACCATCAGTAGATGTTATTACAGGATTGATCAAAGCAAATATTCCAACTAGAATTGCGTTTAGTGTTTCATCTCAAGTAGATTCACGAACGATCTTAGATACTAGTGGAGCAGAGAAATTACTAGGTAAAGGTGACATGCTGTTTGTTGAAAGTGGCTCATCTGATACAAAACGGATTCAAGGTGCTTTTGTATCAGATGATGAAATAGAAAGAATTACTAATTATGTAAAACAAATGGCTAGTCCAAATTATTTATTTGAACAGGAGCAATTAATTCAACGTTCTACGGAAAGTGAAGAAACCGATGAATTATATACTGAAGCAATCCAGTTCGTGATGGATTATAATGGTGCAAGTGCTTCCTTATTACAACGTCGTTTCAAGATTGGTTATAATCGAGCAGCAAGATTAATTGACATGATGGAGGATAACGGTATTATTTCTGGACAAAATGGAAGTAAACAAAGAGAAATCCTTGTGTCAAGCCAAGATATACGACAGAATAATTGAAGCATTTCACAATGGATGAACATTCCGCGCATGCCTTGTATATACTATAGGTAAATAGATGGCTGTGAAAGGGATTTTAACAAAAGACTTGACACATGAATAGATTTATAAGAAGATAAATCCTTGTGTGATCATATTAAAAACAAGCAAACACAACATACTGATAATGGAAAAGTAATGATGTGGTGCATGATATCCGTAAGTTGAACATCATGTTCCAGGGTTAGTGTACTGCAGGAAGTCAGACACTTCAGTAGCTATTATTTAAGCGTAAGTATAGTGAAGGTCTTACTTTATCTTTGATTTTGGAGGTTCTTTTTTATGGAAACTTACCATTTTATCGGAATCAAAGGAACTGGAATGAGTGCTCTCGCACAAATTCTAGTTGATTCTGGAATGAAAGTGCAAGGTTCAGATATTGAGAAATATATTTTTACTCAGGATGCATTAGAACGTAAAAACATAAATATTTTGCCTTTTTCGAGAGAAAATATACAAGAAGGTTTAACGATTATAGCAGGTAATGCTTTTAAAGATGATCATGAGGAGATTCAGAAAGCAAAAGAACTAGGCCTGCCATTTTACCGATACCATGAATTTCTAGGAGAATGGATTAATCGCTATACAAGTATTGCGGTAACAGGAGCTCACGGGAAGACTTCAACAACAGGATTGCTGGCGCATGTGCTGGATAGAAATAATCCAATCTCCTATTTGATTGGTGATGGTACTGGCAAAGGATCGGAGGATAGTCAGTATTTTGTATTCGAGGCTTGTGAATACCGCAGGCATTTTCTAGCCTATCAACCTGACTATGCTATTATGACCAATATTGATTTTGATCATCCGGATTATTTTCATAGTATTGATGACGTTTTTGATTCTTTTCAGGAAATGGCAGACAAGGTAAAGAAGGGTATAGTAGCTTGTGGTGATGATGAGTATTTGCAAGCCATCCAAGCTAAGGTACCTGTGCTTTATTATGGATTAAATGATAGTAATGACTTCCATGCCAAAAATGTGAAGGTATCGGAAAAAGGTACCTGCTTTGATGTTTTTGTACGAAACAATTTCTATGATACGTTTGAAATAAACGCATATGGAAATCATAATATTCTGAATGCGTTAGCGGTTATTACAATTTGTCATTATGAAGATTTCACAGCAGAACAAATAAAAGAGATTGTGTCGTTTCAAGGAGTAAAAAGAAGGTTTTCTGAAAAACCATTACATGACCAGATTCTTATTGATGATTATGCGCACCACCCAGTTGAAGTGGATGCTACAATCGAAGCAGCACAAAAGAAATATCCAAATAAAGAAATTGTTGCGATATTTCAGCCTCACACTTATTCACGAACGAAAACGTTCCTGCATGAATTTAGTGAAGCATTGTTGAAGGCAGATACCGTTTATTTATGCGATATTTTTGGATCGGCAAGAGAGTCTCAGGCTAACCTGACCATTCAGGATTTGCAAGCGATCATCGCTAATAGCAAACTGCTTGATATCGATAAGATTAATGTATTGAAGGAGCATAAAGACAGTGTGCTCGTATTCATGGGTGCTGGAGATATTCAGAAATACCAAGCGGCTTATGAAAAAACTTTTGAAAATTAAGAAGGATTCAACCGAACTTTGTAGAATGTATTATAAAGGAGGTTTGAATCCTTCTTTTTTTCTTTTTAAATGGTTAGGCGTAGCGAACTTTGTTTGCGTACAAACTGAGTTTATGATAAAAATGAAGTAAAATATTTGACAATATTGGATACTTTTCGCGTGAATTTCTTGGAAATCTTGTTTAGAATATGGAATTAAGGGTATAACAAAACTATCAGTTTTTTGCAATACATATAAAGGAGTGAAGTGCGCATGGAAATACTCTTATACTTAGCAGCCATTATAGCAGCAATTGCTTTCGCTGTTTTAGTTATCTATTTAGCGAAGGTTCTAAAGGAAGTAAAGCGTACGATGTCACATGTGGCAGATACTTTAGAAGGTTTGGAGAAACAAATGGAAGGTATCACAGTCGAGACCACCGCATTATTAAATAAAACTAATAAATTAGCGGAGGATATAAATGATAAAACAACTCGATTGAATACGTTGGTAGACGGTGTCAAAAATATTGGAGATAGCGTAAATGATTTTACGAATTCCATTAAAACCGTGTCACAATCTGTAAATCGAATTGCAGATGAAAATAAAGAAACAACAGCTCAAGCAATAAAGTGGAGTACTGTTGTAATGGAGTTATTTAATAAAAATAGAAATAAAAAAAACACAATGGAGGAATGAGAAATGACAAATCAACAAACACAAACTCAAAATGACAACGCTCAAAACATTAACAGTAAGGATTTTTTAATAGGTTCTTTAATCGGTGGAATTGTCGGAGCGTCTTTAGCTTTAATTTTTGCTCCTAAATCTGGGAAAGAATTGAGAAGTGATCTTAATCAAGGTGCAACATATGTAAAAGATCGTGCAAATGAATGGAAAGACGTTGCATACGAGAAAGGAAATGAATGGGGACACTATGCCAAAGAACAATCCCAAACTTGGGGACAGACTCTTTCTGATAAATCCCAGGATTTATCGACTAAATTGAAAGAAACAAAAGAAACCATTCAGGAAAAAATGACGAAAGACGAAGATCCAGAGAAAGCAGCAGAAGAAGTAGCACAAGCGATTGAAGAAGCTGCACAGGCTGTAGAAGCAGAAAATAAAGAAACGAACGTATAAGATATAAAATGGGCTGTAGCTGATGCAGTCCATTTTACTGTTTACATCACATTAAAAGGAGCATAATCAATGGAGATCACAACTATTACTTCGGTGGAGGATTTTAAAAGAGTGACAGAAAGCAATGATGACTTTGTTGTCTTTAAGCATAGCATAACTTGTCCGATCAGTGACGCTGCAAATCGAGAATTTGAGCAGTACAGTCAACATTCTAATAAGCCGCTTTTTCGCTTAGATGTACAAAAGGCCCGAGAACTTTCCAATTATATAGCGGATAGCTATCAGATCAAGCATGAATCACCACAAGTGATTTCTTTTACGGACCAAGAACCAACTTGGAACAATAGTCACTCTGCCATCACCGTTAGTAACTTAAAAGCAAATATCTAAGCAAGCTTAATTTACTCAACTATAGCCGAACATAACAACGACATGTCAGTAATCAACATTCTTGTTATGTTCGGCTTTTCTATGCAAATATTCTACACATCAGTGAAGTGCTGCATGCTTAACTTCATATTAATCACGGTGTTAACCGTCTGTAAGACTCCCACTTATCACAAAGTAGATAAGTGGGAGTAAACAGACGCTAACACCCTGGTAAGTTTCGCTAATGATCAGTGGGGGTCACCCCCAACTGATCAAAGTCCCGCTATATTACAGTATGATTTCTATTTGATCATTTGGTTGTAATTCTTCGAAAAAAGTGGCAGGGTTTCCGTTGCGAATTAGTTCAACTCTTCCTTTTGCTTGAGATAGATCTAAGGAAATAAAGCGGAAAATATCCTGAAAAATAAATGGATCAGTAGATGAGTGCTTTATTTGCAGTTTATCCTGATCGGAAATAACATCATCAAAGGCAAGTACCTCTCCGTGTCGATATACGGTTACCAATTCTTTTCGCAGTGTTAGCGGTTTGTGATTATAGGTTATCATTAGCTCGCGATAAGCTTGCACCCCTAATTTCGAGATAAGATCATTCACAGTCGGTTCTATATACATATAGTCGACTAATTGATCACCGTTCTTTAAAGATTGCTTCAGCTGTGCTTGTTCTTTATTAAGCTGCAATGACTTACTAAAATCCTCTAATACTAATTTCTGATCGTCAACCCATACGGAAAAGTCTTGTTGAATATTATTATCTATTTGAAATTGATGTAAGAAATCAGCTACGGAAATTTGCGAACGGTAGGCAATTTTATCTCCATCATGCAGATAAGTGTCCATCCCTGCAGCCTGACCGTTAATTGTCAAAGATGCATGTACCTGATAGGCAGATTGATTATAGAATATTGTAATCGTATGTAGCTCACCAATGAATTCCCCTGCTGTCATTTGAGCTGGTTCTCCATCTTTCCCCTTTTCAATTAACAATGTATCACCATTGTGGATTGTATCATCAACGTTCGCATTCATTCCATTTAATTGAATAGTCGGGGCTAACCCAAACGTTCCTGGCAGTGTAACGACTTTATCGTTGTATTCCACCATAGCAGCCATTCCGGGTTTTCCGTATAATTTCTTAACATTAATTCCCGCAGCAAGCAAACAATCTGCAACCGTTAAAGCTTTCATTTCAAATAACCGGATCATTCGATGATTAACCGTCACACTTATATAGTGGACGGGATTTTGTTTAGCGGCAATAGCGATCCCTATCGGTGTTATAAATTCGGGACCGACTGGTAAATTATCTTGTTTGGAAAGGAATGGAATGGCATCCACACCTCTGATAGCTACTCTGTTAGTTGGAAGATTTAATTTAATGGCAATTCGCTTTGCTAACTCTGGCGTTTGG
Organism: Gracilibacillus salinarum; assembly: GCF_022919575.1. Taxonomy (NCBI): domain Bacteria; kingdom Bacillati; phylum Bacillota; class Bacilli; order Caryophanales; family Bacillaceae; genus Gracilibacillus; species Gracilibacillus salinarum. Next base: position 1,084,853 of record NZ_CP095071.1, on the reverse strand, counting down.
CTTCCACCTCCAACTAGCATGACCGCTTTGGGTGGTGTCCCGTTTAACTGAATGATCTCTTCAGCTATCGAACCAGCGAGTGATTCGACGGCCGGAGCCACTTGTTCTATAAAATCCGGAAACTCTATCGTTTGTTCAAAGCCTAGAATATCTGAAACAGTAGCTTGCTTGTTCAGTGTGATTTCTTTCTTGAAATCCTCGGCTTGATTAAAATCTAATAAATACTGATCACTAATAGCCTCGGTGATCTCATCACCAGCCTTTGGAACCATACCGTAAGCCGTAACGGTGCCTTCCGATGTCAGTGCAATATCACTTGTGCCTGCACCGATATCAACCAGTGCAACGTTTAATCTTCTCATAGATGGAGGCATTAAGACGTGGATGGCAGCAATCGGTTCCAGAGTTAACGCTTCTAATTCTAAATCTGCACGTTGTAAAGCAGAAAGGAGAGATTCTACTACCACTTTTGGTAGAAATGTTGCAATGATTTCAACTTCGGCTTCTACACCCTGCTGATCAATCAATGAACCGATTGTTTCGCCATCTAGGCTGTACTGAATGACAGAATAACCGACACAATAATAATCCAGGCTTGCCTCTTCTTCTGTGGTGGCAAGTTGATATTGCGCCTTTTGAACGGCCTCCAATTCTAAAAAAAGGATATCTTCCTGATTCATTAAAGGCTGTTGCGTGATATCTTTAGCAGAAATAATGCGTTTTGTTTTTAATGCTCGGCCCGCGGCAGCAACACAAACACTATGTAATACCGTATTATGTTTGTTTTCTAACTGTAATTTGACCTGCTGAATCACTTTTGAAACAGAAACAATGTTATGTATTTGTCCATCTAACATCGAACGTTCTTGATGTTCGATCATATAATAATCAACTAATTTGTATTGGTTTTTATCCCTTTCCATTAATAGACCAACAACTGATCTGGTACCGATATCAAGTGCAAAGAGTTGCTCATTCATTATTCTGTTATTCCTTTCTATTGTGAAAAAATTATAAATATTCGTTTCTAAATGGTGACAATTCGACTTTTTTTAGCTATAATTATCCGTAATTCTATAGAAAGTATAACATTTTTTCTGGAATTTAAAATAGGACTAGGGGGATTTATAATGAGTAATGAGCAATTGGATCAGCTTCGCGGAAAGCTTGACCAGGTTAACTTAGAAATTCTTGAGTTAATTAACAAACGTGCTGAGCTAGTAAAAGAAACTGGCCAAGTAAAAGAGAAACAAGGTGCGAACCGAAGCTATGATCCTGTGCGTGAACGTGATATGTTAAATCTAATCACAAAGCATAACAATGGCCCGTTCGAAAATTCGACTATCGTTCACTTATTTAAAGAGATCTTTAAAGCAGGTCTTGAATTACAAGAAGATGATCATAGTAAAGCTTTACTAGTATCTCGTAAGAAAAAACCAGAAGATACTGTAATTGATATAAATGGTGATACATTTGGTGACGGTAACCAACACTTTATTTTTGGCCCATGTGCGGTGGAGAGTTATGAACAGGTGGCAGAAGTTGCCTCTGCGATTAAACAAGAAGGGCTTAAATTAATCCGTGGTGGAGCGTTTAAACCGAGAACGTCTCCTTATGATTTCCAAGGTTTAGGATTTGAAGGATTGGAAATCTTGAAAAAAGTTTCGGACGAATATGGTTTAGCAGTTGTAAGTGAAATTGTTAACCCTGCACATATTGAAGAAGCGGTTAATTACATTGATGTTATTCAAATCGGTGCACGAAACATGCAGAACTTTGAATTGTTAAAAGCTGCTGGTGAAACAAATAAACCAGTATTGTTAAAACGCGGTATGTCTGCGACTATTTCTGATTTCATTAATGCAGCTGAATACATCAATTCAAAAGGAAATGGACAAATTATTCTTTGTGAACGTGGTATCCGTACGTATGAGAAAGCAACACGAAATACATTGGATATTACGGCAGTGCCAATTCTAAAACAAGAGACACACTTACCTGTAATGGTCGACGTAACGCATTCTACTGGACGTAGAGATCTGTTACTGCCGGCAGCAAAAGCAGCATTAGCTATTGGTGCAGATGGTGTCATGGCTGAAGTACACCCAGATCCAGCAGTAGCACTTTCTGATTCAGCACAACAAATGGATATCCCGACATTCCATAACTTTATGAACGAGCTATTAAACAAATAATCTAAAAAACTCCTGATCTTCAGGAGTTTTTTTGTGCTAAACAAAGAAATTATATACGTACAGTCTTAGAAGTAATCATGCTAAATAGGAAAGTAGGTTCTATAATATGAATTATGTTAGCCATTGCTAGCCGAGCATCCATATTGAGATATTTACTGTGCTGGGATACCGCATCGGCAACAACGCCTATTTCCGGAGCTTTGCTAAGCAGACAATCCATATCAAAATAATATACAGCCTTTGTTAACATAATCCATATGCAAAGCATATCAAATCTATCTAAATTACCATTTGGCTATACAATCTTAGTTAGCATACATAATCTGTATTATAGAGCTTCTTTGTGATACTTGAAGTGGGAGTCTTACAGACGGTTTCACTTTATTCGTAATTTCGGCTTGCGTTTTTCCCATTTAAACCGTGATTCTTTTTGATCGGAGGAGCAATTGGGACAGATGACCGCGCGGGAGGGGATGGGCAGACAGCAGTACGGACATTCTTTTTTTGTCATCGATTCCATAGGGTGCTGATGCGGTTTCTTCCAGCGATTGATTTGTCTTACTACGATAAATACAGCAAAAAGGATAATGATAAAGCGAACCACTGCGGTGAGAAACAATCCATAATTAATCGTAACAGCACCTGCTTCTCTAGCAGCAGCAAGAGAGGAATACACTCCGCCATTTAAAGTGATATATAAATCTTCAACATTCATTTTAGAATAGAATAGACCAATTGGCGGAAGCAAAATGTCTGTAACCAATGAGTCAATAAAGCCACTAAAAGCAGCTCCAAGAACCATCCCTACACCCATGTCGACTGCGCTTCCGCGAATAGCGAACTGTCGAAATTCTTGAAATAACCCCATCTTGTCCACTCCTTTCTTCTTTTTCATCCTATGAATCAACAAATGAAATATGTATCGTATCATAAATTTCATAGAATTGTTTATACTAATAAATAGAAAAAAATGGTTGTTTTAAATGTGGTGAGGGAGGGAAGTGAAAGAAAGCTACAATCTATGATATCATCAAGTTTCATGATATACACCAAAATGCTTGCTACAACGGCTTCATTTCTTGTATAGTAGAGGAAATGGTTATGCTCTTAAAGCTAGGAATGAGTCAAAAAGAGAGTGACAAGCATCATTTGCTAGCATTTTTTGGAAAACGTTTTAGTTCATTTATGAAAAATTTTCATAAATGACATTAAATATTGTTAATTTTTGCACGAAATTTGTTATAATATCAGTGATATACATAAATAATGTAGATATCCAAACATTTATGCAGATGTGTTTGTTATAGAGTAACTATATCGTTAATACAATATTGGAGGTTAGGACAATGAATGTAACAATTTATGATGTAGCTAGAGAAGCGAATGTCTCAATGGCTACTGTTTCACGAGTAGTAAATGGTAATCCAAACGTGAAACCAGCAACAAGAAAAAAGGTACTTAATACAATTGAAAGATTAGGATACAGACCGAATGCTGTCGCGCGTGGACTAGCTAGTAAAAAAACAACTACTGTTGGGGTTATCATTCCGGATATCTCAAGTATCTTCTTTTCAGAGTTAGCAAGAGGTATTGATGACATTGCTACGATGTATAAATACAATATCATCTTAAGCAACTCGGATCAAAACAAGGAAAAAGAACTAAGACTGATCAATACAATGTTTGAAAAACAAGTAGACGGCTTAATTTATATGGGTGCAACCATTGGAGAAGATCATGTACAGCAATTAAAAACATCACCTGTACCTGTTGCACTTGCTGCAACGATTGATGCTACAGAAACGATTCCTTCTGTTAACATTGATTACGAACAAGCAGCATATGAAGCAACATCTCTCTTAATTGAAAATGGTACAAAACACCCTATTTACGTAACAGGTGCCGAGGACTCAGTAGTGAATGAAAGAAAATATGCAGGTTACGTAAAGGCAATTAAGGAAGCGAATAAAGAAGTGAATGAAGAATATGTAATTAAAACAGAATTCTCTTATGAATCCGGAGTAGATGCAGCTTCTAAAATTCTGAATATTACAGACCATCCAAAAGCTGTTTTTGCTGCAACGGATGAGATCGCATTAGGTGTTATTCATGGTTTACAAGATAATGGAATCAACGTTCCGGAAGATATGGAAGTGTTTGGTTTCGATAATACCAGATTAGCGACAATGGTCCGTCCAACACTTTCTACCGTAGTTCAGCCAATGTATGATATTGGTGCAGTAGCGATGCGACTGTTAACGAAATTCATGAATAAAGAGACAGTTGAAGATCAAAATGTCGTATTACCACATCAAATTGTAAAAAGAAACTCAACAAAACAATCATAATGTCGATATAAAAACTAGGGTGCATGTTACACCCTAGTTTTTATTAATTTATTAGAGCTTTTTCACTAGGGAGAGAAATCAAATGAGTAAAAAAGATATTTTAACTCCAATCGGCATTACGATAGGTTTTATTATGATTATGTTTGGAATAGTAAGCAGTGGTGGTGTTGGTGGATTTGCGGGTTTTATCCAAGGTTCATCAGTATTAATTGTCATAGGTGGGCTAGTAGCTGCCTTACTGGTCAATTTCAATATTGATCAAATTAAAACTACTAAGCATGTGATACAAGAAGTATTTAAACGAAATCAACATCAGTTAACTGATTTAATAGAATTATTCGAACGATTATCGGAAAGAGCACGTCGTGAAGGTTTATTAGCGTTAGAGAATGAATTAGAAGAAGTAGAAGACCCTTACATTCGAAAAGGGGTATTGCTTGCAATTGATGGTATCGAACCAGAGGTTATTACGGATATTATGAACGCAGAGATAGATGCAATGGAGGATCGCCATTACCGAGGTCGATTAATCATTGAGAAAGCGGGTGAATATGCACCTGCATGGGGGATGGTAGGGACATTAATTGGTTTGATTCTAATGTTGCAGAATTTAGAAGATCCGACTACTTTAGGACCTAGCATGGCTGTTGCTTTATTAACTACTTTCTATGGCTCTGTATTGGCCAATTTGGTTTTTATGCCAATGGCAGGTAAGTTAGAAACAAAAACAAGTGAAGAAATTTTTATGAAGCAAGTCATTATCGAAGGGGTAATTGGCGTTCAATCGGGCCAGAACCCTCGGATATTAAAAGAAAAATTAAGTGCATTCTTATCTGAGAAAGAAAAGAATAAAAAAATCGCCGAAGTAGAAGAGACCTTTACGGAGGAGTCTTTTAATGAAGCGTAGAATGAATCGTCGTGAGAAAAAGGGTGCACCGAAATGGATGGTCACATATTCTGATATGGTGACATTGATATTAGTTTTCTTTGTTTTGTTATTCTCGATGTCCCAAATAGATGTAGAGAAGTTCAAGGCAATTGCCGAGGCATTTCGAAGTGAAACAATCTTTGAAGCGATGCCTTCTGTAATGGAGGAACAATTTCCCTCTGAAAACACAAAAGTAAACAGTGAAGAGTTTATGAAAACAGAAGCGTTCGATTCAGAAGCAAGCGATGCCGTTACCAACACAGAAGAAGTACCAGATACGGATGAATTGGATGAATTACTTGCCGAAGTTGAAAACTATCTAAACAAGAATGACTTGAATAACGTTATTTCAGCAACTAGAACGGATCAAGGCGTCGTATTAGTTTTACAAGAAAGTGTGCTGTTTTTGTCCGGTGAAGCAGATATACTAGATCCTGCCAAACCTTTTTTAAATAAAGTTAGTAAATTGCTTTCTAATATTCCGAACGAAGTAAGAGTCGAGGGACATACCGACGATCGACCAATTTCGAGTTATCGTTATCCTTCAAATTGGGAATTGTCAGGTGCGAGAGCAAGCAGTGTTATCCGGTATATCCTGCAAACTGGAGATTTTAATGAATCACGTTTCATTGCAGCTGGGTTTGGAGATACCAGACCGGTGGCAGCTAATGATAGTCCGGAAGGGTGGAGCATTAATCGCCGGGTTGAGATCGTCATATTGGATTCGGAACAAGCGAATTAACGGCAGTCTGCCATTATGGGATAACGCTCTAATATTTAGTATCTTTATACATACAATGTGGAAAGTTACCTGGATGGAAATGTAATCTTGTTGTTCTAAATTTCACAAGTTAGCTAGTGAAAGAAAGGATGAAGCCTCATCCTTTCTTTTTATTTGTGATAAATTTTAGAACTTGTTGATACATGATTTGATTTTGTTCGGTAATCTCGAGGCGTCTCGGGATTTCTTTGTACTGCTCAGTTGTATCATGCCAGAAATGCGGCAAAGGAACAGGTGATGACGGTTGCCAATTATCAAGCCATTGTTGTGGAATAGATCCATGAAAAATATGATCTGTATTCATAATCTGCCATAATTGAGCCCATGCTCGCGGTACAACTCTCCAAATATCGTAGCCGCCACCACCAAGTGCCACCCATTTTCCGTCTGTAAACCGATGAGCAAGGGAATGAATAATCTGCGGTATCTCCTCAAAGATATGCACGGTGCAGTGAAGATGTGTTAAAGGGTCTAAATAATGAGCATCAACGCCATGCTGACTCACGATAATATCTGGCTGAAAATCTTCTGTAATGACTTCAATGGATGTCCGAAATACTTCGAGAAAAGAATCATCCTCAGTAAAAGCATCCAGTGGGAAATTGTAGCAGAATCCAAATCCTTGCTTAATTCCTCTTTCACTTGTTTTCCCTGTACCAGGATACAAATAGCGACCAGTTTCATGAAAAGAGACGGTACAGACATTGGGGTCATCGTAAAAGCAATGCTGTACACCATCTCCGTGATGGGCATCGGTATCAATATACAATACTTTCAATCCATATTGATCTCGTAAAAATTTTATTGCTATGGCAATATCATTAAAGATACAAAAGCCCGAAGCACGAGAAGGGAAGCCATGATGAAGTCCACCTCCTAAATTAAGAGCATGGGAAGCTTCTCCATCAGCTACTTGTTGACATGCTGCTACTGAGCCGGAAACCGTCATTAATGCAGCCTCATACATCCCTGAAAAACATGGCGTGTCATTAGTACCGATACCATACTTCTCCAAGTTAACTATCTCAGACCCGCTAGCCTGTTTTACAGCTTGAATGTAATCATCTGTATGTATCGTGGATAAAATCGATTCAGACACACGTGACGGTGTTACTATTTGATCATCAGACAGAGCTTGCATCATTTCTAATAAATCGATTGTTAGCAGTAATCTTTTTTGATTAAATGGATGCTCTTCATGAAATGAATAGTGTTGAAAGTCTTCAGTGTAAATAAAAACGGTTCGATCAGTGCTCATGTTGATCCTCCCAGTACGGGTACAGTACTTCATATTCACTCGATTCAAAATCTCGTACAACCACAATGGGATTCATCGTTTGAATACGGAATACTAATACTTTATAGCTTTGCTGCTTTGGATCCGGATAGCTGTAAACGGATACAATTTTAATTTGTCGTCTTGAAAAAAATTGACACACATCGGATAGGACACCAATACGATCAGGTACTTTTATTTCTAACTGAGTGCTTGGTGCATGTGTACCTGTTAGTTGTATATATGCATAAAGTAAATCCTTTTCTGTGACCATCCCTACCAATTGCTTATTCTGAACAACAGGCAAACAGGCAAACTCTTTTTGATAGAAGATGGTTGCTACTTCTTCAAAGAATTCATAAGGATGAATCGTGACGACCGGATTTATCATAATTGCTGCAATCGGTTTTTTTAGTAATTCTTTTTCAAATGATGGTTCGAGTATTGATGGACTGGCATCTCGAATATCCCGGTCTGATACGATTCCGATCACATGTCGTTCATTGTTTATTACTGGGATGTGGCGAATATTATGCTCTTTCATTAGTTGCAAAGCATGCAGCACTGTAGCTGATGAAGTTAAGGTAATAACGTCTTCTTTCATAATATCTTTGACAAGCATGTACTCACTCCCTATTGAAGGAATCTTAATTTATCGAAAAGCTCTATATGTTCTTTTGGTACATTCTTTCCGATCCGCACCATTAAGCAATTGGCTGGATGTGCCATGATTTCTGGTTCATTGGTAGGTGCCGGATACAAATCACCGGCTTTCATCATTTTTTCCATAATTTTGCGGTAATCCCAAACACTTAATGTGGTTTCATTTAAATCCCAATGCCAGTAATACTCAGTAGATAGAATAATGTAATTCTCCATATGTTCGTCTTTCATTGATGTTTCAATCAAAAGAGAACCTAACTTATTTCCTCTGTATGCAGGCGCAATTTCTATTGCTCCAAGCTCTAACATATCTGGGTATGGATATTTAGCCCATCTTTCTATTGGATCAGGATGCAAGAAGGTGACATACCCGATAATTTGATCTTGTACGGTAGCAATGATAATTCTTGCTTCAGGCAGCTCTGCAATTTCCTGTAATGCTCTCCATTGCTCTGAAGGTGGCCTGAAAGAAGTAAGTTCGTGGTGAAATTGTAAGGCAGCTATCTTATTTTTTGAAACAGGACCTTCTATGTGAATAGGAGTATGGCGACTATGTTTCTTGATGGATTGATAGTTTTTCGTATGTTTCACAAATTCGATCATCCTTTCAAGAGCCTATTTTTACCATTATAACGTAATATTCTATTTATGAATAGTGAGAAGAAGGGGATAGTATGATGTTAGAAAAAAACGGGCATAACCCGCCCGGTCCTCATTGAAATAAATGAAATACAACTATTTATAATATGAATTATGTTAGCTAAGCGTCCATATTGATAAGAACCCATTTTCATGTTCAGCATGATTACTTCTATTGCTGTACTTATATATTTTCTGTACTGATAAATAAAAAACTCTTATCATCTCATTGAGATGATAAGAGTTTTTCCGTTTATTGGCTATCTTGATTGTCTTGTTGCGTGTCTGGAGTTTGCTCATTTGGTTGTTGTTCTTCCGTTTGCTCATTATCGTTTTGTTCCTGGTTTTGATTATTTTGCTCCGATTCCTGCTCTTTATTGCCATTATTGTTATTGTTTGGCTGCTCTTTATTGTCTTCTTTTTGCTCTGGTTCAGGTTCAGAGAAATCACCTTGTACGACTACATTACTTCCTGAGGATTCCTGACCGTAATAATCGACAGCGCGAATCTGATAAACAGCTTTACTGCTTGGAATAGTGAATGAAGTTTCTGTAGTGGAACCGATTCGTTTGAAATTTTTGTCATCTGGATTACTTGCCTGGTAAATTCGGTAACCAACTACATCAGAACTGTTCGATTTGCTCCATGACAATTTCTGCTTATTTAATTTCAATCCACCAGGTGCACTTGGTGCTTTTCCGTCATTTGACACTTCTTGTTCATTAGGATATTTAATTTTTTCCCAAGCGCCGCCTTTTCCAGCCGTTAATTGTTTGATATTGCTTAGTTTGGTATAGCCCATATCCTTTAGCCAATCAGGATTGAAACTAAAGCCATTTCCATCAGAAAATTCATCTGGTGTTTTTTCACCTGCTAACACAACTTCGTCATCGATCGTTGCGTAAGAATCCTGAATCAGACTATAGTCTTTCTTAGTAGGAACGAAATTCGCATTATAAATATCTGTGTTGACTAAGCCAAGCTTACCGCATTCTTCAGAAGGCAGTAACCCTGATACAGCACAATACGAACGTGTTACTATACCCCCGGGACTTTCAAATTTATTTGATGGTGCCATCAGTTCAGGACGGATTTCTGTTGCTGCATTTACTAATTTTGCCCAGAATGTATTGTTTCGACTACTGTATCCTTTGTCTAATTGTTGATTATAGTCATAGCCCATCCAGCTTCCTAACGTAACATTCGGATTGGTTGCAATAAACCAAGTGTCCTTGAAGCTGTTGGTTGTACCTGTTTTGCCTGCCCAGTCTACGCTCTTATTCGTAAGATTAGCTCTTCCGGCAGTACCGGTACCACGTGTTAGTACATCGCGCATCATATCAAGCATTAAATAGCTTGTTTGCGGGCTGAATACTTCTGTTTTTTCACTCTCATGCTGATAAACCACTTCGCCTTCTTTTGTTTCGATTTTTTCAATCATATAATCTTCTACGAAAGAGCCCATGTTACCAAATGTAGCATAAGCATTTGTATTTTCCTCGACGGTTACACCATTTGTGATTCCGCCGAGTACTATGGATCTATATTCTTCATCTCCTTCTACGAGAGATGAGAAGCCCATTTTCGATAGAAATTGCTCGACAGGATTCTGATTTAGGATTTGACTGTAAACTTTTACCGCAGTTGCATTGTGTGAGCGGTATAAAGCTTCTCTTACTGAAGTCAGTCCATAAAAGCGACCTGAATAGTTTCCTGGAGAGTACCCTCCAGGATAAGCCCATGCTGCATCCGCAATAATCGATCCAGGCTGTACAACTCCCCATTCCATTGCCGGTGCATAAGCCACTAACGGTTTCATGGTACTACCATTTTGTCTGTTAACACTTGTGGCATGGTTTTTTTGAGAAGTATCAAAATCACGACCACCAACGAAACTGATAATTTTACCTGTGCTGTTTTCAATTAATACACTACCAACCTGAACTGGTTGTTTACCTAGCTGTACCATCTCTCCAGTTTCCGGGTCTTCTACCATAATTGCCTTGTTTGTTTTCTCATTACGTGCCAGCTTATCCTGTCCGTAGTTGTTATATTCTGCTGCAACCTTCTGAAAGGCATCATAGATATCCTTATCAATTGTGGAATGAATTTTATAGCCGTTGCTGCTGATTTCTCTCGATGCTTTTATCTCGTATTCTTCTTTCAATGTTTCACTTGTATCTATTTCTTCTTTTGTATAGCCGTCTTGCTCAGCGAGTACATATACTAATTTATCAATTGCCCGCTTTTGGATCTCTTGCATTAAATAAGGGTATTTCTCAGACTGTGACTCTTCCGGCTGTTTGAAATCTGCAACAATGTCATATTCCAATGCTTTCTGGTACTCATCCTGATTAATGTAACCTGCTTCTAACATTCTGCTAAGTACGGATTTCATACGAGTTAGACCTGGTTCTAATCCTTCTTCATTTTTGAGACCACCACCATTAATGAAGGGGGTGTAGTAGGATGGACTTTGAGGTAACCCAGCGATAAATGCAGCTTGCGGCAAGTTTAATTCATCAGCATTAACGCCAAAAATACCATCTGCAGCAGTCTGAATACCTGCAATATTTTGACCGGAAGCATTACGTCCAAATGGTACGATATTTAAATATGCTTCCAATATTTCATCCTTTTCAAAGAATAATTCCAAGCGCATCGCTAGTAGCATTTCTTTAGCTTTACGTTCAAAGGATACTTCATTTGTAAGAATTTGATTTTTGATAATTTGTTGTGTCAAGGTACTACCACCTGATTGTACGGAAGCATTTGTCACTTCCTGAAAAACTGCCCGTAACACTGCTTTTGGAACGATGCCGTTATGCGTGTTAAAATATTCATCTTCTGTTGCGATTACCGCATTTTGCACGTATGTACTTACATGGTCCAATGTAGTTTCATCACGGAGCAGGTCTGCACTGACTTCAGACAGAAACACATCATTGGCAAAGTATAATTCAGATGTTTCTGCATAATTATAGATAGCGCTTGCCATTTCTTCCTCACTTTGGATCTTTTCATCATCCACCAGGGAAGCGAAATATCCTGCACCAAGCCCCGCGACAAAAAAGCCGCCAACCAGCGCAATTGCGATAAAAAATAATATGATATTCCATATAATATGGTAACTGATTCTAGATGTACGTTGAATTACTTGTTTATTCCATAATTCTTTAAACGACTGCCATGTTTTTTGAAAAAATTCTTTTGCATTCTTTGCATTCATTCGTATATCCCCCTAAATATTCCACTATATATTATAGCACAGCCGTCAATCCAATTTACTTAAAAGTTGAAAAAATATTGCATTTTTCAATTGTTTATGCTATTAATGTAATAACAATGAAACATAACAAAAATGATGATGGTTTGAAGTAGCAGAAGATTCCCTTTATCAGCGAGCTGACGGTTGGTGCGAGTCAGTAAATAATCTGTCTGGCGAATTACGTTCCGGAGTTTCTTCATGTTGAATGAAGACGGCAGGTCTATGTCGTTAATTCCTTGAGTGACAGTTCTAATCGAGCTGTAACGAGGGTGGTACCGCGATTTAACTCGTCCCTTATTTAGGGAGGAGTTTTTTTATTGTGTAGAAAAGGAGTGGAAAGCATGCATATTTTAGACGAATTGGCTAAACGGGATTTAATTCAGCAAACAACTGATGACGAAGGATTGCGCAAGCATTTAGAGAATAATATTGTAACGCTGTACGCAGGCTTTGATCCGACAGCTGACAGCTTGCATATTGGTCATCTAGTACCGGTATTAATGTTAAAAAGATTTCAAAAAGCAGGTCACAGACCTATTGCTTTAATTGGTGGAGGTACAGGTCTTATCGGTGATCCAAGTGGTCGTTCAACAGAACGTTCGTTAAACAGTCCTGAAGTGGTGAAAGGCTTTAGTGATAAAATCAAAGACCAACTAGCAGGCATATTGAATTTCGATCAGGGTGAAAACAGTGCGGTTGCCCGTAATAATCATGAATGGCTGTCGACGATGACGATCATTGAATTCTTGAGAGATATCGGGAAGCATTTCAGCATTAATTACATGCTGGCAAAAGATTCCGTTGAGTCCCGTTTGGAGAACGGTATTTCTTTTACAGAGTTCAGTTACATGATGCTGCAATCGATTGACTTCTTGAATTTATACGAAAAAGAAAATTGTACATTACAACTTGGTGGCAGTGATCAATGGGGTAATATTACTGCGGGAATGGAATTAATTCGTCGTAAACGATTTGAGCAAAGTGAGGAAGAGGCGGAAGTATACGGACTGACAGTGCCGTTAATTACGAAAAGTGATGGGACGAAATTTGGTAAGACAGCAGGTGGAGCAGTTTGGCTAGATCCTGAGAAAACAACACCGTACGAATTCTACCAGTTTTGGATTAATACCGATGATCGTGACGTTCTTCGATTTATCAAATACTTCACATTTATTGACTTTGACGAGATAGAAGCATTAGAGAAAGAATTAGCAAATGCACCTGAAAAGCGTATTCCGCATAAACGTTTAGCAGAAGAAATGACTAAATTGATTCACGGTGAAGATGCCTTGAAGCAAGCACAAAAAATTACAGAAGCACTATTCAGTGGAGAACTAAGCAGTTTAAATGCAGCTGAAATTGAACAAGGCTTTAAAGATGTGCCATCCGTTGCGATTGAAAATAAAGAGATTGCTCTAATCGAGCTCTTAGTAGAAGCAGGTATATCTTCATCCAAGCGTCAGGCTCGTGAAGATATAAACAATGGAGCGATCTACATCAATGGTATCCGTAATCAGGAATTGACGCACCAATTAACAGAGCAAGATCGTATTGAAGATAAATTTACGATTATCAGACGAGGTAAAAAGAAATATTTCTTAATTCGCTTTTAGAGTAATTTAAAAAGGTTCTGATCTCCAAAGATCAGAACCTTTTTTGACGAATAAGAAAGAAAAGTGCTGACATGGAGTAATCAATGCTGAACAAGAAGATAGATTCTTATAATATGGATTATGTTAGCGGCTTAGTGGTGATTTTGAAATATTATGTGTAGTATGATACCTTCTACCAACCACTTCACGTTCTGCGGGGTACGGCTGAAGCTAGGCTGCTACACGAATCACTTCTCTGCTGCCTTGCACAGAGGAACCCTACTTCGAAGCATTACGAGTAGATACAGGTGCAGACGTTGTGGATCTTCAGCGCCTGCCTGTTCCGCGGGAGTCTCCGTGGTTGGCCTACGCTAGAATTGATACTCTACAATTTTTGTCAGAGCTAGCATATTGATTTCATGCCTATATAATAGCTATTGAAAAAAAACAAGTACCACTGCTATTTGCTGTTCCATACGTTGTAGCACTTCCCGTAAGCGTAGGAAATAGGCGGAGACTCCCGTGCCCACAGGACGCGGAGCCTATTTCCAGAGCTTTGCTAAGCAGATAAACGATATCAAAATGACCATTTTGTAATACAGCCTTTGTTTACATAATCCATATTATAGGGTTGTATATTATTCGTAGGAGGATGTCTGCACGACAAATCATGTAAGGATTCCCCCTTATCGCACAGTTGCAAAACCTGCTACTGCTATTAAGGTAATAGGCATGATTTTTGTTCTTTGATCATATGAAATGATGAGGAGGGATTTATTTTATGCCGAGTGGAACACATTTTGTACAGCTAGACTTACCGATCGGAAAAGTGTGGGATTTTGTCAGTGATTTTGAAAAATGGGCCGATTTAGTGCCGGGTTATATCGAGCATCGTGTGGAAGATGATTATCGCTCTGTCTGGAAATTCAAAGGTGAGGTAGCAAAAATTCACAAAACCATTACGCTCTATATTAATATTAATAAATGGGAAAAGCCAAACTGTGTCAGCTTTTCATTACAGGATAAAAGTAAAAATATTGTCGGTGAAGGTTGTTTTAAAGCAACTGCCGAAGACGCAGAACATACAGATGTGACAGGCAGTTTAACAATCACAGCTAACGGTATTCTTGGGCCAATGGTAAATGGTGTCCTGAAAACATTCATTCCTAAAACAACCATTGAATTTACAGAAGCAGTGGCGAATCGAATGGTGGAAGAATCAGCTGTGTCGAAGTAGCTACATATCCCTTATCCAGAAATGGATAAGGGATTTACTTGTTTTTTTATGAAAAATGTAATATATTGAGTCTTTTGGGGTATATGTTTTGCAAAACGAAGAAAGGGGTTTATCAACATGAGTACTATTGAACAAATTGCCTCCAAAATTGTAGAATGGGGAAATTTGGTTTTATGGGATTACGTTCTGATTTATTTATTAATTGGAGCAGGATTATTTTTTACGTTACGATCTAAATTTGTTCAATTCCGATTATTTGGAGACATGTTTCGTGTTCTTTCAGAAGAAGCAGTCGAGCAAAGTGGTAAAAAAGGTACCAATGCATTCCAGGCATTTAGTATTTCGATTGCATCAAGAGTTGGAACCGGTAACCTGGCAGGTGTCGCATTAGCGGTTGCGCTTGGTGGTCCGGGCGCTGTCTTTTGGATGTGGGTAATTGCATTAGTCGGTATGGCGACAGCTTTTATTGAAAGCACGCTTGCACAGGTATATAAGGTGCCGGACAAAGATGGTTTCCGAGGCGGACCAGCTTATTATATGGAGAAAGCCTTGGGGCAAAAATGGATGGGTATTCTTTTTTCCATTCTAATCACCTTTACATTCGGATTTATATTTAATGCAGTGCAGGCCAACACAATTTCTGCCGCTGTAGAAGAAGCATTTAACATCGATAAAGTGTGGACAGGCATTGTATTAGTGATTTTAGCAGGGATTATTATCTTCGGTGGAATTAAACGTATTGCAACTGTTTCAGGTGTAATTGTGCCAATTATGGCTGTTATTTATATGGCCGTTGGTTTTTACGTCGTATTCTCCAATATTACGGCATTACCAGAGGTTTTTATGCTCATCATCAAAAACGCTTTCGGAATAGAAGAAGTGTTTGGTGGAGGAGCGGGTGCCGCAATGATGTATGGTATTCGTCGAGGATTATTCTCCAATGAAGCAGGTATGGGTAGTGCGCCTAACGCAGCGGCTACAGCAGGTGTCAATCACCCGGTTAAGCAAGGTTTAGTCCAATCTTTGGCTGTATTTTTTGATACGATTGTCATTTGTAGTTTAACTGCGTTTATTATTATTTTGTACGATAATGTTGGTCAATCGTCAGCTGATGGTATCCAGTTAACACAAGTTGCTCTCAGTGCGCAAGTAGGGGAATGGGCATCCATCTTCCTGGCGTTTGTCATTTTCTTCTTTGCATTCAGTTCCGTGATCGGGAACTATTATTATGGTGAAACAAATGTGAGCTTTATGAATCCGAAGGGAATATGGCTGAATGTTTACCGTGTCGTAGTTCTGGCAATGGTTATGTTTGGATCACTCGCTTCGATTCAGTTGGTATGGAATATGGCAGACTTATTCATGGCTATGATGGCAGTGGTTAACTTGATTGCCATTCTGTTATTGAGTAAAGTCGCCTTCGATGTATTACGTGATTACACACAACAGAAAAAACAAGGCAAAGACCCAGTGTTCCACTATAAGAATGTAGAGGGATTGAAAAATATTTCCTGGTGGGGAGCACAGGATGAGAACAAGCAAAAATAAAATAAGAATGATTTCAATTAACCGCAAGGACAACACGAGAGTCCTTGCGGTTTTTATATGTTCTAGGCAAGTATAAAAGTGGAGTAACAGCAGTAAATCATTTCAGACATGAAGTAGAGTTCTTATAATAGGGATTATGTAAACTAGCCATCGCTAGCCAAGCATCCATATTGAGCTATTTAATGTGCTAGAATACCGCTTCGTCCAACCACTCCGCGTCCTGCGGGGCACGGCTGAAGCTAGGCTACTACTTGAGTTACTTCTTTGCTGCCTTGCACCGAGGAAGCCTACTTCGAAGCATTACTAGAAGACGCAGGTGCAGACGTTGTGGATCTTCAGCACCTGCACAATCCCGCGGGAGTCTACGTGGTTGGCCTACGCTAGGATTGGTACTCCACAATGTTTGTAAGAGATAGCATATTGATCACTCATCACTATATATAACAGGAATTGAGTGAATAATAACATAATGCCTAGAACCACTGCTTTTAGCTGTTCCATACGTTGTAGCACTTCCCTAAAGCGTAGGAAATAGGCGGAGACTCCCGTGGAATCAGCGCGAGCTGAAGATCCATTTATGAAAGAAAAGAATTTTCTTTCATAAATTAGCTGAGGCCGTGCCCACAGGACGCGGAGCCTATTTCCGGAGCTTTGCTAAGCACATAGTGTATATCAAAATTACCACATTGATATACACTCTAGTTTACATAATCCATATTATAGGAAGTTGTAAATTATTTACAACAATTAGGACCGGCGAGTTATGTTTGGTTTTCTAATGTGGGATTGAGTAAAAGTGCGTCATTATGAATCATGCCTGTCATTTAACCTTTTCTCCAATAACCGGCTGCTGATTGATTTATTTTCATACACAAATTGTTTATGTAGTTGGTGTAATAAATAGACGGCTCTAATCATTAATGCCAGCAATAAACTAACTGTAATAAATGGGAGATAGGAGCTGACTCCTAAAAAGCTTAATAAGTAACCTATGATTAAAATAAACAAGAATAATATAAAGGTATACATTCCTGCACCTCCTTCTACTGTGTCATTATAGACTAACTGGAAAAAGGCATTCCCGCAATGAGAATACCCTTATTATTTCTTGATTTAGCTGTTACGAAACAGGAAACCTTTTGAAGCAAGGTCCTTTTGATACTTTTGTTCCAACTGTTCAGCTCCATCAGATCTTCCGGTTCTCCTTAAATGGCTAAGATATCGGATTAAGTCTTCGGTTTTAGCGTGATAGGGGCCTCCTTCTTTTATTACTGTCCACATTGGATCTGTATCGTAATTCATTGAAAACATCATGTCGTCATGCCATTGATTCAAAATGTAGACCGCTTCCTTACATAAATCTCGGCGCTTTTCAGATAAGTTGTGTTGTTCGTGTGGATCATTAACGATATCAAACAGCATCTCCTTATCAAATAAGTGAAAGCCATCGTGGTACGTGCGAATATAGAGCCATTTGTCGAAGCGCACCGCTCGCTGACAGACATGGGCATTTTGAGAGAATACTAGAAACGTTCGATCTGCAGATTTTCCATTTCTCAGTATAGAAGCATAGCTTTGTCCATCCCAAGTTGGTCGGTGTTCCTGTTCCAATAGATCTGCAATGGTAGGTAACAGGTCAAGATGATAATGAAGCCCATTGTCAACATGATTTGCTTGTAAACCTGGCCAACGAATAATCATTGGTAATCGACAAGTCATTTGATCAGCTGTACCATGTTCCGCATAAATACCGAGTTCGCCGAGGTTCTCTCCATGATCCGCGGTTATGATGACCACTGTATCTTCCAGAATATTTGCATTATCCATTTGCTTGAAAATCTCTCCAATATGCTCATCCATATAGTGTAAACCAGTATCATATCCATCGATTACTCGTCTTAGACCTGCCATATCAGTTATCTCACCAGGATGACGAGGGAAGGATGGATTTTCAAAGTTATCATACATATTTATCTCTCTAGCAGAATGTGGTCCAATACTTTGTAAATGCTCCTTTAACACATCCTCTGTTAGCCAAGCTGGAAGTGGCTCATTTTCAAAGGGATTACCGTAATCTTTCGGCGCACGGTATGGGGTATGAGGGTCCCAGTAATTCACATACAAAAACCAATCGTCCTTATCACCATTACGTTCGAGCCAATCTAACACAGTAGGAGTGACTTCTTCAGCTGACTCGTCCCCGGTTTTGCCGGTATTATACATTTCCGTAAAGCCGGCATAAAATTGCCAGGATGAATGTCTTTCTGCAAAAGGACTGATAAGTGCTGTTTTCATACCGTTGCGCCTGAAAATAGCAGGGAAACTATCAGATTTTAATCGATCGTGAAACTCTCGCTCTATTCCTTCCGTTCTCATATCACCGGCAGTGCCACCATGACCGATATTGCCGGTGTGTATACCGAAACGACCAGTCATAAGTGCATTTCGAGATGGTGCACAAGGCGCATCTGTTGTGTAATAATTTGTAAAGCGTACACCTTCTTTTGCAATTCGATCGATATTAGGAGTTGTATCACGATGATACCCGTAGCATCCTAAATGATCAGCTCTCGTAGAATCCAAATCTAACAATAAAACACGCATGGTTAGCCTCCATTTCAATACATGTATTCGTACACATTTTTGGTCTATGCATTATACAGCCACCAGTAGAGTTCTTCCGTTTCATATGCCGGAACCCAGGAGTCATGCCCAATGTCGGGATAAACGGTGAGTTGAACATGCGCTCCGAGCTCTTGAAGATGTGCTACAATCTGTTTTGTTTCATCAATTGGAACCACTTCATCCAGTGCGCCGTGAAATGCCCAAATAGGCAAATGCTTAATCCTTGTGATTGCTTCCAATACCTGTTGTTTTGTATAAAGTTCATGAAATGCCTTTTTTCGGTGAGTGGGAAGGGTGATCGAACCACAAACAGGTGCCAAAGCGTGAAAAAAGTCAGGGTATTGCAGAGCCAAATTCCAAGCTCCGATCCCACCCATACTCATGCCGGTTAAGCAGATGCTGTTCACATCAATCTCATATTCATCTATAAGGTAATCTAAGAACAACTTCAAATCTGTTAAATGCTCTGTCCAGTAAGAATCCTCAGGGCATTGGGGTGACACTGTAACAAAAGGAAAGTCATGATATTCCTTTTGTTCTAAAAGTTTTGGCAGACCATGATTTTTCAATAACGCTAAATCATTACCACGTTCGCCCGCACCATGTAAGAAAAGCAGTAACGGATATTGACACGGTCCTTCTAATACATAACGATCTGGTACATGGATGAGGTAGGGTAAAGATGTGGAACCACCGGTAAATATACATTCTTTTTGCAAGAGCATACACCCTTTTTATTGTTTTTTTGATATGACGGATTTTCGGTCAATTAATTCGGTTGATAACTTGTAATGGCTATTTATATTTTTTCCTTCTAATAGTTGAAAAATAAGGTGCACAGCCAGTGCGCCGACTTCATATTTTGGTTGTTTAATCGTGGTTAATGGCGGGTGTACATATTCAGCCAATTGAATATCATCAAACCCGATAATTGATATATCCTCTGGTACCCTGATATTTTTCTCATGGAAAGCTTGCAAACCACCTATCGCCATTTCATCATTTCCATAGAAAATTGCATCTGGAAGTTCACCTTGGGCAATTAATAGCTTTGTTGCTTTATACCCGCCTTCTTTGGTGAAATAACCAATTGAATTCCATTTTGAATGAGTGGGTAACTGGTAGTGTTCCAATGCCTGTTTGTAGCCTTCAAATCGTCTCTGATTATCAAGTGAGGCACTTGGTCCGCCGATATATGCAATATTTCGGTGACCATGGTTAATGAGACTTTCGGTTGCGATGAATCCCCCTCTGCATTATCTACTTCCACATGGTAGACATTCTTGTCCATTAAGTCCCTATCGAGAACAATGACAGGAAAACCTGCTTGTGCTGATTCGATCGTGATTTCGTCACTAATGTTATGGGCGAGTATGATTGCGCCATCCACTCTTTTTTCCTTTAGGAATTTTACTGCTGTCGACTGGTGGCCACCAATGGAACTGCACGCTATCAAATCAAAGCCATTGGCAGTAGTAACGTCCTGTACACCTTTAATCAATTCTGAATAATAGGGTCCTGATAAATCACTGAGTATCAATGCAATCGTATTTGTTTTGGTTCTTTTCAAATCAGAAGCGATGCCGTTTTTCTTATAGTTAAGTTGTCTTGCTGCCTCTGAAACTCGTTCCTTCGTCGCAGCACTAATACGTTTACTGTTATTAAGTGCATAGGAGGCAGTGGATACTGCTACTCCAGCTAATTTTGCTACATCTTTTATCGTTGCCATGTGTCTTTCCTCCATCACTACACAAATATATTATCTATATTACGTTATTTGTCGCAGATTTTTAAGGGCATTATTTAATTCCGGATACATTAAAGCCTTCGATAATGTATTTCTGGAAAATAATAAAAATAATGAGAATAGGTAGTACCATAAAGGTGGAACCGGCCATTTGCAATCCATAATTGGTCACGTTCTGATCTTTTAACAGTGCAAGTCCTACAGATAACGTGTACAATGCTTCGTCGTTAGCGACAATCAGTGGCCATAGGAAACTATTCCAGGCACCGATAAAGGTTAAGATTACCTGAACCGCTAGTATGGGCATCGACAAAGGAATGATTATCCTGGTGAAAATATAGAACTCACCAGCACCATCTAAGCGTGCTGCCTCTATTAAATCATCTGGAATGGTTACCATAAACTGTCGGATTAAGAAAATGTTAAAAGCGGCAATTAAACCTGGCAGAACTATCCCGGTCATTGTATTTGTTAATCCCATTTCATTTAGTAGTAAATACGTAGGTATCATCGTAACCTGTCCAGGCAGCATCATGGTAATTAACACGACAACAAACCACGTCTCTTTACCTTTGAACTGAAATTTACCAAATCCGTAACCTGCCATTGTGTTTAAAAATAAACCAATCATCGAGCAAGCAACGATAATCAACGTGTTAAGTAAATAGACATCAAAATTTAAGTTTTGAAATAAATTGACGAAATGCTCCATTGTTGGGTCCTGTGGAAAAAGGGTTGGCGGAATGCTTAGTACTTCTTGTTCTGTTTTAAAAGAACTTAAAACCATCCATATAAAAGGAAGCGATACGAGTAACCCGCCAACTGTCATAATGGTAATTACAATTGTTTTTTCCATTTTATTTCGTAAATACACAATGGTTCACCTCACAGTGTTTGGTCTGATTTTCTGAATTTAAATTGTATAAGGGTTGCGACAATAATGATCGCAAACAGGATAAATGAAGCGGCGGCACCGTAGCCGAATTCGTTATATTGGAAACCTTCCTGATAAATAAACAATGCAATCGAATTGGTACCATTTAAAGGTCCGCCTTCTGTCATGACAAACGGTTCCTCGAAAAATTGCAGCCAGCCAATTAATGTCGTCACTGTTACAAAAAACGTAGCAAAACTCATAGATGGAATGGTGATCTTGATTAATTTCTGCCATCTGTTTGCACCATCAATATCAGCTGCTTCATAATATACCCGTGGTATTGCCTGCAATGCTGCCAGGAAAATAAGCATACTCACGCCATTGCTTTTCCAAACGGCAAGAAGAATCAATGACAATTTAGCTACAAGCGGATCTTCTAACCAGGGAACATTGTCAATATCAACTAACGATAAAAGGTAATTAAATAAGCCGTATTCCTGATTATAAAGAAACCCCCATACTACGGCGATAGCCACAATGTTAGTGACAGATGGCACGTAATAAATGACACGAAAAGTCGAAGCCAGCCAGCTGCCTACTAAGTTAAGCAAAAAGGCAATCATAAAAGAGCTTCCTACTGCTAATGGAACTCCGATAATGACATAAAAAATCGTATTTCCGATTGATTCAAGGAATTTTTCATCACTAAACAGGTCTGCATAGTTATCAAATCCGATCAAATTTATTTTGGACCAGTTTGCCAAACCAATTAAATTGGTATCTGTAAAACTGATACCGAATGCAATTAGTATAGGTATAAATGAAAAAATGATTAACAGCACAACTGCTGGACCAATAAATAAAAATGGTGTCCATTTGGACTTCATTTGATATCCTCCTCTCGTGGAACTGTCAGAAAGTACTAAGGGGCACTTTGCATCTTCCGGGCTATCTGTCTAAAATATCTGCAGCTTTTGTCTGAAATTCCTCTAGTGTCTGATCAATATCCGCTCCACCACGATTAATTTCTTCTAATGAAGTCAAAATTTCCTGGCCAAGACGTTCATATTCTGGAATTAATGGTAAGGGTTGTGTCGATTTTAATTGCTCACCGAATGTACTAACCATTTCATCATCAGATAGTGCCGGATCTTCCCATGCAGTTAAATTTGCAGGCAATTCACTATTTGCTTTATACCATTTCACCTGAGTATCTGGATCTGCCATCCAATTGATGAAATCAAGAGACTTGTCCACCTTTTCAGAATTATGAAAAATAGAAAGGTGTGCTCCGCCCATCATTGATTTGTTATTTTCTGCAGATGGCATCAGACGCACATCCCAGTTTCCTTCAATATCCGGTGCGCGATCCTTGATCGTGCCAATATCCCATGGACCACTAATAAACATTGGTTTAGAACCATCAGAGAATGCTTGAAAGAATTCTTTACCTTCGCCTGTTTGGGAAAATTCTTCTTCATAGAATAAATGGTGTAATTCAATTGCTTCTTTAAAACCTTGTGATTGGAAGTTGTCTGCACCGTTTCCGATTTTATAATTCCACCCTTGTTCCCATGCCAAAATAAAGGGGAACTGTGGATCCGTTGTTGGTAAATCAATGGCGTACTGGCCATCTCCGCGAGCTGCCAGCTGCTTTGAAGCATCAATCATTTCTTCCCAAGTAGAAGGGCCTTCTGGATAACCAACATCTGCTAAAATATCTGTACGGTAGAATAATGCCCTTGTATCGACATACCATGGGATCCCAATCGTTTGTTCTTTATATTTTGTTGTACCAATAGCGCTTTCATAAAAATTGTCATCAGCAAGGTTATCATAATCATCAAGATATTCTGTCAGATCAAGAAATGTACCAGCTTCCGCAAATTCTGCTACCCATGTGGTCCCAATTTGTAGGACATCTGGACCTTCACCGGAAGCAACAGCAGTTAATAACTTATCATGCGCATTATCCCAAGGAATGACCTGGACATCGACGTTGACCCCAGATTCTTCCTCATATTGTGGAACAAAATCTTTTAACGCTTTCGACATTGTCCAGACAGTAATCGTATTTTCATCAGATGATCCTGCTTCAGATGCCGTATCATTAGAACATGCAACAATCAGTAAAAGCGAACCAAACATCAACATTAACATCATCTTTGTCGTGCTTAACAATTTGATCACTCCTCTTGAAATATTTTCGAACATAATGCAAGTTACTCTTTGAACTATCACCTCAACATCAAACAGATTGTTGAAACGTTTCGACGACTTCATTATAAAACAAGGTGTAATCGGTTTCAAGTATTTTGTGGAAAAATTAATATAAGGGAATTACATTAAGTATTAACTGTTATTCATTATTTAATTAATTTTACAAACATATGTTGAAACGTTTCAATTTATGTTTTATAGTGGTAATAGAATGAAAGGGATTACTTATTGATTTTTTGGAGGAGGTACCAGGATGAAAAACATCCAACATCTAATAGGAGAAATGACCTTACAAGAGAAAATTGATCAATTAACTCAATTAGCCGCTCCTTTTTTTAAAGGGGCGGAGGATGCGGGAGCTATTACGGGACCGATGATGAATATGGAAATAGAAGATGATAATATACGGAATGCAGGTTCCGTACTCGGTGCATCTGGAGCGAGAAATATAAAGTCTATTCAAAAGAAACACTTAGCGGAAAATCGTCTCGGCATACCACTTTTGTTTATGTCTGATGTGGTCCATGGTTATAAAACCATCTTTCCTATTCCGTTAGCGATTGGTTGCTCTTGGAATCTTGAGCTTGCGGAAGACAGTGCACGAATTGCAGCTTTGGAATCAGCTGTATCAGGTATTCACGTTACTTTTGCCCCGA
Organism: Gracilibacillus salinarum; assembly: GCF_022919575.1. Lineage (NCBI taxonomy): Bacteria > Bacillati > Bacillota > Bacilli > Caryophanales > Bacillaceae > Gracilibacillus > Gracilibacillus salinarum. Next base: position 1,060,253 of record NZ_CP095071.1, on the reverse strand, counting down.
TGGTAGATTTAGTAAGGGATCCAAGGTGGGGGCGTGTAACAGAAACAACAGGAGAGGATCCTTTGTTGAACAGTTTGTTTGCCAAAGCACAAGTCCGCGGTTTTCAAGGAGAGGATGTAACGAATGACGTGAAACGAGTGGCAGCATGTGTGAAACATTTTGCCGGTTATGGCGCAGCTGAGGGAGGACGTGATTACAATACAGTTAATATGTCTGATCGACAGTTGCACGAGTTCTATTTGCCGGCTTATAAAGCAGCATTGGATCAAGGTTGTAAAATGGTGATGTCTTCTTTTAATATTATTGATGGTATTCCAGCAACAGCGAATCATCCTTTAATGAGAGGGGTGTTGCGTGATCAATGGCAATTTGATGGAGTAGTCATTTCTGATTGGGGTGCTGTCAAAGAATTAATCGCACATGGTGTTGCAGTAGATAAAGGAGATGCCGGTCTCAAGGCGGTTCTCGCTGGAACGGATATAGAAATGATGACAGACTGTTATTCTAGTTATTTAAAAGAATATGTCGAAAATGGCATGCTGTCGGAAACGGTCATTGATGAAGCGGTGTTTCGGATTTTAAAGTTAAAAGAGGAGTTAGGCTTATTCGAAAATCCTTACAGAGGAGCTGATGAACAATTAGAAAAAGAAATAATCCTATCAGGTCAGCACCGTGCATCTGCGAGGGAACTAGCAGTTGAATCAACCGTTTTACTAAAAAATGAACAGATCCTCCCATTGGACTGCACCCAAAAAGTAGCGCTTATCGGTCCTTATGCTGACAACGGAAATATCCTGGGACAATGGTCTTGGTTAGGATCGAAAGACGATTCCGTAACAATGTTACAAGCGATTCGAAGTAAATCTGAAAATGAAGTATCGTGCATAGAGGGCTGTAGTATTCAGGAAAAAATAGAAAATGGTTTTGAGGATGCGCAACAAGCAGCGACTCAGGCGGATGTAGTTATTGTAGCAGTAGGAGAAGACCCGCTTATGAGCGGTGAAGCAGGCTCGCGAACCAACATTAAATTGCCAGAACCACAATTAAGTTTGATCAAAGAACTAAAAAAAATAGGCAAACCAATTGTCACCGTTTTATTTAATGGTCGACCTCTGGACTTACGTGGAGTTATCGAAAATTCAGATGCTGTCGTGGAAGCCTGGTTCCCTGGAACAGAAGGAGGACAGGCGATTGCGGATTTGATCTTTGGTGATGAGAACTTTTCCGGAAAATTATCGATGTCGATTCCGCACTCAGCAGGTCAAATACCGGTCTATTACAACCATTATTCAACAGGAAGGCCGAAAGGAGCGCCGGATGCACAGGAGAGGTACGTGTCACAATATTTGGACAGCCCAAATGGACCGCTGTTCCCATTTGGATACGGTCTAAGCTATACGAGCTTTCAATATGGCGACGTGCAGCTCTCAACAAATGTTTTGACCCAGGATGCTGAATTAAAAATCACTGTTCCCGTTAAAAATACTGGAGCAATTGCGGGGAAAGAAGTGGTACAGTTATATGTACAGGATGTCTTTGGTGAGGTCGTTCGTCCGGTGAAAGAACTAAAGGAATTCCAAAAGGTGGAGTTTCATTCCGGTGAGGAAAAAGAAGTTACCTTTGTTCTGACAGAAAAAGACCTTCGTTATTATCATTCCGATATGACATACAAGAGTGATCCTGGAGAGTTTATTGTATATGTAGGAAGTAATAGTTTGGTGGATAGCGGAGAATCTTTCACGTTAAAATAACACAAATATAAGGAGCTGCCGGTATAGTTGCCTGGGTGGCTCCTTTTATCGTTCGTAATCCTAGCTACTTCAAGAGTTGATTGAAGAAAAAAATATATTGCTTTCATGCGTAACTTTCGTTAAGTTTAAAGAGACTAGAAAAAAATGTTAATAATGTACTGGATGATATTAAGATTTTGATAGGAGGGCAGCTTATGCGGTTGTTTCTGTATTTTTGCTGTAATATGGTTAACCTTTTCCTTGTCAAATTATTTACGATCGAACCAGAAGTCATTTCTGGTAATGGGAATTTAGGGATTATTTTTGTCTTCACTGGTATTTTATTATTGGTTTTGTTTATTTTGGAACTAATAAAATTCATGAAAGAAAAAAGATGGATTGGCAAAAATAAACGACTGTTATTTGCGATAGCAATAGTTGTCATAATGATTTCTTCATATTTTGAATACCTGTTCGTCATGGATCTGGTAGGACAATTGGGTGGGCCGCCAGATGCGGAAAATTCACGCATTTATCGTTACAGTTGGCTGAATCAGTACACGAATACGATTTATTTGAATGTTTATACGTACTGTATGGTTCTTTCTTTCGTGGTAGTTGTTTATTTAGTGAGCAGATGGAATAAAATCAGGTGACAGTACAGTGGGTTTATGTATGTTGAAAAAGTAAGGTAATTTCGATCAAAAAAGCCGAAGTTTATCACGGTGCTAACCGTCTGTAAGACTTCCACGGGACGTGAAGTGGTTGGACAGAGGTATCCTAGCACAATAGATCTCTCAAGGCGGATGCTTGGTTAGTATCTACTAACATTAATATGTTGTCAGTTAGGATCGGGTGAACTAGTAAATCATTTCATTCATAGAGATATATTAGTTCTAACAAAAAAACCTGGAATTCTTGAAAAATCAAGGATTCCAGGTTTTTTAACATTTTTAACGAATATGCTCTGAAATTAACGAGAGTAGAATTCAACAATAAGAGCTTCGTTGATTTCAGCTGGTAATTCAGAACGCTCTGGTAAGCGAGTGAAAGTACCTTCTAGTTTGTCTTCGTCAAAAGTTACGTATTCAGGTGTGAATGTGTTAGCCTCAATAGCTTCCTTGATGATGTCAAGGCTTTGAGATTTTTCACGAACACCGATTACTTGACCAGGTTTGATTTGGTAAGATGGGATATCAACGCGTCCGCCATCTACTGTAATGTGACCATGGTTTACTAATTGACGTGCTTGACGACGAGTACGAGCAAGACCTGAACGGTAAACAAGGTTATCTAAACGAGTTTCAAGAAGAACCATGAAGTTTTCACCGTGAATACCTTTGATCTTAGCAGCACGATCAAATAGGTTACGGAATTGACGTTCAGTCACTCCGTACATGAAACGTAATTTTTGTTTTTCTTGTAATTGTAAACCATATTCTGATAGTTTACGACGTTGATTAGGTCCGTGTTGACCTGGTGCGTAAGGACGTTTGTCTAACTCCTTACCAGTACCTGTTAACGAGATACCAAGACGACGAGACTTTTTCCATACAGAACCTGTATAGCGAGCCATAGTGCATCTTCTCCTTTATATATGAAATTTGCATAAAATAAGACAGTGTGTCCCTCACATAACAGCTATTTTGTATTCATGCATCTTCGCCCTAGTAGCAGAGAGTTACAGGATACACCTTACTGTTTAAACAGGTAAGGAACAAAATAGTCAGCTAGCGGTTCACATAGGCTACCTTTTTTACACAAAGTTCATTATATGATGTTAGGAGTTGAATGTCAACAGCAACTTCCTTTACTTTAGATATATTTCTCTAATGTTTGAACGAATTGCTCTAAATATTGCTTATCTGTTTCATCAAAGCGGTTTTTACTAGGACTATCGATATCTAATACACCGAAGATTTCGCCATCCTTCAAAATTGGAACGACAATCTCAGACTGACTGGCTGCATCACATGCAATGTGACCAGGGAACTGATGTACATCCGCAACCAATTGTGTTTGTCTGTCAGATACAGCGGTTCCGCAGACACCTTTTCCGCTCTTAATACGAACACAGGCCGGTAAGCCTTGGAATGGTCCTAATACAAGTTCGTCTTCTTTCCATAAATAAAAGCCTACCCAGTTCACATCATTTAAGAATTGATTCAATAATGCCGATGCATTAGATAGATTAGCGATAACATCCGGCTCATCCTGTAGTAATGCGTCTAATTGTTTAATCACAATCGGGTAGTTTTGTTCTTTGTTGCCTTGATAATTTTTGGTTTCAAACATGTACTCCCACTCCCTTGATGGATAGTTTTTTATGAATTTTTTTAATCATACAATAGATTGATTAGTGTGACAAATGTTCAAGCTTTGCTAAAAATATGCTTTATTCGATAAAAATATTCAAAAAATAGTAAAATTCTTAGCAAAAAGCCATAGAAACATGGTATCATAACAAGTAATCATATAGACGTGTTTATCTTACTAGATAAATGGAAAGTTATCGGGTGTTTTTGAAGGAGGATTACTTATGTTGTTGGAATTCGTGATCGGCGGAATTCTTGTTATTATCGCATTATTGATTATCGGACTGATCTTTAGGAAAAAGGTCTATGATCAAGTTGACCGACTGGAAGCATGGAAAATGGAAATCATGCACCGGAATGTGACAGAAGAACTGGCTAAAGTAAAGAAGTTAAATCTGTCGGGTGAGACCCAGGTCAATTTTGAGCGATGGAAGGATAACTGGGATATGATACTTACTCGCGATCTGCCAGATATGGAGGAATATTTGTTAGATGCAGAGGAAGCAGCAGATAAGTTTCGAATCAAAGCATCCAGAAAGAACCTTCAGCATGTAACAGATGCATTGCAGGCAATCGAGAAGAATATTGAAGAAATGTATAAGGAACTGGATTATTTACTTGATTCAGAGAAATATACCCGTCAAGAATTAGAAGAATTGGAACCACAGATCAAAGAATTGAAGAAACACCTTTTACATAACCGGACGCAATACGGAAGAGCTGAAATTGTCTTCGAATCAGAATTAACGAAGATGGAAAAAAGACTGACAGAGTATGCTGTATTAACAAGTGAAGGTAACTATATTGAAGCACAAGGTCTGATTCAGTCGTTAAAAGAAGAACTCGAAACAATAGAAGAAAAGATTACGTCCTTCCCGACAATTTACCGTCAAAGTAAACAGCTCATCCCTGAATTAATGAAAGATTTATTGCGTGGAATGGCAGAAATGGAAAAAGAGGGCTATCGTGTTCAGCAATTCGGTTTCGAGAAGGAATTGAAACAATATGAAACGATGTTGAAAAACGCAATTAAGCAGTTGGAAAATGGTGAGATAGACACAATCGAAGAATCATTAGAACAGATGGAAGATCGCATCAATGAAATGTTCCAGCTGTTAGAAAAAGAAGCGAAGTCTAAATCGATCGTGGAGAGTCATCTCCCTAATGTGAAACAGCAGCTAGCTGATATCCAAGAAGAAGTCGCTACTACAAAAGAGCAGATTCAAGAGCTTCAACAAACCTATTTTCTTGAAGAGTCCGAATTAGAAATGTTCTTAAGTGTAGAGAAATGGCTGGAAAAAGTCGAAAATCAATTTGATCAAATTGAACAGGATTATATCGACAAAAAAGCAAACCATTTAGAAATTAAGGATAAGTTGGATACTTTATCCGAGGAATTGGAAAAGCTTAATCAAGCACAGCAAGACTTTCAATCACAAATTTCTGATTTACGTAAAGATGAGATGGAAGCGAAAGAAAAAATCACTGAATTAAAGAAACAGCTTATTTACACGAGTAAGCAATTGCAAAAAAGCAATATTCCTGGTGTGCCTTCTTTCATCGTCAATGCATTAGACGAATCGACAGATAAGTGTGAAATGGTATTGCAGCACCTCCAGAAGCACCCATTAGATATGGGCAAAGTTCAGCATAGTATTACAGAGGCGAATAAATCAGTGGATCATTTTGTCAATCAAACTAATCTACTGTTGGACCAGGCGAGACTTGTAGAACTTGCCATTCAATTTGGCAATCGATATCGCAGTTCTCACCCTATTCTTTCTGCACAGCTATCAGAAGCGGAGCAACTGTTTAGGGATTACAAATACGAAAATGCGTTGGAAACCGCGGTCAAAGCATTAGAAGAAGTGGATCCGAATGCGATGGAGAAAATCGAGAAAATGGATCAGGCATTTCAACAGATGGCTAACTAGCGCATAAAGGTGGAGATTGGATGAAGTGGCTGCTTTCGGCATTAGCTGTCGTTACACTTAGTGTATGGTCAATGGTATTGTTCATTTATTTTGATCATAAAGAAACGAACTATGTTGCGGCATCAGATCATGTAGCTTTTGAGCATCAGGATCAAACCAAATATACAAATTTTGTTTTTCAGCTTTCGAAATCACAGCACCCGGAACTTAATAAGGAGACCTCTGTTAAAAGTGTGGAAGCTAACCAATCTGCTTCCAACGACATTTCCTCTCCATTATCCGGATTGTCGCTGCCGCAAACAGCTGATAACAAAGTTTCCGTCGATGAATTGTTAACAGCATTAGAAATAGAATAACTAGCCAATAATAGTATATAAGTTAAAAGAATAGCCGGACATAACATGATTGATAATCAAGAATCCTTCGTGTTATGTTCAGCTTTTTTCTTATGTCGAAAACAGCTGCTGCGAAGTAATTTCTGATACCAATACTCTATTTTAAACGGTTATCAATTACCATTGTATAGCAGTAAAACATTTTGGAACCATTTAATGACATGCAGTTTCACCAGCAATATCATAAATATACCAGCACTGCTAGGCATAACTTATTTTCACTGACGGAAAAATGTGATAAGATATGGCAATGTTAACAGAAAAAAAGAGGGATCATGGATGATATATTTAGATAACAGTGCAACAACAAGACCAAGTCCAGAAGTACTGGAGAGCTTTACGAAAGCATCCAGTCATTTTTTTGGTAATCCGTCTTCGATACATGGTATTGGAATGGAGGCGGAAAGACTGCTACGCAAATCACGCGAGCAAGCAGGATCTATTTTGCAAGTTCAGCCAAATGAAATTATATTTACATCAGGTGGAACGGAAGGTAATAATATTGCAATTAAAGGTGCTGCCTTAGCACATCAGAACAGAGGAAAACATATTATTACAACGGCGATCGAGCACCCATCAGTATTGGAAGCTTGTCATGGTTTGGAATCACTGGGATTTGAAGTGACGTACCTTCCTGTAAATGCTGATGGTTTTGTTGAGGCGAAATCTGTCAAGAATGCAATCCGAAAAGATACCATTCTAGTATCCATTATGCATGTGAATAATGAGATAGGCACTATTCAACCGATCGAAGAAATTGGTGCGATCGTGAAGGATTATCCAAAAGCGTTGTTTCATGTTGATTATGTTCAAGGGTTTGGTAAGCTGCCATTAAATATAGATAAAAGTCACATTGATCTGTGCACGATCTCAGCTCACAAAATCCATGGTCTAAAGGGAACAGGATTATTAGTTGTCAAAAATGGCGTGCGATTGTTTTCTTTAGCTCATGGTGGCGGCCAAGAGCGATCGATTCGTTCTGGTACTGAAAATGTAGCAGGCATTGTAGCTTTCGTCAAAGCGATGCGCTTGGCTAAAGAACAGCAGAATGAAGCGGTGGATAAAATATGTGAATTAAAAAAATATTTAATCAATCAATTACAATCGATGGCGAAGGTTAAACTAAATACACCTGCTACTGGAAGCGCACCGCATATCGTTCATTTTTCTGTACCAGGATACAAGCCAGAAGTGATGATTCATGCACTTGAAGAATCAGATATTTATATTTCAACGAAATCAGCTTGTTCCTCCAAAAGCGCTGACGAGAGTGCAGTGCTGATAGCTTGTGGAAAAGATCGTTCTGTCGCGACATCAGGACTCAGGGTAAGTATGTCTTATGAAACAACAGAAGAAGAAATTGTTTTTTTCAGTCAACAACTAAAAAAAGTTATTCAAAAATTAAGTGAAGTAATGGGGTAGATAGAGATGCAATATGATCATATAGTTATAAGATATGGTGAATTAGGATTGAAGGGGCGTAATCGAAAAATATTTACGACGCAGCTTGCTAAGAACGTGCGAAAAGTATTGCGTCATTTTCCGGCAATTAAAGTAGATAAGTTACGAGATCGTATGTATATCGTATTGAATGGTGAAAACCCAGAACCGATAATGGAGATTTGCCAAAAGATATTCGGTATTCAGAATATGAGTTTAGCAGTAAAAGTGGCAAATGATCCTGAGCGAATAAAAGAAGAGGCATTGCAGTTATTAAGAGAGACAGAAAATGTCCAAACTTTCAAAGTCACGACGAAACGATCCAATAAGGAGTTTCCGATCGGTTCACAGGAATTTAATCAGGTACTTGGCGGACATTTGTTAGTAAATACCGATGACATTTCCGTTGATGTGCACCATCCTGATCTTGAAATTACCGTAGATATACGTGCAGAAGCAACGTATTTAACCTCGAGAAAGATTCCGGGTGCGGGTGGCTTGCCTGTCGGTTCTTCCGGTAAATCACTTTTATTATTATCAGGCGGAATTGACAGCCCGGTAGCAGGTTATTTAACGATGAAGCGGGGTGTGCAACTAGAAGCAATTCATTTCCATTCACCGCCATATACGAGCGAACGCGCGAAAGAAAAAGTGGTCGATCTGGCTGAAAAATTAGCTTCTTACGGACATTCTGTAAAAATACATGTCGTGCCATTCACGGCATTGCAACAAAAAATTCATCGTGAAATTCCACACGGTTATTCGATGACAGTGATGCGCAGAATGATGATGCGTATTAGTGAAAGAGTGGCAGAACGTAATGGTATTCTTTCGTTAGTCACTGGTGAAAGTCTTGGGCAAGTGGCGAGCCAGACGATGGAGAGTATGCATGCTATTAATGCAGTGACGAATTTCCCAATCATTCGACCATTAGTTGCGATGGATAAAGACGAAATTATCTCCATTTCGGAGGCTATTGATATGTATGATATTTCAATCAGACCATTCGAGGATTGTTGTACAGTCTTTGTGCCAAAGCAGCCTAAAACAAAACCTAGGTTAGAAAAAGTGGAACAATTTGAAGGGAATATCGCGTTTGATCAAGATATTGAAGAAATATTAGATACTATCGAAACTATTGAAGTAGAGGCATCTGATCAATCAGAACAACAAGTAGATGACCTGCTCTAATGCTTGGATAAATTAACAACAACTACCAGAAAAATTCTTGCATGAGATCGCCTCCTTGAGCGCATCATAGTATTGTAGTCAAGAGGAGGTGAATGACAATGGCGAACAGTTCTAACAACTTAGTAGTACCAGGAGTAAGCCAAGCACTAGATCAAATGAAATATGAGATCGCACAAGAATTTGGTGTAAGCTTAGGTGCTGATACAACTTCAAGAGCAAACGGTTCAGTTGGTGGTGAAATCACTAAACGTCTAGTACAAATGGCTGAACAACAATTAGGTGGTCAAGCTAAATAATAAATGGAATAAAATAAAGGATAGTGCTCAGTGCACTATCCTTTTCTTCGTCTTGAGTTTTTGCTATTCTTTAAGTTATTAACAGAAGATTTAGAAGCATAGGCAAGGTGATGAAATGTCTACACTTTTTTATGGTGGTACGATTTATACAATGACTGAAACAGGAGCGACAGTAGAGGCTGTTATCGTTGAGAATGGTAAAATCAGAGATACTGGCGAAGAGGCATATCTGAGGAATACATATGACATTGACCAACAGTATCATTTGCGAGGTGCAGTTATGTATCCTGGCTTTGTGGACAGTCACTTACACATTGCGGGGCATGGGGAGAAACTCTTGCACTTAGACCTGTCTCTAATGACGTCTGCTGAAGAAGTACTGGAGTCGCTCACTCAGAAAGTCCACGACTTGGAGCCGGATGAATGGCTGATTGCAGAAGGTTGGAATGAGAATCAGTGGCAAGAACCACGAATTATTGATAAAAATGAATTAGATCAGATATCCAGTGATCATCCCATGATTTTAACACGTGTTTGCCGACATGCGATTATCGTCAATTCGAAAGCATTATCGCTAGCGGGGATCCATGCAGGCATGGAAGATCCGCAAGGTGGCAAAATCGTTCGAGATGAAACAGGGGAACCGACAGGCTATTTACTTGATCAGGCGCAGGAATTAGTGAAAGAAATTATTCCGACTATTTCAGAAGCTTCATTACAAAAAACGATAAAAGTAGCGATTGAAGATTTGTTGCGTTTAGGCTTAACTGGTGGTCATACGGAGGATTTGTCTTACTATGGTGGTTTCGGCCGAACGTTAAGAGCATATCAGGAAATTGTGCCAAAGCAATATAAATTTAGAGCGCACTTATTGGTTCACCATCTTGTATTTGATGATATGCTGGCACAAGGATATCGTTATGGCCAAGGTGGCGAATTTACATCCTTGGGTGCAATGAAAATATTCTCTGACGGTGCATTAGGTGGTGCGACTGCTTGGTTAAGTGAGCCGTATGAAGATGATCCGAGTAACGTTGGTATTCCCATTCATACAAGGCAAAATCTCGAAATATGGTTTCAAAAAGCAAGGAAATTCGGTTTTCCAGTAGCAGTTCATGCAATCGGTGACAGAGCTGTGGAGGAAGTGGTAAACTGTATGAACAAATATCCGCTTACAAATGGTTTGCGCGATCGCATTATTCATGCGCAAATTATGAATACGGAGCTTTTGACACAGCTGAAAGAATCGAACGCGGTACTGGATATACAACCGTCCTTTGTTGCTTCTGATTTTCCTTGGGTCAAAGATCGAATAGGTGAAGAAAGGACGCGAACCTCTTATCCTTGGAAAACATATATAGAGGAAGGAATTGCTTGTGCCGGTGGTTCTGATGCACCGATTGAACAAGTCAATCCGTTGTTAGGTATACAGGCAGCAGTAACCCGAAGATCTGCGATAGACGGAAAAGTGTATGGAAAGAAACAGCAACTTTCTGTTTTTGATGCTATCTCTTTATATACAAAAGGAAGTGCTTATATCATTCGTCATGAACATGACAGAGGAATGATTGTGCCGGATTATGTGGCAGACTTCACCATATTAGAACAAGACCTGTTTCAAAGCGATCCTGATCTTTTCCATGAAATTGGAGTGCAAGCTACAATTGTCGATGGCGAAGTTATGTATAAAAAAACAGAGGACTAAATGATCCTCTGTTTTTTTTGATAAACAATGAATGTATATGGTGGACTTCCCGTATTTCTAACTGAACCATGACTCAAGTTGATAACAGTCTCTCTTATAGAAACGTTCGTTGAACACGGTCCCAAAAGGAGTTATTTTTTAATTTGACAGTCTTAATTCGCTTGTCACTCAATTGCATCGTCAGTGATTTGATATTCCGGATTGAATAAGCCTCATTGTCCAAACCGACGATTGGATAATCGTTACCGTCCTGAACTACTTCCAAACGTAGAGTGCGGTCTTGATTAAGTACGAAGGAAGAGCCGAGTGTCCGATAGCGGTTGTTGTTTAGAGAGGCGAGCTCTGTTACTTGAAAACAAGGAATTTTTGGATCAATGACAGCGCCTCTTGTCGACTTGTTGTAGCCTGTACTGCCAGTTGGTGTGGCTACAATCATGCCGTCTCCACGAAAACGTTCAAAGAAATTATCATCAATATAGACATCCATCACAATAGTTTTGATAACTGCCGATCGAATCGTTGCTTCATTAAGACAATGGAAAGTGGATTGACCATTAATATTAATAGCAATAATCGGGAACTTGCGAACTTCGATATTTTCTTCTTTTACAGCTTCAATCATTGCACTGTATTCATCGATGTTGAAGTCACAATACAATCCAGTCTCATCCGCTTGCGTCATCCCAACGTATAAGCAATCCTGACGAAAAGATGTATTGCGAACTGCCTGAAGAAATTCTCCATCACCGCCAATACTTATGATAATGTTTGCGTCTTTGGATTCTTCTACTACATGAAAGCCTTGCTCCTGTACATATTGAAATAATGTTTCTAACTTGTTATTGGTCGCTTTATTCTGTTTGTAATAGAAATAGATGTTGCGTCGTTTATCCATTATTCTCCTCCTAAAACCTTATGTAATTACTTTCATCTTATCATGTACATTTGTTCAATCCCATAGATATCCTTTATTATTTTGTACTATTTACCATTGGATTATGACTAATCTTGTTATTCCTCGTAAATAATAGTTCATGAGGTGAGTTTATGATAATCATTGGACTGATTGCCTTTCTAATTATTCTTTTACTGTTGGGCCTGCTTATTTTTGCATTTATAAAACTATATGTCTTTCTAGCGTGGCAATGGGATGAAGAAGGGAAAATGATCGAAATTAAGGTGAAGGTATTGCGTATGGTGGTCTACAAGCAAACAGTCGATCTAACCGGAAACAAAAAAGAGCAAACATCGGATTCTGAAACGAGTACAAAAGAAATGATGTTACTAGGGAAAGAGATCATCAAAATGGCAACTATTGAGAAGGTAGAAACAGAAACCGTTGTAGCGACACCTGACCCTTCGCTTACCGCACATTTGTATGTTGTCTTGCAAACCCTGAAACAATGGCTGCTTGCTCAGTACCCTAGAAAGAAGTTTCTTCTCAGCGTGGGAGCTGATTTTGAACAGGAGAGTCTAGAATCGATTGGTGAATGCATGATTTCCATGAAATTGAGCAAAACTATCAGAGAAATAAACAAGTTGAAGAAGTTAATGAAAGGAGCAAATAACTAATGGCAGATAATAATAACGAAAACGTACATCCTCTCGAAGGTTTCATGTCGTTAACAATGGAAAACCTTAAACAATTAATCGAAGTAGATACAGCGATCGGCAAACCGATAGACGTACCGGATGGAAGTGTGATCATTCCATTGTCTCAAGTGAAGTTCGGATTTGCCTCTGGAGGAAGTGAGTTCGTACCTGGCGGACAAAAAGGAAGTAGTCAGTCAGAATCAATCATCCCATTTGGTGGCGGCAGTGGTGGAGGGGTATCGATCACACCAACTGCTTTCGTTGTCGCTAATAAAGAAGGCGTAAAGTTGATGCCGGTCCATGAATCCTCCAATGCATATGAGAAAGTATTAGAGAAATGTCCACAGCTGATTGATCAGGTAATGGATATGCTGAAGCAGAAAAAAGGTTCAGATAAAGACAGTAATGACATTTAATGCTTCTCAGTAGACATAATGAATTCACTGCCTTCATAATAGATAGGCAGTGAATTCATTATGTACAAGTTGGAGGGAAGTAGAGTGACGTTTGAAGTAGATAAGGCGTTTAAATACTTAGATCAATTAACAATGTCTATAGAAAAAACAGAAGAAGAAACGTATTTAGATAGTCTGGTATTTGCATTACGAGCAATTCAGACAGAAGAAGCATTAGCGTTTCCTGATGCTGAGACAGAAGAAAGTGTTGTGAAATTGAAGGAGCTTTTTTATCAGGAGAAACCTGACAAAGAATCGATACGAAAAGTAATTCAGCTTGCTTTAATTAAAGGAATGAAAGGTTCTACCCAGCAGCAGCATGTGGTTACACCAGATTCTGTTGCCATGTTTATCGGCTATTTTCTGCAAAAATTATTAAATGATACAAAGCAGTTTCGATTATTTGATCCTGCCAGTGGTGCAGGAAATCTTCTAACAGCTGTTATCAATCAGGTCAGTGCAGAAGTGGAAGGGTATGGTAGTGAAATTGACCCTACTTTAATTCAGTTAGCAGTAGAAAGTGCAAACTTACAGCAATTATCGATCGAATTTTTCCATCAAGATGCACTAATGCCATTATTATTAGATCCTGCTGATGCTGTAGTGGCGGATTTGCCTGTAGGCTATTATCCGAATGATGAGCAAGCGGCTCATTTTGATCTGCAAGCAGAAGAAGGGCACTCCTATGCTCACCATCTATTTATCGAACAAAGCTTACGTTACACAAAAGAAGCAGGGTATTTAGTATTTGTTATCCCTAACTTCTTATTTACTAGTGAACAAAGCGAGCAACTGCAAGTATTTTTGCGTAAACAGGCACACATTTTGGCAATGCTCCAATTACCATTATCGATGTTCTCGTCTGAACAACATGCAAAAAGCATTTTAGTTTTACAAAAGCAAGGAACTGATACGCAGGCACCAAAACAGACTTTAATGGCACAATTACCTTCTTTTAAAGATGTGAATGCCACTCACAATATATTGCGTAAAATTGATGGCTGGTTCCAGACGGAAGCGGAGAAATAGTCAGAAAATAAAAAATTCTGAAAGCAAACGTTACCATTTAACATTCCGGTTGCAAACTTGTCCTGACGGTGTTTTAATGAGTATGGGAATGTAAGAAGCTATTATAAATACGTACATAGCTTGCAGGATAAGGAAATGAAAGGATTGAATATATTGAGTAAAATTTTAGCAGTTAATGCCGGAAGCTCTTCTCTTAAATTTCAATTGATTGAAATGCCAGAAGAAACAGTATTGTCAAAAGGATTAGTAGAACGAATTGGTATTGCTGATTCGGTTTTTTCTATTGAGTTCGGAGAAAAAGAAGATGAAGAAACATCAGACATCCCGGACCATGCGGTAGCAGTAAAGTTATTATTAGAAAAATTAACATCTTTCGGTGTTATTAAAAGTTTAGATGAAATCGACGGAATCGGTCACCGTGTTGTACATGGCGGTGAGAAGTTCAACGATTCTGTTGCAATCAATGATCAAGTGATTGAAGAAATTGAGGAAGTTTCGGATTTAGCACCACTTCATAACCCTGCTAACTTGACAGGTATTCGTGCTTTCCGTGAGGTTCTTCCTAACGTACCTTCTGTGGCAGTGTTTGATACGGCATTTCACCAGACGATGCCTGAACAGTCTTATTTATATAGTCTGCCATATGAGTATTATCAAAAATATGGCATCCGTAAATATGGATTTCATGGAACATCACACAAATACGTTTCAGAACGTGCCGCAGATTTAATGGGTGTACCACTAGAGCAGTTGCGCTTATTATCTTGTCACTTAGGAAATGGTGCAAGTATTGCAGCTATTGAAGGTGGTAAATCGATTGATACGTCTATGGGCTTTACACCTCTAGCTGGTGTAACTATGGGGACAAGATCCGGAAACATTGATCCAGCTTTAATTCCATATATTATGGAAAAAACAGGTCAATCTGCAGCAGAAGTGATGAACGTGTTAAATAAGAAAAGCGGTATGCTGGCATTATCTGGTTTCTCCAGCGACTTACGAGACATTGAAGAGAAAGCAAACAATGGAGATGAAAGAGCTGAATTAGCGCTGCAAGTATTTGCTGAAAGAATTCATAAGTATATCGGTTCTTATGCGTCCAGAATGCATGGCGTCGATGCGATTATTTTCACAGCAGGTGTTGGTGAAAATAGTGTAACCATTCGTGAGCGCGTACTAAAAGGCTTAGAATTCATGGGCGTTTATTGGGACCCATCTTTAAATAACGTTCGTGGAAAAGAGAAATTCGTTAACTATCCACACTCACCTGTAAAGGTAATCGTCATTCCAACAAATGAGGAAGTAATGATTGCTCGTGACGTGGTTCGCTTAGCGCAATAAGTACAAAAAACGGCTTCTTTCTGTGTAGTTTAGTCTATATGGAGGGAAGTCGGTTTTTTTAGTTATTCATTGTTCTTTATTAAAGGAATAGCCGTGTTCTTTCAATCTGTAATTGATAATAAATAATTGTTTGATGACTTCCCCGATGCCAACAAGCCCTAATCCAGTGACTGTTCCTGCTGAGGCATACATGATGAAAACAAGTATAGCATGATCGACCGTATTCATCGAGACAAATATTGCGGAAATGATCCCTGCTGCGAATATAATCCATCCGGCATAAGCCAGAAGTGTAGCAACCCAGTTTACCGGTGTCCCATCATATAGCCGTTTCACCTGATGCCTACTGAAATCATCAAATTCTTTAAATTCTTCGGTCATATTAAAGGCCTCCTCATTATATCCATAACATATTTTACCACAATGTCAGATGTAAGAAAATGTTATATTCACTACTAAACTTCGGAAATATACTCGTCCGCGTCCTGTGGTGGCAGCTTCAGTTAGTTACTACTTGCGCTAATTCTTGCTGCCTTGAGCCGAGTCTCAACAATACTACTTTCACTATGGATTAAGTCACCTTCAGTCGTTTTGTCATGAAACAAAGAAAATCCGGGCATGATCGCCCGGATTTGTTAGCTTCTGACGACTAATACATCACATTTGGCATATCTGGTGATACTTTCAGAAACACTTCCGATTAAAAAACGTTCGACTGCATTCATCCCTGTTGCGCCGCATATAATTAAATCGGCATCAAATGTTTTAGCAAGATCTTTCGGTATTTTCATTTTCGGTGAACCTATTTCCACATGTGTTGTAATACTATTTACTCCATGCTTTTCTGCTTTTTCTTTATATTCATCAAGTAATGTTTTGGCATAATTCTCAGATCGGTTTGCCAATGATTGATCATATACTTCCGGTGCCACTGTCGTAATAGTTCTAGTGTCAATTACATGTGCTAAAAACATTTGAGCATTATTTCGCAGGACAATGTCTACCGCTTTCTTAAATGCTAGTTCGGAAGCATCAGAGCCATCGACAGCTACTAATACACGATTATATTCAAAAGCCATGTCATTTCACTCCTTCATATATCTAATATACAGTATATCATGTATCCGTTTACATGTGTGTAATGATAATAAATTATATGTATATATTTCCACATCTAACACCCTTTCAAACGTTTGAAGGAAGGTACTGCACATTAATAGAAAAAAACGAAACATTGTTGTAACATAGAACTATAATGTGTTTGAAGAAGTAAGGAGGATGAATATGGGGCACGCCTTTATTACGGCTGGTACAAAAGGATTAGGTCGACAGGTAACCGAAGCCTTTTTGAAAGAGGGGCACGCTGTATCCATTACATATTTTCGGGATTTTCAACGCGCGCAGGAATTGGTTGATCTATATCCTGGGGCATCAATTGAAATTATCCAGGCAGATGTATGCAACAAAGAAGATTTAACTGCTGCAGTGAAGCAAGCCGTGCAAAGGTATGGTACCATAGATTATGTAATTAACAATGCTGGACCATTTGTGTTTAAAAGAAAGAAATTAATCGATCACACAGAAGCGGAATGGAACCAGATGATTCGAGGAAATTTAGATGCTGTTTTTCATCTATTAAAATTAACAATACCATCGATGCGGGAACAACGATTTGGCAGAATTATCAATTACGGTTTCCAAAGTGCCAATACCGCTGCAGGATGGATTAACCGTTCAGCATTTTCTGCTGCTAAAGTAGGATTGGTGTCTTTGACGAAATCCGTTGCATATGAAGAAGCTGAGAATGGTATTACGGTTAATATGGTATGTCCTGGTGATATAGCGGGTGAAATGAAAGAAGCGACGATTGCAGAAAGCAAACAAATTGCAGATCCTCATACACCGATCGGAAGGTCAGGTACAGGGGAAGATATAGCGCGTGCTGTGATGTTTTTTTGTGATGAGGATGCGGACATGGTAACAGGCACCATCCTCGATGTAAATGGCGGATTAGACGTCATTCATCAGCATCGCTAAAAAATTTTAAAAAACTTGAAACCTTTTTTGTTGAAAGATCGTAAATAAGAATAATAACCCATCATGGAAGAAAAGAGGTGCACCAAATGGGTTTCTTCTCGAAGCTGTTTAAGAAAGAGGAAAAAAAGCCAGAAGTAAGAAAACGAAATTTGCTATCCATTGAGATAGGCGATATTATTGAGTACGATCTTGCTGATTATGAAGTGGTTGGTAAGATTACATACCGTCAGAACCGGTATGAATGGTACAGCTATCAGCTTCTGGGTGAGGCGAAGACCATCTGGCTTTCTGCAGAGATGGATGATGCATTAGAGATTGGTATTTATGAAGCCATTCAATTGCCTGAAGCGAACAATTTTCCTGACAAACTAGTATATCAGGATAAACGTTTCTCCTTAGATGAAAAGGGGGAGGCGAATATTATCGGAGAAGGTCGGAGCGATTCCTTAACCGGTCAACGCATCCGTTATGCCGAATACTGTGATGATGAGGAAGAAACATTTATTAGTTTGGAAGCGTGGAATAGTGATGTAGAAGCAAGCATTGGTTACTCAATAGAAGAATATGAAATTAAAATTATTGCAGGTTCCCATTAATTATTAGGAGGAGATTTATATGTTTCAATTTTTTAAACGTGTCAAAACAGTGGTAGGATCAGAGTTAAATTCAATGTTGGATAAGGCAGAAGATCCAGTGAAAATGCTTGATCAATTTATGCGCGAAATGGAATCAGATATTCGTGAAGTAGAATCAGCAGTTGCAAAACAAATTGCTAACGAAAAAATGTTAAAAAGAAAAGCAGATGACGCTCAAGCATTAGTAGACAAAAGACAAAAACAAGCAGAGCAGGCAATCGAAGCTGGAAACGAAGATTTAGCTCGCCGTGCATTAGAGGATAAGAAGGACCATGAATCACAAAGTAC
Source organism: Gracilibacillus salinarum (assembly GCF_022919575.1). Lineage (NCBI taxonomy): Bacteria > Bacillati > Bacillota > Bacilli > Caryophanales > Bacillaceae > Gracilibacillus > Gracilibacillus salinarum. The sequence goes on along the minus strand of NZ_CP095071.1, from coordinate 1,041,869 downwards.
GATGTTACGTGAATCATGGGAACGTTCGAAACAAGATGCGGATCAATTACGTGATAAATTAGATGAGATGAAGAAAGAACATCAGCAAATGAAAATCAAGAAGGATTCTTTGAAAGCACGTGCTGAAACAGCAAAAACACGTACGAAAATGAATCGTACCATGTCTTCAATCGGTAACGATGAATCTAAACGAGGCTTTGAGCGCATGGAGGAAAAAGTCATGCAATTTGAAGCAGAGGCGGACACGAGTGATGATATGTCGATGAAAAGCAAGTCTCTCGATGACGAATTCGATGCGTTAGACAATAATGAGGTGGATGACGAATTAGCCGCTTTAAAAAAGAAAATGGGCAAAGAGTAAGCATTCTGATAAAAGGTAAGTAACTTGACTGTTTATAACGGTTGATTTCTGATAAAGTAACAAAAGAGAATGAACTGGAATATGGGTGCTCATATTCCAGTTCTCTCTGTAATAGACTGTTGAAGTATAGATCATATATCGGGATTGGAGGTGGTGCGGCAGTGATGAAAAAAATCAACTATGCGATCGGACTGTTTTTACTATGCTTATTAGTTGGCTGTGGATCAAATTCATTATCAAACCTTTCTGCATTTAGTGAGTCTAATGATATTTCTGAAGACGATTTGAAAGTGGAGGAATCGAAAGATGAAGTACTTAATCAATTGCAATCTAACAGTGGTGCGAATTTAGAAGCGCTGATTTCGAATCATTTTCCATTTGTAGATTCAGTTACAGGTGAAGATACAACTGCTAATGTTTATGGGACATTATTGTTTGAAGTCGAAGAGTTAGCGGACATTTTATCCGAGATTGAACAACCTGATGAAAAAAGTGACTTTATTGATGGCCAGCAAATTTTGATGTATTCGAATGATCAGTTTATCATTCTAAAAGAAAGTGAAGAAATACCAGATGCTACATTTATTGAAGTAGCCAGTGAACAATTTGTTCGTGATAATTATTCACCTAATTTTCTAACTACATATTTCACGATCCGAATGTTAGATAGTGTGTTTGGGAATAACTGGGTTACGAACAGGCGGAGCTACTGTAGTTCTAACGATTGTTATGGTGGTTATTCCACGTCACGAAGCTACAATAATGGAAATTTATCGACAAATAGAGGGATGGGAACGTTCCGTGGTGGCGGTCCAAGTTCAGGTAAGTAAAATTAATAAAGGAGTGTGAAAAATGGGACCATTTATTTCAACGTTTATTTATTTCGCTGCAGCGATCATTATTGTCGTTATTGGACTTATTATTTTTGAATGGCTCACAACGAAATATAAAGATTGGGATCAAATCAAATCAGGTAATCAAGCTATTGCATTATCCATTGCAGGCAAAATAATTGGAATTTGTATCATTTTATCTTTTGCTATTTACCATAGTATTAATGTGGTCGAGACATTAATCTGGGGTGCTTATGGCGTCATTCTGCAATTGATTGCCTATTTAATTTTCGAAGGATTAACACGCCAATTTTCTGTGGAAGAACAGCTGAAAGCTAATAATGTTGCTGTGGGGATTGTATCCTTTGCAGTTTCAGTTGGTCTAGCATTTGTAATCGGTTCGTCGATTACATAATTGCTGTTTCCAATAAAACGACAGTGTTATCTCGATGATAGGGAAAATCAGAGAAGCCTGATCATTATTAATGGTCAGGCTTTTTATATCAAGTCTAATGAGGAAGCGTGGATGAACGATGGATGATATAAAAAAGAAACAGAGTCATTTTATATACTGGGCATCTGGGATTGTTTCAATATGTGGTATTATCTTCGAAGTGTTATTCGGCGCGCTGGGATCTTACATTTTGGGGGATGGGGTTAAACAGTATACATTGACGATTTCCCTGTTTTTAACCGGAATGGGGATTGGAGCTAGTCTCAGTGAACGTGTGACGAAGAAGTTAATCTTATCTTTTATTTACATAGAATTTCTAGTGGCGCTCATTGGTGGATTTTCCAGTTTTCTAATGTTTGCTGTGACAGCATTCTCCTCAGAAGGGACAGATGCTCTATTCCTATATGTTGTCACTTTAATCATAGGGGCACTTACTGGTGTAGAATTACCAATACTGATTCGCAAAGCTAACGAGATTGGTGTAACTTTGCAAAAAAGCACGGCAAGGGTGTTATTTTCGGATTATGCTGGAGGGCTGATCGGCGGTTTATTATTCGTCTTCTTGCTGCGACCGCAGTTCGGAATGGTTAAGTCAGCATTTATTGTAGGGCTGATTAACTTAGTTGTGGCGATGGTTGTGTTATATTTATTCCGCAAAGAAATAAAGCATCGATGGGTACATGGCGTTATCGGTGCTATTATTGGAGTGCTGTTGCTGGCCGGTGTGTTTGTCGGGGAATCAATTGCTTTAACTTTTGAACAGAAGCTATATAAAGATCCGATTGTTCACATGGAAGACAGTCAGTATCAAAAAATAGTTATTACCAAGCAAAATGAAGATATCCGATTATATTTAGATGGAGGACTGCAGTTAAGTTCGATTGATGAGCACCGTTATCATGAAGTGCTAGTCCATCCTGCGATGGCTGCATCTGATTCCCACGAGCATGTACTTATTTTAGGGGGCGGAGATGGTCTAGCAGCCAGGGAGCTGTTAAAGTATCAGGATATCAAGGATATTACGTTAGTAGATCTGGATCCGGCTGTTATTGAATTAGCAAATGAAAACCCTCATCTGCTAAAGTTAAACGAAGGGTCACTTAAAAATGATCGTGTTCACGTTCGGAATCAGGATGCATTTGAATATCTTGAACAGAGTGAAGATTGGTATGATGTCGTGATCGTTGATTTGCCTGATCCTAACAACGAAAGCTTAAATAAATTATATACGAAAGAATTTTATTCCTTAATTCGAAACCACCTGAAGCCTGGTGGAGCGATGATGGTACAATCAACAAGTCCAGTGTTTGCGAGAGAAGTATATTGGACCATTTCCAACACAATTGCTTCGACAGGATTAACAACAGAAAATCTCCATGTCGATGTGCCGAGCTTCGGTAATTGGGGATTTGTGTTAGCATCCAGAGAGGAGATAGATGTAGGAGGCCTCCAATTAAATGTACCTACTGATTTTTTAAGTAATCAAATGTTAGAGAGTTTAACGGTTTTTGGAAAAGATGAGGATGACAGTTTTGCAAAACAAGACGAACTAGAAGTTAATACATTAATTGATCCGGTATTAATTGAATTGTATGAAAATGCTTGGAAATATTACTGAGAATGTTTAAACTAGCATTGAAAAGGTAATATCTTAAAAAGAATGTCTAATAGAAGGAGTGTCGTTTGATGAAAGTATCTTTTCACGGACAATCTTGTGTAAAGGTAGAAACTACAAAACATACAATATTAATTGATCCCTTTATCTCTGGAAATGAAACAAGTGATCTAGATCCAAACGTGCAAGAACCTGATGTTATTTTGCTAACGCATGGCCATAATGATCATGTTGGGGATACCATTCAAATTGCCGAACGGACAAACTGTCTCGTGGTTGCTCCTAACGAATTAGCAGAATATTTAGGTGGCAGAGGATTAAATACCCATCCGATGCATATTGGTGGTGCGCACACGTTTGATTTTGGTAAGGTGAAGCTGACTCCTGCATTCCATGGTTCTATGTTTCAGGATGAAGAAGGTAATCTAATTTACGGTGGTATGCCAGCTGGTATTTTATTATTTGCCGATGGCCAAACTATCTACCACGCAGGGGATACCGGACTATTCTCTGATCTGAAATTAATTGGTGAGATGAATCAAATCGATCTGGCCTTTTTACCAATCGGTGATAATTTTACAATGGGACCAGATGATGCATTGATCGCTGCTGATTGGATTAAAGCCAAAAAAGTAGTACCAATGCATTACAACACATTCCCGCTCATCGAACAGGACGGAAAAGCATTTTGTGAACAAGTAAAAACAGGAGACGGCATCCACCTGCAACCAGGCGAAGCCATCGAACTCTAAAGTCAAAGCATAACGCTTTGACTTTTTTTCATAAGTCAAGAAAGTATAAATTTTAGGCTATATGATGTTCGCTGACAGAAACGGCCACGTCTGGCTCTAGCGCCCAGAGACTAGGCGACTTCGCGAAATCGCCCTACGATAAGTCATCATCGATTCGCAAGCTCACCGTGATTCCTTTATCTCAGTTGATTCGCTCCACTCGCTACGTCTCTAAACGGGCGCTTGCGCCTTTGTTCATCAAGAAAGAATAAAAGTGCAGTCACAGCAGTAACCATACTGAACATAAAACGGAGTTCCTATAATATGGATTATGTTAACAAAGGCTGTATTGCAGAATAGTCATTTTGATTTAGTTTAACTGCTCAGCAAAGCTCCGGAAATAGGCTCCGCGTCCTGTGGGGAACAGCTTAAGCTAGCTACTACTTGAAAAGCTGCTTTGCTGCCTTGTGCCGAGGAAGCTCACTTCGAAGCGATACTTGCAGACGCAGGCACAAATGAAATGGATCTTCAGCTCTCGCTGAGGCATGAGGACATGAGGAGTTTCCGCCTATTTCTACGCTTAAGGAAGTACAGAGGTCAATATGCTAGCTCTTACCAAAGTTGTAGAGTCCCCATCCTAGCGTAGGCCAACCACGCAGACTCCCGCGGGACAGGCAGGCGCTGAAGCTAACTTTGTGAAGTGCCCTTCTTCACAAAGTTAGCTTCAGCCGTGCCCCGCAGGACGCGAAGTGGTTGGCCGGAGCGATATTCCAGCACATGAATCATTTCAAAATAGACACTAAGCTGTTAGTTATCATAATCCATATTATAGGAATTAGATAATCATACGTTTTCGCGGTATACTATCATTTATTGTTTGTCCCAACGTGTTGCTATTCGAATATTTTATTAATACAGATGCTTCTAGAAAATTGCTACAGAAGTAGTTGTATATATTTGCAAGTATAAGTATTCATAATATTTGCAGAAAAAATTGAATATTATGGTTATAAACTGTATAATAAAAATAGATAGCAAATTACTAGTACAGATGAAAGAATGGTGAGCTGCGATTGGCTACAAAACATGAACAAATTCTATCTTTTATAGATTCATTAAAAGTAGGAAACAAAATATCTGTAAGACAAATTGCAAAAGAATTAAACGTTAGTGAAGGGACAGCTTATCGTGCCATTAAAGAAGCGGAAAATAAAGGGTTAGTCAGTACCATTGAACGAGTTGGTACGATCCGGATCGAACGAAAGCAGAAAGAGAATTTTGAAAATCTAACGTTTGCTGAAATTGTAAGCATTGTCGATGGTCAAGTGTTAGGTGGAAGAGACGGACTGTATAAAACGTTAAACAAATTCGTAATCGGTGCCATGAAGCTTGATGCGATGATGAGATATACGGAAAAAGATTCACTATTGATTGTCGGGAATCGAACGGAAGCCCATCAATTGGCGTTGAAAGAAGGAGCGGCAGTACTAATCACTGGTGGCTTTGACTCAGATGAGGAAACGAAACAGCTGGCGGATGAAAAACAGTTGCCGATTATTTCTACCAGCTATGATACTTTCACAGTAGCTGCAATGATAAATCGCGCTATTTACGATCAATTGATAAAAAAAGAAATTGTTCTAGTTGGCGATATTTATACTAGCCTGGAAGATACATATTATTTGTCGGTGAAAGATCAGGTAACGAAATGGTATGAGTGGGAAGAACGAACAACGCACAGTAGATATCCTGTTGTGGATGACCGAAATAAAGTAGTCGGAATAGTTACTTCTAAGGATGTTATCGGAAGAAAAGATGATGCGTTAATTGATAAAGTAATGACGAAGAACCCGTTAACAGTGATGAAGGAAACATCATTAGCATATGCGGCACACATGATGGTGTGGGAAGGTATTGAAATCATGCCAGTAGTGGATCAGCACCACCAGCTGGAAGGTTTAATTTCGCGACAGGATGTGTTGAAGGCATTACAGCACATTCAGAAACAGCCTCAAGTAGGAGAAACCATCGATGATATACTCTCTAATTATTTGGAGCCATCATCAGGCGACCCACACTTTTCTACATATCATGCTGAAGTAACACCTCAAATGACAAACCAGCTGGGAACCCTTTCCTACGGTGTTTTTGTTTCCTTTGTTATGGATGCAGCACGACGAATGATGAGGCATCAGAAAAAGCGAGATTTAGTGGTAGAAAATACAACTGTTTATTTTATCAAACCAATTCAGTTAGAAACAACCATTACCTTCCAGCCAAGGATCATAGATCTCGGAAGGAAGTCAGTCAAAATTGACGTTGAAGTATATCATGAAAAGAAGGTTGTAGGGAAAGCCTTGTTAATGGCACAATTAATTGAACGCTAAATAAAAAAGCAAATTGTCAGCTGACAATTTGCTTTATTAGCCTATTGGTTATGTAACCTGCACAATTAAGTTATTCGGAAGTTGCTCTCTTCTCAAACTCACCTTTGTAATGGATCCATCTTTTGACTCCTCCTGTGCCTTGTAGTACACCGAAGAAAAGAAAGACAATCGTGATAAAAAGCGCTAATCGTGTCTGATAAAAAAGATATTGATTAATACCGAAGAAGCTGATACAGACACCTAGTGCAATCCGTGCCTTCGCATTCTTGATTTCCTGTTGAAGCGGGTCACGATCACGCAAAATCATTATTTTATAATAAAAATACATAAAAAATGATACGATAATAATAATTGGAAATACAACCATTCTTTACAACCTCCATCTTCTTAAACAAACGGTAATGCTCTGTATTCGTATCTATTGTATCGCTTCAAATCGACAATTGCTAGTAAAATTACACAATAACTGATAATCTAATAATCGAAAGTCGAAACAATGATAGACAAAGAAAAAAGGAGAAAATAATATGACAGTAACCGCAGATATTCTATCAAAAATAACGCAATACGATAGCATCATTATTCACCGTCATGTCCGGCCAGACCCTGATGCTTACGGTTCACAGGCTGGCCTTGCTGAAATCATTAAGGCGAGTTTCCCTGAAAAAAAAGTACATATTGTAGGGGAGGAAGAGGATTCACTTACGTTTTTAGCGACGATGGATCACATTGAAGATCAAGTATACCAGGGAGCGCTTGTTATTGTGTGTGACACAGCTAATCAAGAGCGTATTTCTGACTCTCGTTACCAATTAGCAGATGCGATTGTGAAAATTGATCACCATCCTGTGGTGGATGCCTATGGTGATATTCAGTGGGTCGACGTAAATTCAAGTTCTGCCAGTGAATTGATTTACCGATTCTATCAAGAACAGAAAGATAAAGGATTGAAGATGACTGATAAAGCTGCGTTTCTTTTATATAGCGGTATTGTCGGAGATACGGGACGTTTTCTATTCCCTAGCACAACGAAACAGACATTTCAAATTGCTGCAGAGCTCGTCAGTTATGATTTCGATCGAACAGCGCTGTATGAGCAAATGTACAAAACGAATTTACGAATTGCGAAATTAAAAGGTTATATCTTGCAGCATATTGAGATTTCTGATGCTGGTGTAAGTTACGTCAAACTTACGAAAGAAACACTGCAATCATTCGACGTCACACCTTCTGAAACGAGTGCTGTTGTCAGTGTGTTAGGTGATATTGAAGGGATTAAAGTGTGGGCGATCTTTGTAGAAGAAGATGATGTAATTCGTGTTCGTTTGCGCTCTAAAGGTCCAGTCATTAATGAAATTGCTGCGAAATATGAAGGGGAGGGCACCCGTTAGCCTCCGGAGCAAAAATTCATCAGTGGGAAACCATGCAACTTGTGTTAGCAGACTTAGAAGAAGCATGTAAGTAAACAACAATAGCGGAAAGTACGCTCAAAAGCAGTAAGTGTATTTTCCGCTTGTATTAGCTAACTGGCTTTTTCTAATTCAATGGATAAGCGCAATGTCTCTCCAACAATAACTCGGCTTACTGTAGCCTGGAAGCGAAAATCATCGATGTTGATGATTTTATTTTCAATGGATGAAATAAGAAGATCAATCGAATTGGATAAATCATCCACACTTTTTCCGATAGCACTAGATGCCTCGTTTCTTAACACCTGATCAAGCTGCTGCACCATCGGTCTGTCGTTATCAATATTCACTTTCTCTAAATTTAAAAATTCAATTTCTAGTTCTTGAATCTGAATGCCGTTTTTCGTCTCCTGATCAAGCTGCTGGTGGTTTTTTAACAACGTGTCATAGCTGTGTTGCAGATCTTGAAGCTCACTCTGCATGGCCAATTTTTCCTCAATCCATTTCTGCTGTAATTCACCAAACATATAAATAAACACAAAATAACCAACAATGGTACCTATGCATATACCTGCCAAAAAGCGTTGCCATCCCGGCCGTTTGTAGTATGGAGGGATATGCATTATTCGATCTCCTCTTGAATCAGCCACTCTATTATTAGCAAGGCGGTATGTGCGCCCCCCATTGCAGTAATGATCAGTAAAATTTGTTTGAATAAATCTATTGTAGATCCGTCATATAACCCTCTTTCAAAGTTGTATATTGCATCAAATGTACCACCAATGGCAGCGACGATTGCCCAAATACGTAACCCTTTCGCAATACGTCCCATATGTGTGATTGGTGCATCCCCCGTAAGAAAAGCGCCGATACTTCCTATCATGGATCCACCTATCATGACTCCAAAGGCGATAAAAAAGCAGTGTATCGCCGTTTGCATAAATCGCTCTTCCATTCACACCCCTCCATCGTACAAGCGTATCTATACTACAATATATGTGAACTTGTCTACTATATGTTTATCAACTTACAAGTTTTACTTCGTCTGCTATAATAGAAGAACAAAACATTTGCTCGCACGTAGAAGGAGGTGAATCGATGCCGGAATTAACAGCTCTTCAAGTAAAGAGTGGATACTCGTTAATGAAGAGTACCATCCAAATTGATTCCCTGATTGAACAAGCTAAGCATCTTGGCTATACGTCACTTGCTATAACGGACCATCAAGTGATGCATGGTGCTATTCGTTTTTATACAGCATGTAAAGAAGCAGGAATTAAACCGATCATCGGTTTAACCTTTGCATTAATGGTCGAGAATGAACCGGTGCATGTCATTGGCCTAGCGAAGAATTATCAAGGCTATCAGCAATTATTACAAATAAGTACCGCTATTCAATATGGGGAGGATATAACCGTTGAGCGGATGAAAGATTCCCAGGAGGATCTGATGTTACTGATTCCTGCTGATCAATGGACTGCAGATGATATAGAGCCTCAAGTTGACGTATTAAGCAGATTGCTTTCGCCAGTAAGGTTCTATTTAGGGATTTCCAAAAGCATGTTGCCAAATCGTGATCAATTACAACAACTGTCCGTTGAGAAGATAGCTCTGCAGGATATCCGTTACCTTGTTGAACAAGACGCCGTCGCATATTCTTGCCTGAAAGCGATGGATCAAGGTGTGAAATGGCACAAAAATATGCTCGATGAATTGGAAGGTTCCTCCCTCCCAACATATGAGGAACAAGAATGGTTATTTCAAACATGGCCTGAACTGATAGGCAATGCCAATCGAGTAGCAGACCAATGCTGCGCGGAAATTCCGTTGGATCAGCGATTGCTTCCGAAATACCCTGTTCCGGATAATAAACATGCAGATCAATTTTTGGAGGAATTGTGTGAGAAAGAGTTGGAGGCTGCCTATCCGACAGTAACAGATGAAGTCAAGGCTCGTTTCCATTATGAACTGGATGTTATTCAATCAATGGGATTCAGTGATTATTTCTTGATTGTATGGGATTTTGTCGAGTATGCGAAACAACAGGACATAATGGTGGGACCAGGAAGGGGATCTGCAGCTGGCTCGCTGGTTGCCTTCTTATTGGGAATAACGAATGTAGATCCGATTAAATATGAGCTGCTGTTTGAACGTTTCTTAAACCCGGAACGTGTCACGATGCCGGATATTGATATTGATTTCTCGGACGAGAGAAGAGATGAAGTGATTCGCTATGTAGTGGAGAAATATGGTGCAGACTATGTTGCACAAATAGTTACGTTCGGTACTTTTGCTGCACGGTCGCTCCTAAGAGAGCTCTTCAAAGCACTTGTGATTGAAGAGAGCGACCAGGCTTACATATTAAAATCACTGCCGAAAGATAGCGGCCAATCGATTGCTGCAATGCTGAAAGCAGCCCCTGAGCTTACGGAATATATTAAGCAGTCAGATTCTTTAAAAAATCTGTTTAAAATAGCTAATCGGTTAGAAGGTTTGCCAAGGCACGTATCAACGCATGCTGCAGGGGTCATCATCAGTCAGGATAAACTGGTAGACTACGCAGCAGCAATGCCAGCACAAAATGAAGTGCCACTTACGCAGTATGCCATGAACGACTTAGCAAAAATAGGCTTATTAAAAATGGATTTCCTAGGCTTGCGAAACTTATCCCTGATTGAAAAAATTGTAAAGCAAATTGAAAGGCAGTATAAGCAAAGAATCTCATTAGATAACATTCCGTTTGATGACGCGGCTACTTTTTCCTTATTGCAAAACGGTCATACGAATGGTGTTTTTCAATTAGAATCACAAGGGATGCAACAAGTACTACGGGAGTTGAAGCCAACCGAATTTGAAGATGTGGTGGCGGTTAACGCTCTGTATCGGCCGGGACCAATGGAGTTTATTCCTGCTTATGTTTCCCGAAAACATGAAAAGGAAAAAGTTCGCTATCCGCATCCGGATTTAAAACCAATTCTAGCCAAGACATATGGAGTGCTTGTCTATCAGGAGCAAATAATGCAAATTGTTCATGTAATGGCAGGTTTTTCATATGGGGAGGCAGACATTTTACGTAGAGCGGTCAGTAAGAAAGATAAAGAGGCATTGATTAACAATCAATCCAAGTTCATAAATGGTTGTCTGCAGAAAGGTTATGACAAACAGATTGCCGAGCAAATCTTTGATTGGATTGTACGGTTCTCTAATTACGGTTTTAACCGAAGTCACGCAGTAGCTTATAGTGTGATTGCCTATCAATTAGCCTATTTAAAAGCTAATTATCCGATTGCCTTTTTTATCGAAATGTTAAGCTCGCAAATGGGCAATCAAGACAAGATTCAAGTCTATTTGCGAGAGGCAAAGGCTCGCGAGATACGAGTACTGCCACCTTCGATAAATGATAGCATTGGCAAATTTAAGGCAGAGAAACAAGGAATTAGAATTGGATTGAATTTGATTAAAGGAGTCGGTTATCAGGCATTCCAAGAGATATTTGAGGTCAGAAAAAACCAGCGTTTCAAAAGTTTATTTGATTTTTGTCTTCGAGTACCGCTTCAAAAAGTGAACCGTTCCATTATTGAATCACTTATTCTCGCGGGAGCTTTTGATGAGTTGCATAATAATCGGGCGACGATGTTAGCGAGTCTGGATGAAGCGATGGAACAAGGGGAACTCTTTAAAGAATTCGATGATCAGATGCATTTATTCGAAGGAGATCTTGCGCTTGATTTCTCTTACACCGAAACAGATCCATTTCCTGTTATGCACCAATTAATGATGGAAAAAGAAGTGATTGGCTTCTTTGTTTCGACACATCCATTAGCTGAAGTGCGAGATAAAATACGTCAGATCGGTTATATTACCATTCAGCAGGCGATTCAAGCTAAACAAAAAAAAACAAAGATGGCAGCAGTGGTACAATCGCTCAAGGTAATTCGTACTAAAAAAGGGGAGGCGATGGCCTTTGTCATGCTCGCGGATGAATCAGCAGAGTTAGATGCGGTTCTGTTTCCCGCTGTTTTTCGTCAAGTCAACCATTGGCTTGAAGAAGACAGCTTTGTATTTGTCGAAGGGCGTTTAGAAGAGCGTAACCAGAAGAAACAATTGCTTGTGGATGTCATACAACCTTACCAACTTGATGAGAAACAATTTACTAGTGATAAAATATATATTAAGGTAGAACGAGAACAAAAAGAGGCGATGACAAAGCTCGGTGAGTTCGCAACCAAGTATCCAGGTGCTTCCACTGTCTATCTCTATCAAGGAGATGCTAACAAACTGTTTAAGATGTCTGCGGATTATAACATGGATAATAATTGGAATGTGATCAAAGAGTTGAAGCAATACTTCGGAGATGGCAATGTCGTCATCAGGCATTCTTCATAGAAGGGTGCCTCTTTACATCATATTTGGTTCTGATATAATGTAATAGTTAATTGGTCTGACCAGTAAAGACGGCTACAGGGGGAAAGGAATGTCAGAACGAACAAAGGTGTACCAGCAAGTTTTAACTGAAATTCAACGTCTTATTAAGGAAGATGGTTATCTGCCAGGAGATAAATTACCTTCTGAACGACAGCTCTCTGTTCAGCTAAATGCAGCAAGGTCGTCCGTTCGCGAAGCATTACGTGCTATCGAATTGTTAGGCATCATTGATACGAGGCAAGGAGAAGGAACCTATCTCCGGAATTATCAGACCTATCAGGCGGTTGGATTGTTAGCTTCTTTCGTACTGCAGGATTCAAAGACCCAATCGGAATTGGCGGAAGCGAAGCAAGTTTTAGAAGATCATGTTATTTCATCGATGACGGCAACAGATCAGCAGATTGAACAATTAACTGAAATTATTAATGATCAGGCGTTAACAGATGAAGAGAAGCATCATCGTTTTTTTTCTGTCTTTTTTGAGGCATATGGTAATCAGCTTTTGTTAAAGATATGGAGATTGATGGAAGATTTTTCATTGGACAACAAATCAGGTGTTCAGTTGGGTCCATATTATAAAAGTATTATGAAACATATACAGGATAACAGGTAGAATAACAAAATTATGAAATGAATATATTGATAGTGGAATGGAGAAGGAGGAATCTTCATTGTTGAAAGATTTATTTGGAAAAAAGAAAAAATACACTCCTATTCCAGGAGAAAATGCAAAAAAGGATATACCACAAGGTTTAATGCAAAAATGTGATAGCTGTAAAAAAATCTTTTATCAAAAAGATTTACACAAAAACCTAAATGTTTGTCCGGAATGTGGACATCATCATCTTATATCGGCTTATGACCGTATTAATAGTCTGTTTGATGAAGGGACGTTTAAAGAGTGGGATCAGGATCTTTTGTCTGATAATCCGCTTCAATTCCCTGAGTATGAGGAGAAAATTGCCAAGGACCGTGAGAAGACGGGCTTAAATGAGGCTGTTGTTACGGGTGAAGGGAAAATCCATGACAGCCGGACAGCTATAGCAGTGATGGATGCACGTTTCCGAATGGGAAGCATGGGGTCAGTAGTTGGCGAAAAAATTGCTCGAGCGATTGAAGGTGCTCGTAAAGAACGCATGCCTATTATTATTTTCACCGCATCAGGCGGTGCTCGCATGCAGGAAGGTATTCTAAGCTTAATGCAAATGGCGAAGACATCGATCGCTATTGAACGATTGCATCGAGAACAAGGCTTGTTTATTTCTGTAATGACCAATCCTACAACCGGAGGAGTATCTGCTAGCTTCGCATCTATTGGTGACTATAATTTTGCAGAACCAGGAGCTCTGATTGGTTTTGCCGGTAGACGTATCATTGAACAGACAATTCGGGAGAAATTACCGAAAGACTTTCAAACGGCAGAATTTCAATTAAAGCATGGTCAGATCGATAAGGTAATACCTCGACAAGAGATGCGAGATACATTAGGAACGATCCTGGAGATCCATACTATAGGAGGCGGAGCAGATGAAGCAAGTGCTAGAGTTTGAGAAACCTGTAGTGGAATTGCGAGAGAAAATTGAAGAACTAAAAGCTATGACTAAAGACAGTGATATTGACCTGTCAGATGAGATTGCCAAAATGGAAAAACGATTGGCACGATTAGAAAATGATATTTATGGAAAGTTAAAGCCGTGGGATCGTGTTCAGATCGCCCGCCATTCTGAACGTCCAACGTCATTAGATTATATTGAGCAATTATTTACTAATTTTATCGAATTTCATGGCGACCGTTTTTATGGGGATGACGAAGCATTGATTGCCGGTATTGCCAAATTCAAAGACAAACCGGTTACTGTAATTGGACATCAGCGTGGTAAAACCACCAAAGAAAATTTAAAGCACAATTTTGGTATGCCTCACCCGGAAGGCTATCGTAAAGCGTTACGCCATATGAAGCAAGCGGAGAAATTTAATCGGCCAATCATTACGTTTATCGATACCAAAGGCGCCTATCCAGGTAAAGCAGCAGAAGAGCGTGGTCAGAGTGAAGCAATCGCTCGAAACCTGATGGAAATGGCCGGACTGACTGTTCCTGTTATCTCTGTTGTTATCGGAGAAGGGGGAAGCGGTGGTGCATTAGGCATAGGTGTTGCTGATCGCATTCATATGCTTGAGAATTCGACGTATTCGGTAATCTCACCCGAAGGAGCTGCTGCATTGTTATGGAAAGATTCCGGACAAGCTGAACGAGCTGCGAAAACAATGAAGATTACTGCGAAAGATTTGAAAGAATTAGGAGTAGTAGATGATGTTATTAAAGAACCATTAGGTGGTGCACACCGTGATGTTGTAACACAAGCATTATCCATCAGCAAAGTCATTGATGACTCTCTTCAGGAATTAGAAGCAGAAAATGAAACAACTTTACTAGATAAGCGCTGGGAAAAATATAATAAAATCGGAAAAGTCCGATCTTTACTAGAAGTATAACAGCAATCCCCTCATTCGTCAGAAGAGGGGGTTGTTATTTTCTGTAAGTAAGAAGGGTGTGGCTAATATAATCTCATTCTTGTTACTGAATGGCCTTTGAGGCAGCCATCATTTCACTTTTCTGTAAAAACCATTCCATAATCTGGTGTATTCATTTTGAATTTGTTCAAATTCAAAGGAAATACTTTAATTGCGTGTCGAAATACGCTAAAATTATATTGTTTAGGGATGTGAATTTGAACGAATTCATGTATAATCTTATGTGGATATTCCTAGCGTTTTAAAAAAGAGATTATTGGGGAAAAATGTAGTAGGACAATTTATTTTGTTAAAGAGGTGATTTATTTGAAAAAAATCGGTGTATTAACAAGTGGTGGCGATGCACCCGGTATGAATGCCGCTGTACGTGCAGTTGTGCGTAAAGCAATATATCATGAATTAGAAGTATATGGCGTTTATAATGGATATGAAGGCCTGATGCAAGGCAATATTAAAAAAATGGAATTAGGCTCTGTAGGGGATATTATCCAACGTGGTGGTACGATTTTATATTCTGCCCGCTCAGAAGAATTTAAGACAGATGCCGGTCAACAAAAAGCAATTGAGCAAATGCGAAAAATTGGTATTGAAGGACTCATTGTCATTGGTGGAGATGGGTCATTTCGTGGTGCCGAAAAATTAACGCAAAAAGGATTTCCATGTATCGGTGTACCGGGAACAATTGATAATGATATTCCGGGAACAGATTACACTATTGGATTTGATACAGCACTAAATACAATCGTAAATGCAGTCGATAAGATTCGTGATACTGCTACGTCACATGAACGTACATACGTAATTGAAGTAATGGGAAGAGATGCAGGTGATTTAGCGCTTTGGGCAGGACTTGCCAATGGTGCGGAGACTGTAATCATTCCGGAACAGGAAGAAAGCTTCGAAAGTGTTGTCAGTAAATTACAACGTGGACAGGAACGTGGCAAAAAACACAGTATTATCATTCTGGCTGAAGGTGTCGGAAGCGGTGTGGAATACGGTAAACAAATCGAAAAAGAAACAAATATGGATACACGTGTCACCGTATTAGGGCATATTCAGCGTGGCGGTTCACCATCCGGTTATGATCGAGTGCTGGCAAGCCGTTTAGGCTCTAAGGCAGTTGACTTATTAATGGAAGGTACCGGCGGCCGCATGGTAGGTATTCAGAACAATGTGGTGGTTGATCATGATATTGCGGACGTATTAAGCAAGAAACACGCAATTAATATGAACATGTATACTCTAGCAAATCAGTTATCTATATAAACAACTATCTAACTAATTTTTGAAACAGGGAACAGTACACATAGGGAGGAAGCAAAATGAGAAGAACAAAAATCGTTTGTACGATCGGTCCGGCATCAGAAGCACCAGAAAAATTGGAAGAACTAATTAAAGCAGGTATGAATGTAGCTAGGCTGAACTTCTCGCATGGGGATTTTGATGAGCATGGGGCAAGAATCAAAAATATTCGACAAGCGGCAAAAAAATTAGGCAAAACAGTTGCAATTCTATTGGATACGAAAGGGCCGGAAATTCGTACAGGTGTATTGAAAACAGGTCAGGCAGACATTGTGAAGGGGAACACTGTTTACGTATCAATGGACGAAATTGAAGGGGACGAGGAACGTATTTCTGTCACATACCCTCAATTAATTAATGATGTTCATGTTGGTTCAAAAATATTATTGGATGATGGGCTAATAGCGTTAGAAGTAACAGAGGTTTTAAAAGAATCAAACGAACTGAAAACCGTTGCCTTAAACTCTGGTTTGTTGAAGAACAAAAAAGGTGTAAACGTACCGAATGTAAGTGTGAATCTACCAGGAATTACGGATAAGGATGCAGCAGACATTAAATTTGGTATTGAGCAAGGTGTTGATTTTATTGCAGCATCGTTTGTTCGTCGTGCATCAGACGTATTGGAAATCAGAGGATTGTTAGAAGAGCATAATGCGACACAGATCCAGATTGTTCCTAAAATTGAGAACCAGGAAGGTGTCGATAATTTAGACGCAATTCTGCAAGTAAGCGACGGATTAATGGTTGCTCGTGGTGACTTAGGTGTTGAAATCCCACCAGAAGATGTACCTCTTGTACAAAAAGAAATGATTTTTAAATGTAATAATGCTGGAAAACCAGTTATTACAGCAACGCAAATGTTGGATTCCATGCAACGCAATCCAAGACCGACACGTGCGGAAGCATCAGACGTTGCCAATGCAATTCTTGATGGTACAGATGCTATTATGTTATCCGGTGAAACGGCAGCAGGTGATTATCCAGTGGAAGCTGTTCAGACAATGAGCAATATTGCGAAGAAAGCTGAAACTGCGATCGATCATAAAGCAATGCTAGATTTACGCACGAAGTCATCAGATATGACAATTACCGATGCGATCAGCCAATCGGTCAATCACTCTGCAATGAACCTAAGTGTTGATGCCATCTTGACACCAACTGTAAGTGGTTTTACTGCACGAATGATTTCTAAATATCGTCCAGAAGCACCAATCATTGCTGTTACATTTGATGAGCAAATCAGTCGACGATTGGCACTTGTTTGGGGTGTGGAATCCATTGTGGGTACACTGCTTCATACAACAGATGACGTGCTTGAAGAAGCCATTGAACAAGGTTTAAAGACTAATCACTTTAACCGTGGTGATCGTGTCATTATTACAGCTGGTGTACCGGTTGGAGAAAGTGGTACAACTAATTTAATGAAGGTCCATATTATTGGTGATGTATTGGCGAAAGGTCAGGGCGTTGGTAAAGGCAGTGTTTACGGACGTGCTGTAACTTGTAAAGATGCTGATGAGGCAAGCTTGAAAGTACAACAAGACGATATAATTGTCACGTATGGTACAGATAAAGATATGATGCCTTCTATTGAAAAAGCTGGAGGAATTATCACGCAAGAAGGTGGTCTTACTTCCCACGCAGCAGTAGTAGGGTTAAGTCTTGGCATTCCTGTTATCGTCGGTGTTGAAAATGCATTAGATGTTATTAATGATGGTCAGGATATTACAATTGATGCACACAAAGGTGACATTTATGCTGGACATGCTAGTGTCCTGTAAGTAGGGAAAGAGAAGAAGCTTGTCTTCTTCTCTTTTTTTCACATATAAGGTAGGATAATAATGCTCACTGAACAATTATGCAATAAAGGATGATGCAGATGTTTCGATGGTTACTCCTATTTATATTAGTTGTACCCGCTTTAGAAATTGGGATTTTTGTTTGGGCTGGTGGTTATATCGGTCCTTGGTGGTTAATCCTTTTCATTATTTTTACAGGTGTGTTAGGGGCATGGTTGGCGAAACAGCAAGGGATGGAAACGATTCGAAAAGCTCAAGAATCAATGCGAATGGGCTACCCGCCGCAGGAAACCATTTTTGACGGTATCTGTATTTTAATCGGTGGTGTTGTCCTGCTTACACCTGGTTTTATTACAGATGCGATTGGCTTCTTATTATTAGTTCCGGTGACGAGAAAGCCGTTTAAACGAATGTTGCAGCAACTTGTCCGCAAGTGGATCGAAAGCGGGAAATTTACGGTTTATCGACGCTAAGATGATTGTATTTTATATAATTCCAGATCAGAGAGAATAATTTAGCTTCACTGCAAGCTTTCCCGATAAACAGAATAGCTGGTCCAATCCAGATACCTTTAACACCAAAAAGCTGAAACCCTAAATAAATGGCCAGTATAGTGAGGATAGGGTGTACGCCTAATGCATTAGCCACCAGCTTGGGTTCTGCAAGCTGTCTCTGTAATAAGACGATGAGATAGAGGCTGAACAGACAGATGGCAAGCACTGTTTGTCCAGTCATGAATAAATACAGACTCCAAGGGACAAATATAAGTCCTGTACCAATTACAGGCAGCAAATCAACGATAGCCAGGATAAAGGCTATCGTTAATGCGTGTTGAACACGGAAAATCAATAAGCCCAGGAGGATGATAACAAATGTCATAGCAATCAGGATTAACTGTGCTTTTACATATTTCATAACTTTTTCTTTTACATGCTGAGAGATCGTAATGGATAAATCAACAAGACTTTGTGGAATCGTATCAGCAAGAAAATGACTAAATCGCATCCAGTCTTTACAGATGAAAAATGTACAAAGAAACGAGAAGATCAAGATCGTTAATGATCCGGGCAGACTTGCTAATTGGTTACCTGTCCAATTTAACAGCATTTCGAGAAATGCTGTCAGTTGATCAGCAGTATTCTGACTTATTTCAT
Organism: Gracilibacillus salinarum; assembly: GCF_022919575.1. Lineage (NCBI taxonomy): Bacteria > Bacillati > Bacillota > Bacilli > Caryophanales > Bacillaceae > Gracilibacillus > Gracilibacillus salinarum. Next base: position 1,022,867 of record NZ_CP095071.1, on the reverse strand, counting down.
TCACTTTATCCTCAATAATAGTATGCTGTTGATTGGGAAGGCTATGGATAAACTGATGCAGTCTCTCAACATGTGGCTGTATCCAAAGGTTAAACTGATAAACAAACGCATCGATCAAAAACTGAATATTTTGTGGAATCCATTTTGCTAAATACATAACCCCCTGCAATAATTCCATTCCAATAAAAACAAAGACAAACAACAGTAAACAAATAGCAAATATAATGGCCAATAGACAACTGATTACATGTGGGATGTTCAATCTGTTCCGCAAGGCTTTAACGAGCGGATACAGGATCAAGGCAAACAGACATCCTAAAAAAAACGGAAATACATAATTTATAATTAAATAAACGGAAAATACTATAAAAAAGAGTGAAATGAGCAAATATAACAATCTAACAGCTATATCCTTGGTTATCATGAACAAAGCTCCTTTAAGCAAAGGTTATTTTTTTAAATTCCATCAACTTTGTGATAAAATATACTCTGGTTAAAAGCAGTGGAGGCACATCATATGTTCAATAGTTCAACAATTTTTTTATTGGTATTATTTCTGCTTGGTTATGTTGCGAAGAATCAGGCAATTATGGTAGCCGTGTACATCTTGTTCGGGATGAAATTATTAAAGCTTGACGATAAATTTTTCCCATACATACAAGACAAGGGAATCGGATGGGGAGTTATCGTCATTACCGTAGCGGTTTTAATTCCAGTTGCGACAGGTGAAATAGGTTTTAAAGATTTATTACAAAGTGTAAAATCCTATCACGCCTGGGTTGCCTTAATTGCAGGTATGTTTGTTGCAGTAGTGGCAAAAAACGGTCTGACACTCCTGGCCAACGATCCTGAAGTGACGACTGCTTTGGTGTTAGGGACGATCATTGCTGTTGTCGCATTTCAAGGAGTCGCGGTAGGTCCTCTAATCGGTGCCGGCATTGCCTACATGATTATAAAAATGCTTGAATCATTACCTTTTATAAAGTGAGACTGCAATCAGTATGGGTTTTGATCCCTGCTGATTGCCAGCAAAACTTATCAGGATGCGTTTATCACCCACTTAGCTCCTTGTTTATCTCTCGAATATGGGAGTGGGGGGTACTACGGACGGTTAGCGCCGTGACTAAGTAATAAAGGTAATACAAGCTATGCAAAAAAAACAGAATATATGATAAATTTTAATCGTTTTCATTTACTATCTTTTTTTGTTTGTTTATAATAGGCATGGGGATGTTCAAAAGCAACATTTTTTTATCGCGCTTTGGACGATAGGAAAAGGAATAAGGATTAGAAAAGGAGAGGGATGTTATGTCAACAACGAAAGGACTTGAAGGGGTAGTTGCAACAGAGTCAAAGGTTAGTTCTATCATTGATGACCAGCTGACTTATGCTGGCTATACGATTGATGATTTGGCAGAGAATGCCAGCTTCGAAGAGGTTGTCTTTTTATTATGGAATAAACGCCTGCCAAATAAACAAGAATTAGCAGAGCTGGAAAAAGCTCTATTCGAAAACATGACATTACCAGATGGTTTAGTAGAACATTTTAAGTCATACGATATACATAATGTTCACCCGATGGCAGCACTTCGGACAGCAGTCTCATTATTAGGATTGTATGATCCGGAAGCGGATGAGATGACAGATGAAGCAAATAAGCGTAAAGCGGTTCGATTGCAGGCAAAAGTAGCAGCAGTTGTGACAGCATTTTCACGAATTCGTGATGGAAAAGAATTAATCCAGCCGAAACAAGGACTAAGCTATGCAGCGAATTTCCTTTTCATGTTGAATGGTGAAGAGCCAAGTGATTTAGAGGTGGAAGCGATCAACAAGGCATTAGTATTGCATGCTGATCATGAATTAAATGCCTCTACATTTACATCGCGTGTATGTGTGGCTACTTTGTCAGATATGTATTCAGGTATTACTGCAGCGATCAGCGCTTTGAAAGGACCGTTGCATGGTGGTGCGAATGAACGCGTTATGTCGATGTTGCTTGAAATTGGTGAGGTAGAAAATGCGATTCCTTATGTGAAAGAGAAGATGGCAAACAAAGAAAAAATCATGGGGATGGGACACCGAGTATACAAAACGGGTGATCCACGTGCCAAACACTTAAAGAAAATGTCTAAAGAGCTGACAAAGAAACATGGCATGGAAAAATGGTACGAAATGTCTGAAAAAATTGAAGAATTCATCAAATCAGAAAAAGGGTTGCCAGCAAATGTTGATTTCTATTCTGCTTCCGTGTACCATAGTTTAGGGATCAAACATGATCTGTACACACCTATCTTTGCGATGAGTCGATTCTCTGGATGGATTGCTCATATTCTAGAACAATATGAAAACAACCGCCTGATTCGTCCTCGTGCAGAGTATGTAGGTCCAACCAAGCAAGTGTATGCAGATATAAACGAACGTTAACCATTTTCATTATGAAAATGATATAAATATTATGGAAACTAGGAGGAGTTACAATTATGGGTGAAAAAATTACAGTAGAAAACGGTGTCGTACAAACACCTAACAAACCAATTATCCCTTTCATTGAAGGTGATGGAACAGGTGCTGATATCTGGGCAGCTGCCAGCCGTGTACTAGAAGCTGCAGTTGAGAAAGCATATAACGGCGAAAAAGGTATCGAATGGAAAGAGGTACTTGCTGGGGAAAAAGCCTATAATCAAACTGGTGAATGGCTTCCGGAAGAAACATTAGATGTTATTCGAGAATATAAAATTGCGATTAAAGGACCTCTTACTACTCCAATCGGTGGCGGTATCCGTTCTTTAAACGTAGCATTACGTCAAAAACTTGATCTTTTCACATGTTTACGTCCTGTACGCTGGTTTGAAGGTGTGCCTTCTCCTGTTAAACGTCCAGAAGATACTGATATGGTTATCTTCCGTGAGAACACTGAAGATATCTATGCAGGTATCGAATGGCAAGAAGGATCAGATGAAGTGAAGAAAGTAATTGACTTCCTTCAAAATGAAATGGGAGTAAAAAATATCCGTTTCCCAGAAACATCTGGTCTAGGTGTAAAACCAGTTTCTAAAGAAGGAACAGAACGTTTAGTTCGCGCTGCAATTGAATATGCGATTAATGAAGGTCGCAAAAGTGTTACATTAGTACACAAAGGTAACATTATGAAATTTACTGAAGGTTCTTTCAAGAACTGGGGTTATGAATTAGCAGAAAGAGAATATGGCGATAAAGTATTCACTTGGGCTGAATATGACCAAATCGTGGAAGAAAAAGGTCGCGATGCTGCAGATAAAGCACAAGCAGATGCAGAAGCTGCTGGCCGCATTATTGTAAAAGATGCGATTGCAGACATTTTCTTACAACAAATTCTTACACGTCCGAAAGAATTTGATGTAGTAGCTACGATGAACCTAAATGGTGACTATGTATCAGATGCACTAGCTGCACAAGTTGGAGGTATCGGTATTGCACCAGGTGCGAACATTAACTATGAATCAGGTCATGCGATCTTTGAAGCAACTCACGGTACAGCTCCAAAATACGCTGGTCTTGATAAAGTAAACCCATCTTCTGTCATCCTTTCAGGTGTACTTATGCTTGAACACCTTGGCTGGAGAGAAGCAGGAGAATTAATCCTAAAATCAATGGATCGAACAATTGGTTCTAAAGTTGTAACTTACGACTTTGCTCGTTTAATGGATGGCGCAACAGAAGTAAAAGCTTCCGAGTTCGCTAACGAACTAATCAAAAATATGGACTAAAAATTATGCCGTGCGCATAAATGATGGTCAAAAAAGCACCAGGATTGATTCCTGGTGCTTTTTTTGTCAGAAAGTAAGTGCAGTCACAACAGTAACCACATGCTGAGTTCCTATACTATGGATTATGTAAACTAGCAGCTTAGTGGTCATTTTGAAAAATTATGTGTGGTATGATACCGCTCCGTCCAACCACTCCGCGTCCTGCGGGGCACGGCTGGAGCTAACTTTGTGAAGAATAACGCTTCACAAAGTGGATCTCCAGCACCTGCACAATCCCGCGGGAGTCTCCGTGGTTGGCCTACGCTAGAATAGGGACTGTACAACTTTTGTAAGAGGTAGCATATTGATCAATGTAAACATAAAAGGAATGGAATGAATTACATAATGCTTAGAACCACTGCTTTTAACTGTTCCATACGTTGTAACACTTCCCTCAAGCGTAGGAAATAGGCGGAGACTCCCGTGGAATCAGCGCGAGCTGAAGATCCACTTCATTTGTACCTGTGTCTGCAAGTATCGCTTCGAAGTGGGCTTCCTCGGCACAAGGCAGCAGAGATGCTGTTCAAGTTGTAGCCTAGCTGAAGCCGTGCCCACAGGACGCGGAGCCTATTTCCGGAGCTTTGCTAAGCAGATAAATTATATCAAAATGACTATTTTGCCAAAAAGACTTTGTTTACATAATCCATATTATAGGAAGTTATATATAGGTTTACTAGGTTTTATCACGGCGCTATCCGTCCTTAATACCGCTACTTCAAGATTCTAGAGATAATTTAAGAAGCTAAGTGAGGGATAAACGGACGATAACTTCTTAATACGTTTCGCTAGCAATCAGTGGGGTCAAATCCCCGCTGATTGAAGTCTCACTTGATCAGCACAATGTTAAAATACTTTAAATTATTGTAAACAAATTTTTACATAAGAATTGCTGTTTTGTGGCGAAAAGCTATTCACAATAGATACTCGTCCATGTATGATAAAATAGTATAGATAAAAAAAGATGGGGTGCTTGGATGGAAGAGAAAGTATTAATCGTTGATGATGAACAATCTATTGTAACCTTATTACAATATAATATTGAAAAATCAGGATTTAAAACAGATATCGCTTATGATGGAGCAGAAGGATTGGAAAAAGCGGTAAGCGGTGAATTTGATTTAATTATTTTAGATTTAATGCTACCAGGCATGGAAGGCACTGAAGTTTGTAAAGCGTTGAGACAGAAGCAAATCGAAACGCCTATTTTGATGTTAACTGCAAAAGATGACGAGTTTGATAAAGTACTGGGCTTAGAATTAGGTGCAGATGACTATTTGACAAAACCCTTCAGTCCTAAAGAAGTGGTAGCCAGAATTAAAGCAATTTTGCGCCGGACAAAAAAACGAGAAAGTGGAGAAGATCAGCCATTTATTAAAATCTCAGATTTGCTCATTTATCCTCAACAGTATGAAGCAACCATAAAAGGAGATTCTTTAGCTTTTACACGTAAAGAATTTGAATTGCTTCACTATCTTGCAAAACATAAAGGGAAAGTGTTATCACGTGATCAATTACTGAGTGCTGTCTGGAATTATGATTTTGTTGGTGATACGAGAATTGTAGATGTTCATGTCAGCCATTTAAGGGAGAAGATCGAACCAGATACGAAACATCCGGTATACATTAAAACTATTCGAGGGCTTGGTTACAAGATGGAGGAGCCCTATTAATGAACACGAAAAATAAAGTGAATTTGTTTTACCGGTACATATTAATGATCGCATCTGTTTTCATTCTAATCGGTATTATTATTATTCCTCTTACCTCGGATGAGGAGCAGTTGTTTGTATTATTTTCTTTAATAATAGGGTTTATCATATTACTGGTATTGATTTATCATATGTTTGAAAATTATGTTCGGCCAATTCGTGCTTCGATAAATGTAACAAATGAGCTTGTAAAAGGAAATTATAATGCACGTACATATGTAAAGCCATCCGGTGAAGCACAGCAGCTTAGCAGTGCAATTAATGTATTGGCAAGAAATTTACAAGAGATGTCGATTCAGGAGAAAATGCAAGGTAGTCAATGGAAAACAGTAATGAACAACATGGAAAGTGGTCTAATGCTGATTGATGAAAGAGGTTATGTTCACTTAATCAATCGTAAATTTATCCACCTTTTTGGTAAGAAATCAGTGGACTTCTTAGGATATTTATATTATGACGTGCTCGATGATCAAATCATTCACAAAGTCGTCCAGGAAACGTTTCTGTATGAAGAAAAAATGACTGGTAATATAACATTAATGATCGACGGAAAAAAACATTATGTTGAAGTGACAGGTGCTCCAGTTATAAATGATGTAAAAGATTTAAAAGGTGCGGTCCTCGTATTTCACGATATCTCTGATTTGAAACGGGTAGAAGAAATGCGAAAAGATTTTGTTGCGAATGTATCGCATGAACTGAAAACACCGATAACGTCTATAAGGGGTTTTGCTGAAACACTTCTAGAGGACGATATGGCGGATGAAGAAATAAGGAAACAATTTCTAAACATCATATTAAAAGAGAGCACGCGTCTCCAATCTTTAATACATGATTTACTTGAACTTTCCAAAATTGAGAAAGAAGAAATGAAACTGTCTTTGAAGCTTATAGAAGTTGACAGCTGGATGCAAAGCAGTCTTACGCTGATTGAACAACAGGCTCAAAAAAAATCATTACTGTTCACCAAAGAAGTGGAACGGGGAATTACTTTTTATGGTGATCCAGATCGATTGCAGCAAGTTATACTGAACTTAATGTATAATGCGATTAATTATACTGGTGAAGGCGGCAGGGTGATATTGCGGGTTGCAGAAACGCAAAGTGATGTAGTGATAGAAGTAGAAGATACGGGAGTAGGAATACCTGAGGACGCGAGGTCACGTATTTTTGAAAGATTTTATCGGGTCGATCGTGCGCGCAGTCGAAACACAGGTGGCACGGGTCTAGGCTTAGCAATCGTCAAACATATCGTGGAAGTACACCAAGGCACGATCGCTGTTACCAGTGAAGTAGGAAAAGGCTCCTGTTTCACAGTTAAATTACCAAAAAAGTTGTGAAGAACCAAAACGGTCTTCACAATTTTTTTAATCATTCAAGAAAGTATAAAAGTGCAGTCACGACAGTAATCATATGGAACAAGTAGTCGAGGTCCCATAATATGGATTATGTAAACTAAGCATTACTAGTCAAGCATCCATATTGAGATTTTTTATGTGATAGAATACCGCTCCGTCCAACCACTCCGCGTCCTGCGGGGCACGGCTGAAGCTAGGCTACTACAAGAATCACTTCTCTGCTGCCTTGCACCGAGGAAGCCTACTTCGAAGCGTTACTAGTAGACGCAGGTGCAGACGTTGTGGATCTTCAGCGCCTGCCTGTCCCGCGGGAGTCTCCGTGGTTGGCCTACGCTAGAATTGGGCTTCTACAATTTTTGGTAGAGCTAGCATATTGATCGTATGCATAAATAATAGTTATTGAAAAATGCCTAGAACCACTGCTTTTTGCTGTTCCATGCGTTGTAGCACTTCCCTTAAGCGTAGGAAATATGCGGAGACTCCGGTGGAATCAGCGCGAGCTGAAGATCCACTTCATTTGTACCTGTGTCTGCAAGTATCGCTTCGAAGTGGGCTTCCTCGGCACAAGGCAGCAGAGATGCTGTTCAAGTTGTAGCCTAGATGAAGCCGTGCCCACAGGACGCGGAGCCTATTTCTGGAGCTTTGCTAAGCAGATAAAATATATCAAAATGGCCAATCTGATATACAGCCACAGCCGACGTCCGGCTCCAGCGCCCAGAGACTAGGCGACTTCGCGAAATCGCCCTACGATAAGTCACCATCGATTCGCAAGCTCACCGTGATTCCTTTATCTCAGTTGATTCGCTCCACTCGCTACGTCTCTAAACGGGCGCTTGCGCCTTTGTTCTACGTTAGGAAAGTATAAAATTTTAGCATAGAAGCAGTTCGACGTAGTGAAATTTTAAAATGTACCAAGTATAAGATAAAACTACGGCACTCGCTAATGGACGAGGCGAATGCCGAGTTTTTCTAATAAAGAAAGCTTGTGATCTTAGTTTTAAAAAACGACATGCCTATTCATTTATACATTTTTGTCATCTAATTGAAACTTTTTTGTAACATGATCCGTATGTAATGAATGAGAGGAATTATTACATATTATTTGCAGGAAGGGGAAATAGCATGACGTTAAAACAAGTATACAAATGGATTACTATTGTCATCGTTATTATATTGCTAGGCTTATTTGCAGCCACCAGCTGGTATACTGTCGATGAATCTGAACAGGCGGTATTAATTACATTTGGTGAAGCAGAAGAGGCTACGACAGAATCAGGGCTTCATTTTAAACTGCCATGGCCAATTCAATCTGTAGAAACACTTTCAAAGGAAACCTTCAGCTTGAATTTTGGTTATGATCCTGAGCAAGCAGAACAGGCGAATGTTGTCCGAATGATCACAGGCGACGAAAACATTCTTCAGGCTGATTTAGTTGTGCAATGGAAAATTATAGAACCTAGTAAATATCTATTTAGCTCAAGCGATCCTGAGCAGATTTTATACAATGCAACTTCTGCCTCGCTTCGCAGTATCATCGGGTCTTCCACCATTGATGAAGCGTTAACAGATGGAAAGGCAGAAATAGAAAATAAAGTACTCGACTTATTAGTATCTGTAATGGAAGATTATGAAGTTGGAATTACTATACAGGATGTGAAGCTGCAAGAAGTGGATTTACCTAATGAAGAGGTACGCCAAGCGTTTATGAAAGTAACAGACGCAAGAGAAACAATGAATACAAAGAAAAACGAAGCAGACAAATATCGAAATGAAATCTACGAAGAAGCATTAGGGGAAAAAGATGCGATTATTACGAGAGCAGAAGGGGATAAAATTGAACGGGTTGAAACAGCACGTGGTAATGTAGCAGAATTTAATGCTCTGTATGAAGCATACAGCAGTAATCCTGATGTCACCAGACAACGACTCGTATTAGAAACCTTGGATCAAGTGTTGCCAAATGCCAACATTTATATCATGAATGACGATGGTAATACAATTAAGTATTTACCTATTGGTGAAAATGCATCGAAAAATACACCACCTGTTACCGAGTCCTCAGAAGATGACACGACGGAAGAGGAAAATACGAATGAACAGGAGGAGAATAATAATGGTTGATGATAACAATGTTTTTGAAATGAAGAAGAAATCGCCTAAAGAAATTAGACGATTAGTGAAGATAGGCTTGGCTGTATTGGTTACGGTTATTCTCATTTTCCTAGTGTTCAGTAGTATGTTTGTAGCGAGAGAAGGCGAATATAAAGTGGTGCGGCAGTTTGGTGAGGTAGTACGAATCGTGGATGAACCAGGCCTGAATTTCAGAGTGCCGCTGTTACAAACGGTATCAACATTACCAAACAAAAAATTAGTCTATGATGTAATGGAACGGGAAATTAATACGTTAGATAAAAAACGGATGATTATTGATAATTATGCGATATGGGAAATCACCGATCCGGCCTCGATGATCGCAAATGCTAAAACAGAAATGGGTGCCGAAGCAAGAATGGGTGAGTTTATCTTCTCTGTGATCCGTTCAGAATTAGGTTCAATGGAATACGATGAAATCATAAATGATGAAGGTAGTACAAGAGGAGACTTAAACAAAAGAGTAACTGAGAAAGTGAACGAATTACTAGTCAGAGATAGCTATGGCATACAAGTAGATGACGTTCGCATTAAACGGACTGATTTACCAGAGGAGAATGAGCAATCTGTCTTTAACCGGATGATTTCCGAACGTGAATCACAGGCACAGCAATACTTATCCCAAGGTGAAGCGGAAAAGAGTAGGATCAGTGCAAATGCAGAACGTGATGTAACAGAAATGATTTCAAAGGCGAATGCCGAAGCAGAACAAATTCGTGCAGAAGGCGAATTAGAAGCTTCCGAAATGTATAACGAATCATTCTCTCAGGACGAAGAATTTTATCAATTGTATCGAACGCTTGAATCCTACAAAAAAACGATAGACGGAGAAACGACCATTATTATTCCACAAGGATCGCCATACGCAGATATACTGTTAGGGTATACCGAATAACAAAAACCTCGGAGACAAAATTAGTCTCCGGTTTTTTTATCATCAGTCAAAAAGTATAAAAGTGCAGTCGCAGCAGTAATCACTTTGAACATGAATTTTAGTTCCGATAATATGGATTATGTCAACAAAGACTGTATTGCCAAATGGTCATTTTGATATAGATTATCTGCTTAGCAAAGCTCCGGAAATAGGCTCCGCGTCCTGTGGGCACGGCTTCAGCTAATTTAGGAAAGAAAATTCTTTTCTTTCCTAAATGGATCTTCAGCTCGCGCTGATTCCACGGGAGTCTCCGCCTATTTCCTACGCTAATGGGAAGTACTACAACGATTGGAACAGCTAGAAGCAGTGGTGCTTAGCAATGTATTTCATCAATTATGGTGTAAATCTTGCAGATAGTGCTTCATATCCTAGCTGCCGCATAAATTGTGGAGCTATACATCAGCGGAGGCCAACCACGGAGACTCCCGCGGGATTGTGCAGGTGCTGGAGATCCACTTTGTGAAGCGTTCTTCTTCACAAAGTTAGCTCCAGCCGTGCCCCGCAGGACGCGGAGTGGTTGGACGGAGCGGTATCATACCACACATAATTTTTCAAAATGACCACTAAGCTGCTAGTTTACATAATCCATATTATGGGAAGTTATTTATTAATTAAGTCAATTAGGACCGGGTGGTTTATGCCCGTTTTTCTTAGTAAAGAAAGCATATAAGTGCAGTTACAATAGTAATCATATTGAACATGTAATAGAGTTCCTATAATACGGATTATGTTTTACGCTGATGCGAGACAAGAATGACGAATATTTTCTTCTTGACAGCAATCATGGTAAAATGAAAGCAATGTTTTTATGAAAAAGGAGATCGGTAACATGGCAAACAAACTAATTTTAATTGATGGAAACAGTATCGCCTATCGCGCTTTTTTCGCCTTGCCGTTATTAAATAACGACAAGGGCGTATTCACCAATGCTGTCTATGGATTTACTACAATGTTATTACGAATGTTGGAAGAGGAGCAGCCTACACACGTGCTGGTTGCGTTTGATGCTGGAAAGACTACTTTCCGACACGAAACCTACAAAGAATATAAAGGCGGACGTGAGAAGACACCATCCGAACTCAGTGAGCAATTTCCATTGCTGCGTGAATTGTTAGACGCCTTTCAAATCAAGCATTATCAACTGGAGAAATTTGAAGCAGATGATATTATCGGAACAATTGCTAACGAAGCGAAGGATAAGAATTGGCAAGTTAAAGTTATCTCCGGCGATAAGGATTTACTGCAGCTGGTTTCCAAACAGGTGGACGTTCGTCTGACGAAAAAAGGTATTAGTGATGTCATGACTTACACACCAGAAACACTGAAGGAAGATATGGAAGTAACAGCTGAGCAAATTATAGACCTGAAGGCATTGATGGGAGACAAATCAGATAATATCCCTGGTGTGCCAGGAGTTGGGCAAAAAACAGCTGTCAAATTATTGAAGCAGTTTGAAACGATAGAGAACTTATACGAGCATCTAGAAGATGTTTCCGGACAGAAGCTGAAAGAAAAATTAGCGGATAATAAAGATTCCGCATTTATGAGTAAAGAGCTTGTTACCATTAATCAGTCTTCTCCCATTAAGATTTCAGCAGAAGACACCATTTATCAAGGATATCAAGATCAAACAGTGAAAGATTTCTTCATCGACCTTGGTTTTCAGTCATTACTCAATCGGATTGATGGAGGCAGTGAAGAAGAAGCAGAGCAAACTGAATTGGCTGATATATCCTATGAAGTCGTGACCAGCATAACCGAAGATCTCTTTACTGGACGTGACGCTTTTGAAATCGAGATTCTTAATGAAAATTATCATACGGAAAAAATGCTTGGTGCATCCCTCGTTAATGAGAAGGGTAGTTATTTTCTACCGATAGACGCCTTGGAAGAATCAGACACATTTAAGGATTGGGCAAGTGATGACAGCAAGAAAAAGTATGTGTTTGATGCGAAAAAAATCAAAGTGCTGCTTAATCGTATCGGAATGGATATACATGGTGTTGCTTTTGATACATTATTAGCGTCTTATTTAATCAATCCGTCTGAAAATAATCATGATATACCTGCAATAAGTCACCGGTTTGGTGAGAAAGACATCCGCTTTGATGAAGAAGTGTATGGTAAAGGGGCAAAAAAAGGTGTACCGGATGATGAATCAGCGCTGCAAGAACATATTGTCCGAAAAACAACAATGCTGTTCCGTCTGAAAAAGCAAATGCAAGAATCTTTGCAGGAAAACAAGCAATTAGAACTTTTAATCGATTTAGAATTACCACTTGCACTTGTATTAGGCGAGATGGAAGCAACTGGTGTGAAGGTGGACAAGCAACGTCTGATCGATATGGGAAAAGAGTTAAAGGAGACGTTATCGCACCTGGAGAAGGATATCTATGAACTGGCAGGGAAAGAATTTAATATTAATTCACCGAAGCAATTAGGTCCTATTTTGTTCGAGGAGTTAGAATTACCTGTTATCAAGAAGACGAAAACAGGTTATTCAACCGCAGCAGATGTATTGGAGCAGTTACAAGGAAAGCATGCGATAATTGATAAGTTACTTCATTATCGTCAGCTTAAAAAATTAGATTCTACCTATATTGCAGGTTTACTTAAAGTCATTCATGAAGATTCCAATAAGATACACACTCGTTTTAATCAAGCATTGACACAGACGGGCAGACTCAGTTCCATCGATCCCAATCTGCAAAATATACCAATTCGGATTGAAGAGGGAAGAAAAATACGTCAAGCCTTTATTCCTTCCAAAGAAGGTTGGAAGTTAATCGCTGCCGATTACTCTCAAATCGAATTGCGTGTGTTAGCCCATATTGCCAAAGATGAGAAATTACAAGCTGCCTTTAAACAGGATAAAGATATCCATACCCAAACAGCGATGGATGTCTTCCATGTTTCAGAAGGTGAAGTAACTTCCAATATGAGGCGCCAGGCGAAAGCCGTTAACTTCGGTATAGTATATGGAATCAGTGATTACGGTTTATCACAAAGTTTAGGAATAACGAGAAAAGAAGCGAAATCCTTCATTAATCGATATCTCGAAAGTTATCCAGGCGTACAGGAATATATGGATGAAATTGTACAAGAAGCGAAACAGCAAGGGTATGTTACAACGATTATGAACAGAAGAAGATACTTACCTGACATCACAAGTCGTAATTTCAATCAGCGAAGCTTTGCAGAAAGAACAGCTATGAATACACCAATTCAAGGAAGTGCCGCTGATATTATTAAATTAGCAATGATTGAATTAGATCGACGTTTAAAAGAAGATCAATACCAGGCGAATCTGCTGTTGCAAGTCCATGATGAGCTTATTTTAGAAGTGCCGGAGGAGGAACTGGACACTATTTCCAATCTGGTTGTTGAGGTCATGGAGCAAGCACTCGAATTGAGCGTACCTCTCAAAGTCGATGTCGAATATGGAGATACTTGGTATGATGCGAAATAAGGAGTTGCAACGATGCCGGAATTACCTGAAGTAGAAACGATAAGACAAACATTAAAGCAATTAGTCATTGGCAAAACAATTGATTCAGTCGAGGTCATGTGGCCGAAGATTATTCAGGAACCAGATGATAGTCACCAATTTGGTCAATCCATTCAACATCAAACCATCCGGGATATTAGAAGAAAAGGGAAATTTCTTTTATTTGATCTAGATCAGTACGTACTAGTGTCCCATCTCCGTATGGAGGGAAAATATGGTGTCCATCCTGCTGAAGAAGCAGTGATGGACCATACTCATGTCATTTTTCATTTCACAGATAGTACCGATTTGCGCTATCGAGATGTACGAAAATTTGGTACAATGCATCTGCAAGAAAAAGGTACGGAAGCAACGAAAAAACCATTGCTTTTATTAGCGAAAGACCCGCTTGAAGCAGATTTCTCATTAATGAAATTTACAGAAAAAGTCCAAAAAAGCGAACGTAATATTAAGAATATATTGCTCGATCAATCGGTTATTGCAGGTTTAGGCAATATTTATGTTGATGAAACATTATTCCTTGCCGGTATCCATCCCTTAACGAAGGGAGTTAGCTTAACAACCGAGCAAATATTAAAAATTAAGGAAGCTGCTGTCCTTACTTTACAGGATGCAGTCAAGCAAGGTGGAACAACGATTCGTTCCTATGTAAACAGTCAAGGACAAATTGGCATGTTTCAACAGCAATTAAATGTATATGCACAGAATGATAAACCGTGTCATCATTGTGAAGACACGATTACAAAAATAAAAGTGAATGGCCGAGGTACCCATTATTGCCCAAGCTGTCAGCCGCAACCACTATAACTGCTCACACGTCTGTGATTACACCATACTATATAGGTATGACCTGATAAAAAGGAGTAATCAGAGACATGATGTTGCCGTTATTACTATTTGCGATCAGTATGGATAGCGTACTGGTGGCCTTTACTTACGGGTTGCGTGGATTAACGCTACCTGCGAAGGAATTAATCAAAATATCGTTCACAGTTGCGGTATGCTTTGGGATTTCGATGGGGTTTGGTTCGGTATTGGCTTCTTTCATTTCGATCGACTTGATGGAATTAGCGGGTGGGTTTATTTTAACGCTAGTAGGTCTCTTTTTAATTGCATCATTAATACAGAAAGAATCGGCGAAAAAGATTCCCTTTCTTATTAAAATTTTAAAAAAACCTATGGAAGCAGATATTGATCGTTCTGGTAACATTAACGGGATGGAACCCTTTCTAATTGGTGTTGCTTTGTCACTAGACTCTTTTGGGGCAGGGATAGGTATTTATCTGATAGGGGCCTCTCCAATTTTTACCCCTATAGCAGTCGGCTTAATTACAGCTTTTTGCCTTTATCTCGGAGTATTCACCGGGAAGTACTTTGCCAATAGTAAAGGCTTGGAGAAAATGTCTTTCTTGCCAGGCTGTTTATTGGTCATCATAGGTATTTGGAAGATGATTGTAGTCTAGTGTATTGGCCGCGTGAGGCGGCTGTCTGCCGAATGGACAAGCATAGAATAAGGTAAAGGATGAACGAAATTGATCATTGGATTAACAGGAAATATCGCTACAGGAAAATCAACCATTAGTCAACTTTTTTCGAATCATTATCATATTCCGGTAATTGATGCGGATATTGTTTCCAGAGAAGTGGTAGAGCCTGGAGAGCAAGCTCTGCTGGACATAACCAGAGCGTTTGGCACTGAGATATTGCTTGAGGATGGATGTTTAAATCGTGCAGCGCTCGGAAATATTATATTTAAAGAAGAAAAAAAGAGGCAATTATTGAATGAGATTGTTCACCCAGCGGTAAGAAAACGAATGCAATATAAGAAGGACAAGCTCCTTAGGGAAGGCTATCAGAACGTCGTAATGGACATTCCTCTTCTATTTGAAAACGACTTAACTTATTTCACAGACAAGAATGTTGTTGTTTTTACAACAGAAGCTATCCAGTTGCAACGATTAATGGAACGTAATCAGTTGACAGAAGAACAAGCAAGAGATCGAATGAACAGTCAAATGGATATCCATCAAAAAAAACAACTGGCAGATGCTGTCATCGATAATAGTGGTACGATTGAATCGTCGCGACAACAACTAGAAGTAATCTTGAAAAAATGGGAATTATTAAAGTAGTTTTGTAAAAAATAAGAAAGTATTTATTTTTGTCTTGCTAAAATCGACAAAAGTAGATATAATCTTTTTGCACAAGTTTTCTAGCTTAGTTTGCTTAGTGTATGTTAAGCTTGTACAAAAGACTTTTGAATAATGGCAAATGATTAATGCTTAAAGGGTTAGGACCTCTTTGGACTAACTTTCCCCCGTGGCATTTAAGCATAATTATTTAAAAGAATCTGTTGAAATGAAGGGGGATAAATTGCATGGATACAATGGGAAGACACGTAATTGCAGAATTATGGGAATGTAATATTGATTTATTAAATGATATGGAAACCTTGGAACGAACGTTTGTCAATGCTGCACTAAAAGCTGGTGCTGAAGTGAGAGAAGTTGCTTTTCATAAATTTGCACCTTTTGGTGTGAGTGGTGTGGTAATTATTTCAGAATCACATTTGACAATTCACAGCTTTCCTGAGCACGGTTATGCTAGTATTGACGTTTACACTTGTGGGAACATTATTGACCCAAATGTAGCAGTAGCGTATATCGAAGAACAATTAGAAGCGAAGTCAACCGAAAAGATTGAAGTGCCTAGAGGTATGGGTGCCGTTCAAATTAAAAATATAGAAGCACAATAGTTATCTGGTAAGAAGTGTGGAAGTTAAAGAAAAAACCGAACGAAAATCGAATGGTTTATCATTCATTCGACGCCGTTCGGTTTTTTCTTTTTCATAACACAAGCAAAGAAAATATGTGTACAACCATAGAAGTATCATGCTGACTAGGAAGGTAGCTTCTAATAATATGGATCAAGTAGAACTGTCTGACATTGTCGTAATGTTGATAGATTCTTTTTCATCTGCTTAGCAAAGCTCCTAAAATTGCCCCCTCGTCCTGTGAGAATATCTCTCAGCTTGCTACTACTTGAATAACCTTATTGCAACTTTGAGCCAAGAAGTTGACGTCGAAGCGATACTTGAAGACGCAGGCACAGACAAAGTGGCCTGCAGACATGCCCTTCGGACGTGGAGCAGTTGCAGGAGTGATCTTCAAGCACATGAATTGTGTCAAAATAATTTACGCAGCTAATCTACATAAACCATATTATACGTAGTCGTATATAATTTGTTAGGACCGGGTGGGATTTCGAACATACGCTGTCAGGCTTATTAACATGTATCAAGTGAATGTGTACTTCTGCTGGAATGACTCCTGCCACCTGAATAAGATTAATCGTTTTCTTTTTAAAAACATGTTACAATAAAAAGTAAATAATAATACATAATGAGGGGTATGTAATAATGGCATTTCGAGATACGTTAAATAAGAATTTTAATAATCATTCGGAAACGCGGGACAAGCACTCCGATCCAGCGTTACAAACACATTATTTCAAAACAACAAAAGATAAAGCATTTGAGAAATTGGAACCATTATTCCGCAATATGAAGGAATGTCAGATTGTCGGTGTTTCTAAAGATCATGGGGAAATTAGTTTCAACTATAAAGCTGGCCGAAAAGTCTTTGTCATTATGACAATAATTATGGTGAAACCTTATCGTACAGCGATAGACATTTCAGCCACAACAGAATCAGCAATTCCTTTTGATTTCGGCTACAGCCATAAATTAATTCCAAAGCTTTATGGCATGATAAAGAAAGAATTAGATTTCGTCGGAACAAAAGAATAACGGAACGAAGGATGATAAAGATTGCGATGTCCACATTGCCAATACAAAAATACAAAAGTATTAGACTCCAGACCAATAGAAGAAGGTCGTTCGATCCGCAGAAGAAGAGAATGTGAATCGTGTAATTTTCGTTTTACGACATTTGAACGCATTGAAGAAGTGCCGCTGATTGTCGTAAAGAAAGAGGGAACACGGGAGGAATACAGTCGTGATAAATTAATGCGCGGTTTAATCCGTGCATGCGAAAAAAGACCAGTTGCACTGGAGCAATTAGAACATATTGCAGTAGAAATTGAAAAAGAATTGCGAAACAGAGGTACATCGGAAGTACAAAGTGATGAGATCGGTGAAATGGTTATGGATCGTTTAGCAGACGTAGACGAAGTAGCCTATGTACGATTTGCTTCTGTTTATCGCCAATTTAAAGATATTAGTGTATTTTTAGACGAGTTAAAAGATTTAATCCGATCAGATAAGAATGAGTAATGGATAGGAAGGGGCTATGTATATGCAGCTCGGCGATATTGGGAAAATACTACCATCAGAATTGTATATAGTCAACATTTCGCAGGAATTACCGCTTTCCTATACCAACGCGTTAACCCACTTGTATCAGCCGCTTATCGGTATAGATGCATTATCGTTGTATCAGACGTTGTATACCGAATCGACATTTGATGCTGGATATCAAACCCATCACATGTTAATGAATTATATCGGTTTACCATTAGACAGGATTTACAGAGCAAGAAGAAAGCTTGAAGCGATTGGTCTGTTGCAGACATTTGAACAAGATCATGAAGATCAGGTTGTCTATCAGTATGTGATACAGCCTCCACAATCACCGGGCAACTTCTTCTCTAATGATTTTTTAAGTCACTTATTATATCACCAGCTAGGTAGTGATAAATATAAAAAAATCAAGCAAATGTTTGTGAAATCAGATGAAAAAGCGGCAGCAAGAAAAGAGACAACCGCTACTTTTGAGGAAGTTTTTCATCTGGTTGATCAACAGCAGGTGCCACGATCCTTGCAAGCCGAGGAACAACAGGCGGATATACCAATGCGAGAACAAGTCGACTTTCAATGGCTGGAGCAAATACTAAAGCAACGGATGCTGCCTGTTACGCAAATCCTGACACCTAATGCCCGAAAAATCATTAATCAGATGTATGCAGCATATGATATGCACAATCAAGATGTAGAAAAAGCGTTGATATGGTCAATTAATGAGCATAATGAAATGCAGATAGAAGAATTTAAACAAGCCTGTATGGATTTAATTCGTACAACAGATAAACCTGTTCCAACACAGGTCGCTTCAGATAAACAGAAAATTGCTGCTGAACCTAGTGACAATACCGGTAAATCAAAAGAAGAGCAGTTTATTGATATGTTAGAACATATATCACCACGGCAATTATTAGAAGATCTTGCTGATGGTAATCAGGCTTCTCAGCAAGATTTAAAAATTATTAGTGATGTAATGACGAATCAAGGCTTGAATCCAGGCGTTATGAATGTCTTAATTCATTATGTGCTGTTAAAGACGGATATGAAATTGACGAAGAGCTACCTTGAGAAGATAGCCAGTCACTGGTCGAGAAAGAATGTTAAAACAGTAAGACAAGCGATGACACTTGCTAAGTCGGAAAATAAGAAATACCAACAATGGACAACTAATGGCAAGTCTAACCAGCGATACCAGAACAAATCGACAAAGAAAGATATTGTTCCAGATTGGTACAAGCAGCAAAAACAACAACAAAAACCGAAGCGGCAGGAAACATCGCAAGAAAAAGAACAAAAAGCAAAAGAAGCAGACGCAATGCTGGCAGAATATCTAGCACAGCAGGCGAATGAAGAATAAGGGTGATCGTCATGGAGCCAATCCAGTCCGCTATGAAAAAATGGATGAATGAAAATAAACAAATGAAACAACAATTTACCCAACAACGGGAAAGTGTCATTAATGACCCGGATATTCAGGCGATTTTAAGTGAGCATGTCGAATTGGATGAACAAGACATTAACCGGCATTTGATGAAGCTGTATGAATATCAGCAAGCTTCTAAAAATTGTGCAGATTGTCCCAATGTCGAAGGATGCAAAAATATAATAAAAGGCTATACACCACATTTGGATGTAGACAGCAACGATATTTCACTTCGTTATGAAAAATGTCATAATAAATTGGATCAAGAAGCACAACAGAAGAAAGAAGAGCTCGTACAAAGCTTATATATTCCAAAGCAAATCAAACAAGCGAAACTGGAAGAGATGGATGCATCCTCTTATGAACGGAAGGAAATTGTGAAAGAAGTAATTGAATTCGTCCAGCATTTCTCTAAAAATAATTATCACAGAGGCTTATACTTACACGGCCCATTTGGAACAGGTAAGTCTTATATACTTGGTGTCGTTGCCAATGAGTTGAAAAAGCATTACATTAAGTCGGATATAATTTATATGCCAGAATTCGTTCGCGAGATGAAAGCATCAATCGGTGATAATCAATTTCAACAGAAGCTGGAATCATTTAAAACCGCTCAGGTGCTAATGTTCGATGACATCGGGGCTGAATCCATTTCTCCTTGGTTCCGCGATGAAGTGTTGGGTGCAATTTTACAATATCGGATGATGGAGGAATTACCTGTATTCTTTACTTCTAATTATAATTTGGAACAATTGGAATACCATTTGTCGACCTCTAACCGCGGCGATGTGGAAACAATCAAAGCAGGTCGTATTATTGAACGAATTAAACAACTAAGTAAACCGATCGAGTTATCGCATCGTTTTCGATCGAGTGAATAAACATGACTTCTGTCTAATCATAGGACAGAGGTTATTTTTTTTCATTTTCACCCATATAATATACCAGTTTGATGGTGATGAGGGTGATGAGATGTGTTAGAAGTATACTTTGAACAAGACAGTGAAGCAGAAGTGTTCTATCAGCTTGCAAAACAAGAAAGTGTTTGGAAGGCAAACCGTAAGCGAACGAAAAAAAATCAAATTCAGCTTTCACTTCAGCAGGAAATGATTTTGGACGATGCGAAGCGGTATTTAGCGCCATTACTGAGTAGGATATTTATTCAGTGCCGTGAGACAGCAATGATTCAGCATATATTAAGAAAAAAATATTATTTTTCAAGTCAGGAGGAAATCGAGCGTATTACTGCGATTGCCAGATCCTTACTTGAGAAAGATGAATCCGTTTATGAAGACAGGATTCATCAGCATGAACTCCGTGATACACTGACCACGATCTTTTCGATGCAAATTGATTCAAGTTATGTTCAATTTGATTCGATTATTCATTTTAGGCTTCATCATTACATCGATTTACTTACAGATATGGTCGGGATGGCGATTGACGAGTTCAAGAGAGAAGAAGAATATCAGGATTTCATTCATTCCATACGTGAGTTCATCAAACGAAAAACACCGGAAGTGGATGTCGTGCATGTATTACAGGGGGAGCATTTTCTTATTCATAAAGATAACGGTGATCAGTATACAATCGAGGAATTCACAGAATTAAAAACGCGTTTCCCGTTATTTATATTCGGACTGGAGCAAGAAGAATGGGATGTATCCCCATTAATTATGTTAGCACCGAACCATGTTTACTTATATGGCGAAGATCAATTCGAATCAAGAACTCATACAATAATGACAATTTTTCAGGAACGCTGTACGTTTTATCCAGTGGAATACTTTCCTTTTTTCTCCTCTGAGGAAAAAGAGTCTTGATTTTTTCTGCAGCAATCGTTATAATTAGCGCATAATAGTATTAATGGCTTTGACGAGGACAAGATAGTTTGAAAGGCTTACTTGATTAGAGAAGGAAACCACGGCTGAAAGTTTTCTGTATGACCGCAAACTGTTACCACCTCTGAGCACTGCTGAGGAACACATATGTTAGTAATTAGCAGCGAGTAATCATCGTTATCGATTTAGCAAGCGCCTGTAATCATTTGCAGGAATTTGGGTGGAACCACGGGTATTAACGCTCGTCCCTTTACTTTTAGTAGGGGGATGGGCGTTTTTTGTTTGTCGTCATAAGCTAAGCAACTGAGGAAAAAAAGGAGTGTGTTACCATTGGATCAGATTCACATTACGTTTCCAGATGGAAATGTTAAATCTTTTGACAAAGGGACAACTGGTGAAGACATTGCAGCGTCTATTTCACCAGGATTAAAAAAACAGGCATTAGCCATCAAATTAGATGGTACATTCTATGATTTACGTACACCACTTGCAACAGATGGTGCTATTGAAATTGTAACAATAAAGTCTGACGATGGCGTGGAAATTGCCAGACACTCGACAGCGCATTTAATGGCACAAGCGATTAAACGTCTGTACAGTAATGTCAAATTAGGTGTCGGACCAACCATAGAAGATGGATTCTATTATGATATTGATATGGAAGTATCGATTACACCAGAGGATTTACCGCGCATCGAGAAAGAAATGAAGCGTATTGTGGATGAGAATCTGGAAGTAGTCCGCAAAGAAGTTACGAGAGAAGAAGCAAAAGCGATTTATGAAGAAATTGGTGACGATTTGAAACTGGAATTATTAGAAGCTATTCCAGAAGGGGAAACCGTCACGTTATATGAGCAAGGAGAATTCTTTGACTTATGTCGTGGTGTTCATGTGCCACAAACAAGTAAACTAAAAGTATTTAAGCTGTTAAGTATTTCTGGTGCTTACTGGAGAGGTGACAGCAATAACAAAATGCTTCAGCGTATTTATGGGACTGCTTTCGAAAAGCAGAGCCAGCTTGATGACTATTTGCGTATACGTGAAGAAGCAAAAGAACGTGACCATCGTAAACTAGGCAAAGAATTAGGTATCTTCACCATTTCGCAAAAAGTTGGCCAAGGATTACCGTTATGGTTGCCGAATGGTGCTACAATCCGCCGTACGATTGAACGTTACATTGTTGATTTAGAGGAAAGATTGGGTTACAACCATGTATATACGCCAATTTTAGGTAGTAAAGAACTATATAAAACAAGTGGACACTGGGATCATTATCAAGATGATATATTCCCACCTATGGAAATGGATAATGAAGAGCTTATCTTACGTCCAATGAATTGTCCTCACCACATGATGGTGTACAAAAATGAGCTGCACAGCTATCGTAACCTGCCTGTTCGAATTGCAGAATTAGGCACAATGCATCGCCATGAAATGTCCGGTGCACTTGCAGGTCTTCAGCGTGTAAGAGCAATGACGCTTAACGATGCCCATATTTTTGCACGTCCTGACCAATTAAAAGACGAATTTATCCGTGTTGTAGAGCTTGTCAAAAATGTATATAAGGATTTCGGTATCGATGATTATTACTTCCGTTTATCTTATCGTGATCCGGCAGACACAGAGAAATACATTGATAACGATGAAATGTGGGAAAAAGCACAGTCATTGTTAAAAGAAACAATGGAAGAAATGGATCTGGAGTATGTAGAAGCAGAAGGCGAAGCAGCATTCTACGGACCGAAGCTTGATGTGCAAGTGAAAACAGCACTCGGTAAAGACGAAACATTGTCGACTGTGCAATTAGATTTCCATTTACCGGAACGATTTGATCTGACGTATATCGGCGAAGATGGTAAGGAACATCGTCCGGTCGTTATTCACCGTGGAGTCGTGTCGACCATGGAACGTTTTGTTGCTTTCCTGATTGAAGAGTACAAAGGAGCGTTCCCTACTTGGTTAGCACCAAACCAAGCAAGAATTATACCTGTTTCAGCGGACGCACACGCTGATTATGCGAAAAAAGTAGAGGAAGAATTACGGTTCGCAGGTGTTCGTGTCGAGGTAGACGAGCGAGATGAAAAAATTGGCTATAAAATCCGCGAAGCACAAACAGCTAAAATTCCATTCGCCTTAATTGTAGGCGATAAGGAAGTAGAAGCAGGTGCTGTGAATGTAAGACGATATGGCGAGCAAGATTCCGAAACTTTAGAACTTGACGCTTTCAAATCACTGATTCTTGATGAAATCCAGCAGAAAGTGTTGCGTAAGAAATAAACAAAAATGCATCTTCCGACGAGGAGGATGCATTTTTTATAACTAAAGAATAGCCGGTTGACAGAATAAAATCTAATTTAAGAACAAAAATGTAACGAGTTGTTGACAAACTTCTAAATGGATGCTAAGATAGTTTAGGTAAATTAAATATGATCAGAAAAGACAAGTAGAAGCACCCGCTTCTCACCTGATTGACACAAATTGTAGTTGACAGGTATGATATCCGACTTTATTGTAATGAAATAACAGGATGTGTGGGTGCCGTATGTGTACCGACACTTTTTTTGTGAAAATCTTTAACTTGTCAATGGTCATGTTTCATTACGCTTTGATTATATTTCGGAGGTGGCTGATTATTAGCAAAGATATGAACGTCAATGAGAGTATTCGGGCACGCGAGGTTCGTCTCATTGATTCAAATGGGGATCAATTAGGAGTTAAATCTCGCCAAGAAGCGCTAGACATTGCTCAAACAAGAAATTTAGATCTAGTATTGGTTGCGCCAAAGGCAAAACCACCAGTATGCCGGATCATGGATTACGGTAAATACCGTTTTGAGCAGCAAAAGAAAGAGAAAGAAGCTCGTAAGAAACAAAAAGTCATTAACGTCAAAGAAGTACGTCTTAGTCCTGGTATTGAAGAGCATGACTTTAATACGAAGCTTCGTAATGCACGTAAATTCTTATCTAAAGGGGACAAAGTTAAAGTCTCTATTCGCTTCCGTGGGCGTGCGATTACCCATAAAGAATTAGGTCAGAAAGTATTAGAACGTATGGCAGAAGAATGCAAAGACCTTTCTACGGTGGAACAAAAAGCCAAAATGGAAGGCCGCAGTATGTTCTTGATGCTTGCGCCTGTAAACGAAAAATAATAACGCGCTAAGAAGGCGACAGTTAAATAGATTCTAGTTTCAAGGAGGAAGAGTTACAATGCCAAAAATGAAATCACACAGCGGAACTGCTAAAAGAATGAGAAAAACAGGTAGTGGGAAGGTAAAACGTTCTCACGCTTATACTAGTCACTTATTTGCTAACAAATCTCAAAAGCAAAAACGTAAATTACGTAAATCTGCTCTTGTATCAGCAGGGGATTACAAACGTATCAAACAAATGTTACCGAAATAAGTTAGATTTTGAACAGACATTAAAACTACAACAGATTTGATCGATTTTAGGAGGGAATTATTATGGCACGTGTTAAAGGTGGAACAGTTACACGTAAACGTCGTAAACGTATATTAAAATTAGCTAAAGGTTATTATGGTGCTAAGCATTCGTTGTTTAAAACAGCAAAACAACAAGTAATGAAATCAGGTCAGTATGCTTACCGTGACCGTCGTCAGAAAAAACGTGATTTCCGTAAACTTTGGATTTCTCGTATTAACGCGGCAGCACGTTTGAATGACCTTTCTTACAGCCGTTTCATGCACGGATTAAAACTTGCGGGTGTAGAAGTAAACCGTAAAATGCTAGCTGATTTAGCAATCAACGACGAAAAAGCATTTGCTCAATTAGCAGATCAAGCAAAATCTGCTTTAAAATAAGTTGAAAAGTTTGACGGATAGTTCTGAACAGGAGCTATCCGTTTTTTTGCCAGGTCAAGAAAGAATAAATTTTGGGCTATATGATGTTCGCTGACAGAAACGGCCACGTCCGGCTCCAGCGCCCAGAGACTAGGCGACTTCGCGAAATCGCCCTACGATAAGTCATCATCGATTCGCAAGCTCACCGTGATTCCTTTATCTCAGTTGATTCGGTCCACTCGCTACGTCTCTAAACGGGCGCTTGCGCCTTTGTTCCAGTAATGAACCATTCATTATATCAGTACAGTCCTAGCAAGTAATCATATTGAACGAAAAGATGAATTCCTATAATATGGATTATGTAAACTAAGCACTACTAGCCAAGCATCTATATTGAGATTTTTTATGTGCTGGAATACCGCTCCGGCCAACCACTTCGCGTCCTGCGGGGCACGGCTGAAGCTAACTTTGTGAAGAAGGACACTTCACAAAGTGGATCTTCAGCGCCTGCCTGTCCCGCGGGAGTCTACGTGGTTGGCCTACGCTAGAATTGGGACTCTACAATTTTTGTCAGAGCTAGCATATTGATTTCATGCATATATAATAGCTATTGAAAAATACCAAGAACCACTGCTTTTTGCTGTTCCATTGGTTGTAGCACTTCCCTCAAGCGTAGGAAATAGGCGGAGACTCCCGTGGAATCAGCGCGAGCTGAAGATCCACTTCATTTGTGCCTGTGTCTGCAAGCATAGCTTTGAAGTAAGCTTCCTCGGCACAAGGCTGCAAAGAAGCATTTACAAGTAGCAGCCTAGCTGAAGCCGTGCCCACAGGACGCGGAGCCTATTTCTGGAGCTTTGCTAAGCAGATAAATTATATCAAAATGACCATTCTGCAATACAGCCTTTGTTTACATAATCCATATTATAGGAAGTTGTTTATTAATGAAGTCATTTAGGACCGGGTGGTTTATGCCCGTTTTTTCTTATGCATATAGCAACCATATATTATTTTGCAAATGTCGCATGCTGTGAGAGGATGGCGTCCTGGTTAGGATATAACCGGAGGGGAGAATTAGCTTTGTATATTTATTTAATGATTATCAACCTTGTAGCGTTTTTTACGATGTGGATGGACAAACAGAAGGCACGCCAGCACAAATGGAGGATTCCGGAGAAGAGAATATGGTTATTGGCGATTGCAGGAGGGGCCTGTGGAGCCACGTTTGGGATGTATATGTTTCGACATAAAACACAGCACCGTACTTTCGTAATAGGTCTGCCTCTAATCATAGCAATCCAGATCGCAGTGTTGCTCTACTTTATGTAACGCTGATGTCATAACAGCTCGTCTCTTGTCATATACTTCAATGAAGGAGATGAGGATCATGATACCGATCGAAATGATTAGCCAATTAAAGGTGATGGAAAGCTATGCATTTGTGGCACCGGTGCTGTTCATCATGATGCATATCTTACGACCATTATTGTTTATTCCGGTATTGCTCTTATGTATAACAGGTGGTCTGTTGTTCGGTTTGTGGGCAGGTACCATATACTCCATTATTGGTTTAGTAATTTCGAGCGTGATTTTCTATATGATCATTCATCTTTTACCTGCAATAGAAGCGCGTTGCAAAAAGTTAGAGAAGCGCTTGCTAGGAGATCAACTTTCCCTTAATACCGTACAAATTATGCTGTTACGCATGTTGCCATTTATACATTTTCACCTAATGTCATTTTGTATCTATCAGAAATCAGTCAGTTTTACGGCTTATCTGCGCACAACCTTATTTACCGTTATTCCTGTTGCCATTTTTTATACTACATTAGGGAGAACCATACAGGAAATATCCGTATATTATGCGATACCGTTAGTCTGTACCATTATAATACTTGCTTATTTCGTTCGCAAAAAGCAAGTTATTATTAAATGGCATACATTTTTTCAAGAAAAGCCGGTCTCGTGAAGCTGTTTATTTCAGCTGAAGTTTATTAATCGGATATTTCCACTCGATCTCAGCGTGAGGATATCGAATCAGAATTTCTTCTTCAAGGAAATAAATATCCTTACGCTCAAATCCTTTTAACTTTTCCGGGCTTTTCGTATGCATCACAATGTTGATGACTTCAAAAGCATCTTCTGTCGCTCCGAGATATTTTTCCCCTTCGAATAAAAATCCTTTATACGTAATAAAGAAATTCTTTTTTATATTATCATTGAAATCCAGAAAGTAGAATTCCTTCTTTTCCTCTGCAACTTCCAGCTTGCGCTTTGGATTCACGAGATATTGATATGCCGTATAAATGAGTACAATCATTGCGATAATAACTAACAAGCGAAATAAAATGACGATCATCATGTCCAACTCCTAACTTAGAAGACTTCTTACTAGTAATACGTATGTAAATAGCTTTGGTTTCAAAAAAATAATGAAATCGTGCTATAATAATAATGAATCCAAATGTAAAAGGGAGAATAAAATGAATTGGCAGACACTTTTTGACATGCAACAACAGTTAGATAATTACATTTTATCACAACATGAATTGAAAAACGAAAATGTATTCGATAAAAAGATTTTAGCGCTGCTTGTGGAAGTTGGTGAGTTAGCGAATGAAACAAGATGCTTTAAGTATTGGAGTGTCAAACCGCCAAGTGATAAACAAGTGATTTTAGAAGAATATGTGGATGGCATTCATTTCATTTTATCTTTAGGATTGGAACTCGGTTTGGAACAGTATGAGTCCAAGCCAGAAGGACAAGACCATGAATTGCCGGCATTATTTCTAGAAGTATATCATGCTGTTTCAACGCTCAAAGATACACCTTCTATCAAGGTATATCATCAAGTATTTAATACATATATAACGCTTGGAGAAGCATTAGGTTTTACGGCAGAAGATATAAAAAATGCTTATATGGACAAGAATAAGGTAAACTTTGAGCGTCAGAATCAAGGCTATTAATCAGAGGAGGGTCATTACATGTCAACGAATGAACAATTAAAAATGTTACAGGAATTAACGGATGCGAGATCAGTACCTGGTGATGAGAAAGAGGCTCGTGAAGTGATGAAAAAATGGATCAGTCCATACGCTGATAAAGTGTATACGGATCATCTTGGCAGTCTTATCGCTGAAAAGAATGGCGATGCCAATGGGCCGAAGGTAATGGTAGCAGGTCACCTTGATGAAGTTGGCTTCATGGTTACCCGGATCGATGACAAAGGTTTTATTTATTTTCAAACAGTAGGTGGCTGGTGGAGCCAGGTAATGCTTGCTCAACGTGTAACGGTTTTAACTAAAACAGGAGATGTTACAGGTATTATTGGTTCAAAACCACCGCATATTTTATCAGCGGAAGCACGTAAGAAACCAGTAGAGATTAAGGATATGTTTATTGATATTGGTGCATCCAGCCGAGAGGAAGCACAGGAATTCGGTGTGAAACCAGGAGATTCAGTTGTTCCATATTTCGAATTTACCCAAATGAAAAATGAGAAATTATTATTGGCAAAAGCTTGGGATAACCGCATTGGTTGTGCAATCGCTATCGAAGTATTGCGTCAGTTGAAGGATGAACAACATCCAAACCGTGTTTACGGTGTTGCAACTGTACAGGAAGAAGTAGGCTTACGTGGTGCAAAGACTTCCTCAAATGCGATAGAACCGGATATCGGTTTTGCCGTTGATGTAGGTATCGCAGGAGATACACCAGGTGTGTCTGACAAAGAGGC
The DNA here is from genome assembly GCF_022919575.1 of Gracilibacillus salinarum. Lineage (NCBI taxonomy): Bacteria > Bacillati > Bacillota > Bacilli > Caryophanales > Bacillaceae > Gracilibacillus > Gracilibacillus salinarum. The sequence goes on along the minus strand of NZ_CP095071.1, from coordinate 994,302 downwards.
AGACAGTAAGATCGGGGATGGACCACAAATCATTTTATATGATGCTTCCATGGTATCGCATAAAGGTTTACGAGATTTTGTTGTAGATACAGCGGAACAGCATAATATCCCTTACCAGTATTCATCCATGGCTGGTGGAGGAACGGATTCCGGTTCCATCCATGTTACAGCTAACGGTGTACCAGCATTGTCCATTACAATTGCAACGCGCTATATTCATACGCATGCGGCAATTCTGCATCAGGATGATTTTGAAAATGCTGTGAAACTGATCGTGGAAGTTATTAAGAAATTAGATAGAAATACTGTCGATACCATTACATTTTCGTAATTGGATAGGCAAAAGGAAAGGATAGGTGAAGCTACTTTACCTATCCTTTTTTCAATAGTCCAGAATGGGAATAAGCGGAGTCACAGCAGTAATCCTATTGAACATGCACGTTTGATAGTGGAAGGATGGTAATATGTCTATAGAAATTGTTCGAGCTAGCGATCTGGGCGAGGTGTACAGGAAGCGAATAAGTGAAATTTTTGTCGATGGTTTTGGACATGAACTGACGTTTTTTACACAGGATAAGCAAAGATTAGCACAAGCGTTGGAACATATGTTTAATCTAAACGTTTTTTATTGTGCACTAGTTGAAGGTGAAATGGCAGGGATAACAGCCTGTACGGATAGCTTTGAGCAATCTGTCACTTTAGATAAGAGGAAGATAATGAAACATTTAGGCCTGTTCAAAGGAATGATAGCATATAAATTCCTAAAACCAGAATTTGAGAAGCAGCCTGTACTTACAGGTTCAAAACTTGCATCTGTAGAGTTTGTCGCCACCGCCTCTGCGTATAGAAAAAAAGGTATTGCGACTGCTCTATTACAATATGTGCAGAAACTCTCTCCTTACCAACAGTATATTCTGGAAGTTGCCAACGTGAACTTAAGAGCCATCCAGCTTTATCAGCAGTTAGGATTCAAAGAATTTAAACGGATAAAACCTAAACATAGTAAGAAAAGCGGTATCGATTATTTGATATATATGAAATATGATAGCAAGTAAACGAACAGTTCAGCTATAAAAAAACCATTCTAATTGCATAAAAGCAATACGCATTAGACTGATACTACGCAGCAAATAAAGTATGATTGTGAAGGAACATAACGATCCTCTAATTGGATATTTATGTTAAAATATAATTATTTTGTGAACTATTGTACTTAAAGTAACGAAGCTTTATTTTAAGTAGATAAAAAGGATAAAGGGGATAACATAATGCTGACAGAAAAAGTTCATATTGCTGTGCCAACAGCTTTTTTTGAAGATGAATCTTTAAATATTCAAGGAACAATAAGTCATATAAAAGATTTGTATAAACAAGGAGTAAAATCTGTTCTTGTTTCTGGAACTACTGGAGAGCAGCATAGTCTAAACCTCCAAGAGAAAATTGAAATAATAAACGGTTTAGAATTGGAAGAAGAACTCATTAGTAATATGGAAATTATATTTGGGGTAGCTTCAATTAGACAGAAAGAAGCAGAGGAATTAGCTGAAAAGATTCGTCACACAAGAATATCAGGTATCATGCTTGGGTATCCACCGTATGTTATACCGACACAAGAAGAAGCATTCGTTTACACAAAGCGGATTATTGACCTTAGTAATAAACCTACAATTTTATATAATAATCCAAAAAGAACTGGATTTGATTTATCAGAGAAGAGTATTATTCAATTAAGTAAAATAGACTTAATGGTTGGAATAAAAGATGCTGGAAACAAAGAAAAAGTTGAACGAATAAAAAATGATATGCATAGAAATGATGTTTATTTTTATGCTGGTGGAGAAGTGGATTTAGAAGAAAAAGTATTACATGGATATGATCGTCTTTCTTCTATTGCTGGGAATGTTTCACCGACAGAAATTAGTCAATGGTTTCAAAAAATTCTTATGAAACAAAAAGTAAGTAAACAAGAAAGCGTAAAAACGGAAAATATTTTGAAGCAAATTTATCAAGGAAATGCTATTGTGAATATTAAAAAAAATATTAATCAAAAGGGTATTCCAATGGGGGGGTGTAGGAGTCCATTAGGTAATATTTTAGACTGATTACTATCATATTTATCTAATTATGTAATATTTTTGTGAATTGCTGCACTTAAAATACCGAGGGCAAATATTCAATAAGGAGTTGTCGACGTGGCAGTTCCTTTTGTGTTAAATGATTGGAATCATAATTAAACAATGTACAGTTATGTTGAATAAGAGGTAAAAACCATTCTCGTAAGAATAGTTTTTACCTCATTCTGGTAATGTACTAAAAATGAAATCTATCATTGTTATTTTGTTGCAAATTCAACAAAAATAAGTTATGTTTAGCACATTACATTTTTGTTGTATTTGCAACAAAACATAGTGAGTAGTTAATTATGAAGGGAATTCTACGTGAAATTAGAATGATAGCAAGGGCATTAGATTCTATAAGTAATATAGAATTTAAAAAATATGACCTTACAAAAGGACAGTATCTATACATTGTACGAATATGTGAAAACCCAGCAATTATCCAAGAAAAGTTGGCTGAGATGATAAAAGTAGATCGTACAACAGCAGCTCGTGTTATAAATAAACTTGAAATTAATGGCTTTATTGAAAAGCAAGAAGATGAAAATAAAAAAAATTAAGAAGCTCTTTCCAACGGAGAAAGGAAAAAATGTTTATCCTTTTATTAAAAGAGAAAATGATTATTCCAAATAATGAACGCTTTCGGAACAGTTGTAACAACAAAAAAGGGGAAACCTATTTCTACTCATTTATCTTTGGAGTTACATAAACATGGGGATGAATACTTTATAACTGGACATATGGCTTATGTAAACCTTCAATGGAGAATGTTTGAGGATGATAATATATAAATTAGCATTATATGATTATGAAAACGGGGGAAATAAATGAGAAAAATCGGTAAATCATTTCTGATATATTTTATTGGGATTTCCATATTAACACTAGGAATTACTCTCACAATTCAATCCCAATTAGGCACTTCACCATTTGATGCATTACTTGTTGGTTTATATCGAACATTTGGATTAACCATAGGTAGTTGGGAAATCGTTGTTGGGTCTGCTATAGTTTTGCTTAATGCAGTAGCTTTAAAAGCAAGACCAGAACTTTTAGCTATATTAACCTCCCTTATTACAGGAGTTGGCATTGATACGTGGCTTTTGTTATTTGGAGAATGGTTAATACCTGATTATTTAGTAGAACAAGTTTTATTAGTATTACTAGGTATTCTTTTTAGTGGAATAGGTATTGCTATTTATTTAGAATCAAATTTTGCACCAAATCCTATGGACCGTTCGATGGTTATTTTAACAGATAAAACAAGTTGGTCTTTTAGTTGGTCACGGGCGATCATTAGTATTCTATTAATAATTATTGCTTTCTTCTTCAATGGTGCTATTGGTATTGGAACATTGCTAAATGCATTAATCACGGGTGTTATAATCCAGCGGGTTCGCCCATATGTTTGGGTCATTCTTTATAAACGTCCTACACAAAAGGCAAATCCATAACGAAATCATCCTCTCGCCATTACTTAGGAAGGACCTATATCGACGAATGAATCGACTTTAAAATAAGTATATGGAACCAGTTGCTGCTGATTCCATATCTGTAACTAGATTGGTATTTAAATAAGTAGTATTGGAAAATTATTATTACAAACCAAATGTAACAATACAAAGTCACTTACTGCGCAGTATATTCATACTATGCAAGAAGCAGCCGAATATAGCACGAAACACGCTTTGATGCTATTTTGTGTTGTATTTGGTTTTTTAATTGATTCTTTGGATGTCTGTTATCTAAATACCGCAAGGATTAAATCTAGAGAAATTCATATCACTTCCTTCTTGTAAGAGCTTTCAAAATATAGTAAAGTTTAATTAGTTAACTTATACATATATTTAAGTTTTGTTTTTTAAAAGAGATTATTATAATAGTTAATTTATTGGAGGCGATAATTTAAATGAATAGATAATTACATAAAATAAAATTTGAAATGTAATCGCTTTATATATGTATGAGTTATTCATATTAGAGGAGGTTAGTGTATGAGAAAAATAGTAATGTTATTATTAATTTTTGTGTTGCTGGTGATTCCGGTACAGGCAGCTGAAGAAGAGGCACCTCCAAGTTATACCAATGCATCTGTTCACGATCCGTCTGTCATTTTTGCCAATAATCAATTTTATGTATTTGGCTCGCATCTTGCTGCAGCTAAAACACCAGATTTGATGAATTGGGAGTTGATAGAAGGCGATGGTGTTACACCTGCTAACTCGTTATTTAATGATGTAACAGTTGAATTAGAAGAGGCATTATCCTGGGCACAGTCGGACACATTATGGGCTCCTGATGTTATTAAACTAAAAAAAGACGGCAAGTATTACATGTATTATAATGCTTGTGAAGGTTCCTCCCCAAGGTCCGCGATGGGGATAGCTGTATCTGATAGTGTTGATGGCCCGTATGAAGATTTAGGTCTGATACTACGATCAGGCATGACAGAAGAAGAATCAGCTACAATTGATGGAACTCCTTATGATGATCAACATTATCCTGAAGTTTATGATGCTACTAAACAACCGAATGTAGTTGATCCTGATGTTTTTTATGATGAGGACGGAAAGCTATGGATGGTTTATGGGTCTTATTCTGGTGGTATTTTTATTCTTGAATTAGATCCGGAGACAGGTTTTCCTAAAGAGGGTCAAGGGTATGGTAAGAAATTACTTGGAGGAAATCATAGTCGAATCGAAGCGCCATATATAGTTTATAACGAACAGACTGACTATTACTACTTATATTTATCTTATGGTGGGCTTGCCTCGGACGGCGGCTACAATGTTCGCGTAGCACGTTCTGAAAATCCAGACGGTCCTTACACAGATATCCAGGGAAATCAGATGATTGATGTAAAAGGGCAAGAGGGAACATTTTATGACGATGAATCGATTGCACCTACAGGCACGAAATTAATTGGTAATCATTTATTTAAAAAGAATTTCGGAGAATCCGGTAACCCAACTGGATATAAGTCTCCTGGGCATAATTCCGTCTATGTAGATGAAGAAACCGGAGAGCAATATTTGATTTTTCATACACGCTTTCCTAGCAGAGGGGAAACGCATGAAATAAGAGTACATCAAATTTTTATGAATGAACAGGGCTGGCCTGTCGTTGCACCGTTCCGTTACAGTGAAGAATCGCTGGCGAGTGTGACAGAAGAGGAACTTGCAGGCAGTTATAAATTTATTAATTACTCATCCGAAATAGGTAATGTAATAGATGAGTCTGTTCCCATCGAATTAAATGAAGATCATTCCATTAGCGGTGATGTGAATGGTACATGGAATTTAGATGGTAGTAATATAACACTTACTGTAGAAAATAATTCCTATCAGGGTGTGGTGCTGAAACAATGGGATCCTGTTGCTCAGAAGGAGTCAATTACGTTCACGACAGTCGTTGGAAATGGATTAAGCGCTTGGGGTGCTAAGTCTGCTGTGAGTCAATTTTCTGATCAGGAGATTGTTGATATTGTAGCAGGGGATCTAACAATTGATAATGCTGACAATATCATGAAAGATCTCACGCTTCCAAAAGAAGGTGAACAAGGAGTCACAATTTCTTGGGAATCCTCTAATCAGGAAGTAGTGAATAATGATGGCGAAATTCAGCGACCTGCTTTTGGAGAAGCGCCTATAGCAGTTACATTAACTGCCCATTTGAAGAAAGGGGAAGCTAGCCAGGAAAAGGCATTTGAGTTAACCGTCCTGCCAGAAACATTTAAAGGGCTGGTGGCGCATTATAACTTTGAAGATAATTTAAGTGATAGTACCGGGAATGTTGAAGATGGAACGTTAACAGGTAATCGATTGAACAATACAGGTGGTACAATTGATTTTGTGGAAGGTCAATCCGGTAAAGCAGCCAAGTTTGATGGCGAATCAGGTGTTAAGCTGCCTGATGGTTTGATTAACAGTTATTCGTATTCCGTTGCGTTATGGTTAAAACCGAGTGACTTATCAGGGTATACGACCTCTTTCTTCGGTGCGTCAGCAAATAACAGCTGGGTTAGCCTTTTGCCGAACGGCTTTGGAGATGAAACGTTGTTATGGTCAGGTGAAGAGTGGTTTGATGGTTCAACGGGAATGCAAATACCACTTGATGAATGGAGTCATGTAGTTTTTACAGTCGATCAAGGTGCATTAACCATTTATATCAATGGTGAAAAAGTATCCGAAATGCCAAAGTTTCCTGATGTATTTACGAAACTGGATGCGGAATTTGGATTGGGAGTAAATTATTGGGACACACCATTTCAAGGTTTAATGGATGAAGTGTATATCTATAATAATCAGGTGCTTAGTCAAGATCAAGTAACAAATTATCTTGCAGAAGGTACTTTTGAATTGTCAACGAGTAATAACGGCGATGATGAAACAGAAGAAGAAGGAACAGATGAAGGTACTACCGAAGAAGAAAATGAAGAAGAAACAGTGACGGAGGACACTTCTCAGGATGAAGAGGAAGGACAAGACTCTAATAAAAATAATTCCACTGAAGAGGAAGCAGCTACTCCGACGGATGATGAGAAAGAACATAGTCTGCCAGATACAGCGACAGGAATGTACAGCTGGATGTTAGCGGGAATTGGTTTACTTTGTATCGGAGCAACTGCTTATCTTGTAACTAGACGAAAAAGAAATGAATCATAATGAAAAAAGGCTGGGACATGTTAGACGCGTGAATGCAACAACATGATTGAGCAATATAGTAGAAGGAAACTGCGCAGTAAAGAAAATTTGGTTAGGCTTCATTAACTTTATGCTTTGAGTCCATTTTGAAATAGCGTTTGTGCTTGGATACCGCTCCGTCCAACCACTCCGCGTCCTGCGGGGCACGGCTGGAGCTAGGCAACTACACGAATTACTTCACTGCTGCCTTGCACCGAGAAAGCCTACTTCGAAGCGTTACTAGTAGACGCAGGTGCAGACAAAGTGGATCTCCAGCACCTGCACAATCCCGCGGGAGTCTCCGTGGTTGGCCTACGCTGATGTATAGCTCCACAATTTATGCGAGAGCTAGGATATGAAGTACAATCTGCAAGACTTACACCTTAATTGATGAAATCCATTTCCTAGCACGACTGCTTTTTGTTGTTACATAAGTTGTAGCACTTCCCTCAAGCGTGGGAAATAGGCGGAGACTCCCATAGGACGGGGAGCCTATTTCCGGAGCTTTGCTTAGTATATTAAAAATGTCAAAATGATCCACTTGGAATAAAGAGTTCTCCTAATTATTTGATTCCTGCTTTGTCACTATCTGAATTAAAGTTACTTCGCAGTATATCCATACAGCGTAGGAAAAAAGCCGAATATAACATGAATCTTCTCTTTGAAAAGAATTCATATTATGTTCGGCTTTTCATTTATTATATATTGTTATTCCAGAGTCTTACTAGCTTTTCGTTATGCTAAGTAACTTCCAAGAACTTTCTTGACATATGCTTGTGTTTCAGCGAAAGGTGGGATTCCTTGATATTTATCAACATTTCCAGGGCCGGCATTGTAAGCAGCTAATGCAAGTGATTTGTTGCCATCATATCGATCCAGCATGTTCTTTAAATATTGCGTGCCGCCAAAAATATTTTCTGTTGGATTAAATGCATTTGTCACACCTAGACCGCTTGCAGTTCCAGGCATCAATTGCATTAACCCTTGCGCACCTGCCTGGCTGACAGCATCCGGATTATAATTTGATTCCGTTTGAACTACCGCATCAATTAATTTTGCATCGATATTAAAGGTAGCGGCAGCTTGTTCTATAATCGATTGTATGTCTTGGTTCGGTTGCTTAGTTGATATATTGTTTTCCACGTTGATTGCTAACATATCACGAATGGATTGACTTGTAGCAGTAGCATTTAAAAATTGTTCAGCTGGAATCTGGTTATTAGTCGTATAGGCTTGTACGGAATCATTCATAACAGATTGGAGGAGCTGCGAGAAATCGGATGAGGAAGAAGTACTATTACCTGTACCGGTTATCGTAGACATAGCCTGCATCTGTATGAGTGGATAGAATGATTGAACGTTCAATGATATAATCTCCCTTTTAGTAAGATATAACTACGTTCACTATACCTTTAATCATTAGAAAAAGCAATCGATTTTGTAAGAAGTAATGTGGGAATTGTAATGATCTAATGCTAAGCACTGCAGCAGGTGACTGTGACTAGCTTTGCTATGCAGAAAAACTATTTCAAAATGACCATATGGCAATACAGCTTAACTGCTTGACTGATTAGAAAAATTCGGCATTCGCCTCGTCCATTAGCGAGTGCCGTATTTTTTTCTTATTCTTGGTACATTTTAAAATTTCACTACGTCGAACTGCTTCTATGCTAAAATTTTATACTTCCTAACGTGCAAGCAAAAACGTCGCAGCTCTTCGTGAACTGCGACGTTTTCTTGTTATTTTTGACTAACTGCTTCTTCTAGAGCTTGCAGTACTTCTGTTTTTTCTTGTTCTTCTGCATGTTGCCAATATAATTCAAATAAAACACCAAGGCCAGGTAACATTTTTTCTTCGCCACTTTGGATGGCGTCGACGATTGTAGCTTCTAATTGGTTGGCATTATTTCCGGTTACATTGGAAATAATTGCTTTACGCAAATTCAAATCCATCTTTTTCACCCCATTTTCTCTCATTATTTCATTTTAGTTTGACCTGAATGTGTCATAATATGTATGATAGAAGCAATTAAAGAAGAGGAATGAAGTAGACATGTTAACATCTGTGAAAAATGAAAAAGTAAAAAGCTGGCGCAAACTAAAAAAGAAAAAAGAGCGAGATATGGAAGGAAAATTCCTCATAGAAGGGTATCATTTAATCGAGGAAGCGATTAAAAGCGATTGGAAAATAGAAGAGATTATTTATCAAACAGGATCCGATATAGAAACGGATTGGAAACAATGTACGCTGCATGAAGTGACAGACAATGTCATGATGGCGATAACGGAGACAAAGAATCCACAGGGTGTATTGGCTGTCGTTCACAAGAAAGAAATAAATAGTGCTAAGATATCCCGAGCATTGCTTATTGACAGAGTTCAGGATCCGGGAAATGTCGGAACAATGATTCGCACAGCGGATGCAGCAGGGTTTGATGCAGTCATTCTAGGAGACGGGACCGTTGATTTGTACAATGATAAGGTAATTCGTGCTACGCAAGGCTCCCTTTTTCATATGGATATTTATCAAGCGAATTTGAAAGACAGCATCGATCAACTACAGCAACAAGGTGTAACGGTTTGGTCTACCGGCTTAAGCAATGCTGCATATTATCATGATTTAGCCATCCCTGATAAGGTAGCTATTATTGTTGGAAATGAGGGAGATGGTGTTTCTCCGGAAATAATGGAACAAGCCGATCAAAATGTAAAGATCCCGATTTATGGCAAGGCGGAATCATTAAATGTCAGTATTGCTGCAGCAGTGCTTATGTATGCTACCGTAAAAAAAGCTTAAATTTTTTAAAGAAAAAAGAACAAGGACTTGCATCCCGCTGCAAGCTTGCTTATACTATATTAAGTAAAAACAATTATAAAAAGCGACGAAAGAGTCAGTAGATATGTCATGAATCGTTTATAGGGAGGAAGCACCGTGGACTGGAAGTGTTTCTGGCGAGTACATATTGAATATTCACTCTGGAGCTGACACTTGGACCTTGCTTCGAGCAAGTAAAGGTGTTCCGGGAAAACCGTTATCTGATTACTGAGGTGGATATAGCTTGATTTGCTGTATCAACAAGGGTGGTACCGCGATACATACAGTCTCGTCCCTTTTATAGGGATGGGGCTTTTTTTATTTGTTTTTGAAATTAAAAAGGAGGTTCCAAATATGAAAGAACAATTGCAAGCCTTGGAACAAGAAGCATTAAAGAAAGTAGATGAAGCAACATCACTGCAAGCATTGCAAGATGTGCGTGTTGCGTATTTAGGTAAAAAAGGTCCCATTACAGAAGTATTAAGAGGCATGGGGAAGTTATCAAAAGAAGAGAGACCTGTCATTGGTGAATTAGCCAATACGGTTCGTGGCAATATTGCAAATGCATTAGATGAAAAGAAAACAGCAATGGAAGCGGAAGAGTTAGAAAAACAACTAGCAGAAGAAACCATTGATGTGTCATTGCCAGGGCGTCCTGTACCAACTGGTGGCAAGCATTTGTTAACGAGTATAGTCGAAGAAATTGAAGACCTTTTTATCGGTATGGGATTTGAAGTTCGTGAAGGTCCTGAAGTAGAAACAGATTACTACAATTTCGAAGCACTAAACTTACCGAAAGGTCACCCAGCACGAGATATGCAGGACTCTTTCTATATTACTGAAGATATCTTACTGCGTACGCATACATCACCAGTGCAGGCACGAACGATGAATATGATTAAAGGTGAACGTCCGGTTAAGATGATTTGTCCTGGTAAAGTGTACCGTCGTGATACGGATGACGCAACGCATTCTCACCAATTCACCCAAATAGAAGGATTGTATGTGGATCGTAATGTGCGTATGAGCGATTTGAAAGGGGTATTAGACCGCTTTGCTAAACAAATGTTTGGAGAAGATCGTCAAATCCGTTTACGCCCTAGTTTCTTCCCTTTCACAGAGCCATCGGTTGAAATGGACATTTCCTGTAAGGTTTGTAATGGGGATGGGTGCAGTGTTTGTAAACAAACAGGATGGATTGAAATTCTAGGAGCTGGTATGGTACATCCTCGTGTATTAGAAATGGCTGGTTATGATCCAAAAGAGTATAGCGGATTTGCCTTCGGTATGGGACCAGAACGAATTGCTATGCTGAAATATGGTGTCGATGATATACGTCATTTCTATACGAACGACATTCGATTCTTGAAACAGTACCATCAAGCATAAGGAGGACGAGAAAGCATGTTAGTATCATTAAATTGGTTAAAAAATTATGTCGATATAGATCAGTTAAGCTATGAAGATTTAGCAGAACGCATTACGAAGTCAGGGATTGAAGTAGAAGGATTAGAAAATTTCGCGACACCAGCAAATAATGTAGTGGTCGGCTATGTGGAAAGCTGTGAACAACATTCCAACGCAGATAAATTGAATGTATGCCAAGTGAACGTAGGTGACGAAACATTACAAATTATTTGTGGTGCACCGAATATTAGAGCTGGCCAAAAAGTAGCTGTAGCTAAACCAGGTGCTGTTCTGCCTGGAAACTTCAAAATCAAAAAAGCTAAATTACGTGGTATTGAATCTAATGGAATGATCTGCTCCATGCAAGAGCTTGGGGTAGAGGAAAAATATGTACCGAAAGAGTTCACTACTGGTATTTTCGTTTTTCCAGAGGATGCAGAAGTTGGTACAGATGTAACGTCATTGCTGAATTTAGATGATGTTATTATGGAATTAGGATTAACTCCGAACCGATCTGATGCCTTAAGCATGCTGGGGGTTGCTTATGAAGTTGCAGCTATCTTGGATGTGCCGATCCGGTTGCCACATACGAATTATCATACAGTTGAGGACAATGTGTCAGATGCTGTAACAGTAAAAGTGGAAGCAATTGAAGAGAACCCTTATTATGGAGCGTTTGTTGCAAAAGATATAAAAGTCGGGCCGTCCCCTCTATGGATGCGAAATTGTTTGATGGCAGCGGGAATCAGACCGATTAACAATGTGGTAGATATTACAAATTATGTTTTATTAGAATACGGACAGCCACTTCACGCTTTTGATTATGATAAATTCGGATCCAACGAAGTAGTCGTAAGAATGGCAAAAGAAGGGGAAAAATTTGTTACATTAGATGATCAGGAACGCACATTAACGAATGAACATCTTGTGATCACGAATGGAGAAGTACCTGTAGCATTAGCGGGTGTTATGGGTGGAGCTGACTCCGAAGTATCGGAAGAAACGACGACCGTGTTACTAGAAGCAGCTTACTTTGCAGGCCCAACTGTTCGCCAAGCATCGAAAGATTTTGATTTAAGAAGTGAAGCAAGTACGCGCTTTGAAAAAGGCGTTGACCCGAACCGCGTTCGTCTTGCTGGTGAGCGTGCCTGTCAGCTACTAGAAAAGTATGCAGGTGCTCAAATTTTGACTGGTATCGCAGCTTATGATGCATTGGATTATACAGAAAAAACAGTTACGATCTGGACTTCTGTTATTAATGATCGTCTTGGTACAGCTATTTCTGATGAAGACATTGCCGATATCTTGCGTAAGCTTCACTTTAAATATGAACAAGATGGTGAGACATTCACTGTTTACGCACCAACTCGACGTCAGGATATTGTTATTTTCGAAGATATGCTCGAAGAAGTCGCACGGATTTATGGTTATGATAATCTGCCGTTTACATTACCAGCTGGAGAACAAGCTGGCGGTTTAACCGAATACCAAGCGTTAAAACGTCACATTAAACGCTTTTTGGAAGGAGCAGGTTTATCAGAAACCGTTACGTATTCCTTGACTAGTGGAGCAAGAGCAACAGAATTAGTAAGTCCAGAAGTGACAGAAGAAATGGTCTCTCCTGTATCATTGTCCATGCCGATGAGTGAGGAACACAGTACACTTCGTCTCAGTATTTTACCAGAGATGCTAGCATCTGTTTCCTATAATGTAGCACGAAAGCAATCAAACGTTGCCTATTATGAGTTGGGAAGTATTTTCCTTTCTAAAGAAGAGCAAGTGACGACACAACCAAAGGAGAAATTACGATTAGCAGGTGCGTTAACAGGTGAGTGGACATTGCAGCCATGGCAACAAGAGAAAAAGACAGTTGATTTCTTCGTTGTCAAAGGTATTTTAGAGGCGTTATTTGCGTCATTAAATACAGATGTGACCTTCACACAGGCGAAGTTGGAAGGTATGCATCCAGGGCGCACAGCACAGCTGTTCCTAGGTGACCGTTCTGTCGGCTTTGCTGGTCAGTTACATCCACAGTTGCAAAAAGATTATGACCTCAAAGAAACGTTTGTTTTCGATGTCGACATGGATTATATTTTGGCAAGCTACCAAAATGAACCAAGCTTTGCTAAGATTCCACGTTTCCCAAGCGTAACGAGAGATATTGCACTTGTAGTGGATCAGGAAGTTGCAGCAGGTGCAGTAGAAGCCACGATTGCCCAGGCAGGTGGTACACTGGTTCAGCATATTCAAGTATTCGATGTTTACCAGGGCGAACACTTGCCAGAGGGTAAGAAATCGATCGCTTTCAGTCTGTTCTATCAGGATCCAGAACGTACGTTAACAGATGACGAAGTAGAAGCATCGTATCAGGCAATCTTAGACGCAGTAGCAACGAAACATCAGGCAGAATTAAGAGGATAAACAAAAAGGCTGCAACTTTTGATAAAGTATGCAGCCTTTTTCTCTTTTTTATCAGTAAAGAAAGCATAAAAAGTGCAGTCACAGCAGTAGTCATATTGAACATGAAGCTGAGTTCCTATAATAAGGGTTATGTAAACTAGCCATCGCTAGCCAAGTATCCATATTGAAATATTTAATGTACTGGGATGCCGCTTCGGCCAACCACTCCGCTTCCTGCAGGAGTCTCCGTGGTTGACCTCTGCTAAGGTAGGTGCTCTACAACTTTTGGAATTGATTGTTAGCATATTGAGTGAACCATAAATATCAGCTTTTGAATAACGTAATGCTAGGAACCACTGCTCTTTGCTGTTCCAATCGTTGTAGCACTTCCCTTAAGCGTAGGAAATAGGCGGAGACTCCCGTGGGATCAGCACGAGCTGAAGATCCACTTCATTTGTGCCTGTCTCTGCAAGTAACGCTTTGAAGTGAGCTTCCTCGGCACAAGGCAGCAAAGAAGTAGTTCAAGTAGTAGCCTAGCTGAAGCCGTGCCACACAGGACGCGGAGCCTATTTCCGGAGCTTTGCTAAGTACATATTGTATATCAAAATCACCACATTGATATACAACTCCACTTTACATAATCCATATTATGGGTTGCTGAATATAATTTTGTTAGTTAGCACCGGGTGAACAAACCCAATTTTTCTTATAAGAAAGGAAAGCCTAATTGACTTCTAAAGGCATTTGACAAAATCATTTCATTTATGTGGTTGGTGTTAATCTATCTTTTTGCGTATTTCAATGCTTTATCTGTGTTGGCGAAGTGCATTTTTGCCAGGGAAGATAAATGTGCCAAGCCATGCTTTTTTATCAAATAGGCAGCTGTTTCGTCCACTTTACTTGAAGCTCCCTTAGGAATGGTTACGCCGGCTTGTGATGACAGTTTATCCATCTCTTTGACAAATTTGGCCCTTGCGATAATGGAGGCTGCAGCCACAGCAGTCGAATAACTTTCTGCTTTCGTCATGAAGTAGGTCTGCTTTTCTAATTTTATGCCTTCCTGCTTAATATGTTTGATATAGGAAGACGGCTGGCAAAACTGATCGATAAGAATGCCCGCATCTGGAGCTGCTTCCATTTTCTTTAGCAGTTTTTGAATCGCGTGCTGATGAAGCATAGCTTTCATCTTTCCTTGATTCCAGCTTTTCTTTTGCAGTTGATTGTACTTGTCATTATGTAATGTCATTAACGTGTAAGGAATTTTCTCTTTTACGAGCTCCTTTGCTAGCACACGGATACGATCATCTGTTAGTGTTTTGGAATCGGTGATACCTAAGGATTTCAGTAATCCGATTTTTTCTTCAGGTACATAGACAGCACTTACCGTGATCGGACCGAAATAATCTCCTGTGCCCGCTTCATCTGTGCCTATATGGGCAGAGCGGAATAAAGTATCCGGCGGCATATAATCATGTTCGTTAACAGAACCTTGACCACGAGAGGATCCCTTTGTATTTGTCGCGAGTTTTTGCCATTTATTCGATTCGGTAACAGCTTGCTGTCCCTGAAACATGACTTTACCAGAATGATAGGCAGTAATCGTGACATTATTAAATTTAGCTAAGAAAAGACTATTCGCCGGAACTTTGGTAATATAATCTACGTAATAATCTTTTAGCTTGGGTAAATCTTTTTTAGTAATCTGTAAAACAATAGTTGACACTAGCATTCGTCCTTTCTTATTTTCTATAATAAGTATAACAGGAATGGTTTTATCAGAATAGTTTTCTAATTGAATGCTTCATGTTAATATTAATTTTAAGGTTATTTGTCTAGAAGGGGGAATCATGGTGTCCCAACCAGAAAAAGCACGGACCACCGTTGATATATATGGTAGATCCTACAACATAGTAGGAAATGAAAAAAATGAACAAGTACGCATAGTCGCTAGTCTAGTCGATGAAAAAATGCGTGAAATACATGAGGTTAATAAATCTTTGGACACTACTAATTTAGCAGTATTAACAGCGGTTAATACCATGAATGATTACATAAAGTTAAAAGAAGAATTTGATGTGTTACAAAAATTACTAGAGGAGAAAGAGGAATAGCATTATCATGGTGAATTTAATATTGATTGTTTTATTTATTATTGGAGTACTTGTTGGAATGAGGAGAGGATTTATCCTGCAAGTTCTTCATTTAACTGGATTTATTGTTGCTTTTATTGTAGCAGCTACTTATTATGATGATTTGGCGTCCAATCTTGAGTTATGGATTCCATATCCGGAAATTATGTCGGATTCGTCATGGGCTGTTTTCTTGGAAACTGTCCCTTTAGAAACGGCTTATTATAATGCTATTGCATTTGGTGCTCTATTTTTTGTGAGCAAAATTATTCTGCAAATCATCGCAACCATGCTTGATTTTGTTGCTGATTTACCGTTCTTGCGTTTGATTAACAGCTGGTTAGGTGCGGTATTAGGATTTATTGAAGTTTATTTGCTTATTTTTGTTGCACTATATATATTAGCATTGGCTCCTGTGTCACATATTCAGACAATGATTGATCATTCAGGCATTGCCACTTCGATTATTGAACATACACCAGTATTATCAGAGAAATTGACGAGTTATTGGTTTGAAAGTGATCCATTTCATAAGGAGTAGTACATATGCCCTTGCAACGACAGACAGCAAGGGTATTTATCTGTAAAGTGAGGGGAATAATCATGACCGTGAACAAAAAAGACGTCATAAAATTATTAGAAAAAATTGCTACTTACCTTGAATTAAAAGGAGAAAATCCTTTTAAAATTTCCGCTTATCGAAAAGCAGCATCAGCATTAGAACGTGACGATCGCTCATTAGCAGAAATCGATGATTTTACGAAACTGCAAGGAGTGGGTAAAGGAACAGCTAGTGTTATCACAGAATTTGTGACAAATGGTGAATCTGACACGTTACAACAATTAGAAAAAGCTGTGCCTGCAGGACTGATTCCGCTTTTAAACCTGCAAGGATTAGGTGGAAAGAAGCTCGCTAAGCTCTATCATGAGCTGAACGTAATTGATGAGCAGACGTTAAGAAAAGCTTGTGAGAACGGAGAAATCCAAGTACTAAAAGGATTCGGTAAAAAAACGGAAGAAAAAATAATGGAAGCATTGAATAATATTGGTGTACGTCCTGAGCGGTTACCAGTATCTGGTGTAACAAGTGTTGCAGAGCAAATCGAACAATTCTTAGCTTCTATTACAGAAATTTCACGCTTTTCCATTGCTGGAAGTATGAGGCGCTCACGTGAAACAGTAAAGGATCTTGATTTTATTATTGCGACAGATAGTCCAGAAAAGGTTCGGGAGCAATTACTAGCCTTCGAATCTCGAATTGACACGATTGCAGCTGGCGAAACAAAAGTGTCCATAGTAGTAGAAGGACGTTATGATATTAGTGTTGATTTTCGCTTGGTTACCAATCAGGAATTCGCGACGACATTGCATCATTTTACCGGATCAAAGGATCACAATGTATTAATGCGGCAATTAGCGAAAGCACAAGGTAAGAAAATTAGCGAATATGGAGTAGAAGATGTGGAATCAGGAGAAACAGAAACATTCGATTCCGAACAAGCATTTTACCAAAGTTTTGGTTTGCATTATATTCCACCTGAAATTCGGGAGGGAAAAGACGAACTTGATTTAGCGAAGTCCGAGATTGAACTGGTAGATCTCGAATCGGTTCGTGGAGATTTACACATGCATACGACATGGAGTGATGGCGCGCAATCGATTGAAGAGATGGTAAATCGTGCCCAAGAAAAAGGATATGATTATATCGCTATTACCGATCATTCGAAGTTTTTACGAGTAGCGAACGGGTTAAATGAAGAACGATTGCGACTGCAACGGAAAGAAATCGAACAGGTGCAAGCTAGACATTCAGATATCCATCTCTTTGCAGGCATTGAAATGGATATTCTCCCAGATGGGAAATTGGATTTCGAAGATGATATGCTGCAAGAGCTTGATTTCGTTATTGCTTCCATACATTCTAGCTTTCAACAATCACAGGAAAAGATTCATCAACGATTGCTTCAAGCGTTGCACAACCCACATGTCGATATGATCGCCCACCCTACAGGCCGTTTAATCGGAAGAAGGGATGGATATGCGGTAGACGTGGAATGGTTGATAAATGAAGCAAAAGATACGAACACGATCCTTGAGTTGAATGCTAATCCAAATCGATTGGATCTCGCTGCGAAATGGGTTGAGCTTGCTCAGGAAAAAGGCGTGAAAATTGCAATTAATACCGATGCGCACAGCTTTCAGATGCTTGAAGATATGAAGACTGGTGTAGGTACGGCAAGACGAGGTAAATTAAGAAAAGAAACAGTCGTAAATACTTGGACAGCAGAGCAATTACGTGAATGGCTAGAGACTAAATAAAATCTGCTGTTATAATAAGGAATAGCAGCTTTTACAAATTATTCTTCAGAAATCAGAAGAAATATATCCGAACTACATGAAGCAAATGCATAACACAAATTAATGGAGGATCATGTTAATGAATAAACGAATTCTTAGAATATTAGAATTTCATAAATTGCTTGAGCAGCTATCGGAATTAGCAGCGTCTTCCTTAGGGAAGGAGAAAGTGCGCAAGCTGCATCCTGCTACAGAACTTGATCAGGTAGTTAGATGGCAGGATGAGACCGATGAAGCCTATCATGTTATTCGCTTGAAAGGTCATGTTCCATTAGGTGGAATTGTTGACATCAAACCGAGTGTTAAACGTGCGGTAATTGGCGGTATTCTATCCACTAATGAATGTCTCGATGTGGCAAGCACTATCTATGGAGGTAAACAGCTTAAGCATTTTATCGATCATTTAGAAGATGTGGACATTCCGATTTTACAGGAATTATCGGAGCAAATTGTGCCATTAAATGAACTCGAACGTGAAATAAAAAGCTGTATCGATGAACATGGGCACATGATGGACGGTGCGTCGGATAAATTGCGCGGCTTACGTTCTAAAATCAGAACCAATGAGAATAAGGTGCGGGATCGGTTAGATAATTTTACAAAGACAAAGGCAAAAATGTTATCTGATGCGATTATCACAATTCGAAATGACCGTTACGTATTACCAGTTAAACAGGAGTACCGCTCTGCCATCGGCGGCATCGTTCACGATCAGTCTGCTTCTGGACAGACACTGTTTATGGAGCCGCAATCTGTTGTTGAAATAAATAATGAACTGCAAGCGGCTCGTGTGGAAGAGAAAAGAGAGATTGAACGGATTTTGAAAGATTTATCGATCCGAATTGCTGAAGATGAAAGTTTTCTGATGACAAATGTAGAAGCTTTAGCAGCTATTGATTTCATCGTAGCACGGGCAAAATTAAGTCATCAGATGAAAGCAAGTCGTCCAACGATGAATGATCAAGGTGTAATCAAAATGAAGCAGGCTCGTCATCCATTGCTTGACGCTAGTGAAGTGGTGGCCAATGACGTTGCACTTGGTGAGGATTATACGGCAATAGTTATTACAGGACCGAATACAGGTGGTAAAACTGTCACCTTAAAAATGGTAGGGATTTGTACACTGATGGCACAATCGGGCTTGCAGGTTCCTGCACAGGACGGATGTGAAATGGCAGTGTTCTCGGACGTTTTCGCCGATATTGGAGACGAACAATCGATTGAGCAGAGTCTGAGTACCTTCTCCTCTCACATGACAAATATTGTGGATATCCTGGCACAGTTTGATCGCCGTTCGCTAATCCTGTTTGACGAATTAGGGGCAGGGACTGATCCGCAGGAAGGGGCAGCCCTTGCGATGTCAATTCTGGACCATGTCATTGAACGGAAGGCAAATGTCATTGCAACGACTCATTATCCGGAATTAAAAGCATATGGATATAATCGTGAAGGTGTTATTAATGCCTCTGTTGAGTTTGATGTACAGACATTGAAGCCGACATACCGATTGTTAATCGGTGTGCCAGGACGGAGTAATGCCTTCGAGATTTCGAAAAGACTTGGATTATCTGAGGGTGTTATTGAAGAGGCGAAAGGTCATATTGGTACCGATTCGAAGAGTGTCGAGAACATGATTGCATCGTTGGAAGATTCCAGAAGAAAAGCCGAAACAGATTACGACGATGCTCATGAATTATTAGAAGAAGCCGTTCAGCTCAAACAAGAATTAGAAAAGAAATGGCAGCAATTTGAGCAAGAACGCGAATCTCTATACAAAAAAGCAGAAGAAAAAGCAGAGAAAGCTGTGACAAAAGCAAGAGAGGAAGCAGAATTCATTGTATCCGAAATTCGCAACATGCAGTCTGCAGCTGAAATCAAAGAACATGAATGGATCGAAGCTAGAAAATTGCTGGATGAAGCCCAGCCAGAATTAACGAAGAAACAGAAAAAACAAGAACCTGTCTTCGATGAAGCAAAAGCCAAAACGCTCCAGCCAGGCGATGAAGTCCGTCTGTTATCGTTAGATCAGAAAGGTTCTATTATTGAACAGACAGGTAAAAACGAATTTCAAGTTCAAGTCGGCATCATGAAGATGAAAGCAAAAAGAAAAGATTTGCTGTTCATCAAACGGGATGAACCAGTAATGGAAAAACCTTTAGCTACTGTTCGGGGTTCCCAGTATCACGTAAAGCCAGAATTAGATCTTCGTGGCGAACGTTATGAAGATGCTCTTAATCAATTAGAGAAATACATCGATGACGCCCTGTTAGCAGGATACAGCAAAGTATCCATTATTCACGGGAAGGGTACAGGAGCACTAAGAAAAGGTGTGCAGACTTTTGCCCGCAAACATTCCAAAATCGCCAATTCCAGAGATGGTGATATGGGTGAAGGTGGTCTAGGTGTTACGGTTCTAGAATTGAGATAGGAGGAGACTGGAATATGAACTTTTGGGAGAATGTGTTTGTGGAGACTGCAGCCAGATACAGTGTCGCGATTTTATGTTTGATTGTGTTTCTTGTTGTATTTGAGCTTGTAACGTCCTACAAAAATTGGGATGAAATTAAAAAAGGTAATTTAAGTGTTGCGATGGCTACTGGTGGGAAGATCTTCGGGATAGCGAATATTTTCCGCTACTCCATTGAGCATAATGATACCATTCTGCAGAGTATTGCCTGGGGTGGCTTCGGATTTTTACTATTATTATTCGGCTATTTTATTTTCGAATTTTTGACCCCAACGTATAAAATCGACCAGGAAATCGCCAATGATAACCGTGCAGTTGGTTTCATATCACTTGTCATTTCCGTTGGTTTATCTTATGTGATCGGTTCAAGCATCCAGTAAGGGAGTGGACTTGTGAAGACTTTAGCTTATGTATTACTCGTTATTGCGATCCTGTTTATGGCGGTTGGTATCTATTACGTAACCTCGGTATAGTTTTGACTGGCTGTCATATGATAGCATTAAGCAAAGTATTAGAATGATTTTTTTGTCAATGTTATACTTGTTAGGAACTTGGAATAATAAAGGAGGAATTATAAATGGCAATCGTAGCAGCTAATGATGGAACTTTTAGTAATGAAACTAGTGAGGGATTAGTGTTAGCAGACTTTTGGGCTACTTGGTGTGGACCTTGTAAAATGATCGCACCAGTGCTAGAAGAAATAGATGGAGAAATGAGCGATACGGTTAAAATCGTAAAACTGGACGTGGATGAAAACCAAGAAACAGCTGGTAAATACGGAGTAATGAGTATCCCTACACTTCTTCTTTTCAAAGACGGTGAAGTAGTTGAGCAAGTTGTAGGCTACCAGCCGAAAGAAGCACTTGTTGAAATTATCAACAAACATGCATAAGGAATGGTCGAATCCCTTGTTATAGCAGTTGCTGTAATGAGGGATTCTTTTCGGAGAGAAGATGGTAGTCGGGAGGTGAGAAATTGGAGGAGAATATAAGAGAAAAGTTAGCTGTGTTGCCAACGCAGCCGGGATGTTACTTAATGAAGGATAAGCATGGCACGGTAATTTATGTCGGGAAGTCCAAATTGCTTCGAAATCGGGTTCGTTCTTATTTTATAGGTGCCAATGATCAAAAAACACAACGACTTGTTCGTGAAATAAAAGACTTTGAATATATCGTGACAAGTTCCGAAATAGAAGCATTGATACTGGAAATGAACTTGATTAAGAAATACGATCCGAAGTATAACGTATTATTGAAAGACGATAAGTCCTATCCTTTCTTGAAAATAACGAACGAAAGGCATCCACGCCTTATTATTACGAGAAAAGTGAAAAAGGATAAAGGAAAATACTTCGGTCCATATCCCAATGTTCTTGCAGCAAGAGAAACCAAGAAATTGCTGGACAGATTATATCCATTACGTAAATGTAATAATCCGAAAGGCCGCCACTGTCTCTATTATCACATGCATCAATGTCTGGCATGTGCTGATGATCCACCATCGAAAGAAGATTATCAAAAAATCACACAGGAAATCGTCAGCTTCCTAAATGGTGGGCATAAGGCAATCAAAAATGATTTACAGGAAAAAATGCTGGCAGCGTCCGAAGACTTAAATTTTGAGCGGGCCAAAGAATTTCGTGATATGATTCAGCATATTGAATCAGTGATGGAACAGCAGAAAATGACGATGAATGACCAGGTTAATCGTGACGTATTCCATTACAGTTATGATAAAGGCTGGATGTGTGTACAAGTCTTTTTTATTCGCCAAGGGAAGTTAATCGAAAGGGACATTTCGATTTTTCCGTTTTTTGATGAAGCACAGGAAACGTTTATCAGCTTTATTGGTAGTTTCTATTTGCACCATCATCATCCGAAACCGAAACAGATCCTTGTGCCGCTTGCAACTGATACAGAGCTGTTAAAAGAGTTACTGGAAGTCGACGTTCACATCCCTATGCGGGGGAGAAAGAAAGAATTAGTAGAACTCGCAGGAAAGAATGCAGAAATAGCCCTGCAGGAGAAATTCAGTTTAATTGAACGGAACGAAGAACGTACAATACGAGCGGTGGAAAGTCTGGGTGAGAAACTTCACATTGAAACACCTCATCGGATCGAAGCCTTTGATAATTCCAACATTCAAGGGACAGATCCAGTTTCAGCAATGGTTGTTTTTGTAGATGGCAAGCCTGCTAAGAAAGAATATCGAAAATACAAAATAAAAAGTGTGGAAGGTCCGGATGATTACGAAACGATGCGAGAGGTTATCAGAAGAAGGTATACAAGAATATTAAAAGAGGACGCACCGCTTCCGGATTTAATTCTTGTCGATGGGTCGAAAGGACAGATGTCAGCAGCTATAGATGTATTGGAAAATGAGCTCGGTCTTGATATTCCACTATGTGGTCTGGCGAAAGATGATAAACATAGGACGAGCGAACTGTTATATGGAAATCCGCCAGAGATCGTAGCATTAGACCGCCGTTCACAGGAATTTTATTTTATTCAACGTATTCAAGATGAAGTGCACCGCTTTGCGATTACTTTTCACAGGCAGCTAAGAGGTAAAAGTGCGTTTCACTCGAAATTAGATGAAATTGAAGGAGTGGGGGCACAACGGAAAAAAACGCTCCTTACACATTTTAAGTCAATCAAAGAAATTGAACAGGCCACCATTGAGGAGATAACAAAGCTGGGAATTCCGAAACCGATAGCAGAGCGGATTCTGCAACAATTAAGTACAACGAATTAAAGCTCCTTAGGAATAAGGAGCTTTAGTTATGTAATACGTGAAAAAGTACGTGGTCTTTTTTCAATTCTGCTAACCCTTCACAGCTTTTATTTGTCTGTTGAAAAATAGTTTCCGCGAGAAAGCCTGCTTCCAAATGAAAGTCGATATCTTTAATCGTTTCTAATCGCGCTTTTACCAGTTCGCCATCGAGCTGATAAATAAAACCGCGACGTTTCTCCTGGATCAGTCGTATTTCTCCCCAGCCAGCGTGCTGAAAAAATTCCTGGATTTCGTCATATGTAGCACATTCAGCCTGACGAGCAAAGTTTTTTCCCATTACATACAGGATCAGATTAGAATCCTGTCCTAATACCTCTGGTAATCCAATATAACGTAACAAATCATAACCACTGCTGGTAGATTGTAAGTTTGCAAGTATAGTTGCTAAGCTTGTCTTATTCTGTGTCACAAATTGTTCCCCTCTCTAACCTACATCAAAACGATACTGTTTGTATTCATTATCTCTTTTTTTTATGCATTCTGCAATCGTTCGAAAGTAACTTTCTCTAAAATTCTCCAGATAATCGACAAATTTTTGAATAAAAAGAATTCGTTTTCTTGACGCTTTTTCATGATAGAAGTACAATGAATGTGGTACCAATATACGAATTTCTTTGGATGGGAGCTCTCGTAAAATCGGGATGAAACGAAAGATAGAATCTCCGTACGAGATGTAAAGCGCTTCACTGCAGAAGTGTTTAGAAGAGTCGTATGTTGTAATTGAGATAAATGACAGAGGGGGGTACAAAAGGTGGAGAATAGGGAATTCTTTTATCGCAGGTTACATTCGCTATTAGGGGTTGTGCCGATCGGTATATTTTTAATGCAGCATTTAGTTGTGAACCATTTTGCTGTATATGGTGAGGAAAACTTTAATCAAGCAGCACATTTTATGGAATCATTACCATTCCGCTATGCACTGGAGATCTTTGTTATCTTCTTGCCGATCTTGTTTCATGCCGTACTAGGTGTGTACATCGTATTTGTAGCTAAGAACAATGTCAGACGTTATGGCTTTTTCCGTAACTGGATGTTTTACTTGCAACGAATCACAGGTATTGTCACATTAGTGTTTATTGTGTGGCACGTTTGGGAAACAAGAATTCAGATTGGAATGGGAACGAAGGAACTCGATTTTAGTCTAATGGAAGACATCGTAGCTAATCCTGGAATGTTATGGTTCTACATTATTAGTATTATTTCAACTACATTCCATTTCGCGAATGGTTTATGGAGCTTTTTAGTCAGCTGGGGTATTACAGTATCACCTCGCTCACAGAAGATAGCTACATACGTAACATTACTTATTTTCTTAGCAATATCATATGTCGGAGTTAGTGCTATTCTAGCATTCGTTTAATTAAGAAGCAGGAAAGTAGAGGGAGTGAGTTTACATGAGTGATCGCAATATTGTTATTGTTGGTGGTGGTCTAGCGGGGTTAATGGCCACAATAAAAGCAGCAGAAGCAGGCGTACACGTTGATCTGTTATCAATTGTACCTGTAAAAAGGTCTCACTCTGTTTGTGCACAAGGTGGAATTAATGGTGCCGTAAATACCAAAGGGGAAGGGGATTCTCCTTGGGAACACTTTGATGATACCGTGTATGGTGGGGATTTCTTAGCAAATCAGCCACCGGTAAAAGCAATGTGTGAAGCAGCACCAGGAATTATTCATATGTTGGATCGTATGGGTGTTATGTTTAACCGTACACCTGAAGGTTTATTAGATTTTCGTAGATTCGGTGGTACACAGCATCACCGTACAGCATATGCCGGTGCGACAACAGGACAGCAATTGTTGTACGCTTTAGATGAGCAGGTACGTCGTTATGAGGTACAAGGCTTAGTTACAAAATATGAAGGCTGGGAATTCATCTCAGCTATTATAGATGATGAAGGTGTAGGCCGTGGTATTATTGGTCAAAACATCAAATCACATGAATTAAAAGCATTCAAAGCAGATGCAACAATCTTTGCATCTGGCGGACCTGGAATTATCTTTGGTAAATCTACCAACTCTGTTATTAATACTGGTTCAGCAGCTGCGGGACTCTACTTGCAAGGTGCTATTTATGCCAATGGTGAATTTATTCAAATTCACCCGACAGCGATTCCAGGTGATGACAAACTTCGCCTTATGAGTGAATCTGCTCGTGGTGAAGGTGGCCGTGTCTGGACATATAAGGATGGGGAACCTTGGTACTTCCTTGAGGAGAAATATCCAGCATACGGAAATCTTGTTCCGCGTGACATCGCAACTCGAGAAATTTTCGATGTATGTGTCAATCAAAAACTAGGTATTAACGGGGAAAACATGGTTTACCTGGATTTGTCTCATAAAGATCCGAAAGAGCTCGATGTTAAGCTTGGTGGAATTATTGAAATCTATGAGAAATTCGTTGGGGAAGACCCACGAAAAGTACCAATGAAGATTTTCCCTGCGGTACATTATTCAATGGGCGGTCTATGGGTTGATTACGATCAGATGACCAATATCCCAGGAATCTTTGCTGCTGGTGAATGTGATTATACACAGCACGGTGGTAACCGTCTTGGTGCCAACTCCTTATTATCATCTATTTACGGTGGAATGGTAGCAGGACCTAATGCCATTAAATATATGGACGGTCTTGAGAAAACGATTGAGGATGTATCTACCGAAGTTTTTGATCGTCACTTACAAGAAGAAGAAGCAAAGTTTGAAGAATTATTGAACATGCGCGGCGAAGAAAATGCCTACCAGATTCATAAAGAACTAGGGGAATGGATGACGGATAATGTAACCGTTGTTCGTGACAACGCCAAACTATTAAAGACAGATGAAAAAATCCAGGAATTACTGGAACGTTGGGAAAACATCAATATGGATGATACATCTCGCTGGAATAACTCTGGTGTGATGTTCACTAGACAATTGAAGCATATGCTTCATTTAGCTCGAGTGATTACACAAGGTGCTTATAATCGTAATGAAAGTCGTGGTGCACACTACAAGCCAGAATTTCCAGATCGTAACGATGAGGAATGGCTAAAAACGACCAAGGCATCCTTTGATACAGCTACCAGCAATCCTAAGTTTGAATATGAGGCCGTAGATGTATCATTAATTGAACCAAGAAAACGTGACTACAGTAAGAAAAAATAAAGGGGGTAGAGAGAAATGGCAGAAGAGAAAATGACTCTAATCGTCACTCGTCAAGACAGTCCGGATTCTCCTCCCTATGAGGAGACTTTCAAAGTCAACTATCGTAAGAACATGAATATCATTTCTGCATTAATGGAAACACAACAACATCCAGTTAATGCAGACGGTAAGAATGTTGCACCAGTACAGTGGGAATCAAACTGTCTGGAGGAAGTTTGTGGTGCGTGTTCCATGGTGATTAACGGAACCCCGCGTCAGGCTTGTTCCACGTTAGTCGATCAGCTCGAACAGCCGATTCGTGTCGCACCGATGAGTACGTTCCCGGTTGTGCGTGATTTAGTAGTTGATCGCAGTCGCATGTTCGATTCCTTGAAAAAGGTGAAAGCATGGATTCCAATCGATGGTACACATGATTTAGGCCCTGGGCCAAGAATGCCTGAGAAAAAACGTCAGTGGGCATACGAATTATCAAAATGTATGACTTGTGGTGTTTGTTTAGAAGCTTGTCCGAATGTAAACAGCAATTCCGATTTTATCGGACCAGCGCCGCTATCACAAGTACGTCTATTTAATTCCCATCCAACAGGTGAATTGAATAAAAGCGAACGTTTAGAAGCATTAATGGAGGATGGCGGTATTTCCGGTTGTGGTAACTCACAAAACTGCGTACAAGTTTGTCCAAAAGGTATACCTTTAACAACTTCTATTGCAGCTCTTAACCGTGATACCAATATCCAATCATTTAAGAACTTCTTCGGAAGCGACAACGCATATTAATCAAGAAAACCCTTTTCCACATATGCTGGAGAAGGGTTTTTGTTTTATATGCTAAGAAAACAAATTCTTCTGCAAAGCCGTATTATAGGTAGTTGCATATATTCTTACAATAGTTACAACCAGGTGGTTATGCTAGGCTATTTGTATCTAATGACTGCGATGGAAAAATATCACACTTTTTACTGTTTTCCGAAATGCAGCTTTCCGTTACTTGCAGGAATCTTCATTTTTAAAATAAAATCATAAAATATCGGGAATTAGACGTTTGTAGAGCACACCTTCCCATCTGATTACATATTATAATTTTGACTAAGTAATTACCCTCTTATTTTCAACGCCCTAAAGTTAGCAAGGAGGGGTTCACATTTGAAAGAAAATGACTACAAGCCGAAGCAATTACTAACGAAACGGGAAAGAGAAGTATTTGAACTGCTAGTACAAGACAAAACAACAAAAGAAATAGCTGAGGAATTATTTATCTCGCAAAAAACTGTTCGTAATCACATCTCGAATGCAATGCAGAAGCTGGGTGTTAAGGGGCGCTCACAAGCTGTAGTGGAATTGTTGCGAATGGGCGAGTTAGAGCTCTAGATGAAAACCAGTTATTCTATAGAGGAATAACTGGTTTTTCTGTATCATATTTTTTGCTAAGCAAGAATCTATCTAATGCTGTAATATTGTATTTCCATTTGGTGATTATGACATTTTTACTGTGCTTAGCAAAGCTTCGGAAATATGCTCCACGTCCTGTGGGCACGGCTTCAGCTAGGTTACTACTTGAAAATGCTTCTTTGCTGCCTTGTGCCGAGGAAGCTCACTTCGAAGCAATCTTTGCAGACACAGGCACAAATGAAGTGGATCTTCAGCTCGCGCTGAGGCATGAGGAGTCTCCGCCTATTTCCTACGCTTAAGGAAGTGCTACAACGCATGGAACAGCTAAAAGCCGTGGTGCTAGGCATTATAATACGTATTTAAGATGAGATATAGACATTAAAGGACACCGCTCAACATGCTAGTTGTATTATTAGTTGTAGAGGCAAAACCATAGCGTAGGCCAACCACGGAGACTCCCGTGGGACGTGCAGGTGCTGAAGATCCACTTTGTGAAGCGTTCTTCTTTACAAAGTTAGCTTCAGCCGTGCCCCACAGGACGCGGAGTGGTTGGACGGAGCGGTATCATAACACTAAGAACGTTTCAAAATGGTCTCAAGGTTTAAAAGCACACATCCCGTTACTTCATAGTATATCCATACAGTTCAACAAATAATGAAATTCTATATTCGGTCATTGCAAATGATCATAAGCCTAATTCTTCAGAGCAAAATAAGAGGAATTAGGCTTTTGTGCTTTAATAACGTATTTCTATTGGTAAACGCATAGACGTCAAGTGGTAAATTTGGTGGCAATGGCTTTAAGTTGCCGTTCTGTGGCAGAAGGCAATCCTATACCAAATAATATTCACAACGCATGTAACCGTACATATAGCTACGACAGCGAATGTGATAGGGGCGATTTGACCGGAAACTTCACCAATTAGCAGATTAATCGGGATTAAAGCTAGATTAATTAATATTCCCACACCACAAAATACGGCCAGCACATATTTCATAGCGTCCACTCCAATCATATACATGATTAAGGGGATCATGTAAAACATAAGAATCATAATGACAGCAAGCCACATACCTAGGGAGTTAAATGTATTCGTATTTGGGCCGGAGTCTGCGAGTGGAGAAGCGGAGCTTAGTGTCATCATGGCGCAAAAGAGGATAGCTGAGAGTAAAGTGGTGATAACCACACGTTTTTTCATTCTTTTCACCTCACAAAAATAATAGAACAGTACTTTAGATCAGCATACACAACTAATTATTCATTTGTAAAACATTTACATATACATTTTCTGGTATCTTATTGCGTTTGTCAAGGTGAAAATCACAATCATTTTAAATTTTGCAAAAATAAAGGACCGATTATCTCACATGAGAATAATCGGTCCTTTTGTGTTAATATAAAAGCTAAATCTCATTATTCTTCGGGTATAGCTGTCTCCGCATTAACATAACCTGCACCGTAAACATTCTCATCACGATCTACCCAGATATCAGCACCTGTCTTCAATCTTTCTTTTATTTCATCAGTTGTCAGGTCCGGATTATGTTGTTTCATTAAACTAACTACACCAGCTATGATAGGGGTTGCCATTGATGTTCCTGACATAATATAGTATTCTCCGTCTACGCGATTCGATTTTTGGAGGCGATCAAGATAGGAATTAGGTGAACGTAAGGAAATAATATCGACTCCAGGTGCAAGGATATCTGGTTTTATTTCTCCATAAAGTGTTGGACCTCGGCTTGAGAAGCTTGCTACGTCATCATCATTGCGTGTGTTTGCTGTAGTACGGTCATCAAGTGCTCCGACTGTAATGACACGATCACTTAGACCAGGACTGCATATAGTTTGCGGATCTGGACCGCTGTTACCAGCTGCCACACAGACAGTAATACCACTTCGCCAAGCTTCTTCTACAATTTGAACCATAGGATCGCGGTCTTCATCGCCATAACTTTGGGCTTCTGTCCCCAGTGACATGCTGATAATGTCAATAGGACTAGTAGGGTGGTCCTCGTTATATTGAATACACCATTCCACACCTTGCATGATCGTATCCAATGAACCTGACCCCATTTTATTTAATACTTTTACACCTGCCAGATTGGCTTTAGGGGCAGGTCCCCTATATTTTCCATCAGAAGCTGATGCGTCGCCGGCAGCATCACCAGCACAATGTGTTCCGTGGCCATTATCATCATATGGATCTGTACGATGATTAATAAAATCTGCAAAATCAGTAATTCTACCTGATAAATCCTGGTGCGGATGTATGCCTGTATCAATAATGGCAATTTTAGTTCCTTGTCCAGTTAATGCGGTATTATTACGAAATACTTGCTTTGCTTTGGCTGATTCAACGGCTACATCCAATAAAGCTTGCACTTCTTTATTTTTATATATTTTTTTGACGTGATTACAGGTGGATAATATTTCTTCTAAACTGTCAGGAGTCATATCAGCTGAACAACAGGATATTCTGTTGTAGTGGTGATATAACTTATTCTTTTTATGTTTCTTGGTGATTTCTGCTATTTGCTGACAACCATCTTCATATGCCTCAGGTTGAAATTGTACAATAACAGAAAGTTTTTTCTTACGTTTTAACTTTTTTTCAAATAACCCATGCAAGAAACACGGTGTATATTTAAAAGGTCGATACAAATGAATTAGTTCATCACGCAAGGATCGGTCTAACTGGTGACTATAATTTCGAACAGTCTGAATCATAGCATATCCAAACAAATTATCCCCTCATTTCTTCTTTGTCTACTTCAATCTATGAAGGGATAATTTGTTTGGCATCCATGATTGTCCAATTATTGTCGAAAATAGGTGAATTTAAGAGATTAAAGAGTTTATACTAAACATTACAAAAAAAGCAGAGACTAACCATATCCAAACTCGAATTTGGAGCTTAATGATCATGTAGTCAATATTTTGATAGATTTCATCTGCTAAGCAAAGCTCCGAAAATAGGCTCCGCGTCCTGTGGGCACGGAGTGATTGGGAGGATCGATCACT
Organism: Gracilibacillus salinarum; assembly: GCF_022919575.1. Classification (NCBI taxonomy): domain Bacteria; kingdom Bacillati; phylum Bacillota; class Bacilli; order Caryophanales; family Bacillaceae; genus Gracilibacillus; species Gracilibacillus salinarum. The sequence goes on along the minus strand of NZ_CP095071.1, from coordinate 963,575 downwards.
TCTATGACTGTACATGCTTTCTTATACTTGGTACATACTAATTTCTCACTATGTTGTGCTACGTCATTGCTAACATTATATGCTTTCCTACCGTATAAAAAACCAGCTATTCCATTTATGAAATAACTGGTTTTAGAGTAATTTTGTATTGCACACAATTCTTTACTTTATTACGGTGCTAACCGTCTGTAAGACTTCCGCTTCAAGTTCACAAAGAAGCTAATTTGGAGTAAACAGACGCTAACACCTGATAAGTTTCGCAAATGATCGGTTTGGGGTCAAAAACCCCATTGATTAAAGTCTCACTTTATCCATTTTTTCCGCTTTGACCATTCATATATAATCGCATTACACTCATTATAATATTTGGTCGGTACTTGGTGCTTGGAATGGTGGATATAAGCAACCTCTGTATCGCCAATCTTCTCTTGAAAACCGTGGCGGTAGGAGTGAACATAAAAGTCATTTGCTCCATAAATAAGCAAAAGTGGACAGTGGATATGGTGTAAACGATCAGTAGCTTGATAATGCAATCCTAGCTGATATTGTTGTGTCAGTGAATGTGGGTTTGTTTTCTTTATTTCCAGTTCCATGTCTTTAGCTGCTTTTTTATCACGAAAATGGTTGAAGCTAAGTGCTTTTGCAAGTAAGCTGATCCATTGCCACTTTGCTATCGAAATCCCTATCTTGTACTCCAGCCGTAACGTGCTATTCGCTGGAGAATGGTAACCACCTATCAATATAAGTGCCAGCGTATGATTCGGATATTGTAAAGCGAACTCCTGCGCAAGCAAGCCGCCATTTGAGTAGCCACATATGATGGCTTGACTAATGTCATTCGCATCTAGAATTCGTTTCACATCATTAACAAAATCAGAGAATTGAAGGGTTTCATCTTTATTACTGCTTCGGCAGTCTCCTCTGTTATCAAAGGTGATGACCTTGAAGTGATCCTTTAGTAACTGCTGGTAGCGAAAGGTTAGATGTCCCATAGCTGGCGGAGATATAAAAATGATGGCTGTTCCTGAACCAGTACATTGAAAATACAATGAAGGCTGTGTTTCAGTATATGGCATAATCACACTTCCTATCTGACTGCTCGATTTCATCTATTAAGAGTGTTCACTACCAAAGATTATTTTATCCAGATTTGATCGTTCTGTTAACGCTCCTTTTGTGTATAGTTAGCATAAAATTGGAATTTTTTCGTAAATAGTATTGACGTCAAAATATTTTGAATATATAATTATTGAGCATTGATAAAAAAATTTAAAAGGAGGTTACGCAAAATGAATACTAAACGATTATTTCCTGTTCGTATTCTACAACTGAATGATATTACCGTGACCTCCATTTCGATGAATCAATAGTTCGTTACACAACTATTATCATTAGAAAGCTGTATGTATGAAAAGTCGGATGATCACGGATTTGTTCGTGATCTTTTTTGTTGCCTGTTAGAACTGGATAGATGTGCAACATTTTAGCGTATACGTCACGAACGTATACGCTTTTTTATTTTTATCAATGTACAAAAAAATGAAGGAGGAAGGAAGATGATATTTTTGATGGGAGTAGCAGATAACAAAGATAGGATAGATGGTGGATAGCAGGAATAGAAGAGGGTCGTCAGCAGAGGGGAGAGAGGTTAGCGTATGTTTTCAGTATTTTATAAATTATCATGGTTTTTTAAAGAGCAATGGGTTCGTTATTCCGTTGCGATCACAGCACTAATTATCGTAAGTTTTATCGATTTATTGCCACCAAAGTTAGTAGGGATGGCGATTGATGCGATTCAGTATAATGAATTGACTGCAGAACGTTTAATGCAATATATTGTCGTCTTTATCGGATTGATTGTGATTAGTTACGGCATCATGTTTTTGTGGGATTATCATTTATTCGGAGGATCCTTATTATTAGAAAGAAAAATGCGCTCGAAATTGATGAGCCATTTTATGAAAATGAGTCCTCGTTTTTTTAGTCATAATCGCACTGGTGACTTAATGGCTCGTGCAACGAACGACTTGAAAGCGATTATGATGACAGCAGGTTTCGGGATACTTACACTGGTAGATTCCACGATTTTCATGTCCTTTATCATTCTCATGATGGGATTTACAATCAGCTGGCCATTAACGCTTGCTGCATTAATTCCAATGCCGTTAATGGCAATTATCGTTCATCAATACGGGAAGATCATTCACACCCGATTTACTGCGGCACAGTCAGCTTTCAGTGAATTGAATAATTATACGCTGGAAGCGATCAGAGGTGTCCGGGTTACCCGAGCATTTGTACAGGAACAGCAAGATTTTGAGCGGTTTTCAGATAGGACAGAAACAGTCTTCCAAAAGAATAAGTCCGTAGCCAATATGGAAGCATTCTTTGAACCAACAATTAAAATTTTAGTAGGGATTTCGTACACAATTGGACTTGGTTACGGTGCGATGATGGTGATCGACAATCGGATATCATTAGGAGACCTTGTAACTTTTAATGTTTACTTAGGTATGCTGATATGGCCAATGTTTGCGATTGGAGAATTAATTAATGTCATGCAAAGAGGGAACGCATCGATCGATCGTGTAGATCATGTATTTGCACAACAAGCAGATGTAACGGATCCTGTCATTCCCAAAAAGATAGAGATACCAGAAGTAATTCATTTTGAACAGGTGGATTTTACTTATCCGGATGTTACTGGCAAGCAATTAGCTGGCCTCAACGTTACGATTCAACGAGGGGAAACAATCGGGATTGTTGGCAAGACTGGTTCTGGAAAAACAACATTTTTCAAGCAGCTATTGAGGGAATATGCTCCGCCTCAAGGAAACCTAACCATCAATCAGATTCCGATAGCAAGTTTTTCGTTGGATACAACAAGATCATGGATCGGATATGTACCACAAGAGCATGTATTATTTTCTAAGACAGTCAAAGAAAACCTGACATTTGGCTGTGGTTCCAAATCAAATCAAGAAATCGATCGTATCCTGGAATCTGCCTGCTTGAAAGCAGATATGGAAGCATTGCCGGAGGGACTTCAAACGTTAGTTGGAGAAAGTGGTGTAACCTTATCAGGGGGACAGAAACAGCGTGTTTCATTAGCGCGAGCATTATTAATGGATCCAGAAATATTGATTCTTGATGATTCACTTTCAGCCGTAGATGGTAAAACAGAGGCGAATATTATCACTCATTTAAAAAGAGAACGAAAAGGAAAAACAACTATGATCGCTGCCCATCGCTTGTCAGCTGTTAAACACGCGGATCAGATTATTGTGTTAGACGAGGGGCGGATCGTGGAAAGTGGCCGGCATGAAGAACTGATGAAACAAGCTGGCTGGTATAAAACACAATTTAGCTTGCAACAGATGGAAGGTGGTGAAGAATAATGAATCCTTCAACAGAAAAAAGATTATTACGCTACGCTTTTACGAGTAAAAAGTTTATTATAATTGGTTTGGTCTGTCTCATCATTGCTGTAGGTCTTGAATTATCTGGTCCACTGATCGCTAAAAGAGTAATTGACCATCATATTGTTGGTGTACAGGCAAATTGGAAGCAAGTAAATGCAAAGGATGACCCGGATACTATTGCCTACCAGGATATGTTCCTTAAAAGAGCCGACCGGGTGATAGGTGAAGACGATGTAATAAACGATTTTACCTTACTACAATCCGAGAGAAGTTATTATTTAATAGAAGGAAACATTTCTGCAACTAACACAGTTGAATCAGCAGAGAACGGGTTGGTAACGGTTAGAGACGGTGATTCAGCGACAGAAGTCGAAGGACAACGAATATCTGCAGCTGAGCTGGTAACATTCTTTCAGCCTGAATTTCATCCAATTATTCTGTTGTTAGCTTTATATATCGGACTTATTCTGATTGCGGCTGTTTTCCAATATTTTAAAACGTATTTACTTCAAGTTTCTGCAAACAAAATCATTCAGCGTATGCGAAATGACGTGTTTACTCAAATCGAAAAATTGCCGATGAAGTACTTTGTCGATCGGCCGGCTGGTAAAATCGTAGCACGAGTTACGAACGATACGGAGGCCATTAGAGAATTATATGTAAAAGTATTAGAAACATTTGTTAACGGTTTTGTTTATATGACCGGAATCTTTATAGCACTGTTTCTATTAAACCCACCCCTGGCCAGTTTCTGTTTGATTTTAATTCCGCTTCTTTATTTGTGGATGAAGTTTTATAAGAATTTTGCTGGTAAATATAATCGGGTGATTCGTTCGACCAATAGCGAAATTAACGCATCGATTAATGAATCGATTCAAGGAATGCCTGTCATTCAAGCGTTTCGCAGAACGAAAGAAACGCAGGATGAATTTGAGGTGCTAAATAATCGTCATTTTGCTTATCAGAAGAAAATGATAGTATTAAGTGCACTCACTTCATTTAATCTTGTCAATGCTATTCGTGGTATTGCGTTTGTCGGATTTATCTGGTTTTTTGGTTCTGCGTCGCTAACAGGCGAGAGTATTGTGACAGCCGGTGTTCTATATGCATTTGTCGATTATCTTACTCGTTTATTTGAACCAATGACGCAGATTGTTAATCAATTACCACAATTAGAGCAGGCAAGAGTAGCGGGCGGCAGGGTGTTTGAATTACTAGATGAAGAAACTGAAGTAGTAGGTAAGGTAGAAGAGCAAAATGTTCAAGGGGATATTCTTTTCCGGGATGTCAGTTTTGCTTATGAAAAAGATGAATACGTATTAAATAATCTTAGTTTTCATATTAAACCAGGACAAATGGCGGCCTTCGTGGGTCACACTGGTTCGGGTAAGAGCTCAATTATGAATGTTCTTTTCCGTTTCTATGATCCACAGCATGGTAAAATCGAGATTGATGGTGTGAACACAATGACGCGCACCAGACAGCAAATTCGCCAGTCAATCGGTATTGTTTTGCAGGACCCGTTTATTTTTACCGGTACGGTTCTTTCAAATATTACATTAGAGGATCCAACTGTTTCACGAGATAAAGCAATTGCAGCTTTAAAAGCAGTGGGAGCGGATCAATTTATTGAAAAATTACCGCAGCAATACGACGAGCCTGTCGGTGAAAACGGTAGTCAGTTTTCTACCGGTCAGCGGCAATTACTGTCATTTGCCAGAGCACTAGCTTTTGATCCCGCCATCTTGATATTAGATGAGGCTACTGCTAACATCGATACCGAAACAGAAGGAATGATTCAGGAAGCCATGCAGGTATTAGCAAAGGACAGAACGATGCTTGTCATTGCCCACCGTTTATCAACGATTCAGCATGCCGATCAAATAATTGTGTTGGAAAGAGGTAAAATTATAGAAACTGGATCACATCATGAGTTATTGAAACAGAAAGGGAACTATTACCAGATGTATCAGATGCAGTTAGGTACCGACCGCGAAGTTACGGCGGTATAATTTGAAAAAAATATAATATACTAGTTTAAGTGTCAAAGGATGAGGGTATATAGGTCGTATGTATGAATCGATCGTATAAGTACCCTCGTTTTTTCTGATTTTGTAAGGTTCATGGTCGATAATTGCTATTAAATGTTGTAAAATATTTTATGATAAATTTATTTGTAGTAGTTATAGGAGGATATTATGACGCCATTAGAAAAAGAAAATCTAGCAACCATCTCAAAAAAAATCTTGAATGAAAAAGATAAACTAGTAAATGAGATACCGGTACCTAAACTTAACGGCGTTGATATTACCAATGATTTAGTTCAATGGCGTAAAGAATTACTTGATGTATATGCTGAGTCTATCGTTTCTAATAACCAGATACCAATTGAACAATTAGAAGGATGGGGCGTTGAAGTTAGTAAGCGATTATTAGATCTCATGCTGCCATTAGATATTGCTTTGGAAGAGATCGGCAATTATCGTGCGGCAATTAGTGAAATTATTCATCAGGAAGCAGTGGACACGGAATTTACTTTAGAAGCGTACAATAGAGCAATTGTTAATTTTAACTATATAGTGGATCAAGCGGTAAAAATTGTGAGCAGTCATTATATGCAGGATTATAATGATACGATTGCGAAAGCGCGTTATGCGGTGGATGAGTTATCTATTCCACTAGTAAAAATAACGGAGCAAATCGGTATTATTCCGATTATCGGAGAGATTGACACGCATAGAGCAGATCAATTAATGAAAAATGCGTTAAATCAAGGTAATAGCAATGATTTAGAGTATATTATTATTGACCTGTCAGGGGTTAGTGCTATCGATACAATGGTAGCACAGCAATTGTTTAAAGTGATTGAATCATTAGAATTGATCGGTATTCATCCATTATTAAGTGGTATCAGACCAGATATTGTCCAGACAATGGTAAGTTTAGGAATTAACATGAGACATATAGATACGTTTAGTAGTTTACATCGAGCCTTGGCTACCATTCAATCATTTGATTCCAACTGAACAAGTTTATCAGCCAGTTATTTCATTTTATGAAGTAGCTGGTTTTTATTTTCCAAGAAAGCATAAAAGTGCAGTCACAAGCAGTAATCCTTATTATAGGAAGTTGTCTATTATTAACATCTATTAGGACTGACGAGTAAGTCCGGTATATAGAAGCACTTACATACAATGGGATATATAATGATAGGTTTTTAGTATTTTTTTACGGGAATAGTTATATATTCAATACTACAGGATTAATAATAGAAAGAGAAAGTAGGGAGAGAGATGGATGCAGCGAGAAAGTATACGTACTGGTCTCTAGCTTGTTTGGTTGTCTGCTTATTACTTTGGTTACCAAATTTGTGTATATCAAAGAGCAGTGCGTTTTGGCTGTTTACTTATATTGTGGGGCCATTAGGGGTTTATTTCGCACTTAAAAATAAAAATAAGCTCTTAATTACGTTCAACGGAATTATGAGTGTTAGTTTTTTTCTGTTTTTGGCCTTTGATTACTACTTCGTCGGACCGTAATCTCCTTTTGCTTTCCTTGAATTACTAACGCGTTTGTAAGATAATGTAAATAGCAAAACTGTAAAGAAAGGGGTGTTATTTTGCATTATCCATATTCTTCAACTGTCAACTGGCGAAAATTTAGTATATATTGTTTACTTGTCGCTTTTGTAATTATTTTTATAGGTTCCTATTACATCTTGCAGTCTACAGGTATTGGATCCTACGCAAACATAATCATTTCCATTGCTTATTTAGCAGTAATTTTATTTTGGTTATTACGAGGGATGTATTATTGGAAGCTTCCGAATAAAACTTACATTGGTGCTAACGAAGATCAGTTAACAATTGATCGCATTTCATTCTTTCGTACACGTACGATTCCTCTTGAACAAGTGCAACGCATTGTCGATCGAGAAGAAATGTTTATCGTTGTTGTATCGAATGGGAAAGAAGAAGTCATACAAAAAAAGTGGCTGTTAGAGAAAGATGTAGAACAATTAAAAAGGGAATTGTCTTCACTATTTGGCGACAGATATGTTACATCTTCTTAGTGACGATGAAAGTAAAATATAAAAGAAAAGCACCTAAATGAATCGAGGTGCTTTTCTTTCGTTAAGAAGGCGAAAAATATCAGCAATCAGTTATTAGCTGCAGTGTCAAGCTTAAATCACTGCAATTCCCATTGAACCTTAAGTATAACGTTTTATGCACTATGCGTTAGCTATTTACTTTCTAATTTTTCTAAATAGGAAGATGCATAATGAGTTAGTATACGATTAGCAAACGTTGAAATCTTGTTTTGTTTTGTTCCTTGTTCCACCTGTCTATTGAATTTGTTAATAAATTTAATCGCTTGTTTAGATGAACCTTTATCAAGATGGTGTTTCGCTTGTTTAAGACTATTTTCTAATGGGGCAGCTAAAGAGCCTTTTATATCACCGGATTGTTTAAACTGATTGAGATAATTATTTAGTACAGTGTCATGTCCAGGTATTACGGTTACATGATTAGAAGATTCTGATTCCCCGGCGGCATTTTCCCCTTTAATAAAATAGGTATAGTGAACACCTGGTTCCGCAGTACGATCATAGAAGGTGTTGACTTTGGCATTGCCTAGGTTCTCCACTTCATCACCATTTTTTCGATAAATATTGTATTGACTGGCTCCGCCATTAGCAGTCCAAGCTAGCCCAACAAAGTCAGTTCCAGTCTTAGAGATTCTTAATTGACTCGGTTCTTGAGGTAATGGCATTTCAATCAAAAGAGATTCGGAAAAATCCGATTCACCTAATTCGTTGATGGCTTTTATTTTGTAATTGTAGCCTGTTTGATTAACACTGATCGAATCATCAACGAAGCTGGTCGAATCTGTCTCAGTCAACATGCTGTAGTTACTATCTTCATTCGCTTTTCTATAAATGGCATATTGTTCAGCATCCTGCACAGCATGCCATGATAGTTCGAACGAAGAGGTCGTCACACTCTCAGTTGTTAAATTTGTTGGTTCCACAGGAAATTCGATAGCTTCTTTCGTTTCGGTAGTGAGTACTTCTGACTTATCTGATTCACCACCAACTCCAATTGCAGAAACCTGATAGGAATAGGCAGTGGAAGGCTCCAAAGGTTTATCGATAAACGATGGAGAATGAGTATAACCAATTAACTCAACATTATCAGCAGAATTGGAAGATCTGTATATTTTATAACTCTTGGCACCTTCTACTTCTTGCCACTCCAATACAGCGGTAATAGATTTGACTTCTTTAATGTTAAGTTCTGCTGGCTTAGTTGGAGCTGGTGTATTGGCGTCGAAATACAAGATATCTTTCGCTTCCGACAGACTTGACTCTCCGGCAGAATTAATGGAAGATACTTTATATTGATACGTAATACCCAATTCGACTGTCTCATCTGCATAGCTTGTTGAATCAGAGCTGGCAATAGCACGATAAGCAGGATCCATGGAAGAAGATCGGTATATCAAATAGTTTTCAGCGTCTGATTCGTTCGACCAGGTTAACTCGACCTGTTTATTCTCAAGATCTGCTGTTAGTTGCTCAGGTCTACCTTGTGGAGCTGATTCTTCGGTTGCTGTCGGTTTTATCAGAACAAAATAATTCATTCGTTTACTATTGTTGTTTGAGCCAAGAATAGCATGATCTCCAGCTGTGTAATGTTTTTTATACAATTCAAAGGTGACCGGCTGATCATCTGTTATCGATAAACCTGTTTCTTCATAAGAAGATAACCAGTCTGGTTTGTCACTTATTCTGCTGTCATGCGCGACATACACATCAGCATCCCCAGCTAAATAAAAGGAAACTAAATCTTCACTAGAAGCACTTCTGGAATTAACTGCAGATCGGATCCATTCGACTCCTAATAATTCTTGGGGAATGGTTGTAAAACGGTAGCTATCACGATCTCCTGCCACAAGGTTCCCCGTTTGTAAATTTTCTTCAATAGACCAATTAAGCGCATTGGCATGACCATTACTACTATTATCATTAATAACTACATTTCTTAGTATGTCTCCGTCTAATACGGGCAATGGTTCAGGATCTGTTTCAGGTTCAGGATCTATCACTGGAGGCTCAAATGGTTCTTCGTTCCATACTGGGGGTTCCATTGGATAATTTTCAGGAAAAGTAGAGCTGGCTAACTCATTCAAATAATCTTCTAGATTTGTATAGCCGTTTCCGTTACTATCCTGATTTCGATCTGCTGGATCTTCATGATCTAGGTTTTGTTTCTTCTCCCATTTATCTGGCATACCATCCTGATCGGTATCATCGTTACTTGTCTCTGAGCCTAATTCAGGATAGCCGCCAACATCATTCTCATTTCCGATAATAGCGCCTGTTTGATTTCTGACGTCATAGATTACTTGTTGATCGGTCAAATCCCGCTCTAGCGAGGAACCAGCATAATCCAATACATGCTGATAGGCATCATCGGGATTCTCGGTATTGGTCAGAGGATAAGCAAACCGGTTGTCGACAATAACGCTCGGACGTTCTTCTTCCATCATATCTGTTCCTGTGTTTGTTCCGTCCAATTTTCCGTTTTTATTACTATCAATTTTGTTATCTTGCAGGAATAAGCTATAATTTTCATTACCGCGAACGATCGCATATTCGGGATTTGCCGAATTCACTCCAGCTACAAAATAGTTCCCAACAACATTTCCATAACCTTTAGTGCCTGATTCGCCACCAGCTACATAAGGATATCCACCCCAGTTATACACAACGTTATTTACAAAATCGATTTGCCCTTTTGTTTTGGGGTTCCGGTCGTTATTGTGAGCATAAAGATTATGGTGCATCGTTATTGTATTCATCTCAATCAGACCGCCCATAGAGTGAGTTAACAGCCCTTCTGAGATTATCGACCATTGAACGGTGATATTTTTAGATTCAGGATTCTCATAATTCTTACTTAAGATGGACAGGTTCTCGTCTGTCCCCCACGAGAAGGAGGAATGATCGATGATAACATTCTGACTATCTTCAAAATATAACGCGTCATCTTGGAAATCATTTTTTCCTAGCCGGAATCGCATGTAACGAATCACGATGTCATGGCTATCTATAAAACGGATATTATTTCCTTTAATGGTCACTCCTTCTCCTGGTGCTGTCTGACCAGCTATTGTAATGTTCGCTTTATTTCTGACGATAATTTGTGGAATAGTGATGTTACCGGAAATATCGAAAACGATTGTTCTTGGTGTATCTCCGGCAGTAGTTAAGGCATCATGAAAAGTTCCTGGACCTGTTAATTCATAACTTGTGACATGATACACCTCACCACCACGTCCGCCTTTTGCATATTGCCCAAAACCTTCTGCCCCCGGAAAGGCGAGCTGGTCTGTGTCTTCAGAAGATGCTTGAGCGACAGGGGAGATGGCATAGAAAGCACAACAGCAAACAAGAGCATAGAGTATAATGGCTAGCGTTCGTTTCATCGGATCCCTCCAATTAAATTTTTTGGCTGTTGATGTATGGCGCTATCCTCCTCTCTTTCTTATTACCATACAGTCTACCAGTTTTGTAAACGCTAACAATGAACAATTATTACAATTAATATACAAAAACGTTAGTCAACAATTCTTGTATGTTTGTAAGAGACTTCTAGATGAAAGTCTCACTTTATTGAAATGCTTCATACAATATAAGAATAGTTAATCATACTAAATTGTTTTGTTAACCAATAAAAGCAACTCTATAACAAATTAGCTAAAAAAGTGTTATAGTATAATTATGTATTTATAGGTATGAAGGAGCGTTAAAACTTGGCAAAAACGAAAGAGCAAGAAAGTATTGCAGATATCGAAAAAGAATTACGATATATCTCAGGTATTATCAAACAAAAAGGTCGTGAAATTTTAAATAATTATCCGATCACGACACCACAATTTATTGCTTTACAATTTTTGTTGGAGCACGGTGATTTAACACTTGGAGAGCTATCCAAGAAAATAAACCTCGCATTTAGTACAACAACTGATCTCGTGGACCGTATGGAAAAGAATGATCTCGTGGAGCGGGTACGTGATACGAAAGATCGACGCGTGGTACGAATACATCTGTTGGAAAAAGGAAGAGAAATCATTCATGAAGTAATTGAAAAACGACAGAAGTATTTAGGTGAGGTTCTATCGAATGTTAAAGAGGAGGACATGGAACAGTTATCTACACTTTTACATCTCCTTCACCGTGAGATGCGACAACAAACAAAAAATGCAAAATTGTAAAGAGGCGATGAATAGTGAAACAACCAATTGGTGTTATAGATTCTGGTGTTGGCGGACTGACCGTAGCGAGTGAATTAATCCGGCAGCTGCCAAAAGAATCCATTATATACTTAGGTGATACCAAACGTTGCCCGTATGGTCCGCGTCCTAAAGAAGAAGTGATAAAGTACACATGGGAAATGGTTCGCTTTCTGTTGACTAAAGATATCAAAATGCTTGTGATTGCATGTAACACAGCAACAGCATTTGTCTTAGAACAATTGAAAGAAGAACTGCCATTTCCGATTGTAGGTGTGATCCAACCTGGTGCCAGAGCGGCGATTACGAACTCAAGGACAGGTGACATTGGGGTGATCGGCACAGAAGGAACAATTAACAGTCGTGCCTACGTGGATGCATTAAAGTATATTAATTCACAGATTACAGTTCGAGACCTAGCGTGTCCAGCTTTTGTGCCATTAGTTGAACAAGGGATTGTTAAAGGAAATGAAGCGTATCAAGTAGTACGAGAAACCTTGCGACCAATGAAAGAATATCGCGAGATGGATACGATCATCCTAGGATGCACGCATTATCCAATGATTAAGGACCTGATCCAAGAAGTAATTGGCTCGACGGTGACAGTCATTTCATCCGGAGAAGAGACTGCCCGAGAGGTCAGTACCATTCTTGGCTATCAAAAGAAATTGTATCAAGGGCAAGAGGAACCGCAAAATCATTTTTACACAACAGGGGACGTGGAAGTATTTCAGGCAATTGCTTCACGCTGGTTTGACCAAAGAGTAGACGCAGTCAGCAAAATCGATTTGCATTCCGTAAGAAGCGTATGAAAGGCATAAGAGGAGACCTCTTATGTCTTTTTTTTAAGCAAAGAAAGTATATAAGTACAGTCGTAGAAGTAATCATGCTGAATAGGAAGATAGGTTCCTATAATATGGATTATGTAAACAAAGGCTGTATTGCAGTATAGTCATTTTGATATAATTTATCTGCTTAGCAAAGCTCCGGAAATAGGCTCCGCGTCCTGTGGGCACGGCTTCAGCTAGGCTACTACTTGAACTACTTCTTTGCTGCCTTGTGCCGAGGAAGCTCACTTCAAAGCGTTACTTGCAGACACAGGCACAAATGAAGTGGATCTTCAGCTCGCGCTGATTCCACGGGAGTCTCCGCCTATTTCCTGCGCTTAAGGGAAGTGCTACAACGCATGGAACAGCTAAAAGCAGTGGTTCTAGGTATTATGTTATTCATGCAATTGCTATTATGTATAACGCTGTCGATATGCTAGCTCTTACAAAAGTTGTAGAGTCCCTACCCTAGCGTAGGCCAACCACTTCTCCTCCGGTTTTGTCTCCTTGAAGAGTCTGAACTGCAGCGCAGGCAGATAGATAGCTTCCTACATAACGAAAAGCATATTTATGGAGCTGTGCTAAGCTAATGGAATTTACCTCTACGTCAAACAGTTCCACCTTACATAATCCGTATTAAACGATGTTAAATATACTTACATACCAGCCTATTAATCACTGAAAAGAAAGTCATTTCAAAAACGTTTAACTCTTGTGAGACAATCGGACAGCTTGTTTAGAAGAGCACCGTGGATGCTCACTTTCTTGAATTATACAGGAAAGATTTTTTTGTTTGGTCTATTTTAGTTATAAGCTCGTATACATAATAGTACAAACCATCGTAGGAGGTATCGGTTATGAAAATCGATGTGACTAAAAAAATCTTAGGGGTTGCATTACTGTGTATGTTTTTCTTTTTAGCTGGTTGTGGTGTTTTTGAAGGAGAGCAAACAATGGAACAAATGGATGCCCCTCCAGAAGACGCAGAAATGACAGATGATCTGGAAAATGTACCTGGCGAAGAAACAGACGAAGCAGAAGAAAATGCTGCTGAAGAAGGAGAAACAGAAGGAGAAGGGGATACAGAAGGAGAAGAATCAACTGATGCTGGACAGACGGTGACAAGAGTATTGTACTTAATGGATCAAAGTGGACTAGTTGTGCCTCAAGAAGTGGATTTACCGGCACCACAATCAAAAGAAGTAGCAAAACAAGTGTTAGAATATCTTGTGAAGGACGGTCCTGTTTCTTCGATGTTACCAAATGGTTTTGAAGCAGTATTGCCTGCAGGAACTGAGATTATCGATTTGAACTTAGAATCAGACGGTACGATCGTAGTCAATGTGTCAGAGGACTTTAAAACATACCAGGCTGAAGATGAGCAAAAAATTCTTGAGTCGATGACATATACATTAACGCAATTTGAGAATGTGAAGCGCGTCAAGCTATGGATCAACGGAGAAGAACAAGCAGAAATGCCGGTGAATGGCACACCGATATCAGAAGGCTATTCACGAGCTAACGGTATTAACGTGTTGCAGGCAAAAGGCATTGACTTGATGGAAAGTAAAGCTACTACGCTTTACTTTCCAATGCAAGGTGACAATGAAGTCTACTATGTACCAATTACGCAGCATGTTTCTGTTGACAAAGACAATCAATTCCAATCAGTTGTACAAGCTTTATTGAATGGACCGGCATATGAATTGAATATGCAGCCATATATTAATACAGGTTCACAGCTTGCAGCAGAACCAGTGATGGAAGATGGCGTATTATCTTTAACATTCAATGAAAGCATTTTATCTAACAGCGAGAAGAGCGTAATAGCGGATGAAGTCATGAAGTCGATTGTATTAACCTTAACTGAGCAGGAAGGCATTGATGCGGTAAATGTATCAATCGAAAACCATGAAGAAGTTATGGGTGAAAATGGACAACCGTACACAGAGCCTGTCTCACGTGACATGGTCACACCTACAGAAAGTATCTAATGTTAAACATCTCATGCTTCGGTATGAGGTGTTTTTCCTTTTATACGGTAGGAAAGTGAAAATTTTAGCAAGGAAGAAGTTCGACGTAGTGAAAAGTTAGAATGTACCAAGTTTATGAATAAGCCGTATCACAGGAATCTGCTTGAATCTACTTAAGATTTAGCATTTTTTAACGTAGACAACTTTGTCCACTCGGGCACTTGTGCATTTCTTATAATTGACGTAAGAATGCTCTAATTAGAATTGAATGTATGAAAAGGACAACTACTGAAAGAATATGTTAAGATAGTACAGAATGTAAGGAGGAAATAGAATGCGCGAAACAGGGAGAGAAATAGATCAACTTAGACCTATCGATATCCAAACGGATTTCACCAAACATGCAGAAGGATCTGTATTAATTACAGTAGGTGATACGAAGGTCATTTGTAACGCTAGTGTGGAGGATCGTGTTCCACCTTTTATGAGAGGTTCAGGAAAAGGCTGGATTACAGCAGAATATGCGATGCTGCCAAGAGCTACAGAAACAAGAAACATTCGGGAATCTTCTAAAGGAAAGGTTTCGGGCAGAACGATGGAGATCCAGCGGTTAATCGGACGTTCACTGCGAGCGGTTGTCGATTTAGATTCGATTGGTGAACGTACCATTTGGGTGGATTGTGACGTCATCCAGGCAGATGGAGGTACGAGAACCGCATCGATCACAGGAGCATTTGTGGCAGTGGTTCATGCGTTAGGAAAACTTTTAAAAGATGAAAAAATCAAATCAATGCCGATAACTGATTATTTAGCGGCCATTTCTGTCGGCGTGTTACCAGATGGTACAGAAATCTTAGACTTGGAGTACTCAGAAGATTCCCAGGCACATGTGGATATGAATGTCGTGATGACTGGTAAAGGTCAATTTGTTGAGCTGCAAGGAACTGGCGAAGAAGCGACGTTTTCAACTGAACAGTTAAATCAGATGTTGGCATTAGCTGATAAAGGCATGAAAGAGATTTTTACTATACAAGAAGAGGCAATCAAACCGTATCAGATCAATCTTGATCAAGCGTAAGGGAGTTTTATGCAGATGAAGGAATTAATCATTGCCACAAAAAATGAAGGGAAAATGAGAGACTTTCGCCGTTTATTTGAACCATACGGCATTAAGGTTCTTTCCCTGATAGATTTAACAGATCCGGTAGAAGACATTGAAGAAACCGGCACAACGTTTGAAGCCAATGCTGCGATTAAAGCCGAGGCGATCTGCCAAAAGTTTAATACAGCCGTGATAGCAGATGATTCAGGCATCGCTATTGATGCATTAGATGGAGCACCAGGCGTGTATTCTGCCCGATATGCGGGAGAGAAAAAAGATGATCAGGCAAATCTTGAAAAAGTGTTAAACGAGCTAGCAGATGTTCCCCGTGAAGACCGTACCGGCAGGTTTGTATGCGTACTTGCTATCGCTCAACCTGAGAAGGAGACAATTTTCAAGCGTGGTGAGTGTGAGGGGACGATCGCCTTTGAACAAGCAGGGGCACATGGTTTTGGTTATGATCCCATTTTTTATCCGTCTGACAGTGCTAAAACGATGGCAGAATTGACACCCGAAGAAAAAAATCAAATCAGTCATCGCCGAAAAGCGTTAGATCAGATCGAGAACTGGGTAAAACAGTTGTAAGAGGGGTGAGACAAATGCCAAAAATTCTAATAATAAGTGATAGTCATGGATGGACAGATGAAGTGATAGCAATCAAACAGCGTCACCAGGACGAAGTACATACGATGATACATTGCGGCGATTCAGAGTTAGCTTATGATGGAACAGAATTGGCTGGTTTTGAGAAAGTCCAAGGTAATATGGATATGGATTTTCAGTTTCCAGAAGAAGTTGATTTTCGCGTAGGTAACATGCATTTTTTCGTAACGCACGGACATTTACATCAAGTGAATTCTACATTAATGCCATTATCCTATCGGGCGAAAGAATTGGGAGCAAACATCATTTGTTTCGGTCATACGCACAGAGCTGGTGCTGAGAAAGTTAATGGTCAGCTTTTTATCAATCCAGGCAGTATACGCCAGCCGAGAACAGCACATCCAGGTTCTTATGCAATATTATCAGCGGATGATGCATTAACGGATATAGAGCTTCGCTTTTTTACAAAAGAGGGCACGGAAATAACAAGCCTTGCTTACCAAACTTCTTTGAATGAGTAAAAACAGTCAGCAGTAGTTGAAATACTACTGCTGATCACTTTTTAGCTAGATAAAAAAGATTTTAAAAAAACTTTTGATAAATCTGTTGACAATAGCTGCTTAATTTTATATAATGGTACTTGTCCGTTAACGAGATACATATTTTTTTGAAGCGAAGCATACATATTAATTAGCAATTCCGATCGTTATGTACATTATGAAAATATTTTATATGCGGGTGTAGTTTAGTGGTAAAACCTCAGCCACGAGCGAAACATCCACCGAGTAAGCTTCGAGTTGTTCCGAAGCATTGAACATCTTTGAATTATCATGAAGATGCAGGAACATTTAGAGCGTAAGCAGAACAAATTGAATACAAATTTTATATGCGGGTGTAGTTTAGTGGTAAAACCTCAGCCTTCCAAGCTGATGTCGAGGGTTCGATTCCCTTCACCCGCTCCATGTCCCAGTAGCTCAGCAGGATAGAGCAACAGCCTTCTAAGCTGTGGGTCGCAGGTTCGAATCCTGCCTGGGACGTTTTACTTTACGGCAATAAAGCCCGTCAGAGAGCCTTCTAATACGTTGGTTGTATCGGTCAATGAATCGGTCAGCTAGCGATTAGGAGGCTTTTTTGTTATGACGAAAAGGAAACCGTCACTATCCGTACAAACCGATTTAACCGACTTGTCGGAGGCTTTTCGAAGCTCCTCCGATGGTAAGAAGAAGGGTTATCCGATTAATAAAGCGCTAACAACCGTTATAAAGCAAATGAGAGCATCCGGATTACGTCCGCGAACCATTAACGACTACGAGCTACACGTTAACCACTTCGTAGAAGTAACCGGAGTCTCTTACGTAGAAGATATAACGGTTAACTGCATCTACGAATGGTTGTCGTCCATGAACGTTAACAACCAAACAAAACTGACGCGCCTAAAGTGTTTGAAGGCGTTTCTTAGTCGTTGTTTAGATAACGGCTGGATAACCGTTAACTTTTGGCGGAGTATCCGTATTAAAGTCGACAATCCTGTTAAAGAGGGCGCCACCGACAAGGAGTTAAACATTCTATTAACGATGTTAGACTTGTCGAGATTTACCGAGCTAAGAGACGCAACCGCAGCGCTATTAATGTATCAAACCGGAGTACGAGTCGGAACGTTGACGGAATTACAGGAGAAGCACGTTAACCTTGACGAAAAAATACTACGCATTGACGGCGGATTAATTAAGAATCATCAAGCGATATACCTTCCGTTTGATAACGTACTGTATCGACTACTTGACGCCTTGATTAAACAGAATACCGTTATCCGCAGCGAGCATAAAGAGGACAACCGTTATTTATTCGTGACCAAAAACGGCACAAAGATCGCTAGTGACGTTAACAACCACAACAACATAATTAAACGGTTGAATAAGCACGCCAGAGAATACGGACTAAAGAACATAAATCCTCACGCACTTAGACGAGGGTTTGCGAAGAATCTGTTACGCAAGGGAGCGAACATTGCTCTAATCTCGAAAGCGCTAGGGCATAGCGATATAGGGATTACGACTAGATACCTGCACTTAGACCGTGAAGAAGTAGCCGAAAGCTTACGTAACTTTTTATAGACAAAAAAAGAGTACCGGAGAACTACCCTAAAAAGAGTACCACCGATACACCTATTACCGTAGGTTTATTGTATCGAACTTTCGAAAAAATCGCAAGCATTAAAATTCGAAACGTCTGTCCGTTAAACAGAACGTACGTTTGCGAAAGGGGTAAGTTCTCCGGAATTAAACGGAGGAGAGAAACGCCATGCAGGAAAAACGTAGGTCGAATATGAAATATTTAACCGACTTCCAACAATTCGCAGACAAGCAAGAATTAAACTTCCACGTAAAACGCCACCTAGACGCTACAACCGACGACATTAACGCTACTGACCGTCAAGTATTTAAATTCATCGCCAGGTATGCCGTAAAGTATGCAGGCGCTAGTCACTTGAAGGTGGCGACAATAGCCGAATACATAGAACGTACAGACAGAGCCACTCGGAACATACTCGCCAAGTTAGAACGGTTAGGCATGATTGCAAGGGTTAGCCGTAACCGTCCGAAGACAGGCGGTAGAGGTGCGAATATTATTATAATTAAGCCGTTTTTAGAGCTGGAAACTTCCGAGCCAACTTCCGGACTAACTTCCGAGCGAGCAGAAGCCGACAACCTAACAGACGCAAAGGAACCGGCAACAAATTCCGAGAAAGAACCTTTACGCAAACTTGCGAAAAATAATACATTCGTTACTAATACGTATCCTACAGGCGTTAGCACGTATTCAGCGGTTAAACAGGCGATAACAACATTCTTAGGCGAGGACAGCCAGCCGACAATAAGCCGACTCTATGGCGTCTATCTCGGACAAACAAAGCCGTTAAGAGCTACGGAATACTATTCTACGGAAGGTAAAGCCGAGCTAATCTCCGCAGTTATAACCGCCATACAGGAGACGTTTAAAGCGACAAAGCGAATTCCTATCCGTAACCTTGCCGGCTATTTTAACGGAGTGTTATCGAACAAGCTAGATGACCTGATGGCGGAAGCTATGCAAGCAACCGGACTGTAACTCCGTAGGTTTGTAACTCGGTTGTAAACGCAACACTTTACCGTGGTAAAGCGACATAAGAAGTAAGTCGGAATAGTTACGATTTAACCAGTAGATTACGTTTACAATCGGAGATACAGTCGGAGGTTGAATAGGGTTACAGTGGCGGTTAGTTACTCGACTAACTAACCTCGGAGCAAGCGAATATAGTTCCGTAAGGGGTTCCGTAAGAGTGTGGCGACTACATTCCGACAAGGGTTCCGTTTAATCAGACGGCACGTTCACGACGGACATACCTCGCCAAAACTCGAGGGGTAGTCGCCAGCAGCACGAAAAAGACGCAGGGACTAACTCCCTACGCCAGACTGTTTCCGTTTATTAAGTTCCTTATACAATAACGCCTTACTGATGCCGGTCTCTTCCGTTATCTGAGGTACGGAATACTCTTTGCTATCGTATAACGCAAGCGCCTTTTTAACCTTCGCAGGATCAGCCTTAGGACGTCCGCCTTTACGTCCTCTAGCACGTGCAGACGCTAAGCCCGCCGTTGTACGTTCTCGAATCATGTCACGCTCTAACTCCGCCATAATGCCGATCATTCCGAACATAGCTTTACCCATTGGCGTCCTAGTGTCGAGCTGTTCCGAGATACTAACGAGTTCTATGTCGCCACTCTTCAACATGTGAGCGATGTCTTGTAACTGTTTCTGTGACCGTGCTAAGCGGTCAAGTTTATACACGATTAACGTGTCGCCAGGGCGTAAGGCATCCAGCATTCGGTGTAATTCCTTGCGCTGCCATTTTCCACCGGAATCTTTCTCCGAGTATAGGCGTTCAACTCCGGCACTGTTTAAAGCGTCTTCTTGTACACTTAGCGATTGGTCAGCCGTACTAACGCGAGCATATCCGATTTTCATAGGTAACAACCTCCGTTATTTTTAGAGTATTTACTGTACCTATATCGTACATTAAACGGATGGAGAAGTCAACGGTAATTTATAAACGAGTTTGTAGACGGTTATCGGATTATTTTCGGAAGGATTGTAGCCGTTTATTTACCGTGTATTTATCCTTCGTTTTATAGACGCTAACAGACGTTACGAGTCGGACGTTAACCGTTAGCCATTTACGCTAGCTTTGTCGCCACTGACGAGGATTCCGCTTGCTCAGCGGTTGCGGTTCCGCGGATTAAGGGGGCGGGGATCAAGCGTTCGGACGGCGCTGCCAAGGCTCCGGTAATTTCCGCCAAGTTTTTCGGAGACCGGGGGTCAACTTTCGGAGCCTTTGGCGGAACCTTACTCCGGAGGTTCTTCTATCGTAAGTATTTCGTTAAAGTCGGTAATTTTTAGCGTCTCCATAACCGTTAACAGGTGCGCCAGTTGAATACGGTCATATTTATTGTTAACTAACTGGCTAATTGTTGCAGTACGTAATCCGGATAACTCTGCAAACTCTTTTTGTGAGTATCCTAGCCGTTTAATGTGGCCGTCGAGAGTGAGTTTTATTTGTCGCATTTAGATTCGTTCCCTTCTATTATTATTACGTTCATTATACGCTACACTAATAAATTTCGCAAAAGTGTAATTTAACCGTTGACTTTTATTACGCATTACTGTAATATGTAATTAAGCGATAAGACAAAGCCAAGCAGTCGCAATAATATAATTTACTTACACGAAAGGAGGGTTGCCGGATGCAACTACGCGAAGTAAATCGGTACTTACACCAACTAGATAATATTAATCGTCAGCTAGCTACTCCGGAAGCTCGCGATCAAAAACTAGCGCAATTTATGACCGAAATTGAAGGTACGAAAGAGTTTGCGCAAAAAGACTACGCTATGATGGAAATTTATATCCAGGCAAGTGTAGCACGTGCATTTCGATAACAAGGTGAAAGCTAACAGAGCGAAAATGCACGCTAAATATATATTTTACGGATTGGAGCGGATTAATTATGAGCGAACAAGTAAACTGGATGGACGCAAAAAGTGGAAAGGTGGTTCCGTTATTCTCGGAATCTGATCGAGCAGCATATGGAACTCCGGAGGTTAAAGCCGAGGTACAGGCGCAAGCTTTAGAAGAGCGTCAGGTGGCTTTAGAATGGTTCGAAGCTAATCGGGATTATGTGGCGGACTTGATGATCGAACGCATTGAGCGAGGAGAGGTCGACTTTTCCACGGATGAAGTGGCGACTATGCGGAGAGAGTTAGCGCGGAAAGACTTGGCGAAGAACTGGGGGCGGAAATAGATGCGGAGGTTGTCAGTTACGGATATGTATTACGCAGGTTTGTTTGTCGCAGGGTTGGCGTTTGTGGTGGTGGTTGCTTAACGGAACTAAGGGGAGCGTTTTAGGGCGCTTCCTTTATTTTTTTTTGAGAAATTTTCGGAATTGTGCCGAGTTAGGTGTCTGTTTGACGAAGGTTACAGTAGGAGGGTTTTATTTTCCGGTGGGTTTTATGACTGAAAGTAATACAGACGGTTTTACCTGTATCATGGTAATTAATTTCCATTAATGGTAAAAGTGAAAAGTCGTAAACAGGCGCTATAGGTAGCGAATGCAAAAAAGTTGTAGGACTTTTATACCTTTTTTAGCGATAATGGTTCTAATCGTTCACAATTTAGACACAACTTTGGAAATAACAACGTTTTCCTAACCTAATTCTTGTAAAAATGTGGAATTGGAAATTTGCTATAAGTGAGGGGGTTACTTTTAAGTTTCGAAAAAGGTCGGACTCTGCCTCCAGACACCAATCATCGAAACACTGACGCTCTCAAAAGCAAATAGAGGCGCTCTCAGCCGTTTTAAGGGGTGTAGTAGGGTGTTCGTACCCGAAAGCGCCATAAAACGCTTATAATCGCTCTGTGTGGCTCGTATGTAATTTGGCGGTAAAAACTGATACAGTTAGCCGCCTGTTAGGCGTTTAGGACTAGTACAGATTTATCGCCACTCTACGCTAACTTGATTATAACCGATACTCAGACGAAAAGCAAGCGCTAATTTGCAGGGAAAATTCCACGTTAATTATAGGAGGTGATCGCGGATGAATCGCGAACTGAAAACAATTTACGGAAGTCGGAGGGTTGTTACGATGAATACGAACTCAACGGAAGCACAGTCGGAAATTATGTCAATGGAATACTTTGACGCCTTACTGGTGGACGCTAGGCACACGCTATTACAGCTAATGGAATCCGTCGAAAGTGGCTCGGCAGTTAACAAGGCGCAAGCTAAACGTGACCTAGAGAACGCGCTCAAGAGGTACGAAACACTACTTCGGACTATTACGCCTTATGCTAGCGAAGGGTGGCTTCGGTATTACTACGCTAATATTCGAGACAAAGCAAGCGCCGAAGTTTCGATATTACGTAAGATGGTCGATGTAGTGGCGACAGATGGCGTCAGGTTAACCGAGTATGTTAGGCGTTATATTTCGGCTTTGATTGGCGACAAGTACTAACGAGGTTATCTATTTTCGCTAATGTATTTCCGAATGTAATAGGCGTTTTATTAGTAGTACCTAAGCTGTCAAAGACAGCTAGGCTTGCAAAGCAAGCCTTAGATAGACGATAAATAATACCGATACAATTTCGAACTATTCCGAGTAAAAAACGTACTATTTTCTTTTAAGGATTAAACGCTGTATCCCTTGGGGCGCAAGGATTCCGCTTTCAATCTCGGACGGTTAGCGTCCGAAAACGGACTAAACAGCGTACAAAATAACGCTATAAATTAGCGATAAATTTAACGGATTGGAGAGATTTTATGAGCAACATTAACGTAATTGATTCGATTATGGGGAGCGGTAAAACACAATACGCTATTCAACGTATGAACGAGGCAAGCGACTTAGAACGGTTTATCTACATTACTCCGTTTCTTGACGAGGTACAACGTATTAAAGATAACGTTAAAGGTCGAACGTTCAAAGAACCGGATAACCGTAATAACGAGGGAACTAAACTTCGCAGCCTAAAAGATTTAATCGCTAGGGGCGAAGATATAGCGTCTACACATGCGTTATTTAGAACGGCTGACGACGAGGTAATTGAACTACTTACTGACGCTGGGTATACGCTAATCCTAGACGAAGTTATGTCGTGTGTAGAGCCAGTTAACGTTAGGGCGTCAGATATCCGCAAGTTAGAACGTGCAGGAGACATAGAGATTAGCAATAACCGCGTAACATGGACTGGCGACCCTAACGACGATAGCCGTTATTTAGATATACGTCTAACAGCGCAGGCAGGAAACCTATTCTATTACCGAAGTAAGTTTCTCGTTTGGTCGTTTCCGCCGGATGTTTTTAAAGCGTTTGACGACGTGTTCGTTATGACGTACCTATTTGACGGGCAGATTCAGAAATACTACTTCGACATGCACGGCTTTGACTTCGAATTACATTCCGTTAAAACCAGTGGAGACAGATACGTTTTAACTCCTTATGACAAGACGTCAGAAAACCGACAAGAACTTTACCGACTAATCGATATACATCAAAGCAAGTTAAACGACATTGGCAAGCGGAAAAATGCGCTAAGTGTTACGTATTTAAGCAAACGAAGTAGTGATATCGACTTTTTAAAGCAAGTACGTAATAACCTTCGAAGCTTTTTCGAAACACACACACAGGTTAAACGTGATGAGGTTTACTATTCTACGTTAAAAGAGATTGAAAAGACGATTCAGCCTAAAGGATACAAGGAGCCTCGCCGTAAAAAAGGAGCAGAAAAGCAACCGCCAAAAGTGGTTATTCCGCATAATGCACGCGCAACTAATTTATACGGAGATAAGCGAGCTATGGCATACATCTTTAACCGCTACATGAATCAAGATATCAAAGTATTCTTTCAAGATAACGGCGTATCTATTAGCGATGATACGTATGCCGTCGGAGAGTTGCTCCAGTGGATATATCGATCACGTATCCGTAACGGAGAACCGGTAGAACTTTACTTGCCGAGTAGTAGGATGCGTAAGCTGTTAAAAGATTGGGCGGAGTACCAGTTATAGATATAAATAAGTTATTAGTACCGAAAACCAACACATTTTAAAAAGGGAGACTGATTGATTGATGAAGATGATTGAAGAGACGCGAATTGACCACCGCCAAGTTAAAGGATTAAAGAAGCAGTTTCAACGAGCAAACGTAACCGACTTTGAACTAGTGTCGGACTCTATCGGAAGAGCACTCGAAGAAGCCGACCACCATCCGAAGCCGGAAGTCTTATCCGACCTCGGAGATATACTCGACTATGTAGCCGAAAACTTAGAACGCCAAGCACAACAACGCGAGATAGAGACACGGACTTCTGCCGACTGGAGAGCGTTAGAATACCAATACGTAACAAAGTCGACTTACACAGAGCCGGACTTACGCGACGACTTACTGCTAGAAGTATCCACCGGAACTGTTACCGAAGCAGAGGCGCAAGCCACCTACGACAACTACACCGACTGCAAACACCGCTTTTGTTTAAACGTATTCGAGCCGAAACATAAAAGTCAGTCGTACTGTTCGCCTGAGTGTCGAGAGTCAGAAAAATACGCTATCCGAGAGTTTGAGCGGACTAGTAATCTGTACGACAACGGCACTTATTTACCTGTTAGCGCATACAAAGACATTCGGCTAAGCCAGTCCGAGCATGAGTATCGGAAGCACGTCCGACTGTTTGAAGCGGATAGTTTACAGTTGATTGCAGACGAAGCCACATCAAAGGCTTACGGCATTACGAGAGCGACTACATTAGCCGATAAGGCTAGGCGGATTGACTCGGAGGCTTTCGACAACGGGGAGAGTAGCGAGGTTGTTTCGTACAATGTGCACGATTTAAGCGAGCGAGAAGTAAAGTCGAAAAAACTTGAAACTTTTTTGAAAAAAGTCGCGAAATAACACTAATTCGCAGGGAGAAAACCGCGTTAACAGTGAAGGGGGAACAGTTTTTCTGAGAAGGAGGGTCGGCTGTTTCTCTTAAATAATATACTTACGCCGGATTGATTGAAAGGGGAGCGAGAGGATGACAGTAGAGCAAATGATCGACTATCTATACGCACTAGCCGAGTTGAAGTCACAAGGCTTTCACGTAACAGCCGAAGTTAGTTCGACTTTAAGTAAGCTGCAAGCACACTTATAGGATTGGAACAGATTGGATTGACGAGAGAGACGATAAAATTTGAGGAGAGATTGACAATGGCAAAATTAAAAAATATTACAGGTAAAACTTACGGACGATTAACGGTGATGAAACGTGTAGAAAACAGTAAAAACGGACACGCATGCTGGCTGTGCGAATGCGAGTGCGGAGGCGCTGTAATAGTTTCCGGAGATAACCTACGAAACGGAAACACAAAGTCTTGCGGTTGCCTTAGTATGGAGAGGTCGTCAACAAACCGGATGACAAACACACGTATCTACAGCACCTGGAGAAACATGATGAACCGATGCTACAACGATAAACACGACAGTTACAAAAACTACGGAGCTAAAGGCGTCCAAGTATGCGACCACTGGCGAGAAGACTTCTTACACTTCTATCGCGATGTAGTGGAAGCGTACAACGCACACGCACTTGAACATAGCGAAAAGCAGACGACACTTGACCGCATTAATCCGGAAGGCAACTACGAGCCCGGTAATGTCCGCTTTGCTACGTATAAAGTCCAGGCGTCGAACAAGCGAGCTGAGGCGTAATGAGTAGAACCGAATTGTTACTCCAGTCGCTACTACGCCGTCAATACCGAATGCACGAAGACACACGTCGAACATTAAAGAAACTTCGAGCGTTTTAAAATGAAAACGCTTACAATTTCAAAGGGGGATACGTATGACGTACGATGAACAAATACAGCAACTCCGAACAGAACTCGGAGCCATCCACGTAGACTTACGTCGAATCACGCACGACTTACAGGCACATTGGGCGGAATCAATTCGCATCAGAGAGCGGTTAATCGCGCTACAAGCGGAGGTGGATTCCGAATGAGTTTCTACGCAAAAGCCGAACAAGAAACGGTATACACTTACGAACCACTGGACGGATACTGGCGAGTTTATTCAAGCTATCCGCCACACGTTCGTCAGTTACAAGCTAAAGCGGAAATTATCCGAACAGACACGGACGAAGCCGGCAAGGTTATTGCCGTTACTGGACTTGTAGACACGAATCAGATACGCCTATTCAAGCCTAAAAAATAGCGCTCACTAAGCGGTTTTTACGGACTGTATAACGTTTAGGACTAATCGTACCTAACCGATACCTAAGGTGCTAAAAACCGCCTTACTAGCGCACTATTTTAGCGAATATAAGCCGTATCTGTTTATTTAAACGAAAGGGAGCGGTTTTATTGAATTACACGAAAATCACGGAACACGGACGGCTAGGCAAAGGCATTACAACGCTAGTCCATGCCGATACCTTAACGCCAGTCTTCGCTAAAGGCGGAACCCTAACGATAACGGAAGCCGGCTACAAGTTAACGCCAACTAATAGCGCCGAGGTAATCCGCAGCGGAAGTCAGACAGACGCTTTCGAGGTAGTGGAGGCGCTGGACTTCGATATCGAACAGTTAACCGTAGTCGACGAAACTAAAGGCGTCACTTTACCACTGACCGACTATAGCAAACGTTTTAGGCACGGATATCATTGGAGAGACGGTAATCGAAAGTTTTTCGCTCATATCATTAAAGACGAGGAAGCGGGAGCAACTGGCTTCGGGATTACGGAGAAGGCTAACGGATACACTTACGCTATACATTCGATATACGTACCGAAAGCTATGACGCGAAAAGAACGCAGCCAGTATCTTGTGGAATATTTAGCGCCACTTACAGACGCCACAGAGTATGCTAGAGTGCAAGCAATCGGTGCGAATAACAGTAATGTGACGGATTGGCTAGGCGTTGAGTATGTTCGAATACAGCCGTCGATTACAGCGCAGACAAATATAGAGGAAACCGAGCTATTAGCCAAGGACGCTTTAGCACGGCAGAGTACGATTACAGAAAGACTGCAAGAGCCGATTAAATATACACGGAAGGACGTTGAGTA
This sequence comes from Gracilibacillus salinarum, assembly GCF_022919575.1. NCBI lineage: Bacteria > Bacillati > Bacillota > Bacilli > Caryophanales > Bacillaceae > Gracilibacillus > Gracilibacillus salinarum. Next base: position 936,215 of record NZ_CP095071.1, on the reverse strand, counting down.
GAACAGATGCCGAAGAAAATAAACCGAAACAGTAGAGCAAAACAACGCAACAAAAACGGAATACCGATGGATACAGACCGACCACCTAAGGGAGTGCAATCATTCCGAACAGTATTCGAGCAAAATCCGTATCCAACGCTTAAAAACGAATTAAGAAGCCGGAAACGCCGGCAAGAAAAATATTATCGAGTAAAGGGGCGGAGATATTAATGAGCGAAGAGCAACCGAATTATAGAGAGTTATTCGAACAGCTACAAGCTAACATTGACGCGGATAAACAACAGGCAACCAAAGACAAAAAACGCAAGGCTTTGACGGATGCAGGTTACACCGAAGAGCAAGCCGACAAGTATTTACCGAAAGTTGTCGGAGATACTTCGCAGGAATTTAAAGAGTCTGTCGAGATATTAAAGGAAGACATTCCACCGACAAAAAAGTACGTTGAGCCTAGCCTCGGTAATGGTAAACAGAACCAACCTAAGAAGAAAGACAAAGCCGAGATTGGACGCGAGGCTGTTAGACGCCTTAAAGCCAAAGGCATGACAAATAAATTCTACAGAGGGGTGTAAGAAATATGTCAGAGCTAACGCAAGACAAAGTTAACGAGATTGTAAGAGACCGATTGAAAAGAGAACGCTTGAAGCACGAGAAAGAGGTCGAACAGTTGAAAGGTAGAATTGCAGAGCTTACGCAGGAGCTTGAAGACGGTCAAAGCGAACCTACACAAGAGCCGGCAAAAGAGCCGGAGCCACAGCAAGAGCCGGAACCTTCCGACGAAGAGCAGGAAGAGTATAAGCGTAAATATTTCGATGCACTAAAGCAAAAAGCGTTAATTGACGCCGGATTTACGCACGAACAGCTAGATAGATATACGCCTTACCTGTCCGGTGATACGAGAGAAGATATCGAGCGCAGTGCTTTAGAGTTGTCGGAGGAAGTGTCCGGCGGTAGAAGTTACGTTGATCCGGTAGGCAAGTCGAAAGTCAGTAAAGCATGGAATCCGTTCGCCTAAAGCGGAACAAAATAAACTTACAAAGGGGAAATTTAACGATGACAAAACGATTATTTATGTTAGAAAACGTAGGGAACAACGAACAGCACTCAGTGGCGAATATAGACGACAAACAAGCGGACGCCTTAATCCAAAGCGGAAAGGCTACGGAAACTAGCTTCGGACGCTATGACGAATTTAGGACGGAAGCACAGCGCTTGCATAATTCGTACAGAAAGAGCCGAGACAAAATTAACGACTCGGATAATCCGCTTCACACGGACGAGTACAAAAAGTATGAACTCGATAAGCTGTACGCGGAATATGAGGCGAATGCAACCGCCTTACAATCGGAATGGAACGACCTTAGAGCGCAAATGGTAGAGGACGCTTACAAAAAGTCTGCCACTGCGAAGGTACACGTAACTACTTCCGACAAAGAGCAAGCGGAACAGATCGCGAATAGATTCGCTTTAAAAGTGAAGTCAGCGCCTAACGTTACCGAGTTTGCTAGTATCGTTAAAGAGGCGGAGCGTACCATCGGTTATCAGTCCGACGAGGTTAAAACGGCTTTACAGGGGCAGCTTAACGGCTTAGTCGATGATATTAACGCCAAAGCGGAGAAGTACGAGACTACCGCATTAAACGCAAAGGGGTTATTATCTAGCGTCCAAAAGGTAGATAACCTCGACTTGCTTGCGAGTAAATTAGCCGACCAGTTACCGATGGGAGTAACAACCGAGTTTAGAACGTACAAGAACGTAAGAAGTCGCGCGCATAAAGTTTAAGCGAATAAAGCTAACGCAACTATGTAAGCGATATCAATATTGCTCCGTCTGTACTGTGTGTCGGCGCAGGAGGAGCGTAAAAATAAACTTAAAAAGGGGAAATTTTAACGATGAAAAACGTAACAATCACAACGAAAATGTACGAGGAAACAAAGCACGCCAAAGGATACCGCTCGATGAACGCAAAGCTGGACGGAAAGAACGTATTAACGTCCATCTACAGCAACATGACCGCGGTGGACTTTATCGAGGATACCATTAAAACGGTAGTAGCTGACGCAATCGACAATAACGAAGGGGAGCTAACTATCAACGTTACTTTGCCGGCAGAGGTTACGCTAAGCACAGCGTTAGAAACGCACTTAGTCGACAAATACGAAGCGGACGAAGTAGTTAGTACCGTAACTTTCGCATAAAGAGGAGCGCCTTAAAGGCGTTCTTTTTATTTATCTAAAATTACCGAGGAGGAAAACGAATGAAAACACACGCAACAGTATTAAAACGCAAGAAAGCCGGCTTTGCATTCCGAAAATTCAGAGGTTATGCCAAAGCGACTGAGGGCGGAGGAGCTACGGTAGAATCTACGTCAAGTGGCGGAGGATCGACGAGAACTACAACGTCGGGTGGCGGAACAACAGAAACAACAACGTCCGGAGGCGGTACGGTAACGAGTACAAACTCCGGAGGAGGAACAAGCGTTACTAGTGCGCAAAATAGTCCGTTTGCAACGCTACAATTCGATAGTGGGCTAGATCAAGACGGATCACCAGCGCCATCAGGTCGACACTTTCACACGATCACAGTTCCGACTTCTACGTTAAACCATAGCCATAGCGTCTCTATACCAAATCATAGCCATAGCGTCTCTATACCTTCACATGATCATAGTGTAACAATTCCGAACCACAGCCATAACGTAACGATTCCGAGCCACACGCACGATATTACGTTACCCGACCACGTTCACGACATTCAGCATGGTATCTACAAGTTAAATACGATGCCTAGTAATGTCACAATCGAAGTGGACGGAAACCCTGTTCCCTTTTCCGGAACTAGTGCGGATGAGTTAGACTTAATTCCGTATTTAGCAAAGGACTCGGACGGCAAGATTCTACGAGGTCAGTGGCACGAAGTAACGCTAACTCCGGATACCTTATGCCGAGTAAATGCGAATATTATTTCACGGATGTTTATTCAATCCGATTTAGGAGGCAAGTATTAATGTCGTTAGTAATAGCGATCGCAATGCACGATAAAGTCGTAATCAGCGGTGACTATAAAGCCGTAAGTTTTAAAGATGAATCGAAAACCTTATCCGGAATTAATAAAGTGTTCCGATTTAACGACAAAGTGGCGTTCGGATTAACCGGAGACTTAAACGTTATGATCGAGCTAAATAACTACTTATCCGAGCAACAGTCGAAAAAGCCTAAGGCAACCGTGCAAGCAGTTGCGGGTATGATACGTAGATACCTGCGAAAAGCGTTAGCAGCTAATCCGGACTTGCAGCAACGGGTTATAGTTGCCGGAATAGGTAACGGAAATAAGATAACGATAATCGAAATGTCGCACGAAGATAACTACAAAGGGCAGACTTATGCGCCTAAGCCTTCAGAGGCAGTTTGGCGAGTTATGTACTCGAATGTTTCCGCAGAGCCTTTTATCGCGAAAGCCTTCGGAGAGTTATCCGACTATAGTAGTCAACGCCTTATCTCGCTACTGAGTGGCGTTAACGCAGAGGTGGCGAGCAAGGACAGTTACGTTTCAGAAGGTTGCGAAGTAATTGCGATTAGTAAGTAAGCGTTGCTGAGGACGTCTCAGACGCAATGAGAAAACCGAAGCAAGGTAATCGGTCACTTAATTACGTTCTACGGCTTGCTATTTTCTTCCGTTAATGGTACGATAGGTTAAAACGTCGGTTGTCCGACTCAATGACCGAATCAGCTACCGTATTAATGGACGGATAGGCTTTATACGCCGTATGTAGAACGCAGGTTCGAATCCTGCCTGGGACGTTAGCTAAAGCCTCGCAACGATTATCGTTGTGAGGCTATTTTTATAAGTCAAGAAAGAATAAATTTTAGGCTATATGATGTTCGCAGACAGAAACGGCCACGTCCGGCTCCAGCGCCCAGAGACTAGGCGACTTCGCGAAATCGCCCTACGATAAGTCATCATCGATTCGCAAGCTCACCGTGATTCCTTTATCTCAGTTGATTCGCTCCACTCGCTACGTCTCTAAACGGGCGCTTGCGCCTTTGTTCTAAGTGAGAATTATATCGATCATATGGGTCTGTTTTTGTCTGATGCTTTTCTCTTAATAGATATTTCAGTCCTGTACATTCTAAATTTAGCCATATAACTAAAAGCAAGTAACCCGCACATCGGATTACTTGCTTTTCCTCTTTACAACTTCCAAATACTAGTCGCATATTCCCTTATCGTCCGATCACTCGAAAATTTCCCTGAATGGGCAATGTTCACCAGACTTTTAGACAACCAGCTGTCCTTATTACGGTACGTCTGATCAATATGCTGATGTGTTTCTACATAGTCATCGAAATCTTTCAATATAAAATAGGGATCATTAGTGGAGAGCAGCTGGTAACAGATATCTTTAAATTCATGACCGAAATAGCCATCACGTAATTGATCTAATATTTTTGCCAGTCGGTCGTCGGTCTGGTACAGTTCGTTCGCCTGATACTCACCGTTTTCGTAATACTGGAAGACCTCATCAGATTGCAAACCGAATAAGAAGATATTGGCTTCACTTACCAGCTGCTTCATTTCAATATTGGCACCGTCTAATGTACCGATCGTTAACGCACCGTTCATCATCATTTTCATATTACCGGTACCGGAAGCTTCTTTCCCGGCAGTGGAGATTTGTTCGCTTAGATCGACTGCAGGTATGATCCTCTCTGCTAACGAGACATTATAATTTTCCAAGAAAACAACCTTAAGCTTCCCGTTGATCGCAACGTCATGATTGACAATGGAAGCAACGGTGTTAATCAGTTTGATCACTTCTTTTGCGAAATAGTAGCTGGGAGCTGCTTTGGCTGCGAAAATAAAGGTCCTTGGTGTGATATCCAACAGAGGGTTTTCCTTCAGTTCATTATATAAATAGATCACATGGAAAATATTTAATAATTGCCGTTTGTATTCATGTAGCCGTTTAATCTGGACATCAAATATTGATTGATGATCAACCAGAATACCAGTTGTTTGCTGAATGTAGTCAGCCAATCTTTGTTTGTTTTTATTTTTGATGACATCGAGCTGATCAAGGAGTGGCTTATCATTAATGTGTCGCAATAAATGGGTCAGTTCGCGTGGTCTTGTGATCCAATGAGAACTGATCGTTTCGGTAATCACTTCTGCTAAACGTGGGTTGGCCATTAATAACCAGCGTCTGTGAGTAATGCCATTCGTTTTATTATTAAATCGTTTCGGATACAGATGGTAAAAATCCTTCATTTCCTGTGTTTTTAAAATTTGGGTATGGAGTTTTGCTACACCATTGACGCTGAAGCTGCCGACAACGGCCAGTCTCGCCATATGAACGTAACCGTCAGCAATAATCGCCATCTCTGGAATACGTTCTCTTAATTCCGAATGTTCTTCCCAAATCCCGCGACAAAATCGTTCGTTGATTTCATTAATAATCATGTATAGGCGAGGAAGCAGCTGCTGCATTACAGTAACTGGCCATTTTTCTAAGGCTTCGCTCATTAATGTGTGATTGGTATAAGCGAAAGTATGATTGGTGATCTGCCACGCATCGTCCCAGCCAAGCGATTCTTCATCCATTAAGATACGCATCATTTCTGGAATAGCTAAACTGGGGTGAGTGTCATTGATCTGGATGACGACTTTTTCCGGCATTTTGGATAAAGGTTTCCGAACGTTTTCCTGATACTCCCTCAATATCTTCTGCAAGCTCGCAGCTACCAAAAAATATTGTTGTTTTAATCGTAGCAATTTTCCTTCTTCACTTGAATCGTCTGGATAGAGAAATCCGGAAATTTGTTCAATCGCATGATGATGTTCTAACTGGTGGTAGTATTCCGTTTCGTTAGGTTGTTGAACAGCATCTGCCGGTTCTGCACTCCACAGGCGTAATGTGTTGACCACTTTATTTCGAAAGCCGACAATCGGTACGTCATATGGGACGGCAAGTACTTTATCGGTGTTGTGATAAGTGCAAGTAAAAGAGCCATCCTCAGCTTGTTGCATATGTACGGAACCGCCATATTCAATTTCTACTGCCTCATCGATTTTGCGGACTTCCCAAGGGTAAGGGGAGTCTAGCCAATAGTCAGGCAATTCGGTCTGGTAACCGTTAATGATCCGTTGTTCGAACAGACCATACCGGTAACGGATACCGTAGCCATGTCCCGGATACTGGAGGGCTGCCATAGAATCGAGAAAACAAGCGGCGAGTCGTCCTAAACCGCCATTTCCCAGACCGGGATCACGTTCTTCCTGAAAGATCTGTTCGGGGTCAAAGCCAAGTTCTGTCATTGCTTGGTTACAACTATCGAGCATGTCATAATGAAAAAGGTTATTTTTAAGTAAGCCACCGATTAGAAATTCCATCGAAAGGTAATAGAGCTGTTTTGGTCGCTTAGAGTGATAACGCTTCTCTGTTTTCTTCCAATTCCGTTCAATCTCCTGGTTGATCAGTGAACTGATCGCATAATACATATCTGTGGATGAAGCCACTTTGATTTCCATTTCATGTTCTTTAAAGATGCTTTCTAACTGAGAAATAAACAATGCAGGTGTCCACTTTTTCAAAGGTGCTCATTCTCCTTTCTGTGACTTTATCAACGAATGATATAATTGCACATAGGCATCAGCGGACTGCTGCCAGTTAAAACTGCTTTTATCAATATTGTGGTGGAGTGCCTTCCATTGTGTCTCATCATGATAGATTTGCAGTGAATAACGTAACACGTGCAGTAAATCATGTGCGTTATAGTTCGGAAAGCTAAATCCATTTCCGCTTAAATTGTGTTCATTATAGGCCTGTACGGTGTCTTTTAGACCACCTGTTTCTCTTACGATCGGAACTGATCTATACTGAAGTGCTATTAATTGTGATAACCCACATGGTTCAAATAAGGATGGCATCACAAAAAAATCACTAGATGCATAAATTTGTCTCGCTAATGATTCGCTGAAACCTAAGTAGGTTACGAGCTTGGAATGGTTGCGACACGCTGCGTGGTAAAAATAATCCTCGAATTCGTGATCGCCAGTTCCAAGAATAATAAACTGAACATCTTCTGTTAGAAATTCATCGATAATACGTTGTACAAGATGAAAACCCTTCTGTTCCACCAGTCGGGAAACCATAACATATAATGGAATGTCTGCATTTACGGGTAACCCTAATTGTTGTTGCAGTGCTTTTTTGTTAGACCGCTTGCTATTACCTGCATGGTCGTAGGGACAAACAAGTGCACTATCGGTCATTGGATTATATTCCTCGATATCAATTCCGTTCAATATACCTGAGACATCCTGATGCCGTTCGTTAAGGATGGAATGTAGGCCTTCACCGAAATAATGTGTTTTTATTTCCTCTGCATAGGTTGGGCTTACCGTTGTAATCTTGTCAGCATGGAACAAGCCAGCCTTCATACAGTTCAATAAACCATTCCATTCAAATCCAGCGATATGATCTGGTGCTAGATTAAATAAATCAGAAAAAGCATATTTTTGCATGATGCCTTGATATTTTAAATTATGGATCGTATACACTGTTTGGAGTTGCCAATCTGGATATTGAATCTTGCTAAATGCGATAGACAAAGCAGCTTGCCAGTCATGAGCGTGCAAAATGTCGACAGGGAAATCTTCTAATTTAGAAAGCATTGCGCAAACTGCCTGACAGAAGAAGATAAATCGTTCACCGTCGTCGTCATAGCCATATATTTGATGTCTGGAGAAATAGTAATCATTATGAATGAAATAGTAGTGTGTATCCTGATGAAACAATTGGTAGACTTTAACGTGATGATGTCTCCAGCCAACATCGACTGTAAACGACAGAAATTCCTTGATAGTATCCTCCCATTTGTCAAGAGTTTCCTGGTAGAGAGGGAGGACCACTCGGACTTGGACGTCATTCCGCTTATTTAATGCTTGTGGGAGTGACCCGATGACATCTGCTAATCCACCGGTTTTGACAAAAGGGGATGCTTCAGAAGCAACAAATAATACACGTGTCATAAGTCAGCTCCTTTAAACCGTACTTCGCTTTGCGATGATAAATGGTTGTTCCTTTGCCCCTTTTAACAGCTGGTCTTCGGTGACAGTCACATCTTTATCCAGAATCACATTTTCTATATGCGCACCATCCTCAATCTTGCAATGCTGTAAAATAATCGAATTTTTTATTTTTGCTCCTTTGCCTACTTTTACTCCACGGAAGAGAATGCTGTTTTCTACTTCGCCATTAATAATCCCTCCTGTGGCAATAAGTGATTTCGCTATTTTGGCTGAGCTGTTATATTTAGTTGGTGGTTGATTACCAATTTTGGTGTAGACTCTTTCACCGTTTGGAAATAATTGCTGATAATTATCTGAATCTAATAAGGAAAGATTTTGGCGATAGTAGCTATCAATAGAATTGACGATCATGCTATAGCCTTGATAGTTATAGACTTGAATCTTTAATCGGTCAAGGTTATTCTGAATGCCATCCAGGAAAAAATTACTCTTGTTATTGGCGATGCATTCTTCCATCAAGGAATAGAGCAGGGATTTTCTTAATAAATAGACCCCGGTATACACATGGTTATTTTTGGTATCATTAGTAAAGGCTGTGACATTACCTTGGTCATCAGCTTCTACTTTTAAACAACTAGTATGCTCAGGCTTTAAATCGTACTGACTGGTGAGAATAGTGACGTCAGCTCCTGATCCAAGGTGCTGTTCGAATAAATGATTATAGTGCATGTTAGATATGAACTGACTGCCACTGATTAGTACATATTCCGATTTGCATCGTTCAAAGAAATCCCAATTATTACGGAAATGGCGCAGATCTCCTTTGGAAACATCGTGTGGGTCATGCCACTGTGGAGGTAAAATAAATAAACCGCCATGTCGTTTATTCAGATCCCAGTCTGCTCCTGAACCTAGATGATCAATCAAGGAACGGTATTTATGTTTAGCGAAAATAGCAATCTCGTTCATGTATGATTTAGTCATGTTGGATAAAGTGAAATCAATCAGACGATAACGACCGGCGAAGGGAGTGGCAGCTCCACAACGAAAATAGGTCAGCTCGTTCAAAAAATCATATTCATGTTCTAAATTTATTAGGCCGATCATGGTCTTCATGGCGCAACCCCCCGATTTACGGAAATAACGTCTATGTTTTCATTCGAGATAACGATTGGTTCTTCGTCAGGTAAGGATATGATCGTGGTATGATCTGGGATAATAACATTTTCCTGCACGATGACACGCTTTAATGTGACGTTGTCGCCTATTCTTCCACCAGGTAATAAAATAGATTGATCAACAGTTGTGTCTGTACCGATCCTTACATTTTCAAACAGGACGGACTGTTGCACATCCCCTGCAATCATACAGCCATTATTGATTAAGGATTGCTTGATAGAGGCCCCTTCTTCAATTAATTGTGGTGCGAAATTAGAATCGTGCGAATAAATGCGCCAATCATCGTTGTTCAATGAGAACGGTATATCATCTTCTAATAGATCCATATGTGCTTCCCAATAGCTTTGAATGGTACCAACATCTTTCCAGTAGCCTGTAAAGCGGTATGCGTACATCGAACATTGATTAGCAAGCATTGTCGGTATAATATCATGTCCGAAATCATGCTGTGAGGCGGGATTGACCATGTCAGCTTCCAAATATTCTTTTAATAATGTCCAATTAAATATATAAATGCCCATAGAAGCTAGGTTGTTTTTAGGTTCTTTTGGCTTTTCTTCAAATTGATAGATTTTTAAGTTTTCGTCGGTGTTGACGATGCCGAAACGGGAGGCTTCATTTAAAGGGATTTCAAGTGCAGCAATCGTTACATCCGCTTTTTGATCTTTGTGATATTGCAGCAGTTTATCATAGTCCATATGGTATATGTGGTCTCCGGATAATACAACTAAATATTCCGGCTGATAACGCTCGATGAATTTCATATTTTTAGTAATGGCATCTGCTGTTCCGAGATACCAGTTGCCGCCATCATTCTCTGTGTAGGGGGAAAGGATCGCGAGGCCATCTTCTAATCGATCAAGATCCCATGGTTTTCCGACACCGATATGTTTATGCAGTACAAATGGAGAATATTGGGTAAGAACGCCTACGGTATACATACGAGAGTTCAAGCAGTTGCTAAGTGTGAAATCAATAATTCGATACCTTCCACCGAAAGGGACTGCCGGTTTGGCAAGGTTTTTCGTTAATAAACCGAGACGCTTTCCAACACCACCGGCCAAAAGCATGGTCACACATTCTTTTTTCATTCCTTATCCTCCTTTTTATGTTGTTCTCTGGTGAAAATCGCGATAGCTAAAGGTGGAACCTTTACTTGGATGTGCTGTGCATGGCCGTGCCATTGTTCTGGAAGACTGAAATACTTTGCAGAGTTCAGTTGATCAGATCCACCAAAGGGTGCTGCATCTGAGTTAAAAATCTCTACATACGTACCAGGGAATGGAACGCCTATGCGATAGTCGTAATAAACATTAGGTGTAAAATTACATAGGATGATTAAGTTGTGTTCGCTCTCCTTTGCTTTCCTGATGAATAGTAGAATGCTTTGTTCGTTGTTATCTGCATCAATCCATTGAAAACCAGCCGGATCGAAGTCCAGTTGATACAATGCCGGCTGAGCCAAATAGAAATGATTCAGTTTTTGTACGTAATGTTGATGGGCGTGGTGTAATGGGTATTCTAAGAGAAGCCAATCTAATTCCTCCTGATCACGCCATTCAATATATTGACCGAATTCACCACCCATGAACATTAGTTTTTTTCCTGGATGTACCATCATATAGCCGAGAAGTAAGCGTAAATTAGCGAATTGCTGCCATTGATCACCTGGCATTTTGTTTAACAGTGATTTTTTTCCATGAACGACTTCATCATGAGACAAAGGAAGAACGAAATTCTCACTATATGCATACATCATAGAGAAGGTTAGTAAATGATGATGCCATTTCCGGTAAACAGGATCGTACTCCATATAGGTTAATACATCATTCATCCAGCCCATATTCCATTTGAAATTAAATCCGTAGCCACCGTTCGATGTTGGCCAGCTGATCATAGGTAAATCAGAACTGTCTTCTGCCATCATGAGTGCATGCGGATAGTAAGTAAATACGATTTCGTTTAATTTTTTGATAAACGCGACCGCTTCTAAGTTCTGATCTCCACCAAAGCTATTTAATATTTGCTCCTCATCGTCTCCTCGATCAAAATTAAGGTAGAACATACTTGCAACAGCATCTATGCGCAAACCATCGATGTGAAATTCCTTCAACCAGTAAATGGCATTAGAAATTAAAAAGCTTTGAACCTCCGGTCGACCAAAGTCAAAGGTTAATGTTCCCCAAGAACGTTTCTCTGCTTTACTGGCATCACGATATTCATACAGGGGTTCGCCATCGAAAAGTCGTAATCCATGCTCATCCTTGCAGAAGTGTCCTGGAACCCAGTCGAGAATTATACCAATATCGTGTTGGTGACACTGGTCAATGAAGTACTTGAACTGATCTGCCGTGCCATATCGGCTGGTGGGTGCGTAATATCCAGTGATTTGATAACCCCATGATAAATCGAATGGATGTTCTGCTACAGGTAACAATTCAATATGGGTATAACCTAACTTTTTTATATAAGGAATTAAAACACTGGCTAATTCATTATAATGATAATAACTGCCGTCTTCTTTTGTCTTCCAGGTGCCCAGGTGTAATTCATATATAAGCATCGCGGCTGGATAAGGAGTGTTAACTTGTTTATTAGATTCCCATTTTTGATCATTCCACGTATATATATCAAATGAAGGGATAACAGAAGCAGTACGTGGTCGCAGCTCTGATTGAACGGCATAAGGATCTGCTTTTAAAAAGGGTGTTCCATGTTGTGGTGTAATCATATATTTATAAGAAATATTGTTGGGAATATCAGTGAAAAATCCCGACCACAAACCGTTTGTGCTGATCTTCTCAAGTGAATAACCAGAACCGGTCCAATGATTGAAATCGCCGGCAACATTTACTTGCACAGCGTGAGGTGCCCAAACTGTGAAGCGCAGCCCTGCTTGATTGTCCTCCTGCATAAGATGACAGCCAAGGAATTGATAGCTTTGGTAGTGAGTGCCTTGGTGGAATAAATAGATATCCGTTTCTGTAATTGCTTGTTTCATAGATACTCCTTTCCTTACACCTGTGGAATGTTAAACTGTTATTATTCTATGACTTGAAGTAACGCAATATTACTTGTACACCAATTATGCAAAGATAATTATTGGGTGCAATTTTATGAGAGGGAGAAGGTTATGGACTGTTTTCAGGCATATATTGATGAGCCGGATGTTGTCGTGTTGGAACATCCTGATACAGCTTTTGTTTCAAGAGAAAATGTGAAAGTTATTGCTTCATCCCAATCCTTTCAGGTTCTATCTATCGAACGTGCAGATGAACATACCTTGTATCTTCATCTGGAAGAAACGGTGGTTTTAGGAGAGGAGATGCACCTGATTGTTGGAGACAATTACATACCGATCGATCCACGGCATATAGTATGGACTGATTGGTTTGAAAGACATTATACGGCCGAAGCAGAAGAATTAGGTGCGAACTATACGACTGAAAAAACGACTTTTAAGGTCTGGTCACCTACAGCTACCAAGGTGGAAGTATGTATGAATAACAAGCGTTATCCAATGATTAGAAAAACGAATGGTGTCTGGCAATTAGAGATGAATGGCGATTTAGCGGGGAGTCCTTTTCAATACGCGGTAACGATTAATCGAAAGGAACAACTTGTAAATGATCCCTATGCGAAAGGCATGAAGGCTAATAGTGAATGTAGTGTTGTGATGGATTTGTCAAAAACAGATCCAACAGCATTTCGGCAATTATCCTCTCCTTCTGTTGAAAAACAGGACGCAGTTATTTATGAACTGCATGTACGTGATGCCACTGTCGCAGCAACGAGCGGTGTACAACATCGAGGTAAGTATTTAGGCCTGACTGAAAAAAATACGACAACAGAGGAGGATTATGCAACTGCGTTATATTATATGAAGGAATTAGGAATTACCCATGTGCAGCTGTTGCCGATCCAGGACTATGCACGGGTGGATGAACGAAACCCATCCTGTCAATATAACTGGGGCTATGATCCACTTTATTATATGGTGCCTGAAGGTAGCTATGCGACAAATCCTGATGAACCAATGACCCGGATCATTGAATGTAAAAGAATGGTTGCGGCTTTTCATGAGCAAGGTATCGGTGTCATACTGGATGTTGTTTTTAATCATGTGTTTGCCTATGAACATTCAGTCCTCGAGGCTCTAGTGCCAGGCTATTACTTTCGCTTTTATCAGGATGGCACGATAAGTAATGGGAGCGGTACAGGTAATGACTTGGCAACTGAACGAGTGATGGTACGAAAATTACTTCTCGAAACAATTGACTATTGGTTAGAGGAATTCCGGGTGGATGGTTTTCGGTTTGATCTGATGGGACTGATTGATGTTGAGACGATGACAGCTATAAGTGAACGATGCCAAGCATGCGATCGCCCCATTCTACTACTGGGCGAGGGATGGGAAATGGAAACGGCAATAACAAGTGATAAGCATAAGAAAGCAAGCCTCTCTCAAGCTTCAGTCCTTCCAAACATCAGCTTCTTTAATGATCAGTACAGAGATGTGCTCAAGGGAAATTTGTTTGATCAGAATCAGAAAGGATTTGTTAATGGTAATGGTCAGTTTCATGACAGAATTGCCGCATTAATTGCGGGCAGTGCAGATAGTCGGTTCGGAAATACGCTCTTTTCAACCCCGCTGCAATCTGTCAATTATGTAGAATGCCACGACAATTTAACATTAGCTGATTTTTTTGCGCGTTCGAATCCCGATGTATCAGAAGAAAAACAGAAGAGGATGCATCAGCTAGCTACAGGTATGGTGCTGCTGAGCCAAGGTGTCCCATTCCTTCATGCTGGCCAGGAATTTTACAGATCAAAAAATGGGAATGAGAACAGTTACAATGCAGGTGATGAAATCAATCAATTGGATTGGCTTCAACGAGTCAAAGAGGATGAAAATGTGGTTTGGGTTCAGCAGTTAATTGCTTTACGCAACCAATACCCTCATTTCCGACTCGGGAATGAGGACAAAACGAAAGCCTTTCTGCATATAATTCCAGCGCCGCTTCCTGTCTTTGCATACATGTTAATTGGACCAAACGAAGATTTTACTATTTTCATCAATCCAACAAATGAAGTGAAAAAGACAAATTTAGCCGCGCTTGGCAGATGGGAAAAAATCGTAAGCAATTATTCAACAGCTTCCGCGCCTGTATACTTTACAGACCAAACAGAGATTGAACTTGCAGGGTATGAACTCGCGGTATGGAAAAAGAACAGATGGTAACAGGAACTGTGTAATAATTGAATAAGAGGTTACGTGGTGTGGTTTATGGGAATAGGAAAGTAAAGTTTGCAGAAAAATAGATAGACCATTCATTCTCACATATTAAGAAAGAATGAGTTGTTGGCGGTGAGGAAGATAGTTGAAGAAAAATTTCGGCACTCGCTGATAGAGAAGACGAATGCCGAGTTTTTCAAAAATATTGAATAAGAGGAGTCTTTAGACATGGTTTTAATGACGTGAATGGAAAGGGATGGAAGAATTCCTTTTATTCCTCCTACTTGTTTCTTTCCATTAATAAATTTATAATAGTACTTACTACATATATAGAAGGCAGGTGAGAAGATGGAAGAACGGGAAAAGGTCATAATTTTTCCAAAATGGAAAGATAACCTTGAGGAAAAAGCTAAAACTGCCATGCAAGAGAATCAATTTAATCAAGCCTTCGAATATTTTGATCAACTGACGGACAACGGTGTTCAAACACATGAAGTAATGACCGGAAAATTGATATGTATGATGGAACTGAATATGCAAGCAGATGCAGAAGAATTATGTGAGGAATTGATCGCGAAGAAAGATAGTTTTTATGCTTCCTATGTACATATTTATGCTACGCTGTTATTTCAGTCGAGCAAATACAGTGAGGTCATGCACATAGTAGAAGATGCTTTATTACATACAGATATACCGTCACATATTGTTAACCAGCTGCAACATATGTATCAGTTAAGCAAAGAGTTACAACAGCATGAAGATCAGAATTCGTATGCAGATGTGTTGGAGCGATTAAATGTAGCTGTCTTTGAACGGAATGACCGACAGCAGTGGTATTTAGTCAAGCGATTGTTAAAATTGGGTGTATATCGTGATAAATCATTACTTCGGGATATGCTGTCAGAGCCAACCATTCATCCGGTAGTGAAAACAGCCTTGCTGGAATATTTCGAACATGTCAAATTGGAAGACCCTATACATATTGAAAAATTTCAAATAACAGATAAATGGAATGTGGAAGAGGCAGATGCAGTATTGCCAGTTAGCTTTACGACAGGAGTATTGCATTACTTAGATAATCTCCAACATCAAAATCCTACGGAATATCAGATGATACAATTCATTCTAGAAAGATTTATGTATGTATATACACCTTTTTTACCTCACGAAGAAAACTACGAATTACTTGCGGATGCATTATGCTTTTATGTAAATCGAAGCTTTCAGTTAGTAGAGCCGGAGGATGAACGAACAGCCTCTAATCTCAAAAAACACTATGTGAATATGATTGAAACATCAGAGACATTGTATGGCAGTCTGCTTGATGTTTGATAGTCTCCTATCATATCTATTGCGAAAATTTCACTACATACGTTATTATTATTGAAAGCAAGAGCAATTATGTTATAATAAGATGGTTGCAATTTGCGTTCGGTCTATTATAGGATGGTATATTGAATGAACGTCAAATATACAGATTTTTATGTTGGAGGGAATTTAGAATGACAGCAAAATGGGAAAAGCAAGAAGGTAATGTTGGTGTCCTAACAGTAGAAGTGGATGCAGACAAATTCGATAGTGCTTTAGACCAAGCTTTTAAGAAGGTCGTTAAACAAGTACAAGTACCAGGATTCCGTAAAGGAAAAATGCCTAGAGGAATGTTCGAAAAACGTTTTGGTGTAGAATCATTATACCAAGATGCAGTAGATATTATTCTACCAGGTGAGTATTCTAATGCCATTGAAGAAACTGGAATCGAACCGGTAGATCAGCCTGAAGTAGATGTCGAACAAATCGAAAAAGGTAAAAACCTTATCTTTACTGCTAAAGTAACGGTTAAGCCTGAAGTTAAGCTTGGCGACTACAAAGGACTTGAAGTGGAAGAGCAAAATACAGAAGTAACGGATGAAGACGTAGATGCTGAAATCCAAAAACAACAAGAACAACAAGCTGAGCTTGTTGTTAAAGAAGAAGGCGAAATCGCAGAAGGCGATACAGCTGTTATTGATTTTGAAGGTTTTGTTGATGGAGAAGCTTTTGAAGGTGGTCAAGCGGAGAACCATTCACTAGAAATTGGTTCTGGTCAGTTTATCCCTGGTTTTGAAGAACAGCTTATCGGCAAAAAAGCTGGCGAAGAAACAGAAGTAACAGTGACATTCCCTGAAGAATACCATGCTGAAAATCTAGCTGGTAAAGAAGCAACCTTCAAAGTGACAGTTCACGAGATCAAAGCAAAAGAATTACCTGAATTAGATGATGAATTTGCTAAAGATGTTGATGAAGAAGTAGAAACATTAGACGAACTAAAAGATAAAACAAAAAAGCGTCTGCAAGAACAGCGTGAAAACGAAGCAGATGCGAATAAGCGTGAAAGCTTAATTCAGCAAGCATCTGATAATGCTGAAGTTGAAATTCCAGAAGCAATGGTACAGTCTGAATTAGACCGTATGCTTCAAGAATTTGAACAAAGACTTCAGATGCAAGGCATGACATTGGATATGTACTTCCAATTCTCAGGTCAAGATGAAGAAGCATTGAAAGCACAAATGCAAGAAGATGCTGGTAAACGTGTTAAAACAAACTTAACATTAGAAGCTATTTCACAAGCTGAGAATGTAGAAGTAACAGATGAAGATGTAGACAAGGAATTAGAACAAATGGCTTCCGCATACAACATGGAAATTGATCAAATCAAACAAGCGCTTGGTGGTAACACTGCAGCACTTCAAGATGATTTGAAATTCAAAAAAGCTATTGATGTCCTTGTAGATAATGCAAAAGTAAAATAAATCAATCAATTAGTAAAACAAGGTGCGTACGTCCGTACCTTGTTTTCTATCCATATTCATACATATAATTCAAGCCCCATATACATAAATTTTTGCAGAATGCAATATAAGGATATAGAATTGGGAAGACTAACATATACATAAAGAAAACTATCATTAGAAATGCAACATGTTTGTCATCGAGGTAAAAGACTGATACGCTTCTGTAAACAATGAAAAAGTGTATTACTTTTTTATTTTGAAACAATCTGATATGATTGCTTAAAGACGAGTAAACAGCTCATCGTTTTTGGGAATTTATCGTAATATTTTTTGATCAAGGGGTGAATGTCATGTATAAATTTAATGAAGAAAAAGGTCAATTAAAGTGTTCATTCTGTGGTAAAAGCCAAGACCAAGTTCGCAAGCTAGTGGCTGGCCCAGGAGTTTATATATGTGATGAATGTATTGATTTATGTACGGAAATTGTGGAAGAGGAATTAGGAACAGATGAAGAAGTAGAATACAAAGATATTCCGAAACCACAGGAAATTTGTGAAATCTTGGATGATTACGTCATCGGTCAACAAAAAGCAAAGAAGAATTTGTCCGTAGCGGTGTATAATCACTATAAGCGTATTAACGCACCAAAAGCAAAAGACGATGTAGAATTATCGAAGAGTAACATAGCGATGATTGGACCTACAGGTAGTGGTAAAACATTACTAGCTCAAACTCTTGCGCGTATTCTTAATGTGCCTTTTGCAATAGCAGATGCTACTTCTTTAACTGAAGCAGGTTATGTTGGGGAAGACGTCGAAAATATTCTGCTGAAATTAATTCAAGCTGCTGACTACGATGTAGAGAAAGCGGAAAAAGGTATTATCTACATTGACGAAATTGATAAAGTAGCACGAAAATCAGAAAATCCATCTATTACACGTGATGTTTCTGGTGAAGGGGTGCAGCAAGCCTTGCTTAAAATCTTAGAAGGTACAACGGCAAGTGTACCTCCACAAGGTGGAAGAAAGCATCCTCATCAAGAATTTATCCAAATTGATACGACAAATATATTATTTATTTGTGGTGGTGCCTTTGATGGTATTGAGCAAATTGTTAAACGCCGTTTAGGTAAGAAAGTAATCGGCTTTGGTGCAGACTCAGATAACCAGGAAATGGATAAAGCGACATTGTTATCAAAGGTGTTACCAGAAGACCTATTACGTTTCGGTCTTATTCCAGAATTCATTGGCCGTTTGCCGGTAATTGGAAGCTTGGAACCACTAGACGAAAAAGCGTTAGTTGAAATCTTAACTAAACCTAAGAATGCGTTAGTGAAACAATATAATAAACTGTTTGATATTGATAACGTAGAATTGGAATTTGAAGAAGGTGCATTGGAGGCTGTTGCTCAAAAAGCAATTGAACGAAAAACAGGTGCACGTGGTCTTCGTTCCATTCTTGAAGGTATTATGCTTGACGTTATGTTTGAATTACCTTCACGTGACGACATCAAAACATGTGTCATTACAGAAGAAACGGTATCAAAAGAAAATGGCCGTCCGAAATTGATCCATGAAGATGGTACGGTTCTCGATCTAGAATCTCCAAAAGAGAGTGCATAAAGAAAAAATCCCTTGTTATCGAAACAAGGGATTTTGTATGTTTACTGTTAATATGATAAAACTAAGCCGGAAAATACCTTTTAGATTTACAAAGAAACGAAACTTCTTTAAACTGATAACAATAGATGAGTAAAACCAATGTACTAGGTATTTGTTATTTCATACGCAGATAAAAAGCAGACAAGTGTCTGCCATTAGACTCGGGTGAATTCCATGTACTTAGGGGAGTAGCTATGATGGAGGTGCCACATGACAGAATCAAACTTTTTACATATTCCACTTTTGCCTTTGAGAGGTCTAATTGTCTTTCCAGGTATGGTCATTCATTTAGATGTCGGTAGAGAAAAATCAATCGAATCTTTAGAAAAAGCAATGATGAATGATCAACATATTTTCCTGTCTGCGCAGAAAGAAAGTGCGATTGAAGATCCGGAGAAAGAGGATATTCAGGTAGTTGGATCGGTTGCGAAAGTAAATCAAATGTTAAAATTACCAAATGGTACAATGCGAGTGCTTGTAGAAGGTTTGTACCGAGCGGAAATCAAGAAATTTATAAATGCGGAAAAACAATTTTTTGTAGAAATAAATCCATTAGAGGATAGCCATCAGAAGCCTACTGAAGAAGATGCTTTAAGAAGAGCATTACTTGAGCAATTTGAACATTATTCAAAAGTGTCGAAGAAAATTACGAAAGACACAGTTGCGACAGTAATGGATATCGAAGATCCTAGTCGGTTTGCTGATATTGTAGCCTCTCACATCGCATTAAAAATGTCAGACAAGCAAGATGTATTGGAGACAAGAGATGTTGCCAAGCGATTGCGGAAATTGTTAGAGATTATCTCCAATGAACAAGAAGTTTTGGAATTAGAGCGGAAAATAGGTCAACGTGTCAAAAAATCAATGGAAGAGACGCAGAAAGAATATTATTTACGGGAACAGATGAAAGCCATCCAAAAAGAGCTAGGCGAAAAAGACGGTCGTACTGGTGAATTGCAAGCTTTGCGTGAGAAATTAGAAGAAAAAGCATTGCCGGAACGAATCCAGGAGGTAGTAGAAAAAGAACTAAATCGCTATGAACGCGTTCCACAAAGCTCTGCTGAAAGTTCTGTTATCCGTAATTATATTGATTGGTTACTAACATTACCGTGGCAAGAGGAAACCGAAGACAATCTTAATATTCATCATGCAGAAAATGTATTAAATGCAGATCATTACGGGTTGGAAAAAGTAAAAGAGCGTGTTTTGGAATATCTTGCTGTACAACAGTTAACTAATTCTTTAAAAGGTCCTATCCTTTGCTTAGTTGGTCCTCCAGGTGTTGGGAAAACATCGTTGGCACGATCGGTTGCTCGAGCGATTGACCGACATTTTGTCCGTATATCCCTCGGTGGTGTGCGGGATGAAGCAGAAATTCGTGGTCACCGTCGGACATACGTGGGCGCAATGCCTGGTCGGATTATTCAAGGTATGAAGAAAGCCGAAACGATTAACCCAGTATTTTTACTTGATGAAATTGATAAAATGTCAAATGATTTTCGTGGTGATCCTTCATCAGCGATGTTAGAAGTGTTAGATCCAGAACAGAACAACACGTATAGTGATCATTATCTTGAAGAAACATACGATTTATCGAAAGTAATGTTCGTTGCTACAGCTAACAATTTAGCAACCATTCCACGCCCATTACTGGATCGTATGGAGGTTATTTCCATTGCCGGTTATACCGAGTTAGAAAAGTTAAATATAGCAAAGCAACACTTGTTGACAAAACAATTAAAAGAAAATGGACTTAAAAAAGGGCAGTTGCAAATTCGTGATGAGGCATTAATCAAATTGATTAGAGTGTACACGAGGGAAGCAGGAGTGCGTGGCTTAGAAAGACAACTTGCAGCAGTTTGCCGAAAAGCAGCCAAAATCATCGTATCTTCTGAAAAGCAACGTGTTGTCGTGACAGCAAAACAATTAGAAACTATTCTTGGTAAGCCAATATTCCGTTACGGATTAATGGAATCAGAAAATCAAATCGGTGCTGCCACAGGATTAGCTTACACTGCAGCTGGCGGGGATATTTTATCGATAGAGGTTAGTCTTGCGAAAGGAAAAGGTAAGCTAACCTTAACAGGTAAATTAGGAGATGTCATGAAGGAATCAGCACAAGCAGCTTTCAGCTATATTCGATCACGTGCAGCGGAACTGAAAATCGAGCCTGATTTTCACGAGAAGTTCGACATTCATATTCACGTTCCAGAAGGTGCGACACCGAAAGATGGTCCGTCGGCGGGGATTACAATGGCAACGGCTTTAATCTCAGCATTAACAGGTCGACCGGTCCGAAAAGAAGTGGGGATGACCGGTGAAATCACCTTGCGTGGCAGAGTGTTGCCGATTGGTGGCTTAAAAGAGAAAACATTAAGTGCGCATCGAGCTGGAATCACTACCATTATCATGCCAGCAGACAATAAAAAGGATCTCGACGATATTCCAGATAGCGTAAGAGAAGGATTAACCTTTATTCCAGTTGATCACTTAGACACCGTATTAGAATATGCATTATTGGAGGAGAACGATGAAAGTAAGTAAAGCAGAAATTGTGATAAGTGCAGTATCTGAGAAGCAATACCCGTCTGACAGACGTCCGGAAATTGCCTTAGCGGGACGATCGAATGTCGGTAAATCGTCTTTCATCAACAAATTAATCAATCGCAAAAATTTAGCCAGAACGTCATCAAAGCCCGGAAAGACTCAGACATTAAATTTTTATAATATAAATGATATCCTTTATTTTGTTGATGTTCCAGGCTACGGCTATGCAAAAGTATCCAAAAAAGAGCGGGAAAAATGGGGAATAATGATGGAAGAATACTTCTCGCTTCGTGATACACTTAAGTTAACGGTATTAATTGTTGATATTCGTCACAAGCCAACTGAAGATGATAGAATGATGTATGACTTTTTAAAACATTATGAAATCCCGGTATTGGTCATTGCGACTAAATTGGATAAGATACCGAAAAACAAAAAATCAGCCCATCTCAAACAAGTCATTGATACACTCGATTTAGATCCGGAAGACACTGTGATACCATTCTCGGCTGAAACGAGTGAAGGTAAAGAAGACGCGTGGAGTTATCTGTCTAAATATATTTAAATGGAAAGCAGTATGCAAGGAAGTCTTAGCATACTGCTTTTTTATCGTTCATAACAGTAACCATTTTGAACATGAAACTGAGTTCCTATATAAAGCTTGTAGCAAAAAAAAGAAACCGGTCAGATTCCGGTTTCTATTGTTTAACGGTTATTTTATTTTTCTTTTTCTTCGGTATACCGTCATAAACGCCGCGCTAATGACTAATAAAATACCAAATGTCTGAATGAAAGTCAATTGATCACCGAAAATGACCACACCGACTATTACAGCTACAATTGGTTCCATTGCTCCTAATATCGCTGCTTTGCTTGATTCGATATATGCAAGCCCTAACGTGTACAGCGTATAAGCAGCAATCGTAGAAACAATCGCAATGCCAGCAATATTCAACCAAACTTCAATGGATTGGAAGGCCTCTGTTTTATTCCATAGCCCGCTGGTTGGTAAGATGAAAATACTCCCTGTTAATAAAGCATAGACAGTGGTAGTAAGAAAATTATAGTGTCTGCTTACTTGTTTACCAATAATACTGTATAATCCACAGAAAAAAGCAGAAAGTATTCCTAAGACGATACTGATTAATGGAATTGTCAAGTTGCCAAAAGGGAATAATCCGATCGCTAATGCACAACCAATAACCGTTAAACACAAGGAAATAATTTTACTTCTGGTAACCGGCTCATGGAAAAGGAAACTGGACAAAATCGTTACAAAAATTGGAGCAGTGTAAAGTAAGACGACAGCTATGGATAAGGATGTCTGTTGCATGACGGTGAAATAACACCAGTTGAAAAAGACAATGCTTCCTACGCCTAAACCAAAAAAATACGGAAGGTGTTTCCATTGTATTTTTAATTTACCCGGTTGAGTCAGTAACAGCACAACCAACAAAATTGTTGAGGATACGGTCAATCGTATCGCAACAATTTCCCAGGCAGTGAAGCCATATCCATACAAGCTGTCAACGAATAATCCAGTTAGTCCCCAGAACCCTGCACCAATCATTGTTAACATATACGCAACATAGTTCTTCATACAGTCACCCTCTTTTCTCTCTCTATTATCAAAGGATTTGTATTCCGAAGCATGTTAAGTGTAGCACAGTTTATTTCTTTTTCAACAGTAAATAAGCGCCTAAAGCAATTAAAATGATGGGCCAGAATCGTTCAAGCCAAAGCATCACCTGATTAATCCAATTGAACCAGCTTGGTTGTTGATCCGCAAAAATAGCAAATAAAGAAATTGCTAACAGGATAAGACCTGGAAAAAAGCCATTTTTTGTTTTTAAAGCACGTGCCAGGAATGCTATTGCTACAATAATGGTGAACATAGCCCAATGGTCGATCCAGAAAGGATAATGGTTTAAGCTGTGAAAGTGAATACCTAATCCTAATAGAATAACACCAGGAAAAATATTAGTATAATCTTTAATTGAGAAAGCGTAAATGAGAAACGCAACACCAACTAATATTAATAACGTCGGCCACGAATAAAAATCGGTAAAAACGGGTATCCGTAACTCACGGAGTAAAAAATATATACCGATACCGATTAATAAATAAGCGACAAGACCATTTTTTTTCAACTAAAAACACTCCTAAATTAAAATAATTATTATGTAAAATTTATTTTCTTGATAAAATGTATAAAATATGATAAATTACATTATGAACAATGAAAACAAACATCACTTTATATTTTAGCATAGATGATTCATATACTGTTCATAAAAACATCACGAATTCTGTTGGAATTCATGTTATACTATTAGTAAATGTGTGTTAGGTTTTGTTTTTTTGGGGGTAGATATCGTGCATATCATAACAGCAGGTATAAATTATAAAACAGCGCCTGTCGAAGTTAGAGAAATGCTCGCATTTCGTGAGGATAGCTTAATCGAAGCTATGACAGAGCTCAATAGCAGAAAAAGTGTATTAGAGAATGTCATTATTTCGACATGCAATCGTACCGAAATATATGCGGTCGTGGATCAACTTCATACAGGCAGATATTTCATTAAGCAATTTTTGTCTGATTGGTTTGGTATTGAGAAAGAAGATTTTGTTCCTTATATCATCTTTTATGAAAATGAAGCAGCGGTTGAGCATTTATTCCGTTTAAGCTGTGGATTAGAATCGATGGTGATGGGAGAAACACAAATTCTCGGTCAAGTGAAACAAACCTTTCTTCAAGCTCAGCAGCATAAGTTGACAGGAACGATTTTTAATGAGCTGTTTAAACAGGCCATTACTATAGGTAAGAGAAGCCAACGTGAGACGATGATAGGTGAAAATGCAGTTTCTGTAAGTTACGCAGCGGTCGAATTAGCGAAGAAGATTTTCACCGACTTACAGAAAAAACACGTCGTCATTATAGGTGCAGGAAAAATGGGTGAATTAGCAGCTAAAAACCTTGTCGGTTCTGGTGCTGTCCAAGTTACAGTCGTAAACCGCACGATGGAAAAAGCTGAACAATTAGCCAAACAATTTAATGGTACTGCGAAATCCATCGATGAGCTGGAAGCCTCATTAGTTGAAGCAGATATTGTCATCAGCTCGACTGGTGCCGATCAATATATGATTACCAAAGATTTATATCGCAAGGTGGAAAAACAGCGAAAAGGTCGTCCTTTATTTTTGGTTGATATAGCTGTTCCTCGGGATTTAGATCCGGCCTTAGAAGCAGTAGATAATGTCTTCTTATACGATATTGATGACTTGCAGCATGTGGTCGACAGTAATTTAGAAGCAAGAAAAGCAGCTGCGGAAGAAGTGGAACTATGGATTGAAGAAGCAATTGTAGCGTTTAATGAATGGTTACAAACGTTAGGAGTTGTGCCAGTTATTACAGCGTTAAGAGAACAAGCGCTTGAAATTCAGAAAGAAACCATGAAAAGTATAGAACGCAAAATGCCTAACTTAACAGATCGTGAACGTAAAGTGTTAAACAAACATACGAAAAGTATAGTGAATCAACTATTGAAACAACCAATTCTGCAAGCAAAAGAATTAGCAGGTCAAAAAAATGCAGAGCAATCTTTATCATTATTTATGCAAATTTTTGACATCGAAGAGCTAGTGAACGAAAATGTTCAAAAAACAGAAGATGATAAAGTTATTACCTTTGATAAAAAGAAGGAGAAAATGATACAAAGACTACAAAATGTGTCTACACATTAATTGGGTGGTTTTCCCTTTATGTTGGCTGAACGAATTATTCATGAATGCATGTTGATGTTATACGGCTTAAGTGTCATATTCTATTTTATAGATTTTCTTTACCAAAACCGGAAAGCAAACCATATTGCTTTCTGGTTGCTTTCTGTGGTTTGGATTCTTCAAACCATTTTTTTATTAACGGAGATATGGCAAAATTCCAGTCTGCCAATACAAACGTTGCATGATGGTTTGTATACGTACACATGGATTATTATTACATTCTCACTCGTTGTGCATCGATTTTTCCAACTTGAATTCTTTATGTTTTTTATGAGTGTATTTGGATTCTTCTTTATGATTGTGCATACACTGCAATCGGTGAGACTGACTGATTCCAATCAAATTCCGATGGTATTAAATGAAATGTTATTTGCACATATTGTGCTAGCCTTGTTATCTTATGGGTTATTTACAATTTCGTTTATTTTAGCATGTTTATATTTTATGCAATATCAGTTATTAAAACGAAAAATAGGGTATAAATGGTTAAGAAGATTCCAAGACTTAGAAGGACTGGAAAAGCGTGCTTTTCACCTGATTGTACTTGCAGAACCAATGTTAATCCTGTCGATCATTTTAGGTGTCGTATGGGCTTATATGACGGGGACAGAGTTTTACTGGGGCGATAGCAAGACAATAGGTTCCATACTTGTTTTTGCCATATATGCAGGCTACTTGTATATTCGGATCAAACAAGGTTATCGTGGGAAGAAGATTTTAACATGGAACGTTATCGCTTTTCTGATATTATTAATTAATTTCTTTTTATTCAACAGTTTATCGAATTTTCATATGTAAATTAGGATTAAGGGGGCGTCATGAATGCGCAAAATAGTCGTAGGTTCAAGAAGAAGTAATTTAGCTTTAACGCAATCGGAATGGGTGATTGAACAGTTACAGAAACATGTAGGTGATCAATATCAGTTCGAAATCAAAAAGATCGTAACTAAAGGGGATCAAATTCTCAATGTGACATTATCGAAAGTTGGGGGAAAAGGTCTTTTTGTTAAAGAAATTGAAAATGCGATGTATGACAAAGAAATTGATTTTGCAGTTCATAGTATGAAGGACATGCCTGCGGTTATGCCAGAAGGGTTAATCATTGGCTCTATTCCGGTACGTGAAGATCACCGGGATGCTTTTATTTCCAATAATCATGTTGCATTAGCGGACTTACCTGCAGGTGCAGTAATTGGGACAAGCAGCTTGAGAAGGGGATCACAAATTCTGGCAGCTCGTCCTGATTTGCAAATTCATTGGATCAGGGGAAATATTGAAACGCGCATGCGCAAATTAAAAGAAGAAAATTTCGACGCGATTATTTTAGCTGCAGCTGGGCTAAAACGAATGAACTGGAGCGAGGATATCGTAACGGAATATTTGGAACCTGAAATTTGTGTACCTGCTGTCGGTCAAGGAGCATTAGCAATTGAATGCCGTGAAGATGATGAGGAATTATTACAATTGCTCACTAAAATCAATGACGATTACACAACAAAAACCGTCAAAGCAGAGCGGACTTTCTTGCATTTACTAAATGGTGGTTGTTCTGTTCCAATCGGAGGCTATGCCTATTTAGATGGTGATAGTATTGTACTTACTGCACTGGTTGCCAGCAGTGATGGTAAGACAGTCCTGAAAGAAACCGTGACTGGTACGGACCCTGAACAGGTTGGAAAAGAGGCAGCTGAGAAACTCCAGGCACGTGGTGCACAAGAATTAGTCGATGAAGCGATTGAGGCGAACCAGGAATGAACAAGCCTTTATCAGGCAAAAGAATAATGGTGACGAGGGAAGCGAAACAAGCGCTTCCTTTAGTCTATTTATTGGAATCTTACGGTGCTCACTGTGAGAGAGTTCCTCTGCTTTATTTTGAGAAATGCTTATTGGAAGATGTCCAAAAAAGCTTACAGGAGATCAGTCAATATGATTGGCTTTTTTTCACTAGTGCGAATACCGTACATTTTTTTGACCAATTTGTTAAAAAGCTGGGACTGAAAATAGATCAAAAAATTGCTGCAGTCGGGGAGAAAACCGCTCAACTTCTTGAAGAGTATGGATATCGTGTGGATTTTGTTCCCTCTATTTTCGCTGGGAGTACAATGGTTCGCGAATTTCGTGAGATTGTTTCGTCCTGTCATATTGCTTTATTATGTGGAAGTAACGCCAGAAGAGAAATCCCCGAACAATTACAACAACAAGGTCTTTCTTTTGAAAAAATAGTGATTTATCGTACAATGAAAAATAAAGAAGTAATACCATTGCTTCAGGAAAAAGCGACCGAAATGAATGCTGTTTTTTTTACAAGTCCTTCAACGGTAAATACGTTTCACCAATTCTTAGCTGCTTCGCTTTTGGAACAGGTGAAGAAGAATGTGACAGCCGTTGCCATTGGTTCGACGACAAGCGAGGCACTTGAAAAGCATGGATTTCAGCAAATTATCTATCCTGAGACATTTACGATTGAGAATATGGTAGCTACTTATCTTGATTACATAAGAGAAGGTGATAAATAATGTCTACAACACGATTTGACCGCCATCGTCGTTTACGGTCTTCCAGCGTTATGCGTCGATTCGTTCGTGAAACAGAATTACAAGTAAATGATTTAGTTTACCCATTATTTGTCGTTGAAGGGGAAAAAATAAAAAACGAAGTCTCTTCAATGCCAGGAGTTTTCCAAGTATCTCTAGATTATTTGGACAATGAGATTGATGAATTACTGGAATTAGGGATCCCATCCGTTCTTTTATTCGGGATACCGAAAGAGAAAGATGAAGTTGGATCAGGGGCATATGATCCTGATGGAATCGTTCAACTAGCCATTCGTCAAATTAAAGAAAGAACAGATCAGCTGCTGATTATCGCTGATACATGCCTTTGCGAATATACCTCGCATGGCCATTGTGGACTCATTGAACATGGAGATGTGGATAATGATAAATCATTACCATTACATGTGAAAACGGCAGTAACGCAAGCTGAAGCTGGCGCAGATATCATTGCACCCTCGAACATGATGGATGGCTTTGTAGCAGAAATTCGCGAAGGGCTAGATGAAGCAGGGTATACCAATGTTCCGATTATGTCGTATGCAGTTAAATATGCCTCAGCATTTTACGGGCCATTTCGTGATGCAGCTGATAGTACACCACAGTTTGGCGATAGAAAAACATATCAGATGGATCCGGCTAATCGCTTGGAAGCAATCAGAGAAGCGACTTCTGATAGAGCAGAGGGTGCTGATTTCTTAATTGTAAAGCCAGCTCTTTCTTATATGGATATTATTCGGGACGTAAAAAATGAATTTCCTGTTCCGGTGGTAGCCTACAACGTAAGCGGGGAATATTCAATGGTTAAAGCAGCAAGTCTTAATGGCTGGGTTGATGAACGAGCGATTGTGTTAGAGAAGCTGACTGCCATGAAGCGTGCTGGAGCAGATATTATTATTACGTATTTTGCGAAAGATGTAGCAAGATGGCTGCAAGAAAACTAAGGAGGCGATCATGATGCGAGAAAATCAAAAATCTGTTGATGCATATAAAGAGTCGGTAGAATTAATGCCTGGTGGTGTCAATTCTCCAGTTAGAGCGTTTAAATCTGTGGGAATGAACCCGATTTATATGGATCACGGTAAAGGATCCAAAATTTATGATATTGATGGCAATGAATACATTGATTATGTGTTAAGCTGGGGACCGTTAATTTTAGGTCATGCTGATGATCGAGTAGTCACAAAACTAAAAGAGGTGGCTGAAAAAGGGACTAGCTTTGGGGCACCGACTTTATTAGAGAATGAATTAGCGCAATTAGTGATTGATCGTGTTCCTTCTATCGAAATGGTGCGAATGGTTAATTCTGGTACGGAAGCAACCATGAGTGCATTGCGTCTGGCACGTGGTTATACAGGAAAAAATAAAATCCTTAAATTTGAAGGAAACTATCATGGTCATGGTGATTCTTTATTAATTAAAGCAGGATCTGGTGTTGCAACTTTAGGGTTGCCGGACAGCCCTGGTGTGCCTGAGAGTGTTGCGCAGCACACGATAACAGTGCCATATAATGATATCGAAAGCGTTCGGTATGCCTTTGAACAGTTTGGTGATGATATTGCGGCGGTGATTGTTGAGCCAGTGTCTGGTAATATGGGAGTTGTTCCGCCAAATGAAGACTTTTTGCAAATATTACGTGACATTACGAACCAGTATCAATCCTTGTTGATCTTTGATGAAGTAATGACAGGATTCCGAGTTGGCTACCATTGTGCACAAGGTCATTTCGAGGTCACACCTGATTTAACATGCTTAGGGAAAGTTATTGGTGGTGGCCTTCCTGTAGGTGCTTATGGCGGTAAACGAGAAATTATGGAACGTATTGCTCCAGTTGGTGATATTTATCAAGCCGGAACGTTATCTGGTAATCCGCTGGCGATGACAGCAGGTCTTGAAACATTAAAAGCAATGGATCGTTCCTCTTATGATGATATCAATACGAAAGTAGACCGTTTAATAGAAGGATATAGACTGGCTGCAGAGAAATATAATATTCCTCTGCAAATTAACCGGGCAGGATCTATGGTAGGTATCTTCTTTGCAAATGAGCCTGTGATTAATTACGAGACAGCTTCTAAATCAAATACAGAAGCATTTGCTACGTATTACCGGACAATGGCAGAAGAAGGCATATTCCTTCCTCCTTCTCAATTCGAAGGCTTGTTCCTGTCTATATCTCATACAGATCAAGATATTGAAAAAACAATCGCAGCAGTCGATAAAGCATTCCAAAAATTATCATAACCCGAAAAGCTTACAAGCCACATTGGTTTGTAAGCTTTTTTTATCAGGCAAGAAAGCAAAAAAGTACAGTTGCAGCAGTAACCATATTGAATAAGAAGCTGAGTTCCTATAATATGGATTATGTCAACTAACGGCTTAGTGGTAATTTTGAAATATTATGTATGGTATGATACCGCTCCGGCCAACCACTTCCTGCGGGGCACGGCTGAAGCTAACTTTGTGAAGAAAAGCACTTCACAAAGTGGATCTCCAGCGCCTGCCTGTCCCGCGGGAGTCTACGTGGTTGGCCTACGCTTGGATGGGGGCTCTACAACTTTTGGAATTGCTAGCATATTGTGTGCACTATAAATATCAGCTTTTGAATAACATAATGCTTAGAACCACTGCTTTTTGCTGTTCCATGCGTTGTAGCACTTCCCTTAAGCGTAGGAAATAGGCGGAGACTCCCGTGGAATCAGCGCGAGCTGAAGATCCATTTCATTTGTGCCTGTGTCTGCAAGCTTTGCTTCGAAGTAAGCTTCCTCGGGACAAGGCAGCAAAGGAGCATTTACAGGTAGTAGCCTAGCTGAAGCCGTGCCCACAGGACGCGGAGCCTATTTCCGGAGCTTTGCTTAGCAGATAAATTATATCAACATCAACACAGCTCCACTTGACATAATCCATATTATAGGTAGTTGATATAATTTCAATTACGACTTGGCGGGTTATGTCTTTTTTCTAATAAGCAAAGAAAGTATATATAAGTACAGTCATAGAAGTAATCATGCTGAATAGGAAGGGGTGTTCTTATAATATGGATTAGGAAGTTTGACATTGTGGGATGTATTTGGCAAAGCCTTTAACCTGCTGATAAGAAAATCCCTGTTCGTTCTGAGGTGTTATACAACTTCTCTCTGTCAAGCTTGCATATTTTTCTTCCTCACATCATATAGTTTAATGAAATGCTAGTACGCCTTAGCTAAGCAAAAGGAAGGGGAAGTGCTTTGCAAGAAGCCTTTACATTTAATATTCATGAAGTAGTTGCATTTGAGAACGAACAGCAGATTAAGGAAATGTTAGGAATAGGTCTGGAACCTGTTATATCAATGGAGGAGTTAGGTAATACACTTTCGATTAGAGGTGTGATGGAACTAAAAGGAGAATATATCAAAAGCGATACACCAGATCTTAGAGTGGAAGAACCGTTGAACGGCAATTATGTCGAACGAGTAGAATCATTATCAGATGAAATGAATGAGTTTTTTCATAAATTTCTCATTGATGTGTCTGTGCCGCTCGATCGCATCGCATCATTAGATGATGTCTTAATAGAAGTCGATCATTTTGACTACAATTTGGATGCTGTTAATAAGATGACGATTGAAGCAACATTAGCTATTCATGGTTTACAGGAACCACAACCAGATCGAGCAAAAGAAGAAGAAGAAAGTGAATATACAGAGGAAACGGAATTGCCGGCTTTTGAAGAAAACCGATTCGATGAGCAGACTGAAGATAACGAAGAGACGTTTCATTTAGAAATGGATGAAGAAGACCTCGACACAACGAATGAAGAGTACGAAGAGGAGAAAGTAGTGCCTATCACGAGCGTTCGAGCCATGCAGGAGAATGAAGCGCAAGACACAGAAGAACGTCAGAATCAAGAAGAGGATATATCAGCTGAAGAAGAGCTTGCAGAAGCAGAAAAAGAAGAGGATAAACTACATGTGAAAGCGAGAAATGAGTCTCAAGATGAGACATCCTATTTGTTGAATGTATTTGCAGATGAAGAAGCATCGAGTTACACACGGTTGAAATTATATATCGTCCAGCCAGATGATCAGATGCATACGATTGCCGAGCGATATCAACTCTCATCAAAACACATTATGAGAGTGAATCGATTAGAAGATGAAGATGTTTCTGCCGGACAATTGATTTATATTCCGATTCCTTCTGAAGAATAATTTGTTAGTCCCTTGGTAGCCTGTCAAGGGATTTTTTATTTGATGAATCAGAAATGGGGGATTCGCCGATGAGGTGGTCACAACTATTACAATCATATCAATTGCAGCCAGAGTCTATTGAACAAATCACAGATCGTTTATACAAGATAGAAGCAGATCATCAACAATATGCATTAAAGCATGCGAGACTATTGCCAGAAGACGTAGGAAGATGGCAGGCAATTCAACAATATATTCAGGGAAAAAAGATTTTTGGCTTTGTGCCTGTATATTCTACTGTTCACCAGCGGTCATTTGTCGAAGACAACGGGGAGATCTATTATCTAATGCCATGGGTTAACCGTGAAATATCCGAACAGCCGGCAGATGAATATGCAACAGCTATTCATACAATTGGCAAGCTGCATGCCGCAACGATGGATTATCATAAGATAGAAGCAGTTAAACAAAATCGGAGCACATTAGAAAGCCAATTTGAGCAGGAGCTATCATACTGTCGTGAGCAAATGCTGCAATATGTTCGTTTATTTGAAGCAAAACGATTCATGTCACCAGCAGAATTACAAATATGCATGTATTATCGTGACGTGGAGCAGCTTTTTAATAAAATGGAGGAGTGGCAGGAAATATATTTAGATAGAATGGAAGAAACAGATCAGATGAAATATACGTTATGCCATGGAAACGTAAAACCATCCCATTATATGACAACTGGAATGAATACGTACTTATTAAATTGGGAGTATGCATTGATGACTTCGCCAACTTATGATTTAGTTTCTTATTATCAGTATTTGTTCAGGTTTCATGATTGCGACATGGATAAAATCTCAGAATCATTCTCAGTATATTGTCGCTATATCGATTTATCAGACTATGAGAAATCGCTTCTTGTATTACAGCTGCTGTCTCCGCATAACTGGTTTCGATCTATGTCAGAGATAATGCAGCCAAGAAGGGGCACAAGTAATGTAAGAAAGTCTGTTGAAATCGAAGTAGAGTTCCGTAAGTTGTTTCATGGCTTCCAAATGCAAGAATATATATATCAGACATTGAAAACGGATCCGATAGATGATTTAGGTTAAATCCATTCTAATTGAAAGGCTAGCAAGATACCAATCAATATTCCTAATAATAATACGTCAAAAGTAGTTGGGAAAAATATGGTGCGAATCCCTTGAAATACGACAATTGGTAATATACAACGTTCACAGATTAAAATCCATTCTCTTGCCCAGGGTGGTAGACGATAACGATAATAACGTGCCAAGATATCACCTCATTTTCACTATATTTTCGTTATATTCTAGCTTATGCATTCAAAGTGGAATCGTACCCCTTAATTATGAATCGTTTAACGAAATAAACGAAAAGGACTACATCTGTCAAGACTGTAAGTTGATAAGGTGGGCTTTCGTCTACTAAGTTAAAATACGTAGTTCAAAATTATTAAAAAAATAATTTTTTTGCAGGAAAATCAATTTTTTTAGCGAATATATACTATTAGAATGATATTAATCAATGATGTCTCGCTTTTGGATGCGTATAAACGATTGTCTTGAACATTAGAAAAGGTAACAGATAAATTGCTCTTATTCTAACTGATTATTTGTCTGTATGTACTATACGCTGACAATACTAGACAAGCATCTTGTTTCAAAATCAATTTTTCTGGGTGTTACCAAGAATCATCTTTGTTAGAATGCGTTGCCGAATAATAGCTATGACAAGAATTCTGCACTCATTCATTGGTATTAAAGTGTATAAACAGGTTTTATATGATTGATTTTGCTAATACAAGATAAAGTTACTACTAGTAAAAAAGCGGTATTTTTCTATATTAGCTGAATATAATATACTAATTATAATAGCTGTTTATATTACTTTTTGTTTTTCTGCACTATTCGTTTTTGTAGGTATGCTGTGGTATTGCAATTCGTTCAAGGTGTTTTCGTGTAGCATGCATGATCAGAAAAAGGCAAACCTATTGCAAGATAGGGACGCAAAGTTCCAGGTCCGTTCATTTATCCAATACGGACGGCTGAGCTGCCTGAAATACAGATTTGTATTTTAGGAGGAGAAAGGTTATGGAATCGAAAGTAAACGTGGATTATGAATGGATCTATCTAATGCTCAAAGCGAAAGAGATTGGATGTTCAAAAGAAGAAGTAAAAGAATTTCTGACAAAGAAAATGGCAGAGAAATGTGTGGAACAGCATTAGACCTTAAAAACCCCATTTAAAATATGGGGTTTTTATTTTGCTGTAGGGGAAGATAAAAATAGTAGCAATCCTAACATGAACTGCCAAGACCATGAGGTAGCCCAGAAACCAGGCAACTTCCTGCATCGTCCTACAATAAAGAAGATGAAGCTGGGTTCCTATAATATGGATTATGTAAACTAACAGCTTAGTATTAATTTTGAAATGATTCATGTGCTAGGATACCGCTTCAGCCAACCACTCCGCGTCCTGCGGGGCACGGCTGAAGCTAGGCTACTACACGAATCACTTCTCTGCTGCCTTGCACCGAGGAAGCCTACTTCGAAGCATTACTAGAAGACGCAGGTGCAGACGTTGTGGATCTTCAGCACCTGCACAATCCCGCGGGAGTCTCCGTGATTGGCCTCAGCTGATGTATAGCTCCACAATTTATGCGACAGCTAGGATATGAAGCACTATCTGCAAGATTTACACCATAATTGATGAAATACATTGCTAAGCACCACTGCTAATAGCTGTTCCAATCGTTGTAGTACTTCCCATAAGCGTAGGAAATAGGCGGAGACTCCTCATGCCTCAGCGCGAGCTGAAGATCCACTTCATTTGTGCCTGTGTCTGCCATTATTGCTTTGAAGTATGCTTTCTCGGCACAAGGCAGCAAAGAAGCTGTTCAAGTAGTAGCCTAGCTGAAGCCGTGCCCACAGGACGCGGAGTCTATTTCCGGAGCTTTGCTAAGCACATATTCATATCAAAATTACCACAATATCAGATAGTCCTAATTTACATAATCCATATTATAGGTAGTTGTATATTATTGTATGAATTAGGACTGGAAGGGTTGTTGCTGGTAATTTTCGCCCGGGAAATAATGATTTAATTATGAAGGCTTTTGCCTGTACTTGCAGAGAAACTTAGTTTTTCTTTATGGTGAATAGGGTATTGCTTATTAGACGATCTTATGTGTCATTTGCTATACTGAATATGATATCTATGGAGTACATATCTAGTCAAAAGTGAGATAAACTATCATAGTTTAGCAATGATATCGACTGGAAAGGAATGATTAGATGACAGTGAAGAAACCAAAAATCGTAGTACTAGGTGCAGGTTACGCCGGT
Source organism: Gracilibacillus salinarum (assembly GCF_022919575.1). Lineage (NCBI taxonomy): Bacteria > Bacillati > Bacillota > Bacilli > Caryophanales > Bacillaceae > Gracilibacillus > Gracilibacillus salinarum. Next base: position 900,928 of record NZ_CP095071.1, on the reverse strand, counting down.
ATGATGACAACGAAACGACTTACGCAACAATTCGCTCCTGAAGAAGTGGATATTACATTAGTTAACAAGCATAATTATCATTATCAGACAACATGGCTGCACGAAGTAGCTGCAGGCACAATTGATGTAAACCGCTCCAGAATTATGATCTCTGATGTCATTAATACTAGACATGTTAACTTTGTGCATGACACCGTTAAGAAAATTAACAAGGAAAACAAAACGGTTGAATTGGATAATGGCACACTAAGCTATGATTTTCTTGTGATTGGTTTAGGCTTTGAGAAAGCTACCTTTGGCATTCCAGGCATGGACGAGCATGCATTTTCTATTCAGAGTGTGGATAAGAGTCGAATGATACGTGACCATATTGAATACCAATTCTCACGTTACCGAAATGAACAAGATCCTGATCCGAGTATGCTTACCATTGTTGTAGGTGGTGCCGGTTTTACCGGGATTGAATTTCTAGGTGAACTTGCTGAACGAATTCCGGCTTTATGTAAAAAATACGATATTCCACGCCAAGACGTGAAGATTATTGACATTGAAGCGATGTCTACTATTTTACCAGGTTTTGATGAGGATTTATTAAGCTATGCGAAAGAATCATTAGAATCACGTGGAATTGAATTTAAGCTCGGTACAATGATTAAAGAAGTGAAAGCAGACCGTGTTATTGTCGGAGAAGACAGACAAGAAATTAAAACGGACACGTTTGTTTGGACTGGTGGTGTACAAGCCAATCGAATTATTGGAGAATCCGGTTTCGAATTGACAAAGGGTAAAGTGAACGTAGATGCAACGTTACGAACACCAGAGCAAGATGATGTATTTATACTAGGTGATTGTGCTTGGGTAATGAATGAGGAAACAGGCAAACCATATCCACCAACCGCGCAAATTGCTATTCAGGAAGCTGATGTATGTGCGCATAATATCAAAACGCTTATTTATGGCGGTACACTTCGCACGTTCCAATTTGACAATAAGGGAACGGTTGCTTCTCTTGGTGGAAGTGATGCAATGGGTACTGTTTTTGAAGGAACTAAATTATATGGTATGCAAGCCAAAGTGATGAAGAATGTAATCGATGATCGCTATTTATTTATGTTAGGTGGACCAAAGCTAGTGTTACGAAAAGGAAAATTCCGTCCATTTTAATTGGAAGCATGATCTGATCTAGGAGGTAAAAAAATGAAAAACACTTTACTTTACACATTAGCTACAGCAGCAGCGACAGTTGCCTATGTTTTAATCTCACGAAAAATGGAAGATAAGCGAGACTTTCGCTAAGTAAAAAGAGCAGATGCCACTGTGTATCTGCTCTTTTTACGCAAGAAAGTGAAAGCTAAAGACTTTTATAAATGAGAATGACTAGCAAATATTCGTTCACAATAGAAGTAAAGGAAAGTATGGAGGAAAAGGAACATGTTTGAGATCAGGAATTTGGTATACAAAGATATATTGCGAATCGACCATCTCGAGATTGAATCAGGTAATATTTACTGTCTGTTCGGTGCAAGCGGAAGTGGCAAAACAACGTTGTTGAAAATGTTTAACAGTATGTTAACACCAGACGAAGGTGAAATCCACTTCAATAATACATCTATTCAAGAACTGGATGCCGTGGAATTAAGAAAGAAAGTAGTGATGCTCGGACAAGATCCAATTGTATTCGAAGGATCGATACGAGATAATTTGCTGATTGGCTTGCACTTCTCTGAGCAAGATAAAGAGCCAGACGACAACGATTTAACAGAGCTATTACATCAATTAAAACTGTCAAAAGATCTCGACGAAGATGCTGCTAATTTGTCAGGAGGAGAGAAACAGCGAATCGCTTTTGGCAGAGTGTTAGTGATGGAACCAGATGTATTCTTGCTTGATGAACCTACTTCAGCATTGGATGATGATACCGAAACCCTGGTGATGGATTATTTTACGAAGCGTATTAAAGAAGCCAATAAAACGGTCATTATGGTAACACATTCCAAAGGTACAGCGGAGACATACAGTGATCAATTGATATATATGAACGAGCTTCAGAACGATGAGGAGGTTCGATCATGAATGATATGCTGGAGATTACGATATGGCAATTAGTTTCCGCCTATTTATTTATTCTGCTCTTATTAGCTATTGTTCGCTGGCGGAAGATACCTAGAGAAAAAGAAATAATTATTGCGACACTGCGAATGACAATTCAGCTGGTACTGGTTGGCTATATTTTAATGTTTATATTTGAAAATGAACATTTCCTCTATTCATTAATTGTTCTCATTTTGATGGAGAGCTTTGCTGTTTATAACATCTACAAAAGGTCGAAGCATACATTGAACAAGGAATTAAAGAAAATTATTGCGATAGCGATGGTATCAGGGACATTATTTGCGTTTTTCTATTTTGATTTTGTCGTTGTTCAATTTTCACCATGGTATGATCCTCGTTATTTTATCCCGATTGCCGGTATGTTGATCGGTAATTCAATGACAGGTATTACACTTGGTGTAGCTGCACTTATGGAAGGATTTACGTCTCGTAAAAAAGAGGTTGAAGCAGCTTTAATGCTTGGTGCTACCCCTCATAAGGCAGCACGTAATATTGTTAATCATTCCTTTGATTCAGCAATTCTGCCAACCATTAATAATATGATTGGGATGGGAATCGTGTTTCTTCCGGGCATGATGACAGGTGTCATCCTTTCAGGTGCAAATCCTGTAGATGCGATTAAATACCAAATTGCTATTATGCTTGGTATTACAGGGAGCGTTTCTTTAACGGTTATTTTGTTTTTGTATTTTGGTTATAGAACCTTTTTTAACAAATATGCGCAGCTTAAATAAAAATAAACTTGACTTATATGTTTCCAATTGGATAAAATAACATATAATATAACAAAACATAACAATGCGATGAAGAGGAGGAGTACTCCATACTATTCGATAGAGAGGAAGACCCATTGGCTGGAAGGTTTTCTCGAATACAGGTGGAGGAAGGTAGCCTCAGATGCAGCTTTATTGAACATACAGTAAGTAAAGCCGGTGAAGCCGATATCTTCTAAAATGAAGTGTATAAGTTACGGAACTTATAAACAAAGGTGGTACCGCGGAAAACTCTTTTCGTCCTTTATTTAAGGATGAAGAGGGTTTTTTTCGTTTCGTCCGCTACAGTTAATTGAAGTAATGCAAGTCATCTAAAAGGAGGAGACATATCATGTCAGAGAATAAAGAAGTAAATTTACCACCTAAATACGATCCGACAGCCGTAGAGCAAGGCAAATACGAGTATTGGGTGCAGGGTAAATTTTTTGAAGCAGAACGTAACAAAGAAAAGGATCCATTTACCATCGTGATTCCTCCACCAAACGTAACAGGAAAATTGCATATCGGTCATGCATGGGATACTACGTTACAAGATATCATTACTAGAATTAAACGAATGCAAGGGTATGATGTATTGTATTTGCCAGGAATGGACCACGCAGGGATTGCAACGCAAGCGAAAGTAGAAGCGAAATTGAGGGAAAATGGGACATCACGATATGATCTCGGACGTGAGAAATTTTTAGAAACTTCTTGGGACTGGAAAGAGGAATATGCAGGTTTTATTCGTGAACAATGGTCTAAATTGGGCTTAGGTCTTGATTACTCCCGTGAACGATTTACGTTGGATGCCGGTCTTTCAGAAGCGGTAAAAGAAGTATTTGTTACTTTATATGAAAAAGGATTAATTTACCGTGGTGAGTATATTATTAACTGGGATCCAGCAACGAAGACGGCACTTTCTGATATTGAAGTTATTTATCAGGATGTTCAGGGTCATTTCTATCATATGAAATATCCATTAACAGATGGATCGGGCCATATTGAAGTGGCAACAACCAGACCTGAAACGATGTTAGGAGATACTGCAGTAGCTGTTCACCCGAACGATGATCGTTATAAAGATTTAATCGGCAAAAAGGTTACATTACCGATTGTCGGGCGCGAAATTGAAATTGTTGCGGATGATTATGTCGATATGGAATTCGGTTCTGGTGCTGTTAAGATAACGCCAGCGCATGATCCGAATGACTTTGAGATTGGCAATCGTCACGATTTAGAGCGAATCCTTGTCATGAATGAAGATGGCACAATGAATGAGAATGCTGGTAAATACCAGGGAATGGACCGTTTTGCATGCCGTAAACAAGTTGTCAAAGATTTGCAGGATGCAGGTATTTTGTTTGAAATTGAAGATCATATGCATTCAGTAGGCCATTCGGAAAGAAGTGGAGCAGTGGTGGAGCCATATTTATCAACACAATGGTTCGTCAATATGCAACCACTAGCAGATGCAGCAGTAGAGTTGCAAAACGGATCAGAAGAGGATAAAGTCCATTTCGTACCTGATCGCTTTGAGAAAACATATTTACGTTGGATGGAAAATATTCGTGATTGGTGTATTTCTCGTCAATTATGGTGGGGGCATCGTATTCCTGCCTGGTATCATAAAGAAACAGGTGAAGTGTATGTGGGGAAAGATGCTCCAGCAGACATTGAGAACTGGGAGCAAGATGAGGATGTATTAGATACATGGTTTTCATCTGCATTATGGCCATTCTCTACACTGAACTGGCCGGATACCGAAGATGAAGATTTCAAGCATTTCTTCCCGACGAACGTATTAGTTACCGGCTATGACATTATCTTTTTCTGGGTTGCCCGTATGATTTTCCAATCCAAGCACTTTAATGATGAGCGTCCATTTAAAGATGTCTTAATTCATGGTTTAGTAAGAGATGCAGAAGGCCGTAAGATGAGTAAATCACTCGGAAACGGTGTCGATCCAATGGAGGTAATCGAGAAATATGGCGCAGACTCCTTACGCTATTTCTTGGCAACAGGTTCGAGTCCTGGTCAAGATGTTCGTTTCCAATGGGAGAAGGTAGAGTCTACTTGGAATTTTGTTAATAAAATCTGGAATGCTTCTCGATTTGCACTGATGAATATGGATGGCTTAACGTATGAAGAAATAGATCTTAATGGTAAAAAGTCAGTCGCAGACAAATGGATTCTGACTCGATTGAATGAAACGGTAGAACAAGTAACGCGTCATGTTGATAAATATGACTTTGGTGAGGCTGGTCGCTACTTGTATAACTTCATTTGGGATGATTTCTGTGACTGGTATATTGAGATGGCAAAGCTGCCATTGTATGGAGAAGATGAAGAAGCGAAGCACACGACACGATCTGTATTAGCGCATGTTCTCGATAACATTATGCGTATGCTTCACCCATTTATGCCGTTCGTTACAGAAGAAATCTGGCAGCAGTTACCACATAAGGGAGAGTCAATCGTTCGTGCTGCTTGGCCAACAGTAGATTCGAAATTATCTGATCATGACGCAACAGAAGTGATGAATCAATTAGTGTCGATAATCCGTTCTGTTCGTAATATTCGCGCAGAAGTGGATACGCCAATGTCGAAAGAAATTCCAATTCTTGTTCTGGCAAATAATGAAAAAGTCAAAGAACAGCTTACGGCAAACAGCAGTTATTTAGAGCGTTTCTGTAATCCAAGCGAGCTAACAATCGATACGGCGATGGCTATACCAGATAAAGCAATGTCAGCTGTTGTGACAGGCGCAGAAATTATTTTGCCGTTAGAAGGATTAATTGATATTGATAAAGAGTTGCAACGTTTGCAAACAGAGTTGGATAAACTGAATAAAGAAGTAGAACGTGTAGATAAAAAACTTGCAAATAAAGGATTTGTCGATAAGGCGCCAGCGCATGTAGTAGATGCTGAAAAAGAAAAACAAAAAGACTACATCGAAAAACGCAGCAAAGTAGAAGCACGAATGAAGGATTTGCAAAATAATTAACAGAAGAATAATTGCGAGTAAAGCTATGTGCGTAACATGGGCTAGCTCTCGTTTTATTAGAAAAAGAGGCTGTCTCGGACAGTCTCTTTTTACACGGGAGGAAATAGTTTTAATAAAGAAGCCCGACGTAGTTAAAGTTTAAAGTGTACCAAGTATAAGAAAAACGATGGCCATCGCTAAAAGACAAAGTGAATACCGTATTTTCTAAAACTAAAGGATGTGAGAAAAATGATTAAAAATCTTGAAGAATTGGACCGATTTTTAGAGCAACGAAGAACGTTGGGGATCAAGCCGGGACTGGAGCGCCTTGACTATTTGCTGGATCAGACTGGTCATCCCGAGAAGAAGTTACCAACCATCCATATCGCAGGTACAAATGGCAAAGGTTCCACTTTAACTTATTTAAAAGAAGTGTTAATGGCAGGTGGATACCGGGTAGGTACATTCCAATCACCAGGTTTACCGACAATATTTGACCATATCGCGATCAACGAGCGTGTAATTTCCTCAGTGGCCTTTATCGATATGTTGAATCCATTACTTCCGGTTATCGAAGAGATGGACAAGCGTGACTTCGCTCCATCTGAGTATGAAATATTGATGGTGATTACGTTATTATATTTTCAGGATGGAGTGGATATAGCAGTGATCGAAACATGTATGGGTGGAAGGGAAGATGTGACGAACAGAGTCAACCCTATCGTTACCATCATAACATCCATCGATTATGATCATACAGCATTTCTGGGTTCAACGATTGAAGCTATCGCGGGACATAAGGCTGGGATTATTAAGGATAAGGTGCCGGTCGTAGTTGGTCCTATTCCTGAAAAAGCTCGCAGCGTCGTCCAGAATGAAGCGGCATGCAAGCAAGCACCTGTTTTTGAATATAATCAAGATTTTTTTGCAGAGGGGATAGCTGATCAGGAGTTTTTATGGAGAAATCAAGATCACGAACATTGTGTGGCACTATCTATGCCAGGAAAGCATCAAATTGAAAATGCATCATTAGCGATCCAAACGATTCATTTATTACAAAAGATGGGTTTTCCTGTGGAAGGGAACCTGTTTCGCAATGCCCTATTTCAAGCACAAATGCCAAATCGAATGGAAACTGTGAAGGAAGAGCCGAGAATCATCGTAGATGGGGCCCATAATACCGCTAGCACCCGTCAGCTTGTTAATACTTTTTCCGGACAATCATACTCGGCCATTCATGTTTTGTTTAGTGCGTTTCGTGATAAAGCATTAACTGAAATGATTTCCCTTTTGGCAAATATGACATCGGATATTACAATTACTACCTTTGACCATTCCCGCGCTCTTAGAGAAGCTGATGTACCTGCAGGTATTCGTTATATGTCAAACCCTGAGGAAGCATTGCTAGATATTTTGCATAGAAGTAATCCCGATGATGTAATTCTGATTACCGGTTCACTACATTTTGTCGATTTCGCGAAAAAAATAATTCAAAAGTAATACAAAGATGTAGTTCGTTATAAGAAAAGTATTGTTCTTTGAGGTTGGAGTAGTATAATGGACTTAAGAGAAAAGGAAGGTTGGAAAGGAGATAGTAGCTGATGAGAAACATTTCCCAGCAGGAATCAGGATTTACCTTGATCGAAATGCTTGCTTCCATCACGATTCTAAGTATTATCTCCTTTGGTTTTATTGCTCTATTTGTCCATGCTTCTAAGACAACCCAAACATCTGGTGACATCATCCATGCAGACTATGTGGCGCAGACAGAGATGGAGAAACTCTATCAATATAGTACCGAGTCTTCGGTGCAAGACACGATAAGTTTGCTAGAATCAGATGGTTATCAATTGCTAAATAACACAGAAATGACCTATCAACTGGGAAAATCAACTGAAAATGATTACATACGTTTAAAAATGGTGAAAGATCAATCAGTAACAGATTTCTGGATGGTATCAGTTCAGGTTTTTAACAATCAGAATGAAAGTACGATACAAGCTACTTTGGAAGCGGGTTATGTCTGGTGCATAGAAAGGTTTGATCACGCATGTTCAAAAATCAGCGAGGGGTAACACTGGTTGAATTATTAGCAGTCATTATTATTCTTTCATTGATTGTCCTACTCGTCGGATCAATTCAATTATTCTCACAAAAGCAATTTAATAATCAAGCCCAGCAAGTAGCCCGGCAGTCAGACGTACGGCAAATAGTAACCGAAATCAATCGGGAAGTTCGACTTACGCCAAGTGAAGAGATTAAAGTAGCTGATAACCGATTGGAGATCAATGATGAAGTTTACGCCTTACAGGACAATCAATTGTTGCGGAATGGTTCCGTGAGAGCAGAGAACATTCGTACATTTGATGTTGAATTATCAGGCAATCAGCTCACGATCGAAATTACGGCAGAACAGACAATAATGAATGATACTACTTCAGTAAAGACGACTATTTTGTTAAGAAAGTAGGCTGTCAATATGAACAAACGACGGGCGCAATTAGCAAATGATAAAGGTATAGCTTTAGTATTGGTTATGATGGTATTTATTATCATATCGTTATTAAGTATCGCCATTCTTACGGTGTCGGCCAGTAACCTGCATTTAACAACCAAAGACAGATCGGTCCAATCGAGCTTTTATATTGCGGAAACAGGGCTCAACCACACTATCGCCAATATTTACGACACAGCTGATACGCTTTATCATACAAGTTCGAATGAGGCCAGTTTTTTTCAACGGTTGGAAGACATAATTATAAAAACAGATCAACCAGTGGATGTGTCTTTTGCTGAGCAATATCAGAAAGAGCCTAAGGTGTGGGTGACGGTAAGGCGTCTTAATGATAAAAATCCGAGATCTTATAACATTGTTGCTACCGGTGGAACGGATAGGAGCAGTCGAACGGTAGAGACAGAGATTAAAATTAGATGGCAAGCCAATCAAACGATAGATATACCGCAGAACCTGGTAGCGTATACTGGGGTTTTTCAGCCAAAGCAGTGTCGTGCACCACAAATCACATTAAATGAAGGTGCTAATATAAAGGGTGACTTCGGTACGACTTGTCTATCTCAAGGTGCTATTACCATTACCGGTGGACCAAATCTTAGTGGCGAGCAAATCTTTGTACCAGAAGATGCTAAAGACAGCGTAATAAAATTTCCGCCCAATTATGCAGGTAATAAACCTCTGCTAAATTTCCAAAATAATGTAATTGATCCAGAAAATATTAGACGAATGATGGATAGCTTTCCGAGCATTCCATCCTATACAATACCAGTAGATCAAACAATTGGAGATGAATTTAATCGTCATCAAGTGATTCAAAACGGAAATTTGAATATTACACATTACAAAGCAGATGGATATCAATTGAAGATGAACAGCAACTTATCCTTTCATGAGATAAAGCTATCAAGTGGGTGGAAACTTTATATCGATACGAACGGTCAGGATAGAGAAATAACTGTAGAACGGTTAAATCTGGAGAATGGTCACATCTATATTACCGGAGAGGGATCTTTAACGGTGTTTGTGACAGATTGGATGAAATTTGGGTCTAGCAGTACCTTTAATGCAGACCGGAATGTAGACGATCTATTCGTATATTTAGCAGGTGCAGATAAATCTTTTACTCTTTCAGGTGCTCAAAGACTGAATGGTCACTTATTTGCCGAGGATACTAATTTGACATTTACAGGAAGTGGAAGTTTTGACGGTTCGATTATTACAGGTGGTGACCAAGTAAATTTAAGCGGCGGAAGTTACAATGAAACATTAATTCTTGCACCACATGCAAAGGTTACAGCATCTAATGGAGCCAGTGTACACGGAACAGTCATCAGTGATTCGCTCAATGTAACAGGAGGAGCAACGTTATCGTTTAAAGAGCTGAATCTCGAAGATGTCCCTATTTTTGGCGGATCGGGTGATACTACTATTCCTCAGGATGCCTATAAAACTGGACAAACGCTCGAATCTCAATAGCAGAAAGCAGGTGTGCAAATGGTAGTACCATTCAAGAAGCAAAAATTAGGAGACTTATTAAAGCAGTCCAATATGATAACGGAAGATCAGATCTTGCAAGTGCTGGAAGCGAAGAAGGAAGGGCAAAAGCTAGGAGATGCCCTGTTGGAACAAGGGTTAATTACAGAGAAACAATTGCTGGACGTACTTGAACAACAGTTAGGCATTGAATCTGTTTCCTTATTTCGCTATCCGATTCAAGAGGAAGTTCTGAGTTATGTATCCAAGCAGTATGCACGGGAAAACTGTTTAATTCCAATCCACCAATCCGAGCATCAATTAACGATTGCAACCAATGATCCAATGGACTACTTTGCTATTGATGATATCGAGCTGGCAACAGGTTTTCAAATTAAGACAGTTATCGCAAGTAAAGATGATATTCTGCAAGCGATAAATAAGTATTATGACCGCAATGATAGTGACTCGGAATTAGCACCTTCTGTTGATGAAGATGCACCAGCCGTTCGTATCATGGATCAAATACTGCAAACGGGAGTTAACTTAAAGGCGAGTGACATTCATATTGACCCGCAGGAACAGCAAATAACCGTGCGTTATCGCGTGGATGGGATGCTTCGAACAGAAAAGACTGTGAAGAAATCATTGCAGAACGCGATTATTGCCAGGACAAAAATTCTTGCTAATTTGAATATTACCGAATCAAGATTGCCTCAGGACGGTCGAGTCCGAATCGAGATTGATAAGCGCCCGATTGACTTACGTGTGTCTATCCTGCCGACAGTTTTTGGAGAAAAAATCGTTGTCAGAATCCTGGATTTAACTAACGCCTTTAAGCGATTATCGGAATTGGACTTTTTACCGGCAAACAGACAACATTATCAAGCGGTTTTGAAGCAGCCGTCCGGACTTATTCTTCTTACCGGTCCAACAGGTTCAGGAAAGACAACGACGCTGTACGCATCGATTACCGAGTTGAACCAGGACGATGTCAATATTATCACCGTTGAGGATCCGGTCGAGTACCAAATAGATGGAGTCAATCAAGTTCAGGTAAACAGCGCAATTGGCTTGAATTTTGCAACAGGGTTACGATCTATATTGCGACAGGATCCGAATATCATCATGGTCGGGGAAATACGTGATAAAGAAACAGCTGAAATAGCAATTCGATCATCATTAACCGGGCATCTTGTCTTCAGCACGCTACATACCAACAGCGCAATTGCAGCGATTCCTCGTTTATTTGATATGGGGATTGAGCCCTATCTCGTTGTATCATCATTAACCGCTATTATGGCTCAGCGATTGGTCAAAGTAATTTGTCCAGATTGCAAAAGGGAACGGGAAGTAACGGCGATGGAGAATGACATTTTTCAAAAACGTGGTATTGATATTGACCGTGTCTTTGAAGGAGTAGGATGTAATACATGCAGAGGAACAGGCTATAAAGGCAGAATGGCCATACACGAGTTACTCGTCATTGATGATGCAATTAGGAAACTCATGATGAATCATCACAACATGACGGAAATTCGTGACTATGCTCGTCGTAACGGCATGCATTTCTTGTTAGATGACGGTCTCTTTAAAGTGAAAAGTGGCAAGACCACATTAGAAGAAATAGTAAGAGTGGTAGCACAAGATTAAGGGAGGCGGCTGCACAATGAATTTATTAGAAGAGTTACTGATCGAAGCGCATGATCGCAAGGCATCAGATCTTCATCTGACAGTAGGATCAAGTCCTGTTTTTCGCATTAATGGAGAGCTGTCCACCTTTCACGAGCTAGTGATCAAGCCAGCTGATACGGAGTCTATCGTAAAAGAAATGTTGAGTGAAGAACTATCTGCTAAATTAAATAAAGACAAGGAGATTGATCTGTCATACAGTATCCCCGGCGTTTCAAGATTCCGTGTCAATATATATTTTCAGCGTGGTTGTCTTTCACTAGCTTTTCGTACGATACCGAAAGATGTTCCGACGATAGAGGGTTTGCGATTACCAGTTTCGCTTCAGTCTATCGTGGAAAAAGAGAATGGATTAGTGCTGGTTACAGGGCCGACCGGCAGCGGTAAATCGAGTACTCTTGCGGCCATGGTCAACCATATGAACCTATCAATGAAGCGTCATATTATTACGTTAGAAGACCCGATCGAATATCTACATGCACATAATCAATCGATCATCGATCAGAGAGAGATTGGTTTTGATGCCAAAAACTTTAAAAGCGGTCTAAGGGCTTGCTTGCGTCAAGATCCAGATGTGATATTGGTTGGAGAAATGCGCGACCTTGAAACCATTTCGATCGCCATTACTGCAGCGGAAACCGGTCATTTGGTTCTCGGAACCTTGCATACGTCGGATGTGATGTCAACCGTACACCGGATCATTGATGTTTTTCCAGCTACTCAGAAGGAACAGATCAGAATTCAATTAGCAAGTGTGCTGCATGCTGTCATTTCACAAAAATTATTTCCAACAACAGATAAAACGGAACGCATTGCAGCAACCGAAATACTGATAAATAATCCAGCGGTTCAAAATGTGATCCGCAACGATAAAATTCATCAGATTCCTAATATTGTGCAAACCTCTCGGGAAGTTGGGATGCACACATTTGAACAGGATATCACGCGGCTGATGGCACAAGGGGTGATCGAAAGGGAAGGATCGAAATCCCATTTGACGAATGAGAATTTTTACTAAGATGGGAGGTGCTATCTGTTGATTTACTATCTGTACCGCGGTAGAACATTGCAAGGAAAAGTAAAAAAAGGAAAAGTAAAAGCAGAATCAGAGAAAGACGTGATCCGCTCGATGAAGGCAGAAGGTGTAACTGTGTTTGAGGTTAAACCTTTGGATTCGGTACTGTATAAAGATATCACAATTGGCAAGCCGGTCAAACTAAAGGAATTTGTCATTTTCCTGCGCCAGTTGGCGACGTTGATTGAATCAGGGATACCGATTATAGATTCGATTGAAATTTTGGCAGAACAGACTTCGAATAAAGCTTTTGCGCTAGTATTAAAAGCCATTAGAGAAGATTTACAGGAAGGAACTGGCTTATCAGAAGCAATGAGTCAACACTCTACATTTTTTCCGGAATTACTGACCAGAATGGTTTATGCGGGGGAAGTCAGTGGTAACTTAGATGAAATCCTGGAGAACATGGCCAGTTATTATGAGAAGCAATATGCACTAAGGCAAAAAATAAAAACAGCACTAGCTTATCCTCTGTTTGTCAGTATTTTTGCCGTAGTCATCACATTATTTCTGTTAGTATACATCGTGCCGATTTTCACCAATTTGTTTTCTTCCTTCGGTGAAAGTCTGCCGATTTATACGGTGATCGTGTTACAAATAAGTGAAGTCATTCAACAAATTTGGTGGGTATTGCTGCTGCTCCTGCTATTGCTCATCGTATTGTGGAAGGTAATGATGCGGTCTGATTCTTTTGCATTTCGAATCGATGGCATCAAACTGAGACTTCCTGTTATCGGAAGCTTTCTGAAAAAATCACAAATAACCCGGATGTCTCAAACTTTAAGTACATTATTAAATAGCTCGGTACCTATTCTGCAATCGGTAAAAATCACAGAAAAAATTGTTGATAACCGCTTGCTAGCACAAGTTCTTCATAACAGTCATCACGCACTTGAAAGAGGGCAATCGATGGCTGCAGCAATGCAAAGCCATGCGATAATTCCGCCGATGGTGATCCAAATGATCGCAGTAGGGGAGCGAACAGGATCCTTGGATAAAATGTTATACAAGATTGCTGATTTCTATGAAAAAGAATTAGATGATGCGTCTGCTAAGCTAAAAGCACTAATTGAACCGATACTTATTGTCATTCTCGCTGTGGTTGTCGGGGCGATCGTATTAGCTATCGTCATTCCGATGTTTTCAATTTTTGACGCAATTTAAATGTCTAAACGCCTATTATTTTTATGCTTATAGTTAGATTTGTAGTATAATAGTCATGGTAAATGCAGAATAAATTCCCTTGATTTCCAAAACATTCTGCAATGATAAATATATAAATCAGAAAGGGAGAGATGTATGATGAAAAAAGTATGGAAGCTATGGAAGGAAGAAAAAGGTTTTACATTAGTAGAATTATTAGCGGTTATAGTTATTCTAGCGATAATTGTCGCGATTGCGGTACCAGCGGTTGGTAATATTATTGATCGTGCGGAAGAAGGAGCAAATGAAGCAGAAGCGGAATTGGTAGAAAATGCAGCAAGATTAGCCTTTCTAGCAGCGGAATCTGGTGGAGATGAAGCTGATTGGGTATATGATGGAGGAGACTCAGTAAACATTACGGTGGATGAACTCAGAACGAATAATTACTTGGATGTTGAAGAAGAAGATCAACCAGTTGGTAATATAGTACACAATGGTGATAGTTCATTTACTTTCAATCAGACTACTGAATAAATAGTAAGTTAAAATTAGGAGTTTAACAAATGGACATTATGTACAGTGTATTTTTCTTCATCCTTGGATTAATATTAGGGTCTTTTTATAACGTAGTTGGTTTACGTGTGCCAGAGCAAACATTTTTTTCTTCATCAAGATCGATATGTCCAGCGTGTAAACAGACGTTAAGCTGGTATGAGCTGATTCCGGTTGTGTCCTTTGTTATCCAAAAAGGGAAGTGCCGGAATTGTAAAGAACGAATTTCTGTACTATACCCTGTCGTGGAATTGCTAACAGGAATAGGCTTTTTGCTGGCATACCTTTATTATGGTATGTCGATATCACTTTGGATAACATTATGTTTAATCAGCTTATTTGCAATTATCATCGTGTCAGACTTTCGCTATATGATGATTCCGAATCGGATATTACTTGCCTTTCTGCCGATAATGGTTATCCTCCGGTGCCTATCACCATTAGACCCGTGGTGGTCCAGTTTGTTAGGGGCTGTCACTGGATATGGTACGGTGGCACTAATTATTTTGATAAGCAGAGGTGGCATGGGCGGAGGAGACATGAAGCTGTTAGGTTTATTAGGAATCTTATTAGGATTTCCGTACATATTACTCGCTTTCTTTCTTGCTAATGTCATCGGTCTTGCATTCAGCCTCGCCATATTAGCTAAGAACGGATGGAGAAGGAAGCAAGAAGTGCCATTTGGTCCGTCCATCATGATTGGTGCGATTCTCACCTATATATGGGGCGAAGAGATTGTACGTGCTTATATGCAAACACTTTGGTAATACTTGATGGAAAGGGGAGTACCATGTTACAGAAAAAACATGTGCATCTCGTATTTTACGATCGCTACTTTCGATATCTAGTTTCGAGAAGAAATCGTCTCGATGATATTATCGATTATGGAGAAGTTTTAATAAAAGAAGGTTTAATAGAAGATGGGAAATTGGTAGATGAAAAAGGTTTCCAAAATTATCTTGAGAAAATCGTCAAACAAAAGAAATGGAAGCATGCCCATGTTTCCTTATCAGTTTCAGATGCCTTCGTGTCGATTCGAAGGCATCAAGTGCCAAATGGTTTGAAAAAAGAAGAAATAAACGCTGTATTACATAGGGAGGCCCAAGAGGTACTCCGCTTGCCATTTCAACAGCCGATTATTACGTTTGACATTATTCGGAATTACGAAACAACAGTAGAACTTCTCGTTTTCGCTTATCCAAAAGATGTATTGCAAGCATTTCTAAACGTTTTTGCTGCCATTCATTTGAAACCAATTATAGCCGATATTTCTTCGTTAGCACTTTGGCGACTCTATCAAGAGGTTTTGCCTGATACGAATTATGAGCAAGATACCTTGTTGATGCAATGGACGAAAACAGGACTAGTTTTGGCAGCATTTGAAAATGGGTTGCTTGTCTTTTCGAGACATGTTCAATTACCAGTGGAAAATCGTTTGTGGTCCTGGAGTTTTGAACGGGAACAGCTAAAGTGGACCGGTGACGAAGAGGAATTGCAGGCATTGATTGATACACACCTTGTCACGATGGAGCGGTTTAATGATTTTTACCGCTATTCTGTCCAAAAGGGAAATAAAGGAATCGAAAAAATTGTGCTGGCAGGAGATTTTCCGTATATGGATCAGGCTCGAACTGCGTTAACTTCTTTTTCGTCATTGCCGGTTGACGCATTGCAGAATTACTTACCAGGAACTATTCCAAGAGGATCTAGTGATCTAGCTGGATTGGTGATTAGAGGGAATTCGAAGTGATAGGGTGATAGTATGCAAATAAATTTTATCGAACATAAGGCTGTCAATCTTGTGCCATACTTCATTATAGTTATTGCGGTCATTGGTTTAAGCATTTCTGCTTGGCTTATTTTCCAGCCTTATATGTCTCTGCAAGAAGAAATCTCTGCGATGGAAGCTGACATCGAATCCAATCAGCAGGCGGAGGCAGACGCAATCAGTCTCGAAGAAATGGTAACACAGCAGCAACAATTAACAACAAGTATTGATCAATTAGAAGGAAATTTGATGGGGAATGTTGAATTAACGGATAAACTTCAAAAACTGAAACCAGCCAGTAGTGTGATTAGTCATTTTTATTATACGCAAGGAGATGTGCTGGAAATTTCAATATCATCCTCTCATTATGCCGATTATGCTGCTTATAATCAATCATTAGTAGCTCAACCATTTACTTCAGATGTCCGTTTTAATTATTTAGCGGAAACGGATGCAGGAGTAAGCGGCGCTACTTTTCAAATAGAATTGAATGATCAGGCATGGCTGGAGGTGTTAGCGAATGACCGTTAAGTGGACGCGTGCCAGCATTTTTTGGTTACTCCTTGTGCTCTTATTGATAGTAGGTGCTTATTTGTTGGGGAGAATTTATTTTCTTGATCCAGTAAAAGCCGATCATCAAAAAATCTCTATGGACTTGCAAACACAGGAACTTTATCTAGCCAATGCGGATACATGGGAAGAAACGGTTGGGAATATGTCGCCCGAACTGCTGGAAAAGCTTCCGGTTCACAAACAAAATGATGCTATTATTCAATTGTTGGATCAAGCAAAAAAGGCAAGTCAGCTTTCTATCAGCAGCGTACAAGTGGAAGAGAACACTTCAGAAATAGAAGATGTCCAGAGTCTCATCTATTTGATAGAAGGTCAAGCTCCGGCATATGATAACTTTCACCAATTTCTAACAAAATTAAATGAAAATAGCAGGGTGATAGATATTCGTCAAATTAATTTTGATCGAACGGATGATGAGCATGCAATCGACTTTACCATACAATTTCATACCTTTTTTACTCCTGATTTACAAGGGTTAGAAGCGAATTAAGTAAAGAGTACATCGATTATCATTGGTGTGCTCTTTTTTTAATTAAAACAAAATATTCGAAACTTTCACTAACGAGCATTGATGCAATTACTGATTTCCTGTCAGTATTTGATGAACACTTTTCTGATAGAGATGACAAAAGTCGTCTTACATCTCGTAATAGATATGATAGTGTGATAGAAAAGGATTCGAAACGAGGGATTTCATGGATAACAAAAAAGCTATTACTATTCAAATTAATCGCAATCAACATGACGCTCCCAGTCAAAGAGATGCACAGGTGCATAATGCTAGTAATCAGTCTTCTTTAGAAGATTATATAAGAGAAAATCATCACCCAATGGATGATGATCATGTATTTCAACGCCAATATACACCTGACCCCGGTTCATTTAAGAAAAAGCCATCACAATCCTTCTGGAAAAAATACAAATCCTTATGGTTATCGGCACTTACTGCCATAATCATTGGTTCATTTCTAGGATTTATTATGCTAAAAATGTTTGTAGATCTTGATCCAGAGGAAATGGCGACAAATCAGAATAGTACGAATGGCGCTGTGCAAACAACTGGCAGTACAAGTGAAGAGAATAGTGGAGGGGCAACAGGTGGAGATGCCCTTGAACTAAAATCTTATCCGTTATTTGTCATTCAGGCAGGTGTCTATTCAAATCAGGCTGCTGCGGAAGAGTTGATCACAGGATTAGAACAAGAGAATGTCGCAGCGATGATTTGGCAGCGTGATGATCAGTATCATGTCTTTGTTGGCGCAGAGACATCACATGATGCTTCTAAACAATTTGCCTCTAGTTCAATTAATACGACCTATGAAATATATGCTGGAAAAGAATGGACGACGAATACGGAAACGGCGTCTGTATCTGCTGAAGAAAAAGCTTGGTTAACTGATTTGGGAAGTATGATCGATCAACAACTCGCTGATGGACTGGATCCGTCCAGTATTACCGAATGGTTGCAGGCAAAGCCGGAGAATATGTCTGAAAAAGTGCAAGTAGTTGCTACAGCAGCCGATGAATTTGCAAATGCTTCAGACGAACAGGCAAAACAAGTGGCATTACTATCCATCATAGAAAGCTATGAAAAGCTCGCAACTAACTAATTCATTTTTTGTATTGATCTGGTCGATGCATTTTCATGTTTTCTTATAAGAGAATCAAGCGAATCATATATAATGGAGCTGTGAAAACATGAAAAGCTCCATTTGCCGTCACACATCCTTCTCGATAAACTAGGAGATATTGGAAAAGAAGGAGGATACAAGTGTGGAAATAACAACAATTACGATGAAAGAAGTACCAAAGGAAGATCGTCCAAGGGAACGGTTGCTTACATTCGGACCAGGACATTTATCCAATCAGGAGTTATTGGCAATTTTGCTCGGATCTGGCACAAGGAGTGAAAATGTACACCAGCTGGCAGAAACGGTTCTTTGTCATTTTGAGGGCTTGAAAATGCTCAAAGACGTTACTATTGAAGAATTGATTCAAATCAAAGGAATTGGCCAGGCGAAAGGTGTACAGATATTAGCTGCCGTTGAATTTGGCAAGCGAATACAACAGTTTAAGGAGAAAGAGAAATATACGATACGAAGTCCTGAGGATGGTGCCAATTACTTAATGGAAGAAATGAGCGGCTTAAAACAAGAGCATTTTGTATCCATGTTTCTTGATACAAAGAACCAGATTATTCATCGGCAAACTATTTTTATTGGCAGTTTGAATGCTTCTATTGTCCACCCTCGCGAAGTATATCGGGAAGCGGTCAAACGGTCAGCAGCTTCCATTATTTGCGCCCATAATCATCCTTCCGGAGACCCTTCACCATCCCAAGAAGATATCCATGTAACAAAACGGTTGTCAGAAAGTGGCAAAATGATTGGAATCGAACTTTTGGACCATCTTATAATTGGAGATCATAAATTTATCTCTTTAAAAGAAAAAGGGTACTTATAACACTATCTATTTTCCGAAAAGTTCAGTATAATAGAATATAGACAAGCTTTTTAGCGCCTTATACAAGCGTAGTTGTATAATGGCGCTTATTCTTATGATTGGATAGTTTCTCTGGCCATTTACATAAATCATAACAGTGCCGGAACAAAGTCGAAAAACAAATGGAAGAGATTCGGAAAAAAGATTGTCGAATATCAGAATACAAATTCTTGATAGAAATGGAATAAAAGCATAAAATATTGAAGTAAATGTTTGTATTATTATGTCTGAGAGGAAGAAAAAGAGTGGGATTATTTAGTTTTTCACAGGATCTAGGGATTGATTTAGGTACAGCAAATACGCTGGTTTTTGTAAAAGGAAAAGGAATTGTTGTGCGTGAACCGTCTGTAGTAGCGATAAATAAGACAACTGGTGACATAGAAGCGGTCGGTGGCGATGCTAGAAATATGATAGGACGTACTCCTGGGAATATTTCAGTAATTCGTCCGATGAAAGACGGAGTTATTGCAGATTATGATACGACAGCATCGATGATGAAATATTATATTAAATTAGCACAAAAAAATCGTTCCAGTTTTGCCAAAAAGCCGAATGTCATGGTATGTGTACCTTCAGGCATTACGATGGTAGAAGAAAGAGCGGTAATAGATGCGACCAAGCATGCAGGTGCGAAGGATGCCTTCCCGATTGCGGAGCCATTTGCTGCTGCTATTGGTGCGGGTCTGCCTGTATGGGAGCCTACGGGAAGTATGATTGTTGATATCGGGGGAGGTACGACAGAAGTAGCCGTGATTTCTCTTGGTGGTATTGTAACAAGTCAATCGATCCGTACGGCTGGTGATGATATGGATGATGCGATTATTCAATATGTAAAACGAACCTATAATTTGATGATTGGGGAACGATCAGCTGAATCGATCAAGGTCGATATTGGATCAGCGAAAACCAGTTCTGACAATGCGCAAATGGATATTCGAGGTCGTGATTTATTGACGGGCTTGCCTAAGACTATCAGCATTTCAGCTTCTGAAATTACGACAGCATTACAAGATACTGTAGATGCTATTGTGGATGCAGTAAAGAGTACGTTAGAGAATACACCACCAGAACTTGCAGCAGATATTATGGATAGAGGGATTGTCTTATCTGGTGGCGGTGCGCTGTTAAAAGATTTAGACGAAGTCATTAGTGATGAAACGAAAATGCCTGTCTTTGTTGCGGAGGAACCACTGGATAGTGTAGCTATTGGAACAGGTAAATCATTAGAGTATATTGAACATTTCAAATCACATCCGAACGTCGGAGTGCAGCGCTTATCAGATTAAGAAGGTGTTATCATGTTTTATAAAAAAAGGCGACTGTTTATTTTTATGATCTCGTTAATTATCATCGTCGGCTTGATTGGGTTTTCCTTACGAGATCGTGCTAACTTAACAATGATTGAAGATTTTGTCCATGACACAACGGGATGGGCGTCAGGTGTCATAAATAAGCCGATTACGTTTGTGACAGGAGTTGCAAACAACATAAAAGAAATCCGAAATGTATACGTAGAGAATCAACAGCTTAAGTCAAGTCTTGACGAGTTAAGACAGCTTGAATATGAAAATCAAGAATTAGGCAAAGAAATCACTGAATTGAGAGAGGTTTTAAATAAGACTGATTCTGATTTTCTGGATAGCTTTCAATCGATTCAGGCATCCATTGTCGCAAGAAGTAAAGATCAATGGTTTAAGCAGGTTACGATAAATAAAGGGACGCAAGATGGTGTAGCACCAAACATGGCCGTGATTACCGGGAAAGGGATGATTGGAAAGGTACAATCCAGTTCTCCTTTTACCTCGACTGTATTGCTGTTAAATGGTTTTGACAGATCGAATCGGATTTCTGTTAATGTCTATCAGGAAGAGTCCGAAACAGATATGTCAGGTTTTATTGTAGGGTATGATGATGAATCAGAATTATTAATGATGGAACTGAACGAAAATTATCAAGACTTGAAGGAAGGACAATTTGTGTTCTCTTCTGGACTTGGAGGCGTTTTTCCTAGAGGACTGGAGATTGGTGAAATAGTTGAGATTCGAGCGGATCGCTATGAACTTACAAGTGTGGCCTATGTGAAACCATCAGCAGATTTAAGTCAACTAAATCATGTTATTGTCATTGATCGTTCGATGACAACTACAGATGAGCAAGCGGAGGAGGAGGAAGGTTCATGAAACGAATGATTCCTTACCTGATTGCTCTGATCTGTTTTTTGCTTGTCATATTAGAAGGTATCGTCTCACTGATGGATCTTCCTCTTGTAAAGGAAGATTGGTTAGTAGTTTCACATTTTCTATTTGTTTTTTTGATATTTGTAACGATTTTTTTCGAGAAAGAAAATACGTTTTATGCCATTACATTATCGATTGTATTTAGTTTTATCATTGATATTATTTATACAGATGTGATTGGCGTATACGTATTTGCTTATACTGTTATTCTTTATGGTGTAAGAATACTAATGAAAATGTTGCAATCTAATTTGATTATTGCTTTACTTATGACGGTTATTGCTGTAACTGCTACAGACATTTTAATATTTTTCCTATATAATATAATTCAAGTACATGATCTAAGCTGGCACGAATATTGGCGTTATCGACTCATACCAACAGTTTTGTGGAATGTTATAACAGGAGCTGTCATGTATGCATTGTTGGCAAAGAGATTAACCAGATGGTCCGTCATAAAGTTTGAAAGATCGGATCGATAGCTGATATTGCTTGTTTTTAAGGGGTTGAATAGGATTGGCTGCGAATAAATTAATTATGATAAAAGGGACGAGAGACGGTCTGACCCTTTCGATGAACGATCGGTGTTCATGGGAGGAACTGCTTAATGAATTAGATCATATATTAACCAACAAATATATGGCTGCAGATGAACCACTCATCACGGTGAAAATAGAACTCGGTAATCGTTACATAACGGATCAACAAGAACAGCTGTTAAGAGAAATTATCCGAAAACATAATAAATTGGTTGTAGACCATATCGAGTCAAATGTCATTTTAAAACAAGATGCATTAAAATGGAAAGATGAAACAGATATTAAGTTATATAATAAAATTATTCGTTCTGGACAAGTGTTAGAAGTGCATGGCGATTTATTATTGATTGGCGATGTCAATCCTGGTGGAAAAGTGATTGCTACTGGTAATGTCTTTATCATTGGCAGCTTAAGAGGGATCGCTCATGCAGGTGTTAATGGTAATCGGGAAGCAGTAATAGCTGCTTCTTACATGGCTCCTAGTCAATTGCGAATAGCAGAAGTGATTAGCCGTTCGCCTGATAAAGATACAGAAGGCGTCCCAATGGAATGTGGTTTTATCAATGCAAATGGGGAACAAATTGTCATGGATCGAATCAATGCCATTGCAAAGTCACGACCAGAATTGAATGCTTTTGAGAGGAGAGTTATGAATGGGTGAAGCAATCGTTATTACTTCAGGTAAAGGTGGCGTTGGCAAAACAACGACAACGGCCAATCTAGGTACTTCATTAGCATTGCTAGATAAGAAAGTTTGTTTAGTAGATACGGATATTGGTTTACGTAATTTAGATGTGGTAATGGGGCTGGAGAATCGAATCATCTATGATATCGTTGATGTACTGGAGAAGCGTTGCAAAGTTTCGCAGGCACTGATTAAAGACAAGCGCTTTGATTGCTTATCTTTACTGCCAGCTGCTCAGACTAGCGATAAGTCAGCAGTGACACCAGAGGGCATGAAGGAGATTATCGAAGTGTTAAAGCCTGATTATGATTATATACTAATCGATTGTCCTGCTGGAATTGAACAAGGGTATCGAAATGCTGTGGCCGGAGCAGACCGGGCCATTGTCGTAACTACTCCTGAGAAGTCGAGTGTTCGAGATGCGGATCGTATTATCGGTTTACTCGAACAAGAAGAGATCCAACCTCCTAATCTCGTTATTAACCGGATTCGAAATCATATGATGAAAAATGGCGATATGCTGTCAGTTGATGAAATAGTACAAGTATTATCGATTGATTTATTAGGTATTATTGCGGATGACGATGACGTAATTAAGGCATCTAATCACGGTGAACCAGTCGCATTTCAACCGAATGCACGTGCTTCCATTGCTTATCGAAATATCGCCAGACGAATTCTGGGGGAATCTGTCCCGTTATTATCATTAGAAGAGAAACCTACCTTATTAGATAAAGTAAAGAAAGCCTTCGGTATGAAAAAATAAAAGGCTTGAAAAAGAGTTTGTCCATTTCGGACAAACTCTTTTTCATATTCTGCGGGTTGTCCACATATATTGGTACAAACGTTGGAAAAAGGAATGGGTGCCGATGAAAAATAACGATTTATCTAAAATCCGTCAAAACATTAACAGAAGAAAAGAAACAAAAAAGAAAATTCCTAATGCGAAAGGAATGCCTTTAAAAGAATTTCAATACCTGTCTCAGTCACAAATGGAAGATGAAGAAAGACATGGATTCTCTCCCTCATTTTCCGGTTATCAGCGTCAAAGTGAAGCATCACCTTTCATGAAACGATTTTTGATACGAAGTCTCATTGCTACCATTCTATTTTTTATGATGGTCTTATCTGTTGGAAATGAGAGTAAATGGTTAGAGCAGCCACAAAGCTGGATTAATTATGCGATGAATGAAGAATTTCCATTCGCTACTGTTAATGCATGGTATCAAGCAAGGTTTGGAGCACCATTTGCGATGGAAACCGACTTAGGCACGGAAGCAACAGCCGAGCCTGCTGCACTTCCTGTTTCAGGACAAGTAAGTCAGACATTTCAGGAGAATGGGGAAGGGATTTTAATTTCTTCTAAGGAAGAAACAGAAGTGGTCGCAGTTGATGCTGGCACCGTATTATTTGCCGGTAATGACAGAGAAACAGGAAAAACTGTTATCATCCAACATGCGGACAACAGTAAATCCATTTATGGTCATTTAACCAATATTAATGTGCATTCATATCAATCAATTCGTTCTAACCAGCAGATAGGAAGTTACCAGCCAACCGAAGCACAGGAAGCGATGTACTTTGCTATTGAGAAGGATCAACAATATTTAGATCCAATTCAGGTGATTCAAGTTGATGAGCAGCCGTAATCTTCCACCTGTACGCATCCACCCGATTCTTTATTTTTTCCTGTTCATTGCTATCCTGACCGGGATGCTGGTGGAATTTGCAATCATCTTCCTGATTGTATTCCTGCATGAATTAGGACATTATACATGCGCTCGCATTTTTAATTGGCGAATACAGCGCATTTTTT
The DNA here is from genome assembly GCF_022919575.1 of Gracilibacillus salinarum. Classification (NCBI taxonomy): domain Bacteria; kingdom Bacillati; phylum Bacillota; class Bacilli; order Caryophanales; family Bacillaceae; genus Gracilibacillus; species Gracilibacillus salinarum. Next base: position 876,508 of record NZ_CP095071.1, on the reverse strand, counting down.
TATGGGTATTTGGCGGTGTGATGGAAACGGATGAGTATGGGACAAGGCCATTAAAGGAAGAATGGTTGGTAACGATTGCTGGTCCAGTGATGCATTTATTTATTTATTTGTTTTTATTTTTATTAGAATTAGGAAACGCACTTCCTGATACGACGCTGATAATGGCGTATCAATATAACAGTTTTATTTTAATTGGAAATCTGTTGCCGATTTGGCCGCTTGATGGGGGAAAGCTGACACAGCTTAGCCTTGATACTTTCTGTTCTTATCAATTATCTCATAAGTGGATGATCGTGATTTCAGTTAGTACAATTGTGATCACAAGTCTGTTTGTTTATGCGCGCGAGTGGCTGTCATTAAGTTTTGTTTTACTTATTGTTTTTTTAATTTGGGAAAATCGATTAGAATGGAAACGAAGGTATTATAAATGGTGGCGCTTCTTGTGGAACAGATATACGATGCAAGAGCACTATCGTAAACAAATAGAAATCGATGTACCAACTAATTTACGCTTGTTGGATTTATTTCGATTATTTAAGCGAGATACGACATACCACATTCGTGTGTTTGATAGCGTTGGAAATGTGTATATCGTTTCAGAAAAAGACTGTTTGCGGGATTTTTTTGACAGAAGAGATATTACTGCCAGTTTAGGGCAAATGCGGAGTGGATAGAAAGAGGATTTTTATGAAAAAAATTCATTTTACAACAAGATTAACCGAGAAGGTCGGATTACTGTTCGAAGACAATGCTTGTATGGATATTTTTATTGATCGGCCACGTATACAGGAGGCAACACTTCAGACGATATTTGCAGGAAAAGTCCGGAATGTGGATGAAAGTATAGAAGCGGCCTTCATCGACATTGGAGTCGATAAAGTAGGCTTTCTGCCAAAAAGTGAAGTACCTTGGGTTAAGAAAGACGAGAAGCTTTCCTCTTATCTAACAGAAGGCGCTTCTCTCATCGTGCAAATTACGAAAGAAGCGTATCAGGATAAAGGTCCGAGATTAACAGCAAATATTACTATCCAGGGTCAATATCTTGTTTATTTACCTAAAGGCAACTATATTGCCAGTTCAAAAAAATTACCAGAGGAGGCGGCTGTTGAGTGGAAAGCATTGGTCTCGCCTTCGCTGGATAACGTAGAAGGGGCAATTTTAAGAACAGAAATTATGGAAGCGGCGGAAGAGGATATTTTGCAAGAATTAACAAATAGGAGAGTACAATGGAATGATCTTAAGCGGTTAGCGGATAAAGTGAAAGCACCAGCATTATTATGGCGTGACCCGTTAGTTCCGAATCAAATGCTTCACTATTATCAGAGTCAGGCAATTACGGAAATTTCGTTCGATGATCCAAGAAGTCTTGAGAACATGAAGCAACAATTTCCACACCTTGCGACAGTTATGACGTTGCGAAAAGATCCGCATAACATCAGTGGAAAGCACATCGATCGTTGGTTAACAGAAGCCATTCAACCTCAAGTGGATAAGCAGGACGGCATTTCTTTAATCGTGGAAGAAACGGAAGCGTTAACGGTGATTGATATTAACAGCAGCCGGTTTTCCAGTCGTCAAAATAAACAAGCTACTATTTTTAAAATAAATCAACGTGCTGCCCGTTATTGTGTAGAAGAAATTCGTAAACGAAACCTCTCTGGGATTATTGTCATTGATTTTCTAAAGATGAACAGAAAGCAGGAAGTGCAAATTATAAAAGAAATGACTGCGATGTTGCAATCAGATCCAGTTCGAACAGAGGTGTATGGATTTACGAAGCTGGGCTTGCTGGAAATGACTCGAAAAAGAGCACGAACAGGATTGTTACAGCTTTTAACTAATCATACGGTAACGACAGATAACTTGACAGCGGGTACATATGTATATCAGCTGGAACGCGAAGTATATGGATTTAACCGGCGTGTCGAAGGGCTTGTTGTTGCCTGTCAACCGGAGGTATACCGTATGCTGCAAGAGCGTCCTTTTCGTGATACAGATCCTTTAACATTAGAGCTATATGTTTACATAGATAATGCGATCACTGGCTATCAGATAATCCGTTCTGGCAGTAAGGAAATCGTTGAATTATTTATTGCAGAACATAAGGATTTAGACATTGACAAGATATACTGAATTATGATAAGATTTTCATGTTGTTTATGTGGCACCCGTTGCTACTGCAACCGCACAGAGCAGGTTTTTAAAGCATGTATTGCTACCTGTATGGCGAGTCTGAGTTTATGAGGAGGTGCAGAGAATGTACGCTATTATTGAAACTGGTGGAAAACAAGTAAAAGTAGAAGAAGGTCAAGTGATTTACGTTGAGAAGCTAGCTGCTGATGCTGGTGAATCTGTAACATTTGATAAAGTACTTGCAGTTGGTGGAGAAGATGCTAAATTTGGTACGCCATTCGTTGACGGAGCTTCTGTTACTGCGAAAGTAGAAAAACAAGGTCGTCAAAAGAAAATTACTGTTTTCAAGTACAAACCAAAGAAAAACTATTCACGTAAACAAGGTCACCGTCAGCCATACACAAAACTTACAATTGAAAAAATCAATGCGTAAGGTTTTGTCTTTATGATAAAAGTGACGATAGTACGTGAGCATTCACATATTAAATCATTTTGTCTGACAGGGCACGCGGACAGTGGACCAGAGGGGCATGACTTAGTTTGTGCTGCTGTATCTGGTATCTCGTTCGGTGCTGTCAATGCAGTGTTTGCTTTATGTGAGATTGAATTAAATATTGATCAGGCCGGTGATGAGGGCGGCTATTTGAAGGTTACGGTACCTGATATCAATGATCGATCACTTTCAGAAAAAGTGTCATTATTATTGGAAGGTATGGTTGTATCCTTACAAACCGTTGAGCGGGATTATGGTCAGTATATTTCCATCTCTGAAAAATAAGGAGGTGCAACAATATGTTACGTCTTGATTTGCAATTTTTCGCTTCGAAAAAAGGTGTAGGTAGTACAAAGAACGGCCGTGATTCAGAATCGAAACGTTTAGGCGCTAAGCGTGCGGACGGTCAGTTCGTAAGTGGAGGTTCTATCCTTTACCGTCAACGTGGTACGAAAATCTACCCAGGTGAAAACGTAGGTCGTGGAGGAGACGACACACTTTACGCTAAAGTAGACGGCGTTGTAAAATTCGAACGCCAAGGACGCGATCGTAAAAAAGTTAGTGTATATCCTGCATAAGTAGAAATTGGCTCTAATCTGTAAAGGTTAGAGCCTTTTATATTTTAAGTTATTCCTAATCGTATATAAGGTCCAGTTACAGCAGTAATCATATTGAACAGGAAGTCGAGTTCCTATAATACGGATTATGTTAACTAAGGATGTATTGCCAAATGGTCATATTGATATCGTTTATCTGCTTAGCAAAGCTCCGGAAATAGGCTCCGCGTCCTGTGGGAACGGCTTCAGCTAGGCTACAACGCATGGAACAGCTAAAAGCAGTGGTTATAGGCATTATGTAATTCATTCTATTGCTATTATATATACAGCGACAATATGCTAGCTCTTTCACAAGTTGTATAGTCCCTATCCTAACGTAGGCCAACCGCATAGACTCCTGCGGGACAGGCAATATTTGATCACGTTAAGCACAGAAGTAGTGCTGAATTAATCCTTTAAGCTGTCTAAAAATATGAGCAATAGAATTCTTGAGTATTACAATTAATTTTTGAAAGAATTTTTGTTGAAATCGTCTGTAATACGATAAGTTACACTAGATAGGTGAATCATAGGCTGTTTTATGCTATAATTTGCTTATTGTATGAGGGGTGAGCACGTTGAAAGAACAAGATGTGGTCGAGATGTTGCGGCATTATCGCCATGATTGGCTAAATGATTTGCAGCTGCTATTAGGTTATGCTCAATTGGGGAAACTTGATAGAATCGAAAATAAAATACAACATATTATCGAACGCTCTAATCAGGAACGGGGATTAGATCGATTAAATATACCAAAAACAATGGTCTGGCTCTATCAACTGAACTGGCGGTCTGAATCGTTCCAGCTAGAATTCCAGTCAGATACGAATGATCAGTCGACTATTGTTGATGACGAATTATTATTAACAAAAATACAAAAGATATTTCAGATATTGCCGTCCTATCAAGAAGAATTTCAACAATATCGAGGTCAATTAATTTTTGAGAAAGTGGATCATCTGTTACATATTCACTTAATTTTTGATCAGAATTGGACCGATCTGGATGCATTGAAAGAGGAAATGGATTCCTTATCATTTATTGATCAAGTTATGATAGATAACCAATTAGAGATAGTGTGGCAGCAAGATTAACGAAAGAAGGTGACAAAATGTTTGTCGATCAGGTTAAAGTATATGTGAAAGCAGGAGATGGCGGAAACGGTATTGTAGCATTCCGTCGCGAAATATATGTCCCGATGGGTGGACCAGCCGGTGGAGATGGCGGTAATGGTGGCGATGTGGTTTTTGAAGTGGATGAAGGCTTAAACACATTGATGGATTTCCGTTATCAGAGACATTTTAAAGCAAAACGTGGAGAGAATGGTATGGGAAAAGGCATGCACGGAAAAAATTCCGATCCATTAGTTTTATCTGTCCCGCCAGGTACCAGTGTTCGTGATGTGAATAGTGGAGAAGTTATTGCCGATTTAATTGAGCACAAACAGAGAGCTGTCATTGCAAAGGGTGGACGAGGCGGCAGAGGTAATATTCGATTTGCATCACCACGAAATCCGGCACCTGAAATGGCAGAAAATGGCGAACCGGGTATCGAACGGGATATTCAGATCGAATTAAAATTAATAGCGGATGTTGGACTAGTAGGTTTTCCGAGTGTAGGAAAATCAACGTTGCTGTCCACTGTCAGTGCGGCTAGACCGAAAATAGCCGATTATCATTTTACTACTTTATCACCTAATTTAGGTGTAGTGGATACAGCAGATCAGCGCAGTTTCGTATTGGCCGACTTACCAGGATTAATAGAAGGTGCTCATGAAGGTGTAGGATTAGGACATCAGTTTCTACGTCACGTAGAGAGAACACGGGTCATTCTTCATGTTCTCGACATGGCTTCTACAGAGGGACGAGATCCCTATGAAGACTTTGTCACAATAAATAAAGAATTAGAGCAGTATGATCCTACATTATTAGAACGCCCTATGATCATTATTGCAAACAAAATGGATTTACCAGAAGCAGAGGAACAATTAAACTCTTTTAAAGAACAATTAGAAGAAGACTATCCGATTTATCCGATCTCAACGGTTACGAAAGAAGGGATTCGTGATGTATTATTTGCAGTCGCGAATAAATTGGATCAAATTCCGAAAAATTATAAGCCGATAGAAGAGAATGAAGATCGAGTTGTTTACAAATTTGAAAAAGAAGAAAAAGCTTTTTCAATTACGAGAGAGCCAGATGGTGCTTTTGTCTTATATGGTGATAAAATCGAAAAACTATTTAAGATGACTGATTTCAGCCGTGATGAATCCGTTCAACGTTTCTCCAGACAGTTACGTGGTATGGGTGTGGATGATGCTTTACGAGATCGCGGTGCAACAGATGGAGATACTGTTCGACTACTTGATTACGAATTTGAATTTATGGAATAATGGAAACGATGCTGGTGATCGTCACGATCTGTTCAAACAAAGGGGAATAGTGGATGTCTGCTAAAAATGACAAGTTCTATTTAGTAAGTGAACAGTTCTTACCAGATGGAATGAAAAAAACATTAGAAGCAAAGAAATTATTGGATACCAACAAAGTAGATTCTATTCATGAAGCTACAAGACAAGTTGGCTTATCGCGAAGTGTATTTTATAAATATCGTGATGCAGTTTTTCCGTTTCAACATATGGTAAAGGAACAGATGATTACCTTGTTTTTTCATTTAGAGGACCAGACAGGTGTGTTATCACATCTTTTATCTGTAGTTGCCAAAACGGGATGCAATATATTAACGATTCACCAGACGATTCCAATTCAAGGAAAAGCTAATGTTACTTTATCCCTGAATACCAATGGCATGACTTCGGATATTGATCAGCTTCTTTTTGAATTAAAACAAATTGATTTTGTTACTCAAGTGGAAATATTAAGCTCAGGCGTTTCATAAGCTAGGGGGAACATGCGAAATGAAAGACACAATAGGTTATTTAGGTCCAAAAGGTACATTCACTAAAATTGCAGTGGATTCTATGTTTAACGGAGAATCAAAAAAAGGTTTTAGTACAATTCCAGAATGTATCGATGCGGTAGTAAATGATGAAGTAACATATGCAGTTCTGCCGCTTGAGAATGCAATAGAAGGCACCGTAAACATTACACTGGATTATTTAATTCAAGCAGAAAATATTAATATTGTCAGCGAGGTGATTGTGCCAATCCGACAACACCTGATGGTACACCCTGATAATGTGAATGAATGGTCAAAATTAGATGCTATTTATTCTCATTCCCATGCTATAGCGCAATGCCACCGATTCATACACAAGGATTTACAACAAGTGAAATCACATTCTATGACTTCAACTGGTGCTGCAGCTGAATTCGTCAGTAAAAATCCTGATCAACGAATTGGTGCTATTGCCAATCACCTTGCTGCCAAAGAATATGGTCTGTCAATCGTGCAAAAAGACATTCACGATTTTGATAATAACCATACTAGATTTGTAGTACTTCACAAAGCAAAAAAAGTTCTAACATCAAAAAATCTAGAAGAAAAAGGCCGTAAGACGACCGTTACAGTAACATTACCATCTGATCAGCCAGGGGCGTTACATCAAGTATTATCAGCGTTTGCCTGGCGAAATCTGAACCTTTCCAAAATTGAATCCCGTCCAATGAAAACGGGATTAGGAAATTATTATTTTCTTATTGATATCGAACAGCAAATGGATGACGTGCTTATCCCAAATGCGATTACCGAAATGGAATCTCTAGGCTGTAAAGTATCAGTTCTTGGCAGTTATCCATATTATTTACACAGTGGAAACGGCGTAACGCTTGCGGTCTAAATCGCAAGCGTTTTTTTTGTAAGTCAAGAAAGTATAAATTTTGGGCTATATGATGTTCGCTGACAGAAACGGCAACGTCCGGCTCCAGCGCCCAGAGACTAGGCGACTTCGCGAAATCGCCCTACGATAAGTCATCATCGATTCGCAAGCTCACCGTGATTCCTTTATCTCAGTTGATTCGCTCCACTCGCTACGTCTCTAAACGGGCGCTTGCGCCTTTGTTCTGTCAGTCAAGAAAGTATAAACGTGCGGTCACAGCAGTAATCATATTGAACATGAAGCTGATTTCCTAATATGGATTATGTTTACTACCAACTTAGTGGTCATTTTGAAATATTATGTGTGGTATGATACCTTTTACCAACCATTATGCGTCCTGCGGGCACGGCTGAAGCTAGACTACTACTTGAACCACTTCTTTGCTGCCTTGCACCGAGGAAGACTAATTCGAAGCACTACTAGTAGATGCTGGTGCAGACGTTGTGGATCTTCAGCGCCTGCCTGTCCCACGGAAGACTACGTGGTTGGTCTACGCTGATGTATAGCTCCACAATTTATGCGACAGCTAGGATATGAAGCACTTTCTGCAGTTTACACCTTAATTGATGAAATACATTGCCTAGCACGACTTGTTTTTGTTGTTACATCTGTTGCAGAACTTCACTAAAGCATAGAAAATAAGGGGAGACTCCAGTGGAATCAGCGTGAGCTGAAGATCCATTTGGTTTGTGACATGGAAAAGCAGTGGACTTCATGTGTTGTGTGGTGCAAGAGAACGTCCAACGCATGAAGATGGGGAAACTTCAGGCGAAAGGGGTAGCAGGAGAACGCCCAATGCATGAAGATGAGGAAGAGCAATCTTCATGCTTACCTGATAAACATCACCAAACATCATTTGTCCATACATAGAAAAAGCCTGAAGCTAATAAGCCATCAGCCTTCTTTTTTTATGAGTACAAAACGTAGTCCGCTTTCTTATAGGAACAGCCGTGTCCACTCAGAAACTAGGCAACTTCCTGCACCGCTCTACGATAAAAAAGATGAAGTTGAATTCCTATATCATGCATTATGTTAGCCATCGCTAGCAAAGTATCCATAGTGAGAGATTTAATGTGCTGAGAACCGCTTCGGACAACCACTCCGCGTCCTGTGGAATCAGCACGAGCTGAACCCGTGCCCACAGGACGCGGAGCCTATTTCCGGAGCTTTAGCAGATAAACGATATCAAAATGACCACAATGTAAGATAGTCCTAGTTGAAATTATCGATATTACAGCTAACTAAATATTTTTTGAACGTTAGTTGTATAAGGGGGCATGGCCCGGTTAGTTAGAAGATTTATTCGACAATAAAGCCTTTGTTAACCAGTGCTTCGAACGCTTGGTCCAGTTTTGCTTCGTCTTTTGCTGCTATCGTGTGATTGTGGACACCTTCTGTTAATTCTAATAAATAAGGTGCCTGTTTTTCCTCGATTTTTTGAACGAACTGATCGACATCTGCTCGATTGCTTAACATTAGGGAAGCCTTTAAATCTCCATATATCGGATGTTCGATGATGACATCCTCCACGGTGACACCGTAATCTACGATGGTATACAATTCTTCTCTCGTTTGTGAGCTTTCATGCTGGCAGGCGATGACACGACGAGCGTCTTGAGCTTCCTCTTCCAGTTTCATATATAAATAACCACTGCTTGTTGCAATGATCGGCTGGTTTTGTGCTTTTAACAATGAAATATCTTGTACGATTACTTGGCGACTGACTTGTGCTTTTGCTGCTAATTCGGTACCCGTCATCGGTTTAGCAGAAGCCTTTAACCAGCTTAACAAGCTATCTCGCCTTGTTTTACCTGTTAACTTCTTGTTCATATTTCCTTCTTTCTCCCTTCATTTTTGAAAAAATCTGCTTGGAAACTTTTATAAATTGTTCCACCTCTTCATCGGTTGTGATATGACTGAAAGAGAAACGGTTGAATCGTTTTCCTTCCTCCTGATTCAATATAAACGGTTGTATGGAGGCAGGTATCTTTTGCTGGTTGACACTGCATGCTGTACCTGTCGATAAATGAATGCTCCGACGATTATATTCTAACATGACATAGTCACCTTGAACGAATGGATTAACACAGCCAAGTATGGTAGGTGCCTGATGGCTTGTGATAATCGGCAGGAGCGGTATGTTTTCTTGTTCAAGTCGATCAATAAATAGATTTCTTATGTAATGTAAATGATCTATTTTTGCCTGATGATCGGTGAAAATTTCATTGGCAGCTGCCGCAAATGCAGCAATTGCCGGAACGTTTACCGTGCCAGGCCGTAGCCCAAACTCGTGATTTGTTTGAATGGGATGTGGTTGTAGTGCCAGTTTTTCTGAAAAATAAATGGCACCGGCTCCCTTTGGTCCATGGATCTTGTGGCTGGACACGCTCATACAATCAACAAATGGTAACAGGCTGGTTATATCTATTTTACCAAAAGACTGAACGATATCGCTATGAAAAGCAATATCTTTTCCTTTGATGCGTTGTCCGATTTTTTCTAATGGCTGAATGACTCCTGTTTCGCTGTTCACATGTTGAATGGAGAGAAGACATGTGTTAGACCTAATCGCTTGTTCTAAAGCACTGATACTTATTTGTCCATCTTTTTCGGGTGATAAAAAAGTAACTTCATAATCTGGCAATTGATTTAAATGTGTTAAATAAAAGAATAATGAACTATGCTCCATCTTCGTACTAATAATATGTTTTTTTCCTGAAATTGGGCTGGATCGTAATAAGGTGTCTATAGCCAGAATATTACTCTCTGTACCCCCATTGGTAAAAATAATTTCTCTGGAGTCAGCGTGAAAGGGGACTGCAATTAGTTGCCGAGCCTGATCTAGAATATCTTTTGCTTGTCCTCCAATGTCATGGAGGCTACTTGCATTTCCGTAATAATTTTTGGCAATCTGCTGATAAGTTAACACCGCCTGTTCGCTCATTGGTGTGGCAGCGGCATAATCAAAATATACCATCGTCTCATCCTCTCAAAAAAAGTCTTGTCTTTTCTATTATTATATGTAAAGATAACTGTAAAGACAACTGTAAAGTTAGGTGATGTCATTTTGTCAAAACCAACTGTATTAATTGTTGGTGCAGGCTTGTCTGCATTCGTTCTGGCAAGCAAACTGTACGAGCAAGCAGAAGTAACCATTATAACTAAAAAAAGTATGTGCGAAAGTAATTCTATTCGTGCGCAAGGGGGAATTGCAGCAGCTATTGCCAAGCAGGATCATTGGAGATGGCACCTGAAGGATACATGTGAAGCAGGTAGACATCATAATAATCTCCACGCTGCAGAAATCTTGGTGAAACAAGGACAGCAATTAGTTAAAGAATTATTAGAACAAGGGTTTCCAGCAGATTGTAAGGAAGACGGATTGCCCCAATTAGGAAAAGAAGGCGCCCATAGTTACAGGAGAATTGTTCATGCGGGAGGCGATCAGACTGGAAAGTACTTGTTAAACTATTACCAATCTGCGCTAATAGACAAAATTAACATAAAGGAAAACCAATTAGCAGTTGATTGTATTGTGGAAGATGGTTGTTGCATAGGAATCACAACCATTGATACAAATGATCACTATCATACATATTTGGCAGATCATGTTGTATTAGCAACTGGGGGTGCCGGGGGGATTTATGAGACAACTACTAATGATCGAACCGTTACCGGGGATGGAATAGCGATAGCATATCGTGCAGGAGCGATCCTTGCTGATTTGGAATTTATTCAATTTCACCCGACGATGCTAGTAACAAACGATGCGAGTAATGAATTAGTATCGGAGGCAGTACGTGGGGAGGGAGCTGTGTTAATAGATCAGAATGGCAACCGGATTATGGAAGGAAAGCATGAACGCCTGGATTTAGCACCTCGTGATGTTGTATCAAGAGTTATCGAACATGCTTTGCATGAAGGAAATTCGATCTATCTTGATATTAGTAGTGTTCGTCATTTTAAACAGAGATTCCCTTCTATTAGCAAAGCTTGTGAAAAACATAACATTGAGTGGCAGAACGGAAAGATTCCGGTGAAGCCAGGTGCTCATTTTACAATGGGGGGAGTAGAAACGGACCTAATAGGCAGAACTTCCATTGCAGGATTGTATGCAATTGGTGAAGTCGCCTGCACCCATGTGCACGGTGCGAATCGTCTTGCCAGTAATTCATTATTGGAAGGATTAGTATTTGCCACGCGATTAGCAGAAGCATTATTGGTGCCAGTATCACGTTGTCCCAGTAATGTCAGACAGGTAATATCGAAATCTGTTGCAATTGATATGCCAGCGATCGACAAGGTTCAGGTTAAAATGAGCAGACATGTAGGGATTAACAGGGAGGCAAGCTCATTAAAAGAAATGATGAACTGGTTGGATCGTTATACCATAATGAAAGAGCCAAAGCTTCGTAATTATTCATTAACGAAAGAGGAATGTGAAATGCAGCATATGCTCCTGACCGCAGAATTAATAACGAAATCAGCTTATCAAAGAAAAGAAAGCAGGGGAGCGCATTATCGTATTGATTTTCCAGAATCCTCGTCAGAATGGCAACAAAATTATATAAGATGGAATTCTTACAAACAAGGAGTAAAAATATGAATCGATTATATTTGCGACGACAGTTAGAATCTTTCCTTCATGAAGATATTGGTTTCGGTGATCAATCGACCACAGCATTATTCCCTGATCAGACGTTGATTGGGGAAGGAGAATTTATCGCAAAGCAGGAAGGAATATTTGCAGGTGGAATTATAATTGAAGAAGTGTTTCGGCTTTTTGGTACCGAAACCTCAGTCGACTTGTTCAAAATGGATGGAGAACCATTACAGAAAGGAGAGGTAATGGCGAAGGTGACAGGACCTTATGCACAATTATTGACGGCAGAGCGGGTAATTTTGAATTTAGTACAGCGTTTATCAGGGATTGCTACTGTTACTAATCAAACTATTATGAAGCTTAGTAATTCGAAAATAAAATTGACGGACACGAGGAAAACAACGCCAGGATTACGAATGCTGGAAAAATACGCTGTTCGCTGTGGTGGAGGAGTCAATCATCGTTTCGGATTGGACGATGCGATTATGTTAAAAGACAATCACATTGTTGCGGCAGGTACTATTTCAAGAGCAGTCAGTCAGGTGAGATCAACAGTCGGTCATATGATAAAAATTGAAGTTGAAATTGAAAATCAGCAGCAATTAGAGGAAGCGATCGAGGCTGAAGTCGATGTAATCATGTTTGATAACATGTCACCAGATCACATTAAACAATTAATTCATACAGTACCATCCCATATTGTCACAGAAGCTTCTGGATCCATTACAAATGATAATATTGCAGCTTACAGTGACACAGGTGTACATATGATTTCCTTGGGATTTCTGACACATTCTGCTCAAGCACTTGATATTAGTTTTTCATTAGTGGAGGTAACAAAATGAGTATAGATACAATTTTTTCAACCAATCAACAAATTCCGGAGCAATATCTGCATTTGACAGATGATGAGATGATCGCTCATATCCGTCAGATCAAACAAGACATGGGTGATGACCTGTATATTCCAGGTCATCACTATCAAAAAGACGAAGTGATGCAATTCGCTGACTCAAATGGTGATTCTTTAAAGCTCGCACAATTATCTTCCAATGTTAATGCAAGAAATATCGTATTTTGCGGGGTACACTTTATGGCAGAAACGGCCGACATATTATCGAAACCCGATCAAAAAGTTTTTCTGCCAGACATGCGTGCAGGGTGCTCTATGGCGGATATGGCGGATGATAAACAGGTGGAAGAAGCTTGGTATGCTTTACAGACAATGTTTGGAGACACTATTTTACCGCTTACTTATGTAAATTCTACTGCTGCTATTAAATCGTTCGTTGGCGAGCATGGTGGGGCGACTGTGACTTCTTCAAACGCCAAAGAGATGGTACAATGGGCGTTTAAACAAAAGGACCGATTGTTATTTTTACCAGACCAGCATCTTGGCAGAAATACAGCGGTCAAATTAGGTGTTCGTCTGGATGAAATGGCGGTATGGGATCCTATCAACAGAAGATTGGAAACCGATCAGGCACCTGAAAAAATCCGTGTCATCTTATGGAAGGGTCACTGTTCCGTCCACGAGAATTTTACCATTAGCAACATCGAAGAAATTCGTCATTCTCATCCGGATATGAACATTATCGTCCATCCTGAATGTAAATATGAAGTGGTACAACAAGCAGATTATGCTGGTTCGACGAAATACATTATAGATAGTTTGCAACAAGCTGAACCTGGAAGCCAATGGGCAATCGGTACAGAAATGAATCTGGTCAACCGTTTAATAAATCAGCATCATGATAAAAAAATAATTTCATTAAATCCATATATGTGTCCCTGCCTTACTATGAATCGGATAGATTTGCCGCATTTGACTTGGTCGTTAGATGAAATCAGCAAGGGAAAAGGCAGTAATCAGATTATTGTGGAAGAGAAAATTGCCGCGAATGCAAGGTTAGCATTAAATCGAATGTTAAGAATCTCCTGACTTTGGAAGGGTATCTAGAAGATATCCTTCTTTTTTTTATTCAACATTTTAGGCATTTTGCATATGTTGTTAAAGAAGATGGATTAGATCGAGACAAATGCCCTTCCATACTTACCAAGAAGAAAGGAGAAATTGCATTGAAAATTCATATTGTGCAAAAAGATGAGAGTTTATGGACCATTGCGCAAAAATATGGTGTCAGCCTTGATGCTGTTATTGCTGCCAATCCGCAAATTTCCAATCCGGATATGATTATGCCAGGGATGAAAATAAAAGTGCCAACAGGTCATGACAATATGCACCAGATGCCGTCGAACAAGAAGCAGCAAGTAACACCAGGGAAAAAGGATAAACAAGAGGTAAAACCACCTACTCAGCCACCTGCTCAAATTCTGCCACCAAAAGTCGAAGAAGATGACGATAAAAAATGGGAACCACTAAAAAAAGAAATGCCACCATTACCGATTCATTTTAACAAACAACAGCCAGCACCAGCTCCATCTCATTCACAAGATTTAAAATGGACGCAGCTGACGAATAATTTTGAAGCGAATTTCTATCCGACACCACTTGAAGAAGAGGAAGTGGAGGAAGAACAGAAAGTCAGTCCGCAAAAGCCAGTACATCCTGTTTATCCACAGCAACCACAGGCACCTTGCTATTCATCAGAAGGAATTCCTTATGGCTATGGTCCTGTAGGGCAGATGCCACAAATGTCACCACATCATGGACATCATCATCACCATTGTCACCCAGGACATCATCATGGATATCCTGGACAAATGCCACAGCAGCACATGCCACAACAAATGCCGAGTATGCAGCAAGTACAAGGAGCACAACAGCAGGCACCTTCTCAAGGTCAAGGCCAACAGGGGTGGTATCAAGCCCAAATGCCAGCAAATCAAATGCCACAACAGCAGATGATGCCGCAAATGCAGCAGCAAGGTATGCAGCAACCAATTCCTATGCAAGGTGACCCGATGATACCGCAACCAGGAATGCCAAATTATCCAATGATGCCAATGCCATCACAGGGTATGCCAGGTCAACAGCCAATGCCATATCCATCCTACGGACCTCAAGGCATGCCACACAACCCGCATGATGATGACGATTGCGGTTGTGGAGGCAGATAATAATTGAATGTATTTACTCCACTTGTAATAAGTGGAGTTTTTCTTTTGTCACGGCGCTAACTGTCCGTAATATCTCCACTTCAAGATTTGAGAGATAAAAAAGAAGTTCAACGTGGGATAAATGGACGATAACTTCCTGATTGAAGTCTCATTTTATCAGTCAAGAAAGAATATAAGTGCAGTCACAGAAGAAGTGGATCTTTAGTTCGCACTGAGGCATAAGGAGTCTCCGTCTATTTCAAAAATGTTGCTAAGCAGATAAAATCTATCAAAATGACCATTTTTCCATCTTTGTTAACATAATCCATATTATAGATCGTTGTAGATCATGTATGTAAATTAGGACAGGGTGGGTTATGGCCGTTTTCCTATAGTACTGAAAGTATACGGATCCTGTCAAAACCATTTTGTATGTCCACAATATTTTAATGAAGCAGGTAGAAGATGATATAATATGGTGTTGGGATGGAAGTTAATTTCTTAAATCCGCACCTGTGTCAGTGTCACAATATTTTCAATTGTCTGCAGTTATGATAAAGTAAAAGGTGGAGACTAAGATAGATTACGAGAGGTGAGAAAGTATGGCAGGACACTCTAAATGGAAGAACATTCAACGAAGAAAAAATGCACAAGATGCGAAACGCGGTAAAATTTTCATGAAGCATGCGAAAGATATATATTTAGCTGCTAAGCAAGGTGGCGGTGACACGGATATGAACGCGAGTCTTCGTCTTGCAGTAGATAAGGCAAAGGCAGATAATATGCCTAATGACAATATAGACCGCGCTATAAAAAAAGCAACAGGCGATTTGGATGGAGCGAACTTCGAGGAATTGACCTATGAGGGATATGGACCAGGCGGAACAGCTGTTATGGTAGAAGTGTTAACCGATAACAAAAACCGTACAGCCTCTGAGTTACGTCATGCTTTTAGTAAAAATGGTGGTAACCTAGGCGAAAATGGCTGTGTCGCTTTTATGTTCAATCGTAAAGGTTATTTCGTTATCGATCGTGAGAAGACAGAAGCAGACGAAGACACTGTAATGTTGGAAGCTATCGAAGCGGGAGCTGAAGAAATGGAAACTGTCGAGGGTGCATACGAAATATATGCCGACCCTGAAGATTTCCAAAACGTAAAGAAAACGTTGGAAGAAAGCGGCTTTACATTTGAAACAGCAGAAATCACTATGATCCCTCAAACCATGTCAGAAGTGGATGAAGATGCAGGTAACAAAATGGTTAAGTTAGTTCAAATGTTAGAGGACATGGAAGATGTTCAGGAAGTACATCATAACATAGAAGCAGACGAAGCAATTATGGAGCAATTGTAAGAAGAAAAAGACTGATTCCGCGAATAGGAGTCAGTCTTTTTTGACAGTCAAACAATTGAACGATGATAACATCGTTCAACTGTTCACTGCTTCTGCTTTTTGATAGGAACGGAATGTTTCTAATACTTCCGAATAGTCCTTTTTCGTATTAATTTTAATTCCTTCTTTTAAGCGATCAAATAAATGTGATTCTAATTCATCTGTATCGATCTGGTAAAAAGATTGTACGGCAGACTCATGTACTGGAACGCCCTCGAAAATAGTCAGTTTACCATTCTTTAATCCAAAATAGCCATTCGCCTTCAAGTAAGGAGATATATCGTTGACTTCTTTTCGGAAACGGATGTGTCCTTCTTTCTGCTCCATGACTTGCCAATCCTGATACTCCGACCAAAAATCCTCCATGGAAGCGATCGTTTCTTCGACTTGCTCCCGCTCTACATTGCCATCTATATAATGTCGTTCCAATGTTAATTCAATTGTAAGCGGGTCTTGCGCAACTGCCCTGACTTCTTCTGGGCTCTCCGCATTACTCTTTGGTGTTTCTTGTATAGATTGATAGCTGATAACGCCGATTATTGCCACAATGACCCCGTTTAACAGTAACCATAACTTGCTCATTAAAGACCCTCCAATCGAGCTATGTTTACTGTTAGGGTGTCCAAACTGTGAAAATATAATCATCTTTTTTAAAATCTTCAAAACAACAATCGCATTATTATGTCGTTACTTTTCTCAAAGATTTCAGTACCTAACATGAGTATATATAGCTTTCTTTAGACCGGATTATGTAAAATAGCAGCTTAGTGGAGTTTTGAAATATTTCATCTGTTTAGATATCGCCCCCGCCAACCACGGAGACTCCCGCAGGACGCGGAGTGGTTAGCCGAAGCGGTATCCCAGCATATTAAATATCTCAAAATGCATGCTTGGATAGCGATGGTTAATAATCCATATTATAGGTAATTGAGTTGTATATAATTTTCTTAGTTAGGACCGAGTGAACTTACCGGTTTTACTTATACGGTAGGAAAGTATAAAATTTTAGCAATGAAGAAGTTCGACGTAGTGAAAATTAGTATGTAAGAAAAGAAAGTATATAAGTAGTCGTAGAAGTAATCATGCTGAATAGGAGGATAGGTTCCTATAATATGGATTATGTCAACTAAGGCTGTATGGCAAAACGGTCATTTTGAAATATTTTATTTGCGTTGCAAAGCTCCGGAAATAGGCTCCGCGTCCTCTGGGCACGGCATCAGCTAGGCTACTACCTGTAAATGCTTCTTTGCTGCCTTGTGCCGAGGAAGCTTACTTCGAAGCAAAGCTTGCAGACACAGGCACAAATGAAATGGATCTTCAGCTCGCGCTGATTCCACGGGAGTCTCCGCCTATTTCCTACGCTTAAGGGAAGTGCTACAACGCATGGTACAGCAAAAAGCAGTGGTTCTTGGTATTTTTCAATAGCTATTATATATGCATGAAATCAATATGCTAGCTCTGACAAAATTGTAGAGTCCCAATTCTAGCGTAGGCCAACCACGGAGACTCCCGCGGGACAGGCAGGCGCTGAAGATCCACTTTGTGAAGCGATCTTTCTTCACAAAGTTAGCTTCAGCCGTGCCCCGCAGGACGCGGAGTGGTTGGACGGAGCGGTATCCCAGCACATGAATCATTTCAAAATTAACACCAGTTATCTGTTAATCCTCTCACTTTATTCCCTACTTGTTCTTGCGAAAGATCGTTAGATAAGCTAAGATTAAATACGAACGTATGCTTGTGAAAGAGTGTGAATTTGGAATGAAGAGGAGATCAGTGATATGATTGCATATATAAATGGATTAGTATCGGATATAACGGAACAAATCATTTTAATAGAAACGAACGGAATTGGCTATGAAGTAATTTGTCCGAATCCCTATCGTTTTCAAGTACAAACGGGAGAACAATTAAAGATTTACACGTACCATTATGTAAGGGAAGATGCTCAGATTTTATACGGATTTCAGAACCAGGAAGAAAAAAAACTGTTCGCTCAAATCTTAAATGTTTCGGGGATCGGACCTAAGGGTGCGTTAGCGGTATTGGCATCAACATCTGTTAAAGATTTCGTCCTGGCTATTGATCAGGAAGATGAAAAGTTTCTAACAAGTTTTCCTGGCGTAGGGAAGAAAACGGCACGCCAAATGATCCTGGACCTAAAAGGTAAATTACCATTCGACTTTCATACAGAGAATTTATTTAATCAGCAGCCAGATAAAACGGAGGAAAACAATGCATTATCAGAAGCAATCGAGGCACTGAAAGCATTAGGTTATTCAGAAAAAGAAATAAATACGATCAAGCCAGTCTTAGCGAAAGAACAGAGTGATGCAGCGGATACATACATACGAAAAGGGTTAGCCTTACTAATGAAATAGAAAGGAGATTTCATGATGGAGGAACGGATTATTTCCAATGAGATCCAAGAAGAAGATTTATCAGAAGAATTAAGTCTGCGCCCCAAAATGCTGAAGCAATACATTGGTCAGCATAAAGCAAAAGACAATTTAGCGATTTTTATTGAAGCTGCCAAGATGAGAAACGAACCACTCGATCATGTATTACTATATGGCCCTCCAGGTCTGGGTAAAACGACGATGGCACAAATTATTGCAAATGAGATGGGTGTCCAGTTTAAACAAACATCCGGTCCAGCAATCGAACGTTCTGGCGATTTAGCAGCGATCCTTTCTTCCTTGGAAGTCGGTGATGTGTTATTCATTGACGAAATTCATCGTCTGCCTCGGGCAGTGGAAGAAATCCTTTATCCAGCAATGGAGGATTTCTGTCTGGATATTGTCATTGGTCAAGGCCCGAGTGCGCGTTCTGTTCAGCTTGATTTACCACCATTTACCTTGGTAGGTGCTACAACTAGAGCAGGTCTGCTATCGGCCCCATTACGAGACCGCTTCGGTGTTTTATCACGTCTTGAATTCTATGAGGTTATAGATTTATGTGCTATTGTCGAAAGGACTGCTGACATTTTTCAAGTGCAAATAGATAAAGCAGCCGCACTGGAAGTAGCAAGACGGTCACGTGGGACTCCGAGAATTGCTAATCGTTTGTTAAAGAGGGTACGAGATATTTCACAGGTTAAAGGTGAACCAAGTATTTCGATGGAAACGACACAGCAGGCTTTAAAGATGTTGCAGGTAGATCAAGAAGGACTTGATCACATTGATCATAAATTATTACTTTCGATAATAGACGGATTCAAAGGTGGTCCTGTAGGTTTAGATACCATCGCAGCATCGATTGGGGAAGAATCTCAAACAATTGAGGATGTCTATGAACCTTATTTATTACAGCAAGGATTCATTCAACGAACACCAAGAGGGCGACTTGTTACGCCAAAAGCTTATGCACACTTTGACCGGGAGGTGCCTGAATCTTGACGGACGTTGGTAAGATCTTTATTGTAATAGGGGTTGTATGTATAATCGTCGGTCTGTTATGGGGATTCGTTGGCAAACTGCCTGGAGACTTTAGCTTTAAAAAAGGGAATGTATCATTTCATTTTCCGATCATGACATCAATCATTGTTAGTATTATTCTGACAATTATTTTTGCAGTAATAGGACGTTTTAAGTAGAAGGAGTAAAGGCATGAATATAGAAGATTTTGATTTTGATCTACCAGAAGAATTAATTGCACAGACACCGTTACAAGATCGCGCAAGCTCGAGATTAATGGTATTAAATCGAGAAGAACGATCAATCACACATCACCACTTTTACGATATAGCAGATTTTCTTGAAAAAGGGGATTGTCTGGTCTTAAACAATACAAAAGTGTTGCCGGCAAGACTGTATGGAATAAAACAGGATACAGGTGCTAAAGTGGAAGTATTACTATTAACTCAAATGGAAGATAATGATTGGGAAGTACTCGTAAAACCTGCTAAAAAAATAAAAGTTGGTTCTACAATCGTCTTTGGTGACGGACAATTAAAAGCGACCTGTATTGACACGAAAGAGCATGGTGGTCGGATCCTCCGGTTAGAATATGAAGGAATTCTTTATGAAGTGCTGGATGAACTCGGTGAAATGCCGCTTCCACCTTATATTAAAGAGCAATTGGATGAGAAAGATCGTTATCAGACGGTTTATGCGCGTGAACAAGGTTCTGCAGCAGCACCGACCGCAGGATTGCATTTTACGAAAGAGCTGCTCGGAGAAATTGAACAAAAAGGAATTGAGATTGCATTTATTACATTGCATGTTGGATTGGGGACATTCCGTCCAGTTAGTGTTGACAATGTCGAAGAACATGAAATGCATGCAGAATTCTATCAGATGACAGAAGCTACGGCTAATCAGCTTAATGCTGTAAAACAGCGTGGAGGCAGAATTATTTCGGTTGGAACCACCTCAACCAGAACGCTTGAAACAATTGCACGAGATACAAATGGTCTATTTGAAGAGCGCAATGGCTGGACGGATATTTTTATCTATCCACCATATCAATTTAAAGCAATTGACGGTTTAATTACCAATTTTCATTTACCAAAGTCGACCTTAATTATGTTAGTGAGTGCACTATCAGATCGAGATTTTATTTTAGAGGCTTATAATAAAGCAGTTGCTGAGCGTTACCGTTTCTTCAGTTTTGGTGACGCAATGTTAATTATGTAAAGAAAGGACAACTTTTGATGACTGCGATTAGATATGAACATATAAAGACATGTAAACAAACAGGAGCAAGGCTAGGCAAGGTCCATACACCACATGGCTCTTTCGATACCCCTGCATTTATGCCAGTCGGCACGTTAGCGACTGTTAAAACGATGAGCCCGGAAGAATTGAAACAGATGGGTGCGAATATGATTCTTTCCAACACGTATCATCTGTGGCTGAGACCTGGTCACGAAATTGTCAAGGAAGCGGGAGGATTGCACAAGTTTATGAACTGGGATGGTGCAATATTAACCGATTCCGGTGGATTTCAGGTTTTCAGTTTAAGTGATTTACGTAAAATTAAAGAAGAAGGTGTACATTTTCGTAATCATTTAAATGGGGAGAAACTTTTTTTATCACCAGAAAAAGCAATGAACATTCAAAACGCATTAGGCTCCGATATTATGATGGCATTTGATGAATGTCCACCATATCCAGCAGAACATGAGTATATGAAAAAGTCTGTCGAACGGACAAGCAGATGGGCAGAACGCTGTTTGGAAGCACATGAGCGAAAAGATGTTCAAGGCTTATTTGGGATTGTGCAAGGTGGCGAATATGAAGACTTACGACGATTAAGTGCACAAGACTTAACGTCCTTAGACTTCCCTGGATATGCGATAGGCGGATTATCTGTTGGTGAACCGAAAGATGTAATGAATCGTGTGTTAGAATATACGACTCCATTACTGCCATCTGATAAACCACGATATTTAATGGGGGTTGGTTCTCCTGACTCGTTAATTGATGGCGCTATTCGTGGTGTTGATATGTTTGATTGTGTCTTGCCAACGAGAATTGCACGTAATGGAACACTGATGACATCAGAGGGACGTCTGGTTGTTCGTAATGCGAAATACGCTCGTGATTTTTCACCATTAGACCCTAACTGTGACTGTCATGTCTGTAAAAATTATACAAGGGCCTACATCCGTCACTTAGTTAAATCGAATGAAACATTTGGTTTCAGACTTACTACTTATCATAATCTATATTTTCTGTTAAAATTAATGGAGCAAGTTCGTGAAGCAATTATGCAAGACCGACTTGGTGATTTTAAAGAAGAGTTCTTTGAAAAATATGGTTTCAATAAACCAAATGCAAAGAATTTTTAAGAGGAGGTGCAACACACATGGAATTTTTAGCAACCTTTGGTCCACTTGTTTTAATGATTGTGATCTTTTACTTTTTATTAATCAGACCACAACAAAAGAAACAAAAGCAAGTGCGTCAAATGCAGTCCGAACTGAAAAAAGGGGACAAGATTGTAACAATTGGTGGTTTCCACGGTATTGTTCATGCATTGGATGAAGACAGCCTTGTACTTATTACAGGTGATGGAACAAAACTTACATACGACCGCTCAGCAGTGCGCGACGTAGTAGAACAGAGCTAATCAGAGAAAATACCATAGCATCTTCATTGATGCCATGGTATTTTTTGGTTTACTTCCATAATTTCTGCGCTCAACACGAGTCGCAGAAGTAATTATATTCAAATAGAAGTTGGATCCTTATAATACGTGGGTATATACCTCTTTTACATACTGCCCAATTTGCGAGTTATGCTTCTTCTTCGGATGACAGGTTGACGCCGATGATCGCGCCGATAATGGCTAATAATAAATAGGACGTATGGTTGACCAGCTCAATCACGGAAAACCCAAGATGTAAGCCCAAGAATCGGTAGCAAAACACGATAAAGGTAAAAAATAAGCTGGTTAATACTCCTACCCAAATGCCCTTGTGTTTTGCTTTTAACCCGGCAATCAGCCCTCCAGTAAATAATGCAATAAAACTGATAAATAGCGTAGACATCTCCAGTGTGGATTCTCCTAGCGACGTAAAACGTAATAAAATCGTTAAAATAATACTCGCGACTAACATAACCGCAAAAATGCCAATCCAGCCATACAGTACACCAACGATTGTTTTCACTTCCGACCCCTCCCTTTTAATAACTTCTCTTTATTTATGTATGCATGTCCTCCAAAAATAGAAGAATTCCTTCTCGAATAGTTATAGAAAATCAGAATATATATGAATTATAGCTTGTCAATATTTTGAGATGATCAGAGAGGAGACGTTAGATGTCAGTAACCATCGCCATAGCCGTTTTTATCATTAGTTATATATTTATAATGTCAGAGAAAATAAATCGTGCACTAGTAGCATTAGCAGGTGGGGTATTATTGCTTTTAACAGGGGTATACCAATGGGAGGATGCGGTAACTTCCTATATTGACTGGAATACTGTTGCGCTATTGTTTGCGATGATGGTGTTAGTAGCGATAACGAGAAAAACAGGCGTATTCACTTATATTGCCATTTGGCTTGCGAAATTAGTAAAAGGGAAGCCAATTCCGTTAATGATAGGGATCGGTTTTCTAACAGCAATTGGATCTGCGTTACTGGACAATGTAACAACCGTGCTGTTATTTGTACCTGTTATCTTAACCTTGACCAATTTATTGCAATTACCAACGTTCCCTTACTTGCTGACGATCATTTTAACAGCCAATATTGGGGGGACGGCAACATTAATAGGAGATCCACCTAATATTATGATTGGTCAAGCAGTACCTCATTTAACTTTTTTGTCTTTCCTGCAGCATACTGCACCGATAGCGTTACTATTGCTTGGGCTTGTACTGGTGCTGTTAAGTATATGGTTCCGAAAGCAGTTAAAACAGATCGATTCGAATCGCATAGATGAATTAATGCAAATGAAAGAATCTCAATACTTAAAAAAATCACCATTACTGTTCCAATCTCTATCCATCTTGTTATTAACCATAATAGGATTTCTGCTCCACCCTGTATTTCATATAGATTTAACGATCATTGCCTTATGTGGAGCGATTCTGTTACTTATTGTAAGTGAAAAAGAAGTAGAGACCGACAAAATTTTTGAACAAGTAGAATGGGTAACCTTATTTTTCTTTATCGGTTTGTTTATGCTCGTAGGCGGCTTGGAAGAAGTAGGCGTGATCGATGAATTAGCGCGTTCGATTATGTGGTTGACAGAAGGGGATATGACAAATACCGCTCTTCTTTTGTTATGGGTGTCCGGCATATTTTCCGGGATTATTGATAACATTCCGTTCGTAGCTGCGATGATACCTGTTATTGAAGAATTCGAAACGTACGGGATGACGAATCTCGATCCATTATGGTGGTCCCTTGCACTCGGAGCCTGTTTAGGTGGAAATGGCACATTAATTGGTGCTTCTGCAAATGTCGTAGTAGCTGGACTGGCTGATGCCCAAAATAAGCCAATTGCGTTCGTGAAATTTATGCTTTACGGTATTCCCGTAGTTATACTATCGCTCATTATATCTACAATCTATATTTATTTCCGCTATCTGTTGCCGTTTCAACAGCCTTTGTAAGAATAGTCAGAAGAAATACAGGGAAAGCTAGCCATATCGTTATGGAAGGATGTGGCTAGTGTGGGCGTTGAGGAGATTTTGGCCATCATACTGCGGACAATCTTTTACTATTTTCTGGTAGTCATAATTTTTCGAATGATGGGTAAGAGAGAAGTGGGAGAGTTAAGTCTGCTTGATATTGTCGTTTATATTATGATTGCTGAAGTAGCTGTTCTTACCATTGCTGATTTGGAGTTATCATTTACTTATGGATTAATTCCGATGATTCTGTTAATGATTATACAATGGCTGACGGCTTGGGTATCATTAAAAAGTCCGTTATTCCGTGCCTGGTTTGAAGGCAAACCGTCGATTATCATCGCTCAAGGTAAAATTGATGAGAACGAAATGAAAAAGAATCGATTTAATTTTGACGATTTACTACAGCAATTACGAGAACATGGAACAGAAAGCATAAATGATGTTGCCTATGCCATCCTGGAGCCATCTGGAAAGCTGTCGATACTAGAAAAAAATCAACAGAATGTGCAGCCTGTCATTGATGGGTTGGTTTTGCCGTTAATTGTGGATGGGAGAATTCAAGAGAAAGCATTAACGCATTTAGCCAAAGATCAGAATTGGGTGATTGAGGAAGTGCGTGACCGTGGCTTTCATTCAGTTGAAGAGATATCCTTTTGTTCGATTGACGTCAATAATGAATGGTATATCGATAAGAAGAATGAAAAACAATAAAAAGAACAGGGGATTGATCAATAATCCCGCTGTTCTATTTATTTTTCCGTAATTGCTGCAACTCATCCTTGTTAATAAATTGTAAACAAAATAAGAAAATCAAGTAACCGATAAACAGAAGAATGACGATAAACAAAAAGCGGAGAGTGTGCTCGATTTGAAAATCGAATAGTTGAATCAATAATTGTCCCATCCAGAATGTTAATCCAATTAAAGCAATCATTTTGAGAATCATTTTCATAGGGATATAAAATTTAATCGCACGGAATAATGTAATTAGATGAAATACGGTTCCGATAATAACACCGACACTCATCGCGATAGCTGCTCCGTAAATTCCGATTTGCGGATTAGTCGTAAGCACGATTAAAATTATAAATTTGATAATGGTCGATCCGATATTATTCCACATCGCTTGTTTGGCGAGATCGAGTGCTTGTAAAGAAGCATTAAGCGGAAACTGAATATACATAAATAAAAAACAAGGAGCCATAATTTTCAAGAACAGACTAGCATTATTAGTCCCATACATATATTGTAAAATAGCATCAGCAAAAAGAGTTAACAGTACAGTTGCAATTGCACCGGAAGCGAAGGAGAGCCGTATTGCCTGGTGAATCCGGTAATGAATTAATTTTTTATGCTGTTTGGCCTCTGCTTCACTAATATTGGGAACGAGTGCAACTGCTAGTGAATGTGTGATGAAGGTTGGTAAAAATAGTAACGGCAATGCATATCCGGTCAAAGCCCCATATTGTTTGGTTGCAACGGTTGCCTGAAACCCGGCAAGTGCCAAACTCTGTGCTACTAATATAGGCTCTAAAAAATTGGCAATCGAGTTAACTAACCGGCTGGCGGTACTTGGTATTGCGATCGAGAATAATTGCTTTAATGTATCTGAACCTGTTTTTACATATTTTAAAATGTTTTTGCGGAGCTTGATTCGTTTTTTTAGACGGAACATTTTTAACATGAATAATAAAGATACAGCTTCACCAATGATAACTGCGATCATAGCTCCTGCAGCGGCAAATTCAATACCACGTGGAGCGAGCCAAGTCACCAGAACGAGTATGAAACCAATCCGTACTACTTGCTCAATCACCTGTGCAATACTTTGCGGCTTCATATTTTGTCTGCCTTGGAAATATCCTCGGATAACTGCTGCAACAGCACTGATTGGAATGATTGGAAGAATCGCCATCATTGGATAATAGACTCGAGGATCTGTTAATAAATGATTCGCCACATATGGGATGATCAGGTACATAAGTACTGTTGAGACAACACTTAGCGATATCGTGATGGAAAGTGAGATTATTAATATTTGCTTGATTTTAACAAAGTCACCTCTCGCATCAGCTTCCGCAACTCTTTTGGATATGGCAATTGGTAAGCCAATTTGCGAAATGGTATACATTAAGAACAAGGTAGGTAAGGCCATATTATATAAACCGATACCTTCCTCTCCCATTAATCTGGCGACAACGATTCGATTAACAAAGCCTAAAAAACGTGTAATCATACCAGCAATGATTAGAATAATTGTCCCTTTTAAAAAATTTTGTTTGGTCACTTTGATCGACCTGCCTTCTCAAACCGAAAATTTTCATATACAATGAATTATATGCAAGATGAGAGGACAAGCATGACAATTTTAGCTAGATTTTTAATCGGATGGAGGCAAGTGTATGGTAAATCGTAAACAAGTTTCGTCCTGGCGGAACGAATTAGACGTAGTGCTTGAGAGTAAAATGCGTGAATTGCAATTACTCGATTATTCCAAAACAACGATTGATGATATTTGGAATTGCTTAGTGGATAAGGTCTGGAAGGGCAATCCTGACAAAGCGTTATATGAAGTGGTGCAGGACATTCTGCATTTAAACCCTAACATCTATATGACTTATCTAACACAAAAATCATGGATGGATACAAATCTGCAAGAATCGCTCGATGCCCTGTTAGGCAATCGGAAATCGGACTAAAGTCTTTGCCTTGCTTGTCTAATCACCGGTATTTAAGGTAAAATAGTGTTGTTGTGAAAACATAGGGAGGCTTTACGTATGGTGAAAAGAGGGAGAATCGTTGCGTTTTTCCTAATTGTGTTAGTGTTAGGAGCGACGATTGGTACTACATATCAAGGTATTGCAAAAAATATTAAATTAGGACTTGATTTACAAGGTGGTTTCGAGGTTCTTTATAATGTTGAACCATTAGATGAAGATGAGGAAGTAACAAGAAGTGTACTTGAATCTACGGTTGAAACACTGGAAAGACGCGTAAATTCGATTGGGATCAGTGAACCAAGCTTTAATATCGAAGAACCGAATCGTATTCGTGTACAACTCGCAGGTGTCGAAGATCAAGATCAGGCAAGAGAGATGCTGTCAACAACAGCACAACTGACATTCCGTGATGTGAATGGAAAGAAATATCTGGATGGTTCTGATATTCAGGCTGGCAGTGCAAAGCAAGACTTTGATCCAGATACGAATCAACCGATTGTAACGCTCAAGTTTAAAGATGCCGATCGATTTGGTGATACGACGAAGCAAATTTTAGACGACTCTGAACTCGCAGATCAAGTAGTTATTTGGATGGACTACGAAGAAGGCGATACATATGAAGAGGAAATGCAAAAAGAGGATTCTAAAGTTATTTCTGCTCCATCTGTGAGTCAAGTATTAAGAACAAAAGATATCATGATTACTGGTGACTTCACAATTGAAGAAGCACAGCAATTGGCCAACTTATTAAACGCTGGTTCCTTACCAACTGATCTAGAGGAAGAGTATTCAACTTCTGTTGGTGCCCAATTCGGGCAGCAAGCGTTGGACAAAACAATTTTTGCCAGTGTATTAGGTGTTGTCTTAATCTTTATTTATATGATGTTCTACTACCGATTCCCAGGATTCATTGCCGCAATCACGCTAAGTATTTACATTTATTTAGTACTGCTTGTCTTCGAATTAATGAACGGTGTCTTAACCTTGCCGGGTATTGCCGCATTGGTTTTAGGGGTTGGTATGGCAGTTGATGCCAATATCATAACGTATGAACGGATTAAAGAAGAATTAAGAGAAGGTAAATCGATCAAAGCTGCATTTAAAGCAGGTAATCAGCAATCGTTATCGACGATCTTTGATGCGAACATCACGACAATGATAGCTGCTGCCGTTTTATTTATATTCGGAACGAGCTCTGTGAAAGGTTTTGCGACCTTATTAATGGTAAGTATCGTGCTAAGTTTTGTGACAGCTGTGTTTGGCTCCAGACTGTTCCTAGGCTTTTGGGTAAACAGTAATTTCTTAAACAAACGTCCAGGCTGGTTTGGCGTCAAAAAGGATGACATTATTGACCTCAACAGCCGGGAAGAAGTTGAACCGAAATTTTTCGGGCGTCAATTTGATTTTGTCAAACATCGCAAGAAGTTTTTCAGCATTTCCATTTCATTAGTGGCGCTAGGTATTATCTGTCTGGCTGTGTTCAGACTGAATCTTGGCATCGACTTTGTAGCTGGTTCTCGAGTAGAGGTGCTTGCTGACCAGTCATTAACAACAGAAGAAATTGAGCAAGAGTTTGAAAAGCTTGATTTAGAAGTGAGTGCGCCTGTTGTCTTGTCTGGGGAAGATGAAAATATTGCAGTTGCTCGATTTGAAAATGAACTTTCCGAAGACAAAGTAGCGGAAGTGAGAACTCATTTTGAAGACAAATACGGTAGTGCACCTACTGTTAATACGGTCTCTCCTGTTGTAGGAAAAGAATTAGCTCAAAATGCTGTGTTGGCAGTAATCTATGCATCAATCGGGATTATCATTTATGTGACGATCCGTTTTGAGTTTTACTCAGCACTTACCGCGATCCTTGCCTTACTGCATGATGCCTTTTTCATCATTGCTCTGTTTAGTATCACAAGGCTCGAATTTGATATTACGATTATCGCGGCCATTCTGACAATTGTCGGTTATTCGATTAATGATACCATTGTTACGTTTGACCGGATCAGAGAAAATCTTAAGAAACGGAAGAAGGTTAAATCGTTTGCTGAGCTTGCCAAAATCGTAAATCATAGTTTAATGCAGACCTTTGCAAGAAGTATTAACACTGTATTAACAGTTATCTTTGCAGCAGCTATGCTATTATTCTTCGGTGCAAGCGCGATTACTAACTTCTCATTCGCCCTGGTTGTTGGCTTAATCGCCGGAACGTACTCTTCGCTGTTTATCGCAGCACAAGTATGGCTGGTATGGCGAGGTAAATCAGTAAAAGAAAAACCGATCGAATACAAAGAAAAGAAATATAACGACGGACCACAAGTGTAAGAAAAAGCTGAGCTCTAAATGAGGAGCTCAGCTTTTTACTATCCAAATTCTATAGATCTCCAAACATTAAACAATGACTGTTAGTATTTCAAAATGGATGCACCACTAGTGAACATAATCCGTATTATCGGTAGCCTTTTATGTAAGACTAATTGCGATTAACAGGTTGCAAAAATCGACATTTCCTGTTATTCCCTTTATAATGAAAACATGGAATCATAACATTTAAAGGAGGCCATTCATGAAGGGACAGACATATTTAATTTTGGCTGTACTGTTTGCTGTTATTATTGCTATTTTTGCGGTGATCAATGTTGATCCTGTCGAGGTAAATTATTTATTTGGAACAGGTGAGGCGCCGTTAATCCTGATCATTTTATTCTCTGTATTAATGGGAGTTATCATAACTGCAGCATCTGGTGTAATTCGCGTACTGCGTTTACAAAGAGAATTGCGAGCTGCGAAGCTTGAAGTATCGGCACTTCAGCAAGAAGAAAAAAATAATCAATCCGCTTCAAAAACCGACAACACAGACGGTCAAATTGAAGATAACGGTGATAAAGTAAAATAATTCTGTTTGCTACCCTTGATACACTTTTGTATAATAAGTGAGTCAGGGGTGAATTTATGTTGGAAAGTCAATCAAATTGGATTTTTACATATAAGAATACGGATCAGGAATCAACCGATATACTAGCGGGTGTGAACGTATCTCCTGTCATTAAGCAATTGTTGTGGCAGCAAGGGATTGATACAGAAGAGAAAGTTGAACGATTCTTGCGACCTTCTCTTGATCAGTTACACAACCCGGAACAGTTCAACCAGATTGATAAGGCCGTACAGCGAGTCAGACAGGCAATTGAAGCTGGAGAAAGTATTCTTGTATACGGGGATTATGACGCAGATGGCGTTACTTCCACTACAGTCATGGTAGAAGCTTTACGTGAAAGTGGGGCAATGTGTGATTACTATATTCCCAATCGTTTTACAGAAGGATATGGACCAAATGAAGAAGCTTTTCGAGAAGCGCATCGCCAAGGATTTCAGTTGATCATCACTGTTGATAATGGAATTGCTGGAGTAGAAGAAGTAGCGGTCGCTAATCAATTAGGGATGGATGTTATCATAACAGATCACCATGAAGCGCAAGAAGCATTACCAGAAGCGCATGCAATCATTCACCCGAAATGTTCGGAAGACTATCCTTTTAAGGAATTAGCAGGTGTAGGGGTAGCTTTTAAATTTGCACAGCAATTATTAGGCTATTTTCCTGAACAGTTCTTAGATTTAGTCGTCGTGGGTACGATTGCCGATCTGGTTCCGTTACATGATGAAAACAGAGTACTTGTTCACCATGGACTAAAGGCATTAAGTCGATCAGAGCGTAAAGGCTTGAAAGCATTAAAGAAGCTATGTCAAATTGAAGGAAACGTAACAGAAGAAGACATTGGCTTCCGGATTGGACCACGCTTAAATGCAGTTGGTCGTCTGCAGGATGCAAATTTGGCGGTAGACCTTTTGTTAACGGAAGATCCGCAAGAAGCTGAGGAATTAGCAAATTACGTACAGGATCTGAATACAGAAAGACAAAAAATAGTGGCAGATATCACCAAAGAAGCAATAAGCCAGTATGAAGCGGCTGATCATACGAAACAAGTCATCATTGTCGTAAAAGAAGGATGGAACCAGGGTGTGCTTGGTATCGTCGCTTCTAAATTAGTGCAAACTTATTATCGACCTGCCATTGTTCTGGCAATAGATAGTGAGACGAAGAAAGCAAAAGGTTCAGCGCGTAGTATTGATGGTTTTGATATGTTCCAAAATTGTATGCAGCATCGAGAGCTTTTTACTCATTTCGGCGGGCACGCTCAAGCTGCTGGTATGACACTTCCAGTCGAGAATATCGAAGTACTTGAGACAGAATTGGATACATTAGCAAGGCAACAATTGACAGAAGAGGATTTTAAACCACAACTGTCTATTAGTGGATCATTAGCCATTTCAGATATTGACATGACGTTATTGGAAACCATTGATCAGCTGGCACCATTTGGAATGGGAAATCCTAAACCTCTATTTCATTTTGAAGCAACACCGAGTGACATCAAACAAATTGGTGCAACAAAAAACCATCTAAAAATGAGGTTTTCAGAAAATGGTCAGCAATTAGATACGATCGGTTTTGGTTTAGGAGAGAAAGTTCCATATCTGGCAAAGCAAACACCTCTCGAAGTGGTAGGAGAATTGCAAATTAATGAATGGAATGGCATTCGTAAACCACAGATGCTGATCAAGGATATGGCGGTAACGAGCTGGCAATTATTCGATTTTCGTGGAATGAGGAACTGGCAAGAGCAGGTCAATATCGAAAAGCCCAACCAATATTTTGTTAGTTTTCAAGGAAGTGACATACAAGGTGTTCCAGTCTGTGATAAAGATACGGTATTAGCTGTGTCTCATCCGATAGAGGCGCTCTATTTGCTCGATGTTCCTTCTAAATTAGAAGATTTGCAAATATTAATAGATAAGGTGAAATTCGAGCGACTAATTGTTTGTTTTTCAACGAATGACAGCCAATATTTCCGTTCTTTACCTAATCGTGATGAATTTAAGTGGCTGTATCAATTGATGTTGAAGCGGAAATACTTTGATTACAAGGTAGATGCTCCTAAGCTGGCGTCATTTAAAGGCTGGAAATTGGACAAGATCAAGTTTATGTTCCAAGTTTTTCATGAATTGAATTTTGTTACTCGTAAAGATGGAGTAATTGTCCCAACTGATGAACCTTCTAAAAAAGATTTAACAGAAGCGAGCGTCTATCAGGATCGTAAACATGAGATGGAATTAGAAGAAATTTTTATTTATTCATCTTATTCACAATTAAAAACATGGTTCTCTGAGCAAATGGAGAAGAGGAGCAATGAGGAGGAAATGGTTTATGGACTATAAACAGTATATTACAGTAGTAGAAGATTGGCCGAAAGAAGGAGTTCGTTTTAAAGATATTACGACGCTGATGGATAACGGGCCTGCTTATAAATCAGCAGTAGATGAAATTGTCGCATATGCCCAAGATAAAAAAATTGACCTTGTAGTAGGACCGGAAGCGAGAGGTTTTATTGTAGGATGTCCTGTATCCTATGCACTTGAAATAGGTTTTGCACCAGTAAGAAAAGAAGGGAAGCTTCCGAGAGAAGTTGTCAAAGTCGATTACGGACTTGAATATGGTGAAAATGTGTTAACGATTCATAAAGATGCCATTAAGCCAGGTCAGCGAGTATTGATTACAGATGATTTACTAGCAACTGGTGGAACGATCGAAGCAACCATCAAGCTAGTAGAAGAACTAGGTGGTATCGTAGTCGGTTGTGCCTTTTTAATTGAATTGACTTATTTAAGTGGCCGCGACAAGTTAGACGGATATGACGTATTAACACTAATGGAATATTAAGATACACAAAGTAGAGTACTCTTCGGAGTGCTCTGTCTTTTTATTATTTTCTGTTCGGTCAGAGTAGTATGTTAAAGTGATGAATAAATGAAGCAGCAATAGTATAAGAATCAAAGGCTATTGCTACTGCTTGAGGGTAAGCAGAACTTTTATTTATCGCGGTGCTAACCGTCCGTAAAACCCCAACTTCAAGATTAGAGAGAAAATTTATGAAGCTAAGTGGGGGATAAACCTCGTTTTATCAGAATTTTTAGTCAACTATGAACGAAATGATTCACACTTAATAAGGTATAGTAAAAACAGTAATAATAAAATTGTCGATATTTGCTATATAATTAAGGAAAATTACTATTTTTTTTGGTATGATAGGGAAAACACGTTTATATATCGTGATGAGTCTAAAAGTAAAGGTGATTATATGGCAAAAGATAAAATTTTAGCGCCTGAAGAGATATTTGAAGAAGCAAAAAGTTATCTAAACGATGAAGATATATCATTTATTAAACGAGCTTATGATTTTGCAGAAAATGCGCATCAAGGGCAATTTCGAAAATCAGGAGAGCCATATATCATTCATCCAGTTCAGGTTGCCGGTATCTTGCTGGATTTGAAATTAGACCCAGAGACTATTGCTGGGGGATTTCTTCATGATGTAGTAGAAGATACAGAAGTAACGGTGGAAGATATAAAAAGTGCGTTTAATGAAGAAGTAGCCATGCTGGTAGATGGGGTAACCAAGCTCGGTAAGATCAAATATATGTCAAAAGAAGCCCAACAAGCGGAAAACCACCGCAAGATGTTTATCGCGATGGCTAAAGATATTCGGGTTATCTTGATCAAGCTGGCTGACCGCCTTCATAATATGCGTACACTAAAACATTTGCCAGCTGAAAAACAACGGCGAATTTCGAATGAAACATTAGAGATCTTTGCACCACTTGCACATCGACTAGGGATATCAGCGATCAAGTGGGAACTAGAGGACACTGCGTTACGTTATTTAAATCCTCAGCAATATTACCGCATTGTCCACTTGATGAAACAAAAACGCGAAGAGCGTGAACATTATATAGAAGAAGTAATGGATGAAGTCAGGCAACAGTTGAAGGATGTAAATATTGAAGCAGAATTTTCTGGTCGTCCGAAACATTTATACAGTATTTATCGGAAAATGATGATCCAAAAGAAACAGTTTAATGAGATCTATGATTTGCTTGCAGTTCGTATCATCGTCTCCAGCATTAAAGATTGTTATGCAGTACTAGGCATTATCCATACTTGTTGGAAACCAATGCCTGGACGGTTTAAAGATTATATTGCCATGCCGAAACCGAACCTTTATCAATCCTTACACACGACAGTGATTGGACCTAAAGGTGCACCACTTGAGGTCCAAATCCGTACGAAAGAAATGCATGAAATCGCTGAGTACGGGATTGCAGCTCATTGGGCTTATAAAGAAGGCAAAATGATTAATCCATCACAGCAATCAACAGAGGACCGCTTAGCATGGTTCCGTGAAATTCTCGAATGGCAAAATGATGCAAATGACGCCGAGGAATTCATGGAATCATTAAAAGTAGATTTATTTTCAGATATGGTGTATGTATTCACGCCAAAAGGGGATGTAATAGAGTTGCCGCGTGGTTCGGTGCCTCTTGACTTTGCTTACAAGATTCATACAGAGGTAGGTAATCATACAATAGGTTCCAAGATAAACGGCAAAATGGAGCCACTCGATTATCAATTGAAAAATGGTGATATCGTTGAAGTCATGACATCCAAACATTCTTATGGTCCTTCTCAGGATTGGGTGAAAATGACACAAACTTCTCAAGCGAAAAATAAGATCAAGCAATTTTTCAAAAAGCAACGACGTGATGAGAATGTGATAAAAGGGCGCGAAATGTTAGAAGAGGAATTGAAGCATGCTGGCTTTGAACCGAAAGAAGTGATAACAGAAGACAACATCGCTCTCGCATTAGAGAAGTTTAGTTTCACCACAGAAGAAGATATGTTTGCAGCCATTGGATACCAAGGTATTACACCAGCTCAAATTGTTACTAGAATGACAGAAAAGATACGTGAACAGCAAGAGCAAGAAAAAGACATTGAGGAAACCATTGAAAAGGTAAATGCAAGTGGCGAATCTATCAAGAAGAAATCCAAAAGGGATTCAGGTGTGAAGGTGGAAGGCGTTGATAATATGCTGATCCGTCTTTCTAAATGTTGTAATCCTGTCCCTGGTGATGAAATTGTAGGGTATATTACGAAAGGACGTGGGGTGTCTGTTCATCGTAAAGATTGCCCGAATGTGCAAACGGAAGAAGCAGAAGATCGCCTGATTTACGTCGAATGGGAAAACATGGAATCTGAATCCAAATCTTATCACGTAGATCTAGAAATTTCAGGCTACGACCGTCGTGGCTTATTAAATGACGTTTTACAAGTAATCAATGAATCAAAAACTAATATTATCGCAGTCAATGGCCGTTCAGATCGAAATAAAATTGCAATTATCCACGTAACGATTCTTATTCACAATATTAATCACCTGCGTCGAATTGTAGAACGGTTAAAACAAATTAAAGATGTATACACAGTAGAAAGAACGATACAGTAGATAAAAGGTAGGTCAAACAATGAAAGTAGTACTTCAACGAGCAAAAAACGCATCAGTCGTCGTTGAGAATGAAGTGGTCGGTAAGATTGATGATGGCTATGTGGCACTCATAGGTGTAACACATGATGATCAAGAAGCCGACATTGACTATCTTGTCAACAAAACGGCGAATCTCCGTATTTTTGAAGATGAAAATGGTAAAATGAACTTATCATTAAAAGATGTAAGCGGCGGTGTTCTTTCAATTTCGCAGTTTACCTTATATGGAGATACAAGAAAGGGAAGAAGGCCAAACTTCATGCAAGCAGCGAAACCTGACCAGGCACTTTCCTTATATCAGCAATTCAATGAGAAATTACGTGCAGAGGGAATTCATGTCGAAACGGGACAATTCGGAGAGATGATGGATGTATCTTTTACAAACGTCGGACCAGTCACGATTATCTTAGACAGTGAAGATGCAAAAAAGAAATAACGAAAAGCCGTGTCGATCCAGACACGGCTTCTTTTATCACAGCGCTAACCACCCGTAACATCCCCACTGTCACTCACTAATAGACAGACGTGGCAAATGTCGAGTTTTTCTAATCATTCAAGAAAGTATAAAAGTGAAGTCACAGCAGAAATCATATGGAAAATGAAGATGACTTACTATAATATGGATTATGTAAACTAACAGCTTAGTGTTTATTTTGAAATGATTCATGTGCTGGCATACCGCTCCGGCCAACCACTCCGCGTCCTGCGGGGCACGGCTGAAGCTAACTTTGTGAAGAAGAGCACTTCACAAAGTGGATCTTCAGCACCTGCCTGTCCCGGGAGTCTACGTGGTTGGCCTACGCTAAGATGTAGACTCTACAACTTTTGTAAGAGATAGCATGTTGATCGTATGCATATATAATAGCTATTGAAAAATGCCTAGAACCACTGCTTTTTGTTGTTCCATACGTTGTAGCACTTCCCTAAAGCGTAGGAAATAGGCGGAGACTCCCGTGGGATCAGCGCGAGCTGAAGATCCACTTCATTTGTGCCTGTGTCTTCAAGTATCGCTTCGAAGTGGGCTTCCTCGGCACAAGGCAGCACAGATGCTGTTCAAGTAGTAGCCTAGCTGAAGCCGTGCCCCACAGGACGCGGATCCTATTTCCGGAGCTTTGCTAAGCAGATAAAATATATCAAAATGATCATTCTGCAATACAGCCTTTGTTTACATAATCCATATTATTGGAAGTTGTTTATTAATTAAGTCAATTAGGACTGTAGGTTTATGCCCGGTTTTTCTTATCAGTGAAGAAAGTATATAAGTACAGTCATAGAAGTAATTATGCTGAACAAGTTGGTTCTTATAAAATGAAGTATGTCAATCAGCTAAGAGGTCATTTTCACATGTTTTTAAGCGTATGCCACGACATGAATCCTTTCAAAATGA
This sequence comes from Gracilibacillus salinarum, assembly GCF_022919575.1. Taxonomy (NCBI): domain Bacteria; kingdom Bacillati; phylum Bacillota; class Bacilli; order Caryophanales; family Bacillaceae; genus Gracilibacillus; species Gracilibacillus salinarum. Next base: position 839,770 of record NZ_CP095071.1, on the reverse strand, counting down.
ATACTAAGCTCCGCGGCTACTGAAAATATAACTGCAATCCATTGATAATGCCTCTGCTGACAGATTCTAAATAAGCCCTTGACTGCACTTTCTTTTCTTCTTCCTCATTAGAAACAAACCCTAACTCAAGCAATACGGATGGTCGATGGTTAATTCGTAATACTTGCAAATCTCTTTGTTGGAAACCACGATCATCCATCCCTGATGCTGAAACCATATTCTGGTGAACATAATTGGCTAGTTTTCTGTCACGTTCTGAATAATAATACGTGTCGATTCCCGTTACTTCAGGTAATTCTGGTGTACTGTTGTAATGGATACTGAGAAAGACATCCGCTTCTTTTAAATTGGCAAAGGTAGTCCTGCTTGATAGTGGAACATACCTGTCCTGATCCCTTGTTAAATACACTTTCGCGCCATATTGCTCTAACAATTCTTGGAGAATGTGAGCGGTTCGTAAGGTATAGTGACTCTCATAAGCGCCAGATACACCAATCGCTCCTACATCTCTACCTCCATGACCTGGATCCAGAACAATAATTTTTCCTGATAATCCTTTGCCGCTGTATGTGCTGGCAACCGGCATTACGTCCTCCTCATCCTCATTTGATGAAGTCACTGTGTTCTCCTGTTGCGGTTCTTGATCCGTTACTTCCGATTCTTCTTCTGCCTGTTCTGATGAAGCAGTTATTTCATTCATGTAGTCCTGGTGAATCCAACCTTGTTGATCACCAAGATCAATCTGCACCCAATCACCCTCTTGTTGCAGGATCGGGTATGTTTCGGGAGCATTTACTTGTGTTATCACTTCATAGTCAGTACCTGGACCGGTTCGAACATTTAAATTTTCACCATCAATTTCGGCATCGTTTGCATAAAGTATGTAAGACATAGAGAAAATAACAATAATACTAAGCATCGTTAGGATTAATAGTTTTTTCAAAGACTTTCCCTCTTTCGATCGGTAGTATTTAGCAATGGGGTATTCGACAATGATGTTATTCTCACTTTATCATACCCTATATCAGTCATAAATGTAAAAAAGGACGGTAAAAATGCGAACAAATGATAATTTTAACAGACATTCTGTAACAGAAAAGCAGTTTCTCCGGAGTATGCAGCAGATGACGGAATGGCAAGTCCGTCATTATCAAACAGAAATCGCCGAGCAATTCCATATTCCGTTACACAAAACACAGAGAATGCCGAAAATTCGAAAATAAACTTGACAAAGTAATTGACTAAAGATTATGATATAATCATTCTTAAACAATAATCGTGAATACAAGATAGCCCAAGAGGGAAAAAGTAACAGAGACTACAGTAGGTTAGAGAGAGAATTCCGAAGGCTGAGAGAATTCTCGCTATATGACTCTTGTGAAAGACATTCCGGAGGCTTTGTACTGAATAAAGTAAGTATAAACGTGTAACAGGCGTTAACTGTTCGAGTGGAAGTATGAAGATGTACTTCAACTAGGGTGGCAACACGGGTAACTCTCGTCCCTTTCTATAGGGATGGGGGTTTTTTTGTATTTATCGTGGACTTATATCGTCCGTCATACTTCCATGCTTAGGATAGTTTGACTAAGCTAATGATTATATAGGCGGTAACATTCTGATAAGTCTTTTTTATTGAATATGTTAGGGGGAATTGCAGTGAAGGCACCGAGAGGAACGCAAGATTTATTACCAGGTGTATCTGAAAAGTGGCAATACGTGGAAGAAAAATTAAAAGAAATCAGCAACAACTATCACTACAAAGAAATTCGCACACCCATTTTTGAGCACACGGAATTATTCCAGCGTGGTGTAGGAGATACAACAGATATTGTGCAAAAGGAAATGTACACCTTTCTCGATAAAGGAGATCGCAGCATAACATTACGTCCAGAGGGAACAGCATCAGTTGTCCGGTCTTTCGTAGAACACAAGCTGTTTGGTTCACCTAACCAGCCGACTAAATTGTTCTATATTGGCCCAATGTTCCGATACGAAAGACCTCAACAAGGTAGAATGAGACAGTTTGTCCAGTTTGGTGTGGAAGCAATAGGGAGTGCGGATCCTGCGATTGATGCAGAAGTTATCTCGCTTGCTATGCATGCTTATCAATCTTTAGGTTTACGCTCATTAAAGCTAGTACTTAATTCATTAGGAGATCAGGAAAGTAGAGAGAATCACCGTCAAGCGTTAGTCGATCACTTTTCACCTGTTAAAGATGAACTCTGTGATGACTGTCAACAACGTCTCGAGAAGAATCCATTACGTGTTTTAGATTGTAAGAAAGATCGTGAGCACCCGAAAATGCATGACGCACCTTCTATTCTTTCTTATTTGAATGAAGAGTCCCGATCTTATTTTGACAAAGTTAAGGCTTATCTGGATACCATGGGGATTGATTATGAGGTTGATCCAAACTTAGTTCGTGGCTTGGACTATTATAATCACACGGCTTTTGAAATTATGAGCAATGCAGAAGGTTTTGGAGCGATTACCACACTATCTGGTGGTGGACGCTATAACGGATTAGTACAGGATTTAGGTGGCCCGGAATCACCTGGGATTGGTTTTGCAATGAGTATTGAGCGTCTGCTAATGGCATTAGAAGCGGAAAAAGTAGCACTTCCAATTGACGAGCGTCTGGATTGCTATGTGGTATCACTAGGTGAGGAAGCAAGCTTAAAAGCAGCAGCTATAGTAAATGACTTGCGTCAAGCAGGGATCCAAGCAGATAAAGATTATCAAGGTAAGAAGTTTAAAGGTCAATTTAAAACAGCGGATCGTTTAGCTGCCAAATATGTACTGGTGTTAGGTGACGAAGAATTAGCTACTGAGCAAATTTCTGTAAAAGATATGGAAACAGGTGACCAGAAATCTGTAGCTTTAGCGAATGTAACCGAACATCTACAGGCTTTATTATAAGGGGGATTATCATGCGTACGTTAGCAGGAACATTAAGAAAAGAACATATTAATCAAGAAGTACTTTTAAAAGGTTGGGTACAGAAACGACGTGACCTTGGAGAAATCATTTTCATTGATCTGCGAGATCGATCTGGTGTTGTCCAAATTGTATTCAATGCAGAGCATGGAAAAGAATTACACGCCATTGCCGATAGTGTTCGCAGTGAATATGTAATTGAAGTGAAAGGGGAAGTCGTTGAGAGAGAATCAGAAACGATTAATCCTAAAATTGATACAGGTGATATTGAAGTCATCGTTAGTGAAATCACGGTTTTAAATGAAGCAAAAACACCGCCATTCTCCTTAACAGATGAATTGGATGTGTCAGAAGATATACGTCTAAAATACCGTTATTTAGATTTACGTCGTGAGGTAATGCAAGAAACGTTTAAGTTACGTCATCAGGCGACTCAATCGATTCGCTCGTTCTTAAATAGTGAATCATTTTTGGAAATGGAAACGCCAATGTTAACAAAAAGTACACCGGAAGGCGCACGTGATTATTTAGTGCCAAGTCGTGTACATGAAGGCTATTTCTATGCTTTACCACAATCACCACAACTATTTAAGCAATTGTTAATGGTTGCGGGATTTGAGAAATATTATCAGTTTGCACGTTGTTTCCGTGATGAAGATTTGCGAGCAGATCGTCAGCCAGAATTTACCCAAATTGATATCGAGACATCTTTTATGTCTATGGAAGATATTTTGACTATGACCGAACGAATGATGAAGAAAGTGATGAAGGATGTAAAAGGTCTGGACATCGAAACACCATTCCAACGTCTTCCTTATGATGAAGCCATGGAACGATTTGGTTCTGATAAACCGGATGTTCGTTTTGAAATGGAATTAGTTAATTTATCTGAAGTTGTTAAGGAATCTGGTTTTAAAGTGTTCCGTCAAGCAGTAGAAGAAGGTGGCAAAGTCAGTGCGATCAACTTAAAGGCGAAAGCAGATCAATATTCTCGTAAAGACCTTGATAATATGACGGACTTCGCAAAAATTTACGGTGCTAAAGGATTAGCATGGTTAAAAGTAGAAGAAGAGTCATTAGTCGGACCTATAGCAAAATTCTTCTCAAGTGAAGAACAAGCACAATTCCGTCGTTTATTAGATGCAAACTCTGGTGATTTGTTATTCTTTGTTGCGGATACAAAGCAAGTCGTGTATGATACGTTAGGTGCATTACGAATTAAATTAGCAAAAGATCATCAGTTGATTGATGAGAGTAAGTTTGAATTTCTATGGGTAACGGACTGGCCATTATTAGAATATGATGAAGAAGCAGGACGTTATCATGCAGCCCACCATCCATTTACAATGCCGTTTGAATCTGATTTTGAGAAATTGGATACAGACCCAGCTGATGTACGTGCACAAGCGTATGACTTAGTATTGAATGGTTATGAATTAGGTGGCGGTTCTCTACGTATTTATCAACGTGAGATGCAAAATCAAATGTTTGAAAAACTGGGCTTCACAAAAGAAGAAGCAGAGGAACAGTTTGGCTTCTTATTGGATGCATTGGAATTTGGTGCACCGCCACATGGAGGAATTGCTTTTGGTTTTGACCGTCTTATCATGTTGCTGGCAGGCCGCACCAATTTACGTGATACAATATTGTTCCCTAAGACTGCATCTGCTTCAGATCCGATGACAGATGCACCAAATGCAGTAGATGTCAAGCAATTAAATGAATTACATTTAAAATTAAAATAAATGTAAAGATCTTGTAAACAAATACGCTTGAATTTGTCGAAATGCTATGCTATGATTTAACTATAATAAAAACAATCCTGATGTGTTCGTCATCTTAATGATGTTTTGACCGAACACCATTAACTACGGGAGCCCGGTGTTCTCATATGGTGTGCATGCCGCTTACTTACTGTTAATTGCGGAAGCATGAAGTATGAGACAGGGCACCCACCTGCCATGAGCGGGATCAAAACTTCTTGCTAAATGACGGCACGATTGGGATTGTCGAATGTAAATGAAAAAGGGGAGATACCTGTAAAGGTGTCTCCCTTTTCTGCATAGGAAAGGTATGGAGCTGCTAAGTTGCACATAAAAATCGAGAAAAATGCTTATAGGAAGATGCTACAACGTTAGAAACAGCTAATAGCAATTGTTCTAAGCACGTAGGAAGATGCAATTTTTATAAAATTAGATTAAAAGAAAAACTGAATTTTTTGTTTTGTATAAACGCTAGCTATCAGTCTATTTTAGTAAACAGTTCTCTTATTTAATTAAGAAAAACCGGGAAAGTCCACCTGTTTAACTAGCAAAATAATATACAACTGCTTAATATAGATTATGTCTAGCTTTAGTGCGGGGCTACCGATTCGTTTAACCACTTCGCGTTCTGCAGGGCAATTATTAGAGCACATGAAATCTATCAAAAATATCACAATGTCTTTACATAATCTGTATTATTAGAAACCACTGTATGAATATACTTTTTTATAGCAATAGAGTATATCCCTTGAAATATAAAAAACCGGTTTTTATGACCGGTTTTCGTTTTATTTTGCTACTTTTTCAAGATTTCCGTTTTTGTCCATTCTGAATTTTGGCACTGGCTGTGAATCTTCTTCATCAAATACTACCATTTTTCTGGCGCGTTCCACAATTTGCATAAACGCTTGGTAATCTTCCTTCATTGTGATAAGCTCTTTCTCTAGCTGGCTGCTTCTTTTTTGTTCCTGCTGCAGTTGCAACATAAGTTGATTATTCTCTTCTGCTACTTTTTGCTGGTTAAGATGAGAAGATTGTGCCATTTTCTGCTCTTTCTTAAGGTACTGTAAGTAGCGAATCACCTGGTCAAGATTTAAACTGTATTCTTCTTGATAGTTTTCTGTTACTGACTGAGGTTGAGGTTCAGGTTCACTGCGGTTTGAAGTCCAATTGAGCAAGGAATAGACTTCTTCCTCAATTGATTTCGGCTTCTCTTCTTTTGGTAAACTTGCAGATGCGGGTCTTGTTGTGGAGAATCCAGTATTTTGACTGGCAAGAGCTCGTTTTCTATCTTTACGTTGTTTCTTCGCAATTTGGACTGCTTGTTCATAGTTTTGACGAACCTCTGCATTCCAGCGAAAGCCACAAGCTGCAGAAGTACGATTCAGTTTATCACCAACTTCATCAAAAGCCTGCAGTTGTGTACCCCCTTCGCGGATATGTCGTAATACTGTTTCTGCTAATAATAAATCATCTTCATGTGACCAGGCATCTTGTCTTACTTTCGCCATTTATGTCCACTCCTTATTCTCTGGCATTTTTTTAATAGATTGATAATCGAACAAAATGTGTTGATTTATCTGCTAGTTTGACCAGAAAATAAGAATATTAAACACTACTTTTTAATTTTTTGGTATATTTGTTGTAGATTTTTCTCAAATTTACCAGTTTCTTTTGGCTGATAATACGTTTTATGCTTGATTTTATCTGGTAAATATTGTTGCTTCACCCATCCACCTTCATAGGCATGAGGATATTTATAGTCCACACCTCTGCCTAGATGTGCAGCACCTTTATAGTGTGCATCCTTCAGATGGTCAGGTATTTCACCGGTATTGCCACTTCGCAAATCATGTAACGCCGCATCAAGTGCAACGTAAGCACTGTTTGATTTAGGAGACAGGCAAAGTTCTACGATTGCAACAGACAGGGGAATTCTTGCTTCGGGAAAACCTACGCGTTCTGCCGTTTCGACTGCCGCTAATGTACGCTGACCAGCTTGAGGATTGGCTAAACCAATATCTTCATAGGCACAAACAAGCATTCTTCTGGCGATGCTTTCTAAATCACCTGCTTCTATCAAACGAGCTAGATAATGGAGAGCAGCATCGACATCACTGCCTCGAATGGACTTCTGAAAGGCGGATAAAACATCGTAATGCGCATCCCCGCCTTTGTCATGAGAGAAGCTCTTTTTTTGCATACAAGCTTCAGCATTGGCGAGATCGATAACAATCGTCTCGCCATTTTTTGGAGTGGAATATGCCGCAAGCTCCAATCCGTTCATGGCTGCACGTAAATCACCGTTACACGCATTGGCGAAATGTTCCAACGCGGCACTTTCAACCGTTAACGCCATTTCTCCTAAACCATTTTCTGTATCAGAAATGGCTCGTTCCAATGCTTCCTTAATATCGTCAGGCTCGAGACGATAGAGCTCAAATATATGAGACCGACTGCGCACCGCGGGATTTATGGAGTGATAAGGGTTTTCTGTAGTACATCCAATTAATGTAATCAGGTTTGACTCTACATGAGGCAATAGGAAGTCTTGTTTTGCCTTATCAAGTCTATGGACCTCGTCCAATATCACAACAAGCTGGCCTGACATTTTGGCTTCTTCTACTGCGATTTGCATGTCTTTTTTCTTATCAATGGCGGCATTTAACAGTTTGTAACGGATTCCTAAGCTATTTGCAATTCCGATCGCCATCGACGTTTTACCAGTACCGGGTGGTCCGTATAGTACCATGGAGTGGATTCGGTTTGCTTCGACCATTCGCCTGATCATTTGTCCCTCTCCAACTAAATGTTGTTGTCCAATAACTTCTTCTATATTTTTTGGCCTCATCCGAAAAGCAAGAGGTTGATTCATCAGCTATCATCCTTTCACCGTTGCAAGCAAGCATCTTGACATTTTTGTTTTGCTTTTTTAATATAGGCAAGTATGTAATGACAAGTAACTTGCTATGATTACTCTTAAATTAGTATATCATTCATGCTATAATAACAACTAATAACAAATGTTGTATATAGATATTTCGAACGGAAAAAATGAGGTGAAACCATGAAAATATCAACAAAAGGCAGATATGGTTTAACAATTATGATTGAATTAGCAAAGAACGCTGGTAATGGGCCAATGTCATTAAAAAGTATTGCGAAGGAAAATAATCTATCAGAACATTATCTGGAGCAATTAGTAGCACCATTACGAAATGCAAGTCTTGTAAAGAGTATTCGCGGAGCATATGGTGGTTATGTATTGGCAAAAGAACCTGCAGAAATAACTGCAGGAGACATAATTCGAATTCTGGAAGGCCCAATTACTCCCGTCGAGGGAATTGAAGATGAAGAACCTGCAAAGCAAGAACTGTGGATCAGAATCCGTGACGCTGTAAAAGATGTGCTTGATACAACTACATTAGAAGACCTGTCCACATATGGTGAAAAAGGTGTACAGGACCCATATATGTTCTATATTTAATGTAAAGGATGAAATGGCTATGAAAGCTATCTATTTAGACCATGCAGCAACAACTCCAGTACATCCGGAAGTAGTCGAAGTGATGACTGCAAGTTTAAAGTCGAATTTTGGAAATCCTTCCAGTGTTCATTCTTATGGAAGAAAAGCGAGGCAGGAATTAGACAAAGCTCGGTCCGTTGCAGCAAAGTCAATCAACGCTTCTGAAAAGGATATTGTTTTTACAAGTGGAGGCACAGAGGCCGATAATATGGCTATAACTGGTGTTGCCATGGCGAATCGTCACAAAGGAAAGCATATTATAACAACTAAAATCGAACACCATGCGACTCTGCATACCGTGGAGAATTTGGAGCGGTTTGGTTTTGAAGCGACTTATTTGGACGTCAATGAACATGGAGTTATTGATCTGGAACAAGTCCGAAGAGCGTTGCGCGAAGATACGATATTAGTATCAATTATGATGGTAAACAATGAAACTGGTGTGATCCAGCCAATTCAAGAAATTGGCGAATTATTAGCATCACACCAGGCATATTTCCATACCGATGCGGTGCAGGCTTATGGTCTCTTACCGATTGATGTAGAAGCATTGCACTTGGATTTATTAAGTGTTTCTTCCCATAAAATCAACGGACCAAAGGGACTTGGTTTCTTATATATTGACCCTGATACCACTATGCAAGCCTTGCAACATGGCGGTGAACAAGAACGTAAACGTAGAGCAGGGACGGAGAATGTAGCAGCAATTACTGGATTTGCTGAAGCAATTCGTTTAGCGCAACACGAGCGAGAAGCTCGTATTCAGCAATATGAGGAATATCAGAATGTATTTTTACAAACATTAAGAGATCACCATGTTTCGCACGCGATAAACGGTGAAAACAGCGACAGGGTACCTAGTATAATGAATATCAGTTTTCCGGGAGCAAATGTGGAAGCATTGTTAACGAATTTTGACTTAAGTGGTGTGGCAGCATCAAGCGGAAGTGCTTGTACAGCTGGATCCGTAGAACCATCACATGTATTAAGTGCCATGTACAGTGAAGAGAATGCATGTACAACTAATTCCATACGTTTTAGTTTTGGACTAGCTAATAATACGGACAATGTAAAAGAGGCAGCGGAAATCGTTGCGAACATTGTAAGAAGATTAACTGATTAAGGTAGTGATATAATGAAAAGCAACGAAGATACACGCGTAATTGTTGGAATGAGTGGGGGAGTGGATTCATCTGTAACTGCCTTACTGCTCAAAGAACAAGGATACGATGTGGTTGGCATATTCATGAAAAACTGGGACGACACCGATGAGTTTGGAGTATGTACTGCAACAGAAGATTTTGATGATGTGGTACGTGTTTGTAACCAGCTTGATATTCCGTACTATGCGGTGAATTTTGAAAAACAATATTGGGATAAAGTCTTTACCTATTTCTTGGACGAATATAAAGCAGGCAGAACACCGAATCCCGATGTCATGTGTAATAAAGAGATTAAATTTAAAGCATTTCTTGACCATGCGCTTTCACTCGGTGCTGATTATGTGGCAACAGGTCACTATGCACAAGTGAGACGTAGCGGTGATCGTGTGGAAATGCTTCGTGGTGTCGATGATAACAAAGATCAGACCTATTTTCTTAATCAGCTGTCAGAAGATGTGTTAAGCAAAGTAATGTTTCCGTTAGGACATCTGCCGAAATCAGAAGTTCGACGCATTGCGAAAGAAAATGATTTAGCAACTGCAAACAAAAAAGACAGTACAGGTATTTGTTTTATAGGGGAACGAAATTTCAAAGAATTTCTCAGCGAATATTTACCTGCACAACCTGGTAAGATCATGACTCTCGATGGCCAAATAAAAGGTGATCATGACGGCTTAATGTATTATACAATCGGACAACGTCAAGGGCTCGGTATTGGCGGACCAGGCGGGCCATGGTTTGTGGTAGGCAAGGATCTTAAAGAAAATGTTCTCTATGTAGGTGCCGAGTATCATAATGATGCCTTGTATTCTGATGCACTAATCGCTACAGATATGAATTGGATTAATCAGACTCCCGCTGAGCCTTTCCATTGTACGGCTAAATTCCGCTACCGCCAAAAAGATACAGGTGTAACGGTTTACCCGAATGATGATGGCAGTGTAAAAGTGGTGTTCGATAATGCAGAACGTGCTATCACCCCCGGACAAGCAGTCGTCTTTTATCAAGACGAAGTTTGTCTCGGTGGCGGAACGATTAACGACGTCATTAAAAATGATCAATATTTAGATTATGTAGGGTAGCTAATTGAGACAGCATAAAAATTGCTGTCTCCTTTTGTTATCAATAAAGATAATTCATGAGGAAAAATCTACAGAATTACATATTGCCCATGAACAGTTAAACTGATGATAATACAGATGAAGAAAACCATCCTTGTGCCAATCTGCTAGCAGGTAGCAAGGGAGGGGATAACTCAAATGTTTACATAATCTATATTTGTTAGTAGTATATAACTTTCTTTAATACGGATTATGTTAGCTGCTTCGTGTTTATATTGTGCTAGTAAATCGCTCCAACCAACAACTCCGCGTTCGCAAGCACGGTTTCAGCTAGGCCGCTACCTGAATTTCTTGCCTGTTGCCTTGTGTCGCGGAAGCTTACTTCGAAGCGATACTTGTAGACACAGGCACAGACAAAGTGGACCTTCAGCCCGTGCTGTTCCTGTAGGAGTCTCCGTGGTTGGCCTGAGCGACATCATACCTCTAACTGCATTTCAAAATGGATGCATCGTTAACATAATCAGTATTATAAGAAGTATGCAGCACTTACGAAAATTACTCGTGCGCAGAACATATTTTAACAGGTTTGTTGCACTTCACTTCATGAGTGAGCTAAAATAACAACAGGAGGTAATCAAATGACTGAAATCGATCAAGGTATTCAATATATGAAAGAAGGAAAATTGGAAGAGGCAGCACAATATTTTACCGATGCCATTGAGCAAGATCCAAAGAACCCGGTACACTATATCAACTTTGGAAATCTGCTTTTACATATGAAAGACTATCAACGTGCAGAGCGCTTTTATCTGAAAGGTACAGAATTAGATCAAGAGGCGGCAACGGCTTATTACGGATTAGGCAACGTCTACTTTGAACAGGATGAATTCGAAAAAGCCAAAAAAAGCTTTCAAAAAGCGATCAATCTTGGATTGGAGGAAGCTGATCCATACTTTATGTTAGGGATGACCTTCTTATATGATGAACAATTCAAATTATCTTTGCCATATTTACAACGGGCCAGTGAATTGAACCCTGATGATGCAGATGTGCAATTTCAATATGGATTGGCATTAGCACAAACTCAACAATTGGATCGTGCAAAAGAAGTATTCAATCAAGTGCTCGAAATACAAGAAGTACACAGTGATGCCCATTATAATTTAGGTGTTATTTCTTTATTCGAAGAAAATATAGACCAGGCAATAGTCCACTTTGATAAGGCTTTAGAAATTCAGCCAGATCATTTGTTAGCAGGAAACGGCAAAAAGCAAATCGAGATCATGCTAGAAGATAACCAATAAGCTAGGAGGCTTTGGAATGGAGAATGAACAGGCAGTAGAAGAAAAAAATTTCATCAAAGGTGAGATGATTCATACGATCTTTGAAAACAAACAAGAGCACTTCTCCATTGCAAAGATTAAGGTTCTCGAAACGAATCAGTCCTTCGATGAGAATGAGATTGTGGTTAAAGGTTATTTTCGACGACTAGACCCAGGAGAAACATATGAATTTTATGGACGAGTGGTTGACCATAAACGGTTTGGTCGTCAATTTCAGGTTGAAAGTTATCAACGCTTTTTACCTCAATCAAAAGAAGGTATTGTGGCATACCTATCTAGTGATCTGTTTCCTGGTGTCGGGAAGAAAACAGCAGAACGAATCGTAGACACGTTAGGCGAGACTGCGTTGTCGATGATTTTGAATGATCAGAAGGTCCTTCGCAAAGTAAAAGGTATACCAGAAGAAAAACAAAAGAAAATTCATCAGATTTTACAAGAAAATCAAGGTTTCGAAGGTATCGTTGTTGAACTTTCAAAATATGGTTTTGGTTTGAAAATGGCGCAAAAAATGTATACTGCTTTTAAAGAGGAAACCTTGGATACATTAAAAACGAATCCTTATCAATTTGTGTTTCAAGTAGAGCACTTTGGGTTTCTTAGAGCGGACCAGATCGCCAGGCAAAATGAAATTTCTAATGATCATCCGACGAGGTTACAAGCAGCTTGTGTTTATATACTGCAGAATAGCGTGCAAGATGGACATGCTTATTTGCCGTTGGATCGCTTATTGTATGAAATGGATCAACTGTTGGATGGCGAAGCGAATGCCATCGATGTTGACAAAATGACTGCCCAGATCGTTGAACTTAATAAAGAAAAAGAAATTATAGTATCTGACCAGCATGCATATATGCCGTCCTTGTATTATTCTGAGACTGGATTTTGTGCACAAGTAAAACGGATTGCAGACAAAAAGCAGGAACGAACTTTTACCGATGCAGAACTGCTGAAAATAGTAGGTTCCATTGAAGAAGAAGAAACTTTAAGCTATGGAAAAGAACAATATCAAGCATTGGAAACGGCATTATCTGAGAAGATTTTTATTCTGACAGGAGGTCCAGGTACAGGTAAGACGACTGTTATAAAAGGTATTATAAATGCGTATGCAGATATTCATGACTTATCGTTGGATAAAGATGATTACAAGGAAGACGAAGATTTTCCATTCGTTCTTACAGCACCGACCGGCAGAGCAGCCAAAAGAATGAAAGAATCAACGGGAATTGATAGTGTGACGATTCACCGATTATTAGGATGGGATGGTCAAGAATCGTTCGAAAAAGATGAAAATAACCAGTTGGCAGGAAAAATAATTGTGATAGATGAATTTTCAATGGTAGATATTTGGCTCGCTTATCAGTTGTTTCGTGCCATTCCTGATGACATGCAAGTTATCATTGTAGGGGATGAGGACCAGTTGCCTTCGGTCGGACCTGGTCAGGTACTTGCTGATTTATTAAAAAGCAGTGTCGTAGCTTCTATCAGTTTAAAAGAAGTTTACCGTCAAAAAGAGGGCTCCAAAATTATTCAACTAGCGCATGAAATAAAAAATAATCAAGTGGAATCAACTACTTTATCGAAGGCAAATGATTTTAACTTTTTTTCCTGTCCAGATTATCAGGTAATTGATATTGTAAAACAAGTGGTCAAAAAAGCGTATGATAAAGGTGTAGACCAACGACAGATACAAGTTCTAGCGCCAATGTACCGTTCAAAAGCTGGAATTCACAGGTTAAATGAGGAATTACAAGCGATTCTGAATCCTCGCCAGCAGGGAAGAAGAGAGATGGCTTTCGGCGATACTGTTTTCCGAAAAGGTGACAAAGTCATCCAGTTGGTGAATCAAGCAGAAGACGGTGTATTCAATGGCGATATTGGTGAAGTTGTTGCCATTTTTGAAAAAGATGAAAATGTGGATCAAGAAGAGCAGGTAGTTGTCAGTTTCGATGAAAAAGAAGTTGCTTATGCGAAGCCGGACTTAATGAATTTAATGCATGCGTACTGTACCTCGATTCATAAGTCACAAGGCAGTGAATTCCAAATTGTTATTATGCCAGTGATTGCAGGATATAATCGGATGCTGCGCAAGAATCTGCTGTACACAGGTATCACCCGAGCAAAACAGTCCTTGGTGATGTGTGGAGATAAGCAAGCATTTCTAAAAGGAGTTCACACGGAAGACACTAATAAGCGCTACACCAACCTTGTACCATTCTTGCATGAACTCTTTCAAGTTAAAGAAGTGAAAAGTGAACAGCAAAAGGAAAAAATGTCTGCAGATGAATGGTTACTTTCAGTAGAAGTCGGACAGGAAGATTTCTCACCTTATGATTTTATGGTATAAAGTGAGACTGCAATCAGTGGGGGTTTTGCCCTCCCACACTGATTGCTAGCGAAATTTATCAGGAAGTTATCGTCCGTTTATCCCCCCTTAGCTTCTTATTTATCTCTTGAATCATGAAGTAGGGGTATTACGGGAGGTTAGCGCCTTGATAAATTTCAGTCAATTTCATGTATATTTCCCTCAAAGTTGGACAGGCTGACAGATAAAAATGATAAAGTGAGGGAAAGTTTGTGAGATGTCCGAATTGTCGCAGTAAAAATATTGGAATTATTGGTCCGGAGCAATATTATTGCTGGGATTGTTATATCGAATTATCTGTTCAGAATAACATGATGCATTTACATGAGGTTGAAATGGATGGTACTTTAAGTTCTTTAGACGATTTATTTTCAGATGAGGAACGACGGGTAGAAGGTTAACGGTGATGACTAATCAGAAAAAAGTCAGTATTGCGCTAAGACTCGTCATTTTATGTTTGGCTGTATTGTTTTTATACTTAATGTATATTCTCTTTCCTTTTTATAAAAATGTATTAATCATTGCGTTTCATGTGTTGACACCATTTTTAATAGCAGGTCTGATTGCTTATTTGTTACATCCACTTGTTGAAAAGATCCATAGCTGGCATATACCAAGACCCGTTGCGATTGTGTGCATTTACCTGTTATTTTTCGGTCTGGTCGGATATGGAGTCTATCGGTCTTTTCCTGCCTGGATGAAACAGATTCAGGATATTCAGCAGAATCTGCCCACATATGTAGATGCATATCGTTCATTCATTTATGGGTTATATGACCAGACTTCCTTTATGCCTGAAGGGTTTCATGATAATTTAGACCAATTCTTTCAAACCCTTGAGACATCTATCGGTGAAAGAATTACGAGTCTGTTAAAAAACATTCCGATGCTTTTTGATATGTTTGTCATGCTGGCAGTTATCCCGATTCTAGCATTTTATTTCTTGAAAGATTACCGCCCCATACAGAAAAGCATACTAAAACTGGTTCCATCACGCTGGCAGGTGTTTACCAAAACATTAGCCAGAGATATGGAAGAAAGTTTAGGTCAATATATTCGTGGTCAAATATTAGTTTGTTTTCTGGTAGGACTTGTCAGTTATTTTCTATTAAAGTGGATCGGTATGAGTTATACAGTTGTGTTGGCAACTATCATCGGTTTCACCAATTTCATACCATACTTCGGTCCAATTATCGGAGCGATACCAGCTGTACTGATTGCTTTTACTATTTCTACCGAAAAAGTATTATACGTCGTACTGGCAGTGATGGTTGTCCAAGTGTTAGAAGGCAATTTGCTGTCTCCGTTTATAGTAGGGAAAAGCATTCATATTCACCCTATTTACATTATCTTGACGTTATTTATTGCTGCTAAAACAGTTGGTGTGGTCGGCATGATTCTGGCTGTTCCACTTTTAGCCGTCGGCAGGGTAGCAATACCAATGATTTATAGACAAGTAAAAGCGATTGACAGATAGTAAAAAGTTTTCTATAATATGCTAGCGAAGTAAATAATCAAAATACGTTGAAAAACATGAGTACCAGATAACCATGTCGAAGAGAGGGAGAACCTAGGCTGAAAGTGATCCTGCATGCAATGATCTGGGAAGCTAGTTTGAAGTGCAGTTAATCTCTGCCGGTTACATCACCGTTACTGATGTTCAAGAGATAGTCTTTTTTAGACTATAATTAGGGTGGTACCGCGGAATCAACTCTCGTCCCTGCTATTAAGGCAGGGATGGGAGTTTTTTTATGCATATCAATACCGGGTCTGCACCTGGATATATTTATTATAGGAGGTTTCACTATGAAGCAATTAACATCTGCTGAGGTTCGTCAAATGTTCTTAGACTTTTTTAAGGAAAAAGGACATGGCGTTGAACCAAGCGCGTCATTAGTACCGAAAGATGATCCTACATTATTGTGGATCAACAGTGGAGTAGCAACATTAAAAAAGTATTTTGATGGCAGAGTAGTACCACAAAATCCGCGTATTACAAATGCGCAAAAGTCTATTCGTACCAATGATATTACCAACGTCGGCTACACAGCACGTCATCACACATTCTTTGAAATGTTAGGGAACTTCTCGATTGGTGATTATTTCAAAGAAGAAGCAATCGAATTCGCTTGGGAATTTTTGACCAGTGAAAAATGGATCGGCTTTGACCAGGCGAAATTATCCGTTACTGTTCACCCGGAAGATGAAGAAGCATACTTATTATGGAAAGATAAGATTGGTTTGCCAGAAGATCGTATTATTCGACTTGAGGAGAATTTCTGGGATATTGGTGAAGGACCTAGTGGACCGAATACGGAAATCTTCTATGACCGTGGCGAATCATATGGTAATGATATAAGCGATCCTGAACTTTATCCTGGTGGAGAGAACGAACGCTATCTGGAAATTTGGAATCTGGTATTCTCCGAATTTAACCATAATCCGGATGATACGTATACACCATTACCGAAGAAAAATATTGATACCGGTATGGGACTGGAACGTCTTGTCAGTGTTATACAACAGACCAAAACTAATTTTGAAACAGATTTGTTCTTGCCTATTATTAAAGAAACGGAAAAATATGCGAATACGAGCTATCTCGAACAAGTCGATACAGATGTTTCGTTTAAGGTAATCGCAGACCATATTCGTACCGTATCGTTCGCAGTCAGTGATGGTGCACTGCCTTCTAATGAGGGACGCGGCTATGTATTGCGTCGTTTATTACGACGGGCGGTCCGTTATGCGAAACAAATTGGCATTGACAAGCCATTTATGTTTAAACTTGTTCCGACAGTTGGTTCCATTATGGAAGCATTCTATCCTGATGTGAAAAAGAAAGGCGATTTTATCCAGAATGTAATCAAAACAGAAGAAGAGCGATTCCATGAAACGTTACAGGATGGGTTGCATATTTTAAATCAGATTGTCGAACAGGAAAAAACAAAAGGAAGTACTGTTTTTCCAGGTGAAGAGGTGTTTCGTCTATACGATACTTATGGATTCCCGAAAGAGTTGACGGAGGAATACGTGGACGAAGCTGGTTTTACAATTGATGAACAAGCATTTGAGAACGAAATGAAAAAACAACGGGATCGTGCACGAAATGCTCGTCAAAAAGTAGATTCAATGCAAATTCAAGATAGTGTACTAAGTGATATTGATGCAGAAAGCCAATTTGTAGGATACGATCAGTTAAAAGTGGAGACGAAAGTCATTGCACTTGTTACTGGCAAGGATTTAGTTTCTGAAGCCTCTGACGGCGAAGCATATCTTATATTAGAAAACACACCGTTCTATGCAGAAAGCGGTGGACAAATTGCGGATAAAGGCTTGCTGACATTTACGAATGGCCAAGCAGAAGTATTAGATGTACAAAAAGCTCCAAACGGACAAAACCTTCATCGTGTGATGATACAAGGTACACTTTCTAATGGACAAACGGTTCATGCAAAAGTCGATCAGACATCCCGTCAATATATTATAAAAAATCACTCCGCTACTCACTTGTTACACCAAGCACTCAAGGATGTATTAGGGGACCATGTCAATCAGGCAGGTTCATTGGTAGCTGGTGAACGGTTACGATTTGACTTCTCTCATTTCGGTGCTATTACAGAGCAAGAGATCATTGAGATTGAGCAGATTGTAAATGAAAAAATTTGGAATTCCATTCCTGTATCGATTAGTAACAAATCACTCAGTGAAGCGAAAGAAATGGGTGCAACGGCACTATTTGGTGAAAAGTATGGTGATGTTGTTCGTGTCGTTCAGATGGGTGAATATAGTCTGGAATTATGTGGGGGATGCCACGTCAATAATACTGCAGAAATCGGGCTATTTAAAATTGTATCAGAATCTGGTATTGGCGCAGGAACTCGCAGAATTGAAGCTGTCACGGCTAAAGGCGCTTATCAATTTGTTAATGGGAAGCATCAGCTATTACAGACAGCCGCTACCCAATTAAAAACGAAAGAAGATCAGGTACCAGAACGAATCGACCAGGTTTTCAAAGAAATGAAGGAGCAACAGCGTCAAGTAGAGTCGTTGCGCGCTAAATTATCGCAATACGAGGCATCTTCTATTCTTGATGATGTAAAAGAAGTAAATGGTGTTCAATATTTAGCTAAAAAAGTCGATGTAAGTGATATGAATCAATTACGCCAAATGGTAGATGATATGAAACAGAAGCTTGAATCTGGTATTATTTTGCTTGCAGCAGTTAATAATGACAAAGTACAGCTTGCTTCTGGTGTGACGAAAGACCTTGTTAGCGAAGGATACCATGCTGGAAATTTAATAAAAGAAACCGCACAAATCTGTGGTGGGGGCGGCGGAGGTCGTCCAGACATGGCACAAGCTGGGGGTAAAGACGCCAGCAAATTGGCAGATGCATTAGGTTATGTAGAAAAATATGTCCAAACAGCACTATAATTTTGGAAATTTTTAATAATAACCGGTATAATAGAAAGATACAATCAAACGTTGAATTTTAATTGGGGGTGCTTCCATGGATGGAATGGACAAGACAATGAAATTTGATTTTTCAGAAGAACCCATTGAACAGAATGTTGAAGAAGTGTTATTGGTAGTTTATCATGCTCTGGAAGAAAAGGGGTACCATCCGATCAATCAAATTGTTGGATACTTATTATCCGGGGATCCAGCATATATTCCAAGACACAAGGATGCACGCAATTTAATAAGGAGAATTGAGCGCGATGAAATCATTGAAGAGCTGGTCAAATATTACATCAGCGCGAACAAAAAATAATGAGTAAAGTATTAGGATTAGATGTAGGTTCCAAAACGATTGGAGTGGCCATTAGTGATGCACTAGGGTGGACGGCTCAAGGATTGAAGACCATCTATTGGAATGAGCCTGACTTCCAATCTGTACAAGAAACGTTTAAACAGTTAATTGATGACCATACTATTGAGAAAGCGGTAGTTGGCTTACCGAAGAACATGGATGGTTCCATCGGTTTTCGTGGTGAAGCTTCCCAAGAATTTGCAGCGTTTTTAGAATCCACTTTTTCCTTGCAAATTGTAATGTGGGATGAACGCCTGACGACAATGGCTGCCGAAAAGGTGCTGTTAGAAGCAGACGTCAGTCGTTCCAAACGAAAAAAAGTGATAGACAAAATGGCCGCTGTAATGATTTTACAAGGCTACCTGGACAGTCAACCATAAGGGAGGAAGGCAATTGGCACTAGAAGAAAAAGAACGAATTATTATACCAGATGAGAATGGTGAAGAGCATTTATTTGAAGTGTTGTTTACCTTTGACGTGGACGAAACAGAACAGTCATATGTAGCTGTAGTACCGGCAGACCAGAAAGAAGACGAAGAAGTGGAAGTCTTTGCTTTCCGCTATGAGGAAAATGACAACGAAGATGATCTGGCATTATTCCAAATCGAATCAGATGAAGAATGGGATATGGTAGAAGAAGTACTTAACACGATCGCAGACGAAGACTTAACCGAATAAGCAAAAAAACCTGACTATTAACTTAGTCAGGTTTTTTTAATGAGTAGAGAAAGTAAATAAGTACAGTCACAGCAGTAATCACTTTGAACATGAATTTTAGTTCCGATAATATGGATTATGTAAACTAGCAGCTTAGTGGTCATTTTGAAAAATTATGTGTGGTATGATACCGCTCCGTCCAACCACTCCGCGTCCTGCGGGGCACGGCTGGAGCTAACTTTGTGAAGAAGAACGCTTCACAAAGTGGATCTCCAGCACCTGCACAATCCCGCGGGAGTCTCCGTGGTTGGCCTCCGCTGATGTATAGCTCCACAATTTATGCGGCAGCTAGGATATGAAGCACTATCTGCAAGATTTACACCATAATTGATGAAATACATTGCTAAGCACCACTGCTTCTAGCTGTTCCAATCGTTGTAGTACTTCCCTTTAGCGTAGGAAATAGGCGGAGACTCCCGTGGAATCAGCGCGAGCTGAAGATCCATTTAGGAAAGAAAAGAATTTTCTTTCCTAAATTAGCTGAAGCCGTGCCCACAGGACGCGGAGCCTATTTCCGGAGCTTTGCTAAGCAGATAATCTATATCAAAATGACCATTTGGCAATACAGTCTTTGTTGACATAATCCATATTATAGGAAGTTGTTTATTTTGTTGTTAGCTAGGATTAGATGAACCTATCCGATTTTTGTTAGTTCTCTTGTCAACTAACAAAAATATGTTCAGAATTTCTTTTATTATCGACAATTAATCCAAATAATTGCGTGTTGTGTTTTCCTTTTGCGAAAATTGTAGTATAATATAGCGGGTGAAAGGGGGAGACCTGATGAGTAACGAACAAGATGACAAACAAAAGAAAGACAAGCTTACATATAAAGAAATCTCACAACAAAGCGCGAAAGAGGCAAGTATCGCAAGAAAAATTATAATCATTGTGCTGTTGCTATTATCGCTCATTCTGATAATTGGCGGATACAGTGCATATAAATTTGTCGAAAAAGGTGTATCACCAGTTGATCCAGATAGTGAAGAAACGATTAATATTACGATTCCCTTAGGATCTTCCAGTTCTGAAATCGCGAAAATATTGGAAGAAAAAGGAGTTATCGCTAATAGTTTAATTTACAGGTTTTATGTCAAGTTTAATAATGCGACAGGATTTCAAGCGGGTGATTACGAACTTTCACCTTCCATGACACTTTCAGAAATAACTTCAGAGTTGGAAACCGGCTCTGTCCAACAAGATGCTGTATTGCGAGTGACAGTACCAGAAGGAAGAAATATAGAAGAAATTGCATCAATATTTGCCGAAAATGCAGGGATTGAACAGGAAGAATTTCTGGAGAAGATGAATGATCAGGAATATATCAAAGAATTAATTGATAGATACCCGACTATCCTTACAGATGAGATACTGAATGAATCGATTAAGTACCCTTTGGAAGGATATCTATTCCCGGCAACCTATGAATTCTTCACGGAAAGTCCAACTATTGATAAAATCATTACAAAAATGCTGGAGAAGACTAATAATGTTGTGTTGGCACATTATGACCAAATCGAAGAATCTGATTATAATGTACATCAAGTGCTGACGTTTGCTTCTTTAGTAGAAGAGGAAGCACCTACACCTGAGGACAGAAAGAAAATAGCCGGTGTATTCTATAATCGGATGGCAAGTGATATGCCATTGCAGACAGACCCG
The DNA here is from genome assembly GCF_022919575.1 of Gracilibacillus salinarum. Taxonomy (NCBI): domain Bacteria; kingdom Bacillati; phylum Bacillota; class Bacilli; order Caryophanales; family Bacillaceae; genus Gracilibacillus; species Gracilibacillus salinarum. Next base: position 818,420 of record NZ_CP095071.1, on the reverse strand, counting down.
ACAGTTATTTATGCCCACGGAGAACATATTTCACGCTTAACTTATGACCATTACGAAATCGATTCTCCTTACAATACTTATAAGGTAAAAGGTTTGCCTGTAGGACCGATCTCAAACTTTGGAGAGAGTTCTATTGCAGCAGTGTTGGAGCCAGCAGAAAATGATTTTCTCTATTTCTTAGCTGATTCAGAAGGAACGGTATATTATTCCAAGTCCTATGAAGAGCATCAAGCGTTAGAAGATAAATACATTCATAACCAATAATCAAAAGCAGGGGAGGTTCTCCCTGCTTTTGCCTGTTACGGAAAGGAAAGAATAAACGTGCATTCAAAAGAAATTATTTCTTATTTAAATGAGATAGCGCCAAATCCTGAAAGTTGGGTACAAGTATTAGAAGAAGAAGCCATGGAGTACCATGTACCGATCATGGATAAACAAGGCATTAGTTTGCTGCAACAGCTTGTTCGCGTACATCAGCCTGCTAAAATACTTGAAATCGGTACAGCGATCGGGTATTCTGCATTAAGGATGTTAGAAGCCCATCCTAATACATCCGTTGTCACGGTGGAACGTGATCAGCAAATGTATCAAAGAGCAATGCACAATATTGAAATGCAGCAAGGGCAACAAAACATTGATGTGATTTTTGGGGATGCATTGGAAAAAGAAGCAGAAATTCTGGCTAAAGGGCCATATGATATGATTTTCATTGATGCGGCAAAAGGACAGTATCACCGTTTTTTCGAGAGTTATCTTCCTGCGCTTAGCAATACCGGTATCATCATTACCGACAATGTTCTTTTCAGAGGACTAGTGGCAGATGCATCAGAGGCTCCCAAAAGGCTGCAAAATCTGGCGAACAAAATTGACCAGTATAATCAATGGTTAGTTCAACACCCAGATTTTCATACAACTATTGTGCCGGTGGGGGATGGCATAGCTATCAGCATAAAAAAGAAAGAGTAGAGGTGCAAGATATATGAGCAAGGAGAAACCAGTAATAATTGGTGTAGCAGGCGGATCAGGATCGGGAAAGACCTCTGTAACCAAGTCTATCCAAAATCGATTTCGAGATCAATCTGTTCTTGTTATAGAGCAAGACTATTATTATAAAGATCAGTCGGACATGCCGATGGAAGAAAGACTGCAAACAAACTATGATCATCCACTCGCATTTGACCATGATTTGTTAATTGAACATATTAAACAATTATCAGAGCAACAAACTGTCAATAAACCAGTATACGATTATACCATGCATACGCGCTCTGAACAGGTTATTCCTATTGAACCTAAAGATGTGATTATTATTGAAGGTATTCTCATTCTTGATGATCCAAGATTGGTGGAATTGATGGATATTAAAGTTTTTGTAGATACAGATGCGGATTTGCGTATCATTCGAAGATTATTACGAGATATAAATGAACGAGGCCGCTCGATCGATTCCGTGATTAATCAGTATATTCAAACGGTTCGACCAGCTCACTTACAATTTATTGAACCGACAAAACGATATGCAGATGTCATTATCCCAGAAGGCGGTCAGAACGAGGTTGCAATCGATTTGTTAGCGACAAAAATTGAAAAAATACTTGATATCGAGTAGAATATTTCGATATAGTGATATGCTAAATATATAATTGCTAAAATACTACAAATAAAACTATTGAAAAAAATAAGAAAATTTGAGATAGTAGTGTTTAGTAAATTAAGCATTTACATATCATATCTGCTATGATCAGTGCTATTTCTTAAGATTAGACATACAATGAAAGTACATTTATAAAGGTTGACTCATAGCAATAGATAGAAGGAGTGTAGGATAATGCCAGAAGAAAAAGAATTTTTTATGACAGAAGAAGGATTAAAAAAGCTTGAAGATGAATTAGAATATTTAAAAACAGAGCGACGACAAGAAGTTGTAGAACGCATTAAAATTGCCAGAGATTTTGGTGATTTATCAGAGAACTCGGAATATGATGCAGCTAAAGATGAACAAGCTTTTGTAGAATCACGTATCGTTCAAGTAGAGAATATGATCCGCAATGCGGTTATCATCACAGATGAAGATGCTAATCCAGATGTTGTTTCCTTAGGGAGAACCATCACATTCCAAGAATTACCTGACGGAGAAGAAGAAAGCTACACAATTGTAGGTAGTGCGGAAGCAGATCCATTCGAAGGGAAAATCTCCAATGATTCACCAATCGCTAAAAGTTTACTAGGTCATTCCATTGGGGAAGAAGTCGTTGTTCCTACTCCTGCCGGTGATATGAACGTCAAAATTTTAAAAGTACAATAAATTTCTAACGTAAAATGGATGTCTTCCTTAGACATCCATTTTATGTTTTTCTATGTTGTATATTGTAAAGGTTTCAGTTTCGTTTCAATGAAATAATCTTTGTTTGTCGTTAAAATGAAAGCAAACACCAGGTCTTCAGGGATTGAGTCAAACTTTAGCGTGGTCTCATCGAGAAAATGAATAATTAAAATTTGTTCCTCTTTATCATAGCTAATGGATTCGAAAGTTGTTAACTGCCATAGATTTCGGTCAAATGTAGTAGTTCTCAACATTGCACACGCTCCTTACATTATCATCTTATTTATTATATTCCATGTATATGGACAAACTCCTGCAAGTATGACAAAAAAAGAAAAAAATCGATCTAATTACCCAAGATATCATTTAGTTTGGTGGTATCCAGCATTTTTTAGTATAATGACGATGGGGAGGGTGAGAATATGTCAGATAAATTTGGAAAAATAACAAGAAAAAATCGCTATGAAAAGAAACGAACAAATACGAAGGCAATCACGTGGTTAACCGCTATTGGTGGCGTATTGGCAGTTCTTATTATCACGCTTGTAATAGTTGGTGGTGGAGATGAGGAGCCAACGGCATCAGGGTCAGATAACAGTGCAGATAGTGAGCCAGACAATCATGAATTGAATAACCCGTCTGATGAATCTACTGACATGTCACCTGAAGAAGAGTCTAGTGAAAAGGAATTGGAAGTCGTGGAAGACGAAGACAATCAGAATCAGGAAGAATCGAATGATGAAGATGAAGAAGCATCTTCTGATGAAGAAACTGAAACACAACAAGTAGAATCAAATGACAGCAATGTTAGTGAAGCATATGAAGGGAATTGGCAAGCAGTCGACTCAGAACAATCAGAACCAGCGATGACGTTTGAAAAAGGGTCTGTAGATTGGAATGAAATGCAAAAAGCGGTCGAAGTAGCAACAGGCATACCAGTTGGAGAACAAGTAGTATGGTATCTTGGCAGAGCAGGAGAGCAACAGGCAGAAGCTACCGTATCACCTACTTCTAATCAGGACCAAACGTACCGGGTCTCCCTGCAATGGGCAGAAGGAAAAGGCTGGCAGCCAACACTGGTAGAAGAACTTAAGGAGAACGATAAAAAATCATAGACAACGTATTAGTAAAGAGAAGACATCTGAGGAGGATTAACAATGATTGGTATAATTGGAGCAATGGATGAAGAAGTAGAGTTGCTAAAAAATAAAATGGAGATTAAAAACACGGAGCATATAGCGAATGGTGAATTTTATATCGGTCAGTTAGAAGGAAAGGAAGCAGTCCTCTTAAAATCAGGTATTGGCAAAGTCAATGCAGCGATTTCTACCACCATCTTATTTGAAAGGTATCAGCCGGATTTTGTAATTAATACAGGGTCTGCGGGTGGATTTCATAGTGATTTAGAGGTCGGTGATCTGGTTATTTCTACTGAAGTAGTTCATCATGATGTGGATGTTACTGCATTTGATTATAAGTACGGTCAGGTGCCAGGTTTACCTGCAACATTTCACGCTGATCCTGTATTGATAGAGAAGGCGATGCTCGCTGCAAAGCAATTAACTGATGCCGATGCAATGAAAGGTCTAATTAGCACGGGTGATACGTTTATGCAGGAAGCAGAACGTGTTCAGGTTGTTAGAGAGAAATTCCCGGATATGATTGCTGCTGAAATGGAAGCAGCAGCTGTTGCTCAAGTATGTTACCAATATGGACGTCCTTTTGTTATTATCCGAGCTTTATCTGACATTGCTGGCAAAGAGTCCTCTGTATCTTTCGATGCTTTCTTGCAAAAAGCGGCAAATCATGCTGCAACGATTATTATGGATGTTGTCAAAAATATAAATGAATAAGAAAAATAGCTGTCGAGAACTCGACAGCTATTTTAATTCATTACGGTAATATTCATGAAAGACTTTCATTAAAGCTCTTTTCTCTATGCGGGAGACATAACTCCGTGATATTTTAAGTTTCTTGGCTATTTCTCGTTGCGTTAATTCGTCTGTTTTGCCCAAACCAAATCTTGCAATAATGACTTCCTTTTCCCGTTTATCAAGTACACGTAAGTATTTTTCGATCTTTTTCAACTCCATATGAAGTTGAATCGCCTCTGTAATATCTTCATTTTCTGCTTCTAAAATATCAATCAGGCTAATTTCATTACCTTCTTTATCCTGACCAATTGGATCTTGCAAGGAGACATCCTTCTTCGTCTTCTTCATGGCTCGTAAATGCATCAGAATTTCGTTTTCAATACACCTGGCGGCATATGTGGCCAGTTTAGTCCCTTTGCCACTAGAATAGCTCTCAATGCCTTTTATGAGGCCGATTGTTCCAATGGAGATTAAATCCTCGGCATCTTCTCCGGTGTTCTCAAATTTCTTAACGATATGAGCCACTAATCGTAAATTATGTTCGATTAATTTGTTGCGGGCGTTTTCATCGCCATCTTGCATTTTTTCAATCATTTCCGCCTCTTCTTTAGGAGAGAGTGGCTGAGGAAACGTATTGTTTTTTACGTAAGCAACAAAGAATAGTGCTTCTTTGATAATCGCTAAAATGCCAAATAAAATTGACAATATGACACCTCCTAGATAGTAGGTATTCGCCCATACTTCAGTTTATGCCGCACGTTTGTCCATTGTGTCATATGGTCAAGCTAATAATTCAAATTGCAGTTAGCAGTTGTTAATTTTAAAAGTGGCTGGATTAGTTATTAAATAACTACTTAATAATATGGATGATGTTTACAAAATTTGTATTGCAAAATGGTCATTTTGATATCGCTTACCTGCGTAGCAAAGATTCGGAATTAGGCTGCGCTGATCCCACGGGAGTCCCCGCCCTAAAGGAAGTGCTACAAATTATATAACAGTTAAAAGCAGTAATTCTAAGCATTATGCTATTCCAAAGCTGTTATTTATAAATGCAATCAATATGCTAGCTCACAAAGGCTGTAGAGTAGCAATTCTAGCGTAGAACCGAAGTGGTACCCCAGCACATACAATAATATATCAAAGTGATCGCAATGCTAGCATTATATAATGCACATTATAGGAACGTAACTTCATTTTCTTTATGGTAGGGCGATGCAGGAAGTTTCCTTGTTTCCAGGTGCCGAGTGACACGGCTATTTCTTATCAGATAGTGTATGAATCTTTTTATCAAGGCGCTAACCGTCCGTAATACTGATTACAGCCACTGAAATGCACCACCTCTGACAGACTTTTTACCACCGAATGCCAAAAGTTGTACCAGTTAATGACAGACGCTTTACCACGAAATCAATTATGCACATAGTGCTATGCCTATGTTAGATTTATCCTAGTATTACGTAGTAGAAGCATACTGCGCTGTAAAGACATATCATATTTTTTGCTAAGTAAGAATCTATCTAATGCTGTAAGATTGTATTTTCATTTGGTGATTATGACATTTTTACTGTGCTTAGCAAAGCTTCGGAAATAAGCTCCGCGTCCTGTGGGCACGGCTTCAGCTAACTTGGTAAAGAAAATTCTTTTCTTTACCAAGTGGATCTTCAGCTCGCGCTGATTCCACGGGAGTCTCCGCATATTTCCTACGCTTAAAGGAAGTGCTACAACGCATGGGACAGCAAAAAGCAGTGGTTCTAGGCATTTTTCAATAACTATTATTTATGCATACGATCAATATGCTAGCTCTACCAAAAATTGTAGAATCCCAATTCTAGCGTAGGCCAACCACGGAGACTCCCGCGGGAAAGGCAGGCGCTGAAGATCCACTTTGTGAAGCGCTCTTCTTCACAAAGTTAGCTTCAGCCGTGCCCCGCAGGACGCGGAGTGGTTGGACAGAGCGGTATTCTAGCACATTAAATATCTCAATATGGATGCTTGGCTAGTAATGCTTAGTTAACATAATCCATATTATAGGAAATAAAATTCATGTTCAAAGTGATTACTGCTGTGACTGTACATATACTTTCTTTACTCATAAAAAAATCAGTAAGATCAAAATTGATCTTACTGATTCTTTCATTTTTCTTTTAGTGTGTCTGCGTATTCGTCTTTCGTATTACCGTCCTGGCTCCAAGGTTTTATGCCAATGGAGTGGGCGGCGCGGCCGATCATATGGGCGGATACGGGAGCGGTTAGCAGAATGAAAATAATTCCTAAGATCAGCTTACCACTGACAATCTGATGCTCTACATATAAGAAGATAAAAGCACCGATCATGATTCCTGAGATACCAAGTGTTGCCGCTTTGGTCGAAGCGTGCAATCTTGTGTATACATCAGGAAAGCGAATCACACCAATAGACGCCGAGATGACGAAGAAGGTACCAGTAATTAAAAATACGATCACCAAAATATTCATAATGAATTCAGTCGTCGTCCCTGTCAATGATAACACCCTTTTCTAAATATTTTGCTAAACCAACGGTTCCAACAAATAGCAGAATCCCGATTAATAAGATAACATCATTCAGACGAGTAGTGACGAGCAGAATAGCACTTAGACCAGCCATCCCCATTAAGTTCACACCAATCGCATCAAGCGCTACAGCACGATCAGGATTAGTCGGGCCTTTTATGACTCGAAATAATAAGAGTGCAATGGAAATAGTAACGACAATCATACATACAATTGCAATCGTATTAATCAGTTCATTCATCTCGTCACCTCCATAATCGCCTGTTCAAATGTTGTTTTAATCGCTTCAATTGCTGTTTCGTTCGTGTCAATATCCATTGCGTGGATATAGATCACACTGTTACCTTCGGATACAGCAACCGACAACGTACCCGGTGTTAACGATATTAAAGAGGTTAGTATCGTAATCTCCCAGTTGCTTTTTAATTCAGTAGGTAAGGCAAAAATGCCAGGTTTATAATCTTTTTTAGGTTTGTACACCCATTTTAAAATATCCCAATTCGCAATCAGTAACTCTTTGATAAAGAGAAAGACAAGTTTTATTATTTTCCATACACGCTTAAAATAAAACGTATCAGGAATAAAACGTCTTAACAGGAACAATAGCAGTATCCCCATGATATAACCTGAAAGAAAGGATACGAAGGTATAGGTCTCCGTTAAAAACATCCACATGATAGCGATAATGACATTTAATACAATTTGAAGAGTCATATAGATTTACTCCTTTAATACAGATTGAATATAGGTTTCCGGGTTCATTAGATAATCCCCGATTGACGCTATGCTCGGGTAGAACCATTCTGCACCGACACCAAGCAAAATCGAGAAAAACAGAAGAAAGACTACAGGTAATGCAAAGCTTCTTGCAGCTTTTTTGTCAGGGATAATGGATTCGTCTTTTTCCCCCCAGAAACCACGGATGAATATTCGCATCACAGATAATAAGATTAATAAACTGGCTGCCAGCCCGATTAAGGCGACAATGATTTGGTCAGATTCTATCGCACCTTGCAGTAATAATAATTTGCCAATGAATCCGCTAAACGGTGGAATACCAGCTAAAACCAGAGCTGCGATAAAGAATAGCCAGCCGAGGAATGGATAATAGTGTATTAAACCACGTATCTTTCGCAAATCACTTGTTCCAGTTAAATAGGCGATTGCACCTACAAGCAGAAACAGAACAGCTTTAATAATCATGTCACTAACTAGATAGTAAACGGTACCTGCGTAACCTGTACTGTTATAGACACCAATTCCTAGAAGCATAAAGCCCACTGCCGGAATAATATTATAAGCTACAATTAATTTTATATTGTTTGTTGACATTGCGCCGATTGCACCAAATATTAGGGTGAGGGCAGCTATCCAGATAAACAATTCATGCGTAATGTCACTTTTGTGAACAAAAATGATTGAAAACACACGTAGCAATGAATAAATACCAACCTTTGTCAGAAGGGCACCAAACAAAGCAGAAACAACTGGGTTAGGCGCTATATAAGGCTTTGGAAGCCAATAATATAACGGGAATAGGGCAGCTTTCGTACCAAATACGAAAAACAGCAAGATTCCGATTGCAGTTAGTACGCCTGTTTGTTCTACTTCGCCGACACGTTGCGCAATTTGCGCCATATTTACCGTACCAACGACGGAATATAAAAACGCGATTGTTGTGACAAAAAGCATTGATGAAAAGAGGTTGATCAATACATACTTTATTGATTCTCGCAATTGGACCTTTTCGCCACCTAATACAATCAGTCCATAAGATGCCATCAGAAGTACTTCAAAGAACACGAACAGGTTGAATAAATCACCTGTTATAAACGCTCCGGACACCCCTGATATCAGCAGAAAGTAGAACGTGTAAAAGTAAAATTCTTCTTGTTGATCACTTAATGACTTCGGTGCATAAAACACACAAGCAAGAGCGATGATATTGGTGGTAAACACTAATACCACTGATAAGAGATCGGCAACAAGGACGATGCCGAATGGCGCCATCCAATCACCTGCCTCTAAAACGACAGCACCATTCTGACTGACATAAAATAATACATAAGCGACTACAATCGTATTAACGACTGTCAATATCTGAGCAAAACGTCTGACGATGGTCAGTTTACGGTGAATGAGTATGGCTATGACACCTGCGATCAGCGGTATGACTATTGGTAATACAGCTAAGTTACTAATCATTTTCGTTTCCCCTTAATTTCTCCATATTATCTGTTCCATTCTCCTTGGAGGCACGATAAGCCAGTACAAGTAATAGACTTGTGACACCAAAGCTAATTACAATCGATGTAAGGATTAATGCTTGTGGAAGCGGATCGCTATAATTTGCGATTTCATCACTAAGAACTGGTGGTTTCCCACGTTTCAGTTCCCCCATTGTTAAAATAAACAGGTGAGCTCCGTGGGAAACCAAAGCAGTACCAATAATAATTCTCAGCATCTGCTTTTGTAACATATTATAGATACCAGTTGTAAACAAAATTCCTGCTAGAATCGACATGACGATTTCCATTTATTTTGCCCCCTTTTTGTTGCGAAGCTTGATAAGGCCATAAATGGCTAAAGCAGCTATTCCTAATACGACAATCTCAAATAAAGTATCAACTCCACGCATATCGACTAAAATGACGTTTACGACGTTATCGCCGCCTCCGATATCATGAGCTGTTTCGAGGAAGTAATCAGAAATCTTTTCGAATAATTTTGTACTATGTGCCGATATGGCAACAATCGTCATCATTGCACCGAAACCAACAGAAATAATGAGGTTCCTAAGTTTTTTCGCTTTACCTTCTGTTCTTTCACGAAGGTCCGGTAAATGATAGAAGCATAGTAAAAATAAGGCTACTGTGATCGTCTCAACAACGAGTTGGGTTAAGGCTAAATCTGGTGCACTATACAGAATAAATAATAATGATAAGCCGTAACCGACCACACCTAGGATTAAAATAGAAGCAACCTTATTTTTGGTGAAGATCGTAAAGATAGCAGCAACAGCCATTGCAACAGCAATCAGAATCTCATGCACTGTAATGTCGGCCAGGTTACTGGTATCCCAGGCAAATCCATCTGTAATCCAAAGTATGGCAAACGTACAACTGACAATTGCGATTAAGATCAGCGACATATAACGGTTTAATGAACCATTCATATAACTGTTCGTAATTCTTGCGGATGTTTTTTCAGATTGATCTACAAGAAAATCGTATGCTTTATTTAAGCTGAGCTTTCCTGGGAAGTATTGATAAATATTTTTCCAGTATTTTATCGTCAACGCTAGTACTGTACCAATCCCGACAACCACCAATGACATATACAGTGGCGGGCTGTCCCATCCATGCCAAAACTGAACATGCTTATCGACAGGTGCACCGTAGATTGCTTCCGCTGTATGGGCTAAGAAAGTACTGTTCACAAAATTCGGGAATAAACCGATAAGGATAACACCTACTATAAGTATCATCGGTGAAATTAACATCCCAACAGGTGCTTCATGCGGCTTCGCAGGCAACTGATCTAGTTTCTTTTTGCCCATAAAGGTTCCAAACACTAAATACATGGAATAGACAAATGTGAAAATACTTCCAAAAACAGCTAAATACGGGATAGCCTGTGCTAAAATATTGGCAAATGCAATAGAGGATTCGTGTAATTCTAAGGAAGCATCAAAAAACAATTCCTTACTGTAGAACCCGTTTAAGAAAGGTAGTGGTACACCTGCCATAGAAAACGTACCGAAAAAGGCTAATGTTGCTGAGATAGGCATCAAGGTTGCCAGGCCACCTAATTTGCGAATATCACGTGTACCCGACTCGTGATCAACGATACCTGCGATCATAAATAAACTGCCTTTAAATGTAGCATGGTTTAATATGTGAAAGACTGCTGCGTAAATCGCAAGTTTTGTACCAAAGCCGAGCATCGCCATAATCATACCTAACTGGCTGATGGTAGAAAAGGCGAGAATACCTTTTAGGTCCGTCTGGCGAACTGCCATAAATGAACCCCATACTAAAGTAATAATTCCAAATCCGCTTACCAATACGAAGAACCAGTCGCTTTCTGAGAAAATTGGTGAGAAGCGGGCTACTAGAAAAATCCCGGCTTTTACCATTGTGGCAGAGTGTAAGTAAGCACTCACCGGCGTAGGAGCTTCCATTGCATCTGGCAGCCAGATGTGGAAAGGGAATTGAGCGGATTTAGTAAATGCTCCTAATAATATTAGCGCTAAAATTAATCCGAAATATGGACTCGAAAGAATCGTGTCTGTTTGTTGGATCATTTCTTGTATACTGTTCGTACCTGTAATAGTGGTAAGTAAGATAAAACCACCGAACATACTCAGACCACCAAAAATAGTGATCAACATAGATTTTAATGCACCATAACGGGAACGTTCTTTATAATTCCAATATCCAATCAGCAGGAATGATGAAATCGAGGTAAGCTCCCAAAATGCATAGAGAACAAATACGTTATCGGATAAAACGACACCAAACATGGCGGTCATAAAAATCAGGAGATAGACGTAAAATTGGTCCAATCTTTCAGAGGTATGCAGGTAAAAGATCGAATAAAGCGTGACCAGTGTTCCAATACCACTTATTAATAAGACAAACAATAAACTTAGACCATCCAGATAAAATTCAAATCCAATATCCATGGATGGAATCCAGTTAAAAGATTGGGTAACGGGTGTAAAATCATTACCTATGTGTGGAATGAAGTAAAGAAATACAGCCAGTGGCGCAAGCAATACAAAATAGCCTGTATGTATCTTCTCCTTCCATTTACTTAAATATGGGATAAAAATTGCCAGTAATACCGGCAAAAAAACTGCGAACAACATCTATCGAGGCTCCCCCTTATGATTGAATTAATAATAATGTTTTGTAAATTGCAGCATCTACTCTATTCTAATCTATAAACTTTATGGAACACAAGAGACGTGAACCGTACTTTCTTCTTGTTATTCCAAATTAGACGAGAAATATCCTATTTATATATAAATCAAAAAATTTTTTAAAAGAAAATTTTTGTCAGCTTTAAGGATAGAGCGGCATGATACAGTGAAAAGAAAAGATTGAAATATGTCGAAAAGTGGATGAGAGAAGGGGTGATAAGAGGGGGAATAAAAGAAAAAAACCTAGTCGTTACGCGACTAAGTTGATATTACTTAGGTTTATTTAATTAGTGTACTCCAGAAAATCCATTAATGAGCGACGGATCATCTCTTCTTCCATTAGTTGTATGAATTCATAGCTGAGTTGAAGCTCGGTAGCTTTTTTGTAGGATTCAATTAGTAATTCATCGGATAAGTTTTCCAAAGCTTGTCCCTCCAATAGTTAGGATGTCTGCTACGTGTTATAGTAAATGTAGCATGAAATCAACTTACGGACAACTGTTAACTTATCTACATATACCTGTTTATAACTTGTGTGTAACTAGTGCATAAATGCCCCTAAAGTTGATGGTATAAGTGTGGATGGTGTGCACAAAGTTATCCACAGGAAAAAGTTTGTAATAATTTGTCGAACGATTTTACGAATACAATACTTTTTTACTGTTATTTTAGGACCTATTGTCACATTTTATGTTATAATTTCGTCTTGTCACAGATTTCTTTGAACAATAGCTGAAAATTGTTTATGATAGGAAAAGATATGTATTTATTAAGATAGAGGTGGACTACCATTGCTGACTAAATTTTTACCAAATGAGCATGTGAAGCGTGTTTTAGATATAACACCGGCTAAGCTCCGTGAAATGGGTATTAAAGGAGTAATTACCGATCTTGATAACACTCTAGTTGCCTGGGACGTGAAAGATGCAACAGAAGAGGTTATAGATTGGTTTAAAGAAATGAAAGAAAATGAAATAAAAGTAACCATCATTTCAAACAATGATAAAGAGCGAGTAAGTGTCTTTTCAGAGCCACTGGAAGCACCTTTCGTATATAGTGCAAGGAAGCCATTAGTGCGTGCATTTAACCGGACAGCGAAACAAATGGACTTAAAAAAAGAAGAGATCGTAGTTATTGGTGACCAGTTACTGACAGATGTACTTGGCGGGAACTTTGCCGGCTTTCACACAATTCTAGTTGTACCCATTGTAGAAACAGATGGTAAGATAACAAGATTTAATCGGATGATCGAAAGACGTATACTAAATTGGATGCACAAAAAAGGTATGATTAGCTGGGAGGATAAATAATGGAGAAGATATATTGTGAAGGCTGCGGAGCGGAAATACAAACAGAAGACAAAACGAAGTCAGGCTTTGTTCCTCAAAGTGCACTATCAAATGAACATATTATTTGTCAGCGTTGTTTTCGCCTAAAGCACTATAATGAGGTACAGGAAGTAGAATATACAGATGATGATTATTTACGCATGATCCATCAAGTCAGTGACACAAACAGTTTGGTTGTGAAAATTGTTGATATATTTGATTTTAATGGCAGTTTTATCTCTGGCTTGCAACGCTTGACTGGGAAAAATCCGGTAATACTTGTCGGAAACAAAGTAGATTTATTACCAAAATCCACGAATCATAACAAATTGATCCATTGGATGAAAAAAACAGCCAGTGATTTCGGGTTAACTGTACAGGATGTTTTTCTCGTTTCAGCAGCGAAAGGGCAAGGGTTTGAACAAATGGAGGCAGAAATCGAAGCAAGGCGTAATGGCAAGGATGTGTACGTCGTTGGCTGTACGAATGTTGGAAAATCGACATTTATTAATCAGCTTATTAATCGTTCAAGTGGGGTAAAAGATGCGATAACTACATCGTACTTCCCTGGAACGACACTTGGTTTTATTCAGATTCCATTGGATGAGAAGTCATACATGTACGATACACCAGGTGTTGTTAATCGTACACAACTTGTACATTATGTAACAGATAAAGACCTGAAACTTATTACGCCAAAAAAAGAAATCAAACCGAAAGTATATCAGTTGCAAGACAAACAAACCTTGTTTTTAGGTGGATTTGCTCGTTTCGATTTTGAAAAAGGAGTGAAACAATCCTTTGTTTGTTATGTTTCAAACCTTTTGATGATACACCGTACAAAATTGGATCAGGCGGATACATTCTATGAAAAGCATGTTGGTGATTTATTACAGCCACCTAGCCCCGAGACAATGGAAATGCTTCCACCATTAGTGAAACAAACAATGAAGATTCCGTATGATAAAACGGATATTGTCATTCCAGGTCTTGGCTGGATAACTGTACCTGAAGGAGGAGTTACGGTTTCCATTCATGTACCTAAGGGGGTCCATATCTCGTTGCGTTCCGCTTTAATATAAAAAAGCTTGGGGAGGAGAAATAATTGCGCTATAAATTAGGATTAATTGGTCATCCAATTGGACATTCGCTATCTCCATGGATTCACAAACATTTCTTGGATTTAGCAGGATTAGATGGGGAATATAAATTATATGAGGGAGATCATCAGCAGCTTCCGAATGTCCTAAAGTATTTAAAACAGGAAGGAATCGATGGTTTTAATGTAACTGTTCCTTATAAACAGATGATCGTCGATTTTTTGGATGAAATAGATGAGGATGCAAGAATTCTCGGTGCTGTCAATACAGTAGTATTACAAAATGGTAAGTGGAAAGGGTACAGCACGGATGGTGCAGGTTATATCCGGTCATTAACAGACCCATTTCCAAATCTTTTAAATAAAAACACATCTGTGTTATTATTAGGAGCTGGTGGAGCAGCTCGTGGTATTTATCGCGCGTTGATTCAAGAGGAAATTGGACGTGTTGACATAGCAAATCGTTCGGTAGTTAAAGCGGAACAATTAATTGCTTCCATGCGATTTCCAGGTGTTGACACACAAGTGTTGACCTTTCAAGAGGCGGAAGAGTACTTGGGTCATTATGACCTGATAATTCAAACAACATCTGTCGGTATGAAGCCACATGTCGATCAGCAGGTACTATCATTAGAGAATTTATCTGCGGATACAGTAGTAAGTGATATTGTGTATCAGCCAATTATGACACAGTTGCTACAAGATGCATCTGATCGTGGAGCTTCTATCCATCATGGACACGCAATGTTATTATATCAAGGACAGTTGGCTTTCGAGAAATGGACAGGACAATCATTGGAGATTCATCATCTTGTAGATGAATTAGAAAAAAAATTAAGAGGTGAAAATAGTTGAATTTAACTGGAAAACAAAAACGCTTTTTACGAGCGGAAGCGCATCATCTGAACCCGATTTTTCAAGTGGGCAAAGATGGTGTTAACGAAAATATGATCAAACAGATTAGTGAAGCATTGGAAAAGAGAGAATTAATTAAAGTATCCATTTTACAAAACTGTATGGAAGATAAAAACGATGTAGCAGACGCACTTGCTGATGGTGCTGAGGCATTTGTTGTGCAACTTATTGGTAACACCATCGTATTATATAAAGAATCACAAGAAAACAAACAAATTACTTTACCTTAAAAGCAGGTGACCAGCATGAAACGAATTGGTTTATTCGGCGGCACCTTTGATCCGCCGCATTATGGTCATTTACTCATGGCGGAGCACGCTTATCAACAGATGGAATTAGACGAGGTCTGGTTTATTCCATCTTTTAAGCCGCCACACAAAGAAGAAGCAAATACGACAGCAAAAGATAGAGTGGAAATGACACGTATTGCCATTCAAGATCATCCCGCTTTTTCTGTTCACACGATTGAAGTAGACAGAGAAGAAAAATCTTATACGGTTCATACCATCAAACTACTTCAAGAACAGTATCCGGACGTACAATTTTACTTTATTATTGGCGGGGATATGGTGGAATATTTACCTAATTGGTACCGAATTAATGAATTAATGGAGTTAGTTCCTTTTATTGGCGTAAAGCGTCCTGGTTATACGTTGGATTCGATTTACAACGTAGAGGAAGTGGAAATGCCATTAATTGAAATTTCCTCTACACTGATTCGTGATCGGCTTCAGTCTGGTGAGTCTGTAAGGTATCTGACCTCACCGGAAGTTATTGCAATGATTAATAAATATCAATTATATTCATAAAATGTAGTAATCCTTTTTTAATAAAAAGGGAGTGGAAAGAAATGAACAGAGCAGAAGCATTAAAATTAGTAGAAAAACAATTAACAAAAAAAAGGTACGAGCACACAGTTCGCGTGATGGAAACAGCATTGAACTTAGCAGAACATTATCAGGTTGATCGTCAAAAAGTGGAACTAGCTGCTATCTTCCATGATTATGCTAAATACCGTCACCCAGAAGAAATGAAAAGATGGATTATAAAAGAAAAACTGCCTCATGATTTGTTAGAATACCATCAGGAATTATGGCATGGTCCAGTAGGATCGATCATGATCGATCGTGAGGTGGGTATCTCGGATCCTGAAATACAAAGTGCTATTTATTGGCATACTACTGGTAAACGGAACATGACTTTAATGGAGAAGATCATTTTTATTGCAGATTATGTAGAGCCCGGAAGAGACTTCGCAGGTGTTGAAGAAGTCAGAGGTTTAGTGTTTGATAATATCGACAGGGCATGCTGGTTAGCAGCCAGGAATACGATACAGTTTTTAATGGGAAAAGAACAACCGATTTATCCTGATACATTTCAATTATATAATGAAAAAATAGGGAGGAACATGAATGGATAGTAAACAATTAGCGGATCAAGTAGCAAAAGCATGCGATGACAAAAGAGCTGAAGACATCGTTATTATGGACATGAAAAATGTGTCGCTAATCGCTGATTATTTTTTAATTTGTCAAGGGACGAATGAACGTCAGGTGCAGGCCATTGCTCGTGAGGTTAAAGATTTTGCGCAAGAAGAAGAAATTGAAGTAAAGCGATTGGAAGGTTTTGATCAAGCAAGATGGGTACTTGTTGATCTTGGTGATGTAGTATGCCATATTTTCCATCGTGATGAACGCCAATATTACAATTTAGAGAAATTGTGGGGAGATGCTCCGCAGCTTGAAGTGAAATTGTAAATGGCATACTCTAAACTAGCTTATATTTACGATGTGTTAATGGATGATGAATTGTATGACCATTGGCAGGCTTTTGTTGAACAGTTCATTAAAGAGGGGCGGTTACTTGATCTCGGCTGTGGAACGGGAAGAATGAGCAAGCGCTTTGCGAATGCTAATTTCTCTGTAACCGGTGTGGACGTGTCGGAAGATATGCTGGCATATGCGCAATCAAACACATCAGGCATTCAGTATATTCAACAAGATATTCGTGAATTAAATGGATTGCACGGTTTTGATGCAGTGGTCAGTTTATGTGATGTGATCAACTATATTACGTCAGCTAAAGATTTAGAAACAGTTTTTCGGAATGTACAGCATTGTCTTGTGGATGGAGGATATTTTATATTTGATATACACAGTCTTAAGCATTTTGCTGAAGATATGATAGGTCATACATTTTCTGAAATATACGAAGATATTACCTATGTTTGGTTATGCGAACAAGGGGAAGAGGTAGGAAGTGTGGAGCATGATCTCACCTTTTTCCTGCTGGATGAATCGACTGGCCAGTACCAGCGATTTGATGAACAGCATGTTCAACGTACATTTGCAGTGGACTCGTACGTTCATTTATTAGAGCAAACAGGATTTCATTTACAAGGTATCTATGGTGATTTCTCATTAACAAAATCGGAAAACCCAGAAGAGAATGAACGAATATTCTTTGTTTGTAAGAAAAAGTAAGTTTTATAACAGTCACAATGATTCTTCAGTGGCAACTATTAAACGAGGTAGAATGACCATACTTTCTAACCTCGTTTTCTCATGTTTTGGTGACAAAACAAAAAAAGACAACAGAGAGGTAACGATTCAAGATGGAAGATGTGAAACAGAACTATTTTTATTATTTTCTTAATGAAGTGTCCTTTGATCTAGCTGCGATTGCGCGAGAATTAGAATTTAGCGTGTTTTCAAGTCCGAGAACTATGTTAACTCACACACGAGCATTTATTGAGAATATTGTACAGCGAGTATTACGAATAGAAAGTATCGATGCTGGGTCATCTAACAATCTAAAAAATCGGATCAAGATTTTGCAGTTGAAAGGGTTGGTCACAGACGACCCATGTGAAGCCTTGGATCGAATTCGACAGTTAGGCAACCAAGCGGCTCATCAGGTACGTGCATTTCGTTATCGTGAAGCATTAGAAGCTTGGGAAGATTTATACATTGTAATGAAGTGGTATGTGGAGGTGTATGGATCACCTTCCATTATCGTCCCAGCCTATCAGGAACCATGCCTTGCAACTGATCATCAATACGACTTTCAAGAATTAGAGCTGAAATTACATGCATTGGAACAACGTCTTGTAGATCATTTTCAATTGATGACTGAAACAGAAGCAGAAGATGTAAGACACCAACACCATGAAGAAGCTGTCAGCCTTCCTGGAGAAATCATTATTCGTACGATTACTTATAAACATCAATCCATCGATATACCTTATTTTTTGCGTGATGTATTTTTATTGCCGCAACGCTTTGAACAATCCACCAGATTTATGGTAGCTTTAGGTGGTGTCCAGCAAGCTCGGATTATGAGTGAGCTTCCTGAAGACTTGGAAGACATTTCAAAGTGTGTAAAACGGTATAAGGTCGAAAATGAGCAGTTGATGTTTCAAGATTTAGTTCGATTCGTCGAGCAGGAATGGACTAGAAGAAAAATTACTCATCAACGACCTGGTGAGCTTTTATTATTTTTCCGTAATCAATACCTTATTATGACAGAACGATTGGCCAACATTCCGTTAACGGACGCATATTTTTCAGGCTTTCCTTATTTCTTAAGGCAAATGCACCATGACGGTATCGAATACGTTGGACAGTTGCCTCAGGAGTTATTTATATTGGCTAAATACGATCGTGTAGGCTCCACAACGGTTGAAAAATTCTTTATGCAAATACAGGCACTGGCACAGGAGAACAACGATATTAATCATTAAGATTATCGATGGAAAGGGCATTGTTGTATTGAACTGTCGTCATCACGTAAAAAATATTGTTTCCATTCAAAGTTATCAGATTCGCCGTAGCTGTTTAATGCAGGATGAACAGAGAGCAGATCATAGTCATTTATCCGCTTTCTGACTTGTTGTTTTATCTTTGCTGCATGTTTCGGAGAAGCGTTAAATTGTTCTAATACCCATCGAGGGGTGATGGCGAGCATAAAACTGTCAAATTGCCTGCTCACTCGATTCTTATGCGCCGGTGTGCCGCAAAACATGAAGTATCGTTCTCCTTGAAAGCAATACTCCCAGACGGGATCATGAGGATCTGTCGGAATATCAGTTGGCCATTCCCTCTCGTCATATTTGCTTAGTCGTTCTAAAAGATTCCAAAAAAGTTTTTCAAAGTTTTCTACTGATGGGGAAAGTTCAGGTTTATCGGAGGATTGAAAGAATATAATAAGCGAAGTATAACGGCCGTTAGTTGTTGATTGTTTAGTGTATGCTGAAAGCAATGCTGCTACATCTTGAATGGTTGAATGATCAGCAGGGTCACCTGCAAAGCCATAGCGTAATTGATTTGTCGAAAAACCAATGGTAGCTGGGATACAGGGAAATGGATGTTGCCGATCAGTCATTTTACGTTTAAAACTTTCCATTACCGTTTGTTCCCAACTTGACAGCTTTTCAATATCGGTATATTGATACAAATTTGTGATGATAATCACCTCCAGCCTAACGTGCTATATAGTATTCCAAGAACCTATTTTATGGGTATATAACCAGATAAAATGGGCGGTTGCCTAATGTATTGATGTTTAAACATATCTTTAGAACGGGTATATTGTACTGTGTAAGGAACTTATAAACTGTTAGGAGGAATACTTTGACAAAGCAAGTGTTAATGGTTGTTACCAATCACACAAAGATCAGTGATCAGCATAAAACAGGACTTTGGTTAGAAGAATTTGCTGTTCCCTATTTAGTTTTTAAAGAAAAAGGATACCATATAAAAGTAACAAGTATCGAAGGTGGGGAAGTAGCATTAGATCCGAACAGTGTGGAAGACAAGCCTGAATGGAAGGAAGCAGAAGCGCAACTGAAGCACACGGCAAAAGTCAGTAAAGAAGACGCAGATGAATTTGACGCGATCTTTCTGCCAGGTGGTCATGGAACGATGTTTGATTTTCCAGAAAATGAAACATTACAATATTTGCTTCAGCAGTTTGCAGAAGGTAATCGGATCATTGGTTCGGTTTGTCACGGGCCAGCGGGTTTAGTGAACGCCACATATCAAGATGGTACGCCAATAGTGAAAGATAAACATGTTACTTCCTTTACAGATAGCGAAGAAAAAGAAATGCAATTAGATCAATATATGCCTTTCTTACTGGAATCCAAGATTCGTGAAAATGGCGCTCGTTTCTTTGCGAAAGAAAACTGGTCTGATCACGCGATTAGAGACGGTTTTTTAGTTACAGGACAAAATCCACAATCCAGTAAAAGTACAGCGGAAAAAGTAGTGGAGGCATTAGAAGCATAAAAAGACCCCCCCAAGCAATTTTGCTTGGGGGGTTTCTGTATTTTATACGCAGTGAAAATTTAGTATGTATCAGGAGAAGAAAAACTTCAGCACTCCCTAATATTGAACATGAAATTGAGTTCCTATAATATGGATTATGTTAGCGTTGCAGCCATTTTGATATGTTGAATGTGCAGGGATACCGCTTCGGCCAACCACTTCGCGTTCTATTTCCGGAGCTTTGCTAAGCAGATAAAATATATCAAAATGATCATTCTGCAATTCAGCCTTTGCTTAACATAATCCATATTATAGGTAGTTGTATATTATTTTGTTAGTTAGGAACGGCTGAACTTTCATGGTTATTATAATCGTTTCGTTGATTTATTGTTAGTCACATAATTATCCAAAAAATAAATCGAGGATATTGGATCCTTTAGTAGCTTGTTTATTATAAAACTCTGAATAACCGCAATCCTCACAATATACGACTAAAAATTGATTGTTTTGCACATCAAACATTTTGGATAACCCTGTGCCTGTCATTGCCACCTCTTTTTGATTAGCATTTCTACTTCCACATTTTACACAACCTTGTTGGCTCATAGATATACCTCCTCTTTTCCATTTACTAGCAAGTATAACAAGTTTTTTTGATAGAGAAAAATAATTTCCATCAGGTTTACGTACAATTTTTCTTCCTTTATAAAATGTTTGATTGGAAATCAATTGCTATTTATTAGATAATGAGTAGAGATCTAATAATAAGAGTTTCGAGGCGATAAAATGAACAATACAGGATTAGTATTAGAAGGTGGAGGCAGCAGAGGTGTTTTTACAGCAGGTGTTCTAAACTTCTTAATGGAGCAAGATATATACATACCGTACGTTATAGGTGTATCATCAGGGGCATGTAACGGATCCTCTTATATCTCCAGGCAATTAGAACGAAATAGGATGGTTAATATTGATTATGTCAGTCATCCAGATTATTTATCTTTACGTAATTGGGTTACAAAAAGGCAATTATTTGGAATGGATTTTTTGTTTGATACACTTCCGAATCAGCTGGTTCCATTCGATTATCAGACGTTTCAAGCAGCAAAAGAAGAATTTGTTGTTGGAACAACGGATTGTTTAACTGGAGAACCTGTCTTTTATAGTAAAACCGATTATGCCCAGGATATGATGACGGTGATCCGTGCATCTAGTTCCCTTCCTGTTGTAGCACCTCCGATTGATTTTGAGAGTCGAGTATTAATGGATGGTGGGATAGCCGATCCGATTCCTATCATGCAATCGTTAAAGGATGGCAATCAAAAGAATGTTGTCGTGCTGACAAGGAATCGCGGCTATTTTAAGAAGCGTGCAGGTCAAAACTGGTACATAAAGCGAAAGTACAAAGAATTCCCTGGATTGATTAAGGCGATTGAGAATCGTCATCAGGTATACAATGACACACTTCAGTATTTATATGATCAAGAAAAACAGGGAAATGTTTTTATTATTTCTCCAAATGAGAAATTAACAGTGGGCAGGGTAGAAAAGAATAAAAATAAATTGATGGATTTATACAGGAAAGGCTATCAGGATGCAGAGAAACTGAAAGCCCCTTTACAAGAATTTTTAGCTTAGGGAAGGAAGAAAACATGAAGACTATTATATTTGATGTGGATGATACGTTATATGATCAGTCCTTATCGTTTCATCATACATTTCGCAAGATTATAGCTAGCGATTACTCCTACGATGAATTGGATCAAATTTATCGTCGCAGCAGGGAGTATAGTGAAATTTTGTTTGACAAGAGTGAAGCAGGAGAAATTTCTGTCCATCAATGGCAGACAGGTAGAATTATCAAGGCCTGTCAGGATTTTAATATTGTCATCGATCAGGCACAGGCAGCGAGCTTTCACCAACAATATAAAAAAGAACAAGCAGCGATTCAACTGTTTCCAGAAATGGAGAAGTTGATTCGTAATTTAAAAAAGTCCGGTAAACAATTAGCGATATTAACCAACGGCGATCCTGAGCATCAGACTATGAAAATAAAGCAATTAGGTTTGGAGCAGTGGATTCCAACTGATCACATTTTCATTTCTGGAAGCTATGGTGTGGCAAAACCGAAGCCGGAGATTTTTCAGGTAGTAGAGCAGGCCCTTGGTTGTCATCCAGTCGATACAGTGTACATTGGTGATTCCTTTGAAAAAGATGTGATAGGCGCAAAGTATATGGGCTGGAAAGCTATCTGGATGAATCATCGTAAGCGGACCGTTGCGAATACTGTATATCAACCAGATCATGTAATACATCATGCCAGCGAGTTACTAGCCTACTTTCAAGTAGCACATTAATTATCTAAGAAAAGGTGAATATATGAATAATCCGATTGAAAAAGTTTTTGACCAGTTAGCTAGTATTTATGAAACATCGGTCGATACTGACAGTCTATACAATGCCGAATATGAACGCCCGGCAATGATGAATGTATTACCAATGAAAATGAACGGTCTCAAAGTTTTAGATGCAGGGTGTGCGGCAGGCTGGTATACAAACGAATTATTGCAACGTGGTGCAAACGTAACTGCGATTGATATCAGTAAACAAATGATAGAAGCAGCAAAAAGACGAGTTGGTGATCAAGCAGATATTCGCCAATTGAGTTTAGCCGAGCCGCTGCCTTTTGAGAATGATTGTTTTGATTAAGTGATAAGTTCATTAACACTTCATTATTTGGAAGAATGGCAACCAACATTTCAAGAATTCTCTCGGATATTAAAACCTGGTGGACAACTTTTATATTCGATCCACCACCCTTTAACAGATCTTCATTTAGTGGATCAACCAGACTATTTTTCAGTAGAGCCATACATCGATCAATGGATGAAGCAAGGGAAGTCCTTCCAGGTTCCAATGTATCGAAGACCTTTCCAGCGAGTAATGAATGACACGCTTAGATATTTCAAGCTTGATCAGATCATTGAACCAGTGCCAACGGATGTCTTTAAACAACAATTTCCTGATAAGTACCAAAAGATTCGCCAACAACCAAATTTTTTGATTGTTCACTCATCTGTAAGATCTGACAATGATTACAACGCTTAAAATATCCTTCTTTGGGGAACATCTCTAATAGAGGAGGTAATGGAAATGAAATATGTGATTATTGGTGGTGTCGCAGCTGGAATGAGTGCAGCTATGGAAATCGTTCGAACGGATAAAAAAGCTGATATAACGGTGTTAGAACGAGGTGCTGATTATTCTTATGGTCAGTGTGGCTTGCCATATGTTATCAATGGCCTTGTCACATCGACTGAATCAGTCATTGCGCGTTCAGTCGAGACGTTTCGTAATAAATACGGAATTGATGCTAGAATACATACAGAAGTTACCGATATTGATGCCTCAAGTCAGACAGTTCGGTATCGGGATCAAAAAAGCGAGCAAGAGATAACATATGATCGTTTATTGATAGCTACTGGTGCAGATCCGGTTAGACCAGAATGGGACGGAATTAATCTGGCAGGGATTCACTGTTTAAAAACAATTCCTAATACAGAAGCTATTATGGCCGATTTATCAGAGGAAGTGAAGCAGGTAACGATTGTTGGTGGTGGCTATATTGGATTGGAAATGGCAGAAGTCTTTACTTCGCTTGGCAAGAAAGTTAGGTTAATTCAACGAGGAGACCAGCTTGCCAGTATTTTCGATAATGAAATGGCTAAGCTTATAGAAGAGGAGGCACTAAAGCATAATGTAGAAGTCACATTAGCGGAAGAGGTCATCGGTTTCAGCGGAAGCCAGCGAGTGCAGAAGGTTATCACTGATAAAGCTCAATACAATGCTGATCTGGTGCTAATTAGTGCCGGCGTCAAGCCAAATACAGAGTTTATAGTGAATTCAAATATCCAATGTAATGAAGCTGGAGCAATTCGTGTGAATGCTTATATGCAGAGTTCTGTGGCTAATATTTATGCAGCTGGCGATTGTGCGACAGATTATCATATGATAAAACAGCTGGAAGATTATATACCGCTTGGAACGACAGCTAATAAGCAAGGTCGGATTGCTGGTGCGAATATGGCGGGTAATCCAATAACATTTAAAGGGATAGTTGGAACTTCCATTCTCAAATTTTTTGATATAACATTAGCCAGAACGGGATTAACAGAAGCGGAGGCGACAAAATTACAAATACCCTATCAAACAATTTCAAGAAAGAGCACTGATCATGCAGGGTATTATCCTGATGCAAATCCATTACATATTAAGCTGCTGTATCATCGTAAAACCAACCTGCTATTGGGTGGACAAGTAATTAGTAAGAAGGGTGCAGATAAGCGGATTGATGTGCTTGCTACTGCTTTATATAATCGAATGACAGTTCAGGAACTGCAAGATCTGGATCTTTCTTATGCACCACCGTATAACAGCGTATGGGATCCTATACAACAAATTTCCCGAAGAACATAAGTACCATTGGGGCACAGCTGAAGCTAACTCTGTGAAAAAGATTGGTTCACAAGGTGTACTTTCAGCTCGTGCTGATTCCAGAATAGACCCTCATCACTAAAATAAAGACTATTATTAATAAAGTTAGTTCACACCACGAAATTACTTCTCCGTTTATAAGGATGGCAAGCAATAGTAGAGGATAATCTTTTTGATCAAATCAAATTACTTGTCATTTGTTGCAATTATTAGAACTCTAATAAGCCCTTAATAAATTGCCTAGAGTTATCATCTTCTCTTGATTATACATGCTACTCTCCAATCCATTCTTTAATTTTTACCGCCAATTGAAGTTTCACCAGTGTATGATGGTAGGCGGTTAGGATGTCTGGGTTTTTAGGGGCATTTATCTTATCTAGTAAATATACCGTACGCCAGTCTGTATACCAATCTTCATTTTCGCTATTTGGATGGTGAATATCAGTCCAGACATCACGTAACTTCGGACTGAATAATGGTTTAAGCCACCAGTTTCCTGGAGCTTTCACCTTGATTCTCTTCAGTGGCACATGCTGTGTTTCGTGAAAGAGTGATGGCCAATAATCTTGTCTTGACCCAGAATGGCGAGTGGTAAGGGCGAATTGATAGATGGCTGGATAATAGTTTGGATGAAATAACACTTGATAAAGTTGTTTTCCGATGTTGATTCGCTTCGTTAATGACTCGAAATGATAGACATTTAACCCCACTAACCGGACCCTGCTCTCTTCCTTAAAAGGAAACATTATTTGGTTCATTTGCATCATTTGTTGACCGATAAATTCCAGTGCCTCCATATTTGTTTTGGCATATTGCGGATTATGAATGACACGATTTTCAATGTAATTTTGTTCATTGATAATCAGGGCAGTGGTAATCAGAGATCGTTGTCTATCCTCATAAAAATAATCCCATATCACTTTCATAAAGTAGGAAACCCCGAATAATGGCAGTAAATAAAACATATTCTTACCAAGTCGAATACTTGCTTCATATAAGCGCAGCTGCGGATATGCATCTTGAAATATTAGCCAATTGCTTCGTTCTAAGAAATGAAAAAAATACTGCTGCTGTTCATTTGTTAACAGTTTTGGTAAGAGACCTCCTTTCAGATCTGTCATATTCCAGCCAGCATTTCTCGAAACCATATGTGCTAAAAAGCTCCATTCAATTTCGGGAAATTGCAGATAAAAACGAAGATAAGCATCTGTACGTGTGATATTATTTCGATTACCATGTCTCGTTTCACATAGAATCTGACTCATTAGTTCATGTTCATCTTCTGACAATTGATCTTTAATTACGTAATAGCTTTTTTTGTTTTGTAATCGCTTTTTAATGCTATTTAATGGATAAGGAAGAGGAATAGATGGCTTAATAATTGCCACCGTCCTTTCAGTTTTAAGTATTGATTGTTTTTTCTTAATCAGATAACCATTTATCTAGCATTGCTTTTTAGAAGTAAGATTATACGGTTAGCAGAACGAATTGTAAGACTTTTTGAAATTTTTTAACAAATATGGGTTGATCCCATCTTTGTTATGTAGTAATATGTGTTTATGGTAATAATTTCATATAATTTCTTATCCAGAGAGGCGGAGGGATTTGGCCTAATGATGTCTCAGCAACCAGTCTATTCGAAGACATGGTGCTAATTCCAACAGATAAGAGGAATAAGTTTTTAAATGTTAAAGACCTTCTTCTTATATAGGGGGTCTTTTTTTACTGGATAAGAATTATTGCAAACAATTAACTGAAGGAGAGGATTAATCAATGGCTACAAAAACAGTAACAGCACCATTTCGAGCAGATCATGTAGGGAGTTTACTACGTCCAGAAAGTTTATTGACGGCAAGAAAATCATTTCAGGATGGAAATATCAGTGCGTTACAATTACGAGAATTAGAGAACAAAGAAATTGCACACATAGTAGATAAACAAATTGAGGTTGGTTTGGAATTAGTATCCGATGGAGAGTTTCGCCGTCGTTTTTGGCATACAGATTTCTTAGAACATTTGAATGGAATCGAAGGATATGTACCAGAAGTAGGTTACATATTTAACGGAAATGAAGAAACTGAACGTTACAATATACGAAACAATGGAAAGATATCCTTTAATCAGGATCATCCATTCTTACAAGATTTTAAAGAATTTAATGAAATCGTCAATGGTCGTGCTGTTGCGAAACAAACGATACCAAGTCCAAATCAATTGTTTAATATCGGAATTCGAAACGAAACGATTTATCCGGACATTGAAGATTTTGCAAGTGACATAATTCAGGCATACCGTGATGCCATAAAAGCTTTTTATGATTTAGGTGTACGCTACTTGCAATTTGATGATGTATATATTGCTGGACTATCTTCACCAGATATTCCATTTAATGATGGGGCGTATGACAGAGATTATTTAATTGATTTAGCTTTACGAGTAGTAAATGGTGTGTTAGAAGATAAACCGGAAGATCTGGTTGTAACCACTCATTTATGCCGTGGAAATTACCGTTCCAATTGGGCGTTCTCCGGCAGTTACGATCTTATTGCACCGACATTGTTTGCAAAAGAAAAAGTCGATGGCTTTTTCTTGGAATATGATGATGAACGTTCTGGTGGGTTCAAGCCGCTTGACTATATTCCAGATGGTGGTGCGCGGGTAGTACTAGGCTTATTCACTTCAAAAACTGGTGATTTAGAAGATAAAGAACAAATCAAAGCAAGAGTAGGGGAAGCTGCAAAATATGTACCGCTTGAACAGATTTGTTTAAGTCCTCAATGTGGATTTGCATCAACTCACCATGGTAATAAACTGACAGAAGAAGATCAATGGAACAAGCTGAAATATATCGTAGAAGTGACTAAAGAAATCTGGAATTAATCAATAAACTCGGCATTCGCTTCGCATTTTAGCGAATGCCGTAGTTTTTCATAGTTGATACGCTCTAAATTTTCTTTGTGCAGAGCTTGTTCATTAATGTTTATACGCTCCTATCGTATAAACCAAAAACCTCTTAAGCGTTTCATAGGATGCTTAAGAGGTTTTTCTATCTATAGGTATCAAGTGAGTGCAAAACAAATATGTCTGGAGTAGAAGGAATGAAAAACAGAAAAATGCATGTGATTTTATTGATTATAACTGGCTGTATGTTGGCGATCGTAGTTGGTTGTAAAGTCTATTATGACACAAATGTATTGAAGTTAGCTAAAATAGAATTGTCAAATGAAAAATTGGATCGAAACCAGTCCTTACAGATATTGCAGATATCAGACTTGCATAATAAACAATTTGGTGAGGGGAATCAAGTCTTACTGGAGAAAGTGGCGCAACTTGCTCCAGATATAGTAGTACTGACAGGAGATATTGTTGATCGCAGTACAGATAATATCAAAGATGTTCTCTCTTTTGTTAACCAGTTATCAGCCGGCAACTCTCACGTATTCTATGTTTCAGGAAATCATGATTGGGATAATCCTTTACATGAATCATTATTTAGCGGTCTTAGAGAAGCTGGCGCGAAGATATTGAATAATCGGAGCGTGCAAATACCATTAGACCAGTTTACTATTCAATTAGCTGGTGTGGTCGATTTATCAACTGGGAAAAGCAATATTGACGATGCAGCAGAAGATCTGGATCATCAAATTTTTACTGTCTTATTATCCCATACACCCCCGGTGAATCAAGGTCCGTTACCGAATGGGATTGACTTGATATTGAGTGGCCATACACATGGTGGACAAATTCGTCTTCCATTTATTGGAGCTGTCGTTGCTCCTGATCAAGGATTCTTTCCAACATACGATCAAGGATTATTTAAGCTTTCCGAGCATCAATTGCTTTATATTGACAGTGGAATTGGTACTAGCATGCTTCCGATCCGATTTCTCAATCAGAGTCAGATCACCTTGATCACTGTTTCAGGTGTAGGAGGGGAATAGTTACTCCTGCTTTTCGAAATGTGTATAAAAATCAAAGAATGGGCATCCTTTGTCCTTAATTCTTTTCAATACTGAACGAATAGTGAAACTGGTTGGATCCAGGGTTTCGTTAACTTCTTCCCAGAATAAAGGAGTAGCTACAGTTGCTTGTTTCGTTGCACGCGTGGAGTAAGGAGCAATAATGGTTTTTCCTTCCGCGTGCTGGACATAATCAATATACAACCGATTGCCGCGATTCTTTATCAGCCTTTCGCTGGTAAACTGATCCGGATACGCTTGAATTAATACGTTAGCTGTAGCTTCCATTAACTCACGTGTATCCTGGTACGTCCAATTATTAATCGGTATATGAATTTGCAGTCCGGTCCTTCCCGAGGTCTTGATATATGGTTTTAATTTTTGGTTCTCCATCATTTCTTTAATTAATGATGCAGCCCGAACAGCAAGGTAGAATTCTTTAAGGCTGGGTGGATCTAAATCAAAGACAATTTGATCCGGCTCTTGATGGTGCTGCTTGTTAAATGGCATATGAAATTCCAAGCCAGCATGGTTGCCAAACCAAAGCAGACTTTCAAAGTTCTGTATATATATAGCTGCTTCTTCGTCGGTTGATAGCATAGGTCTGAGAAAAGCAGGTGCATAATCTGGTAAATGTTTTTGATAGAATGATGGCGCATCTACGCCATCAGGATAGCGAATAATCGTTAATTTCCGATCCATTATCCAAGGAAGCATGTACGGCGCCATTGTTCTTAAATAACACAAATATTCTAATTTAGAGTAATTGGGAAATAGCAATTTTTCTAATCTTGAAACGGAGATACATTCTGGAATTTGCGCTAATCCAAGCTGAACCGCGTCTTTAGTACAATCTGCTGGTTCGATATCGAAACGGAACGCTGCAAAATGTGGTTCACGCAATTCATGATTGCTAACGTCCAGACAGTCAATATTCAAGCAGACAGATGGCGCTACATTCCAAGTCGTTCCGTTTACTTTTTTACCATTCTTTTTTATAAATGTCTGTAGTGTTTCTTTTTCATCATTCTTCAACCCGTTTTTACACTTGCCTAACAATTGCAGTTTATTGTCCGCATAATAACTAATCGTAAAATAGTCATTATCACTATTCCATTTTGTTACAATTCCTTGAATAGTACGATAGTTCTTTATTTTCAACCAGGAATCACTACGCTTTCCTTCTTTATAGGGGGCGTTTTTTTTCTTAGCTACAAATCCCTCCGCCTGGTGTAAATCAACCAATTTCTTCACATCTTCTACCAGTTCAAAAGTAGGTGCTTTGTATATCGTTCCGGTCTTTTTCGTAAATAAGTTATCCAGTGCTTGATCTCTTTCGATGAATGGTTTATTACGGAAATTTGTCTCCCCACCTTGTAGTAGATCGAAAACAATAAATGTTACCTGAAGTTGATTCTTTGCATTTCGCTTTGACTTCGACCTTCTTTGGATTTGACTAAAGTTACAACGGTATGAAGTGAGTAATTGAACGATTTCACCATCTAACAATAACGGGAGATTACTCTCGTATAGGTCATGATGTTGCTTACACCAATTCGTGATTTCAGGGAAATAAGCGGTGAGATCGTGACCATTCCGACTTAGTATAGTGACTCCATCCGCATCCCAATACAAGCCACAACGGAATCCATCATATTTTATTTGATATAACCATTGGCGATCTGTTGGTGCATGTGATGTAAGAATTGGCAACATTGGTTTCCACACGTACGGAACACCCCTTATATTATAACTTTTATAGTATTTTTTCCGTTCGTTTGCATGATTATGTGATGATTTGAAAAACTAGCTATAAAAAGAGGTGTTAGTATGCATACGATTTGGAAAGGCACAATTAGTTTTGGACTAGTTAATATCCCGATAAAACTACATTCTGCGACAGAGAATAAAGATATAAAACTGAAAAATTTACACAAGGAATGTCATTCACCGGTTAAATATGAGAAAGTATGTCCGGTTTGCGAAAAGGATATTGCGCAAGAGGATATGGTGAAGGGGTATGAATATACAAAAAATAAGTTTGTCGTGTTGGAACAGGAAGATCTAGAAGCACTAAAAGAGGAAAATGAAGAAAAAGCAGTGGACATTATTGAATTTGTCAAGTTAGAAGAAATTGATCCGATTTATTTCGATCGCAGTTATTATTTATCACCGAATGATGGGGGCACAAAAGCATATGCCTTGCTTCGGAATGCACTTGAGGAAACAGGCAAAATAGGATTGGCGAAAATTACAATCCGTTCTAAGCAACATTTGGCAGTGGTTCGCATTTATCATCATACATTGATTATGGAAACCATTTATTTTCCGGATGAAGTGCGTGATTTTAAAGAAGTTCCGAATGTTCCCGAAGAACCTTCCATCGTTGAGAAAGAATTAGAGACAGCTAAATTACTGATTGATCAACTAACTGCTACATTTGAACCAGAAAAATATCATGATGACTACCGAACAGCTTTGTTAGCTTTAATCGAAGAGAAAAAACAAGGAGAAGCAGTAACGACTGCAAAAGAGCCAGCACGTAAAGATAACGTGACGGACTTAATGCAAGCTTTAGAAAAATCATTATCTAAATCGAAAACAAAGAAAAAGAAATCAACTGCAAAAAAATCGAAAACCACGAAAAAATCGACTTCACAGAAAGCAAAAGCAAATTAAGTGCAGATCATGTGATACCTTTCCCCAACCATGCAAAAGAAAGGTATCACTTTCATTATCATCTATAGTTCAGCTATTCCTTAAAAGCTTGTCCACTTCAATATGGTACAATATAAATAAAGACTTCTGGGGGATCGATGATATGAATTTGAAAAAAATGATCATAATGGAACTTATTTATTCGATAGTTATTGGTGTGATACTTGGATTTCTGTTGGAAAATATGTTGATTGGATTAGCATTTGGTTTCGGGATTGGACTAGTTATGGTAGGGATTCTTTATTTAGTAAATAAATTTTTTATAAAATGACAGAAAATCAGTTGTACATACATACTTTTCCAATATCTAAACATACTACATACTGTTAACACAATAAGGAGGGGAAATAATGAATGCACAACGCGCACAGGAAATCATGGACTCTAAAGACATGTGTCATGTAACATGTAAAGGAAATCAAGTGTACATCGAACATGTTGACCAGGGTACGGGCAATGCAACCGTTCATGAACTAAATAAACCAGAACAGAAATACATGGTGTCTGTTGATGAGTTAATGGAGCAGTAGAGTTAGTGGATTCGTTAGCAACTGGAACAGAATCGTGCCCAGTTGCTAATTTATTTATGTTCCGATAAACAGAATATAGTGATTTTCAACATTTTTTTTAAAATCATAGCAGGAATTTCGTCATTTTTATCGAATAATATATAAAGGACAACTAATTATCGGAATAATGGAGTTGTTTTAAGACTGATGTATCAGACATAATTCTGCCATTTCTGCAAATTGATCGTTTATTGTCGCCTATAAGATCAAAACTAGTCGTAATTTGCGGTTTCCCGGGCAATATTTGAGGGGAATGCTACTATTTCCTATTCATTAACCTTCCATCAACTTCGCTATCATCTCCTTATCTTCTGAAAATTTTCCGTGTGTTGCTTTAACTAATTCCGGAAATAAATCACCAAGATTTGCTTCCATTGCAGCGATCCCAACCCCGGTTATGCCACCTTTAACACATACTTTTTCAATTAATTCGCTTAATGTAAAATGATTTTCTGAAAGTAATTTACCAAATCCTATAAACATTTTTTCCATTAATGCGGTTGCGTCTTCCGTGGTAATATCGGTTAACTTTGCAGCATGATGGATATAATTTTCTGCCAAAAACGCAAAAAATGCAGGACCGCAAGATACCATATCTGAAGTGATCCGAATGGTATTTTCTTCTATTTCAATTGGTTCAGAGAATCGTTGGCAGCGTTTGATAAATAATTCTTTTCTAGCAGGATCGATTCGATTTCCAAATGTTAATAATGTAACACCTGCAAGTGCATAATTTGTAATACTAGGTACCATTCTAGCTACCTGACACTCCACGATTGATTCAATTTCTTCTACAGACATTCCACTTGTTATGGATACGAGTAATTGATTGTCAGCAAGTACTGGTTTTATTTCTTCTAATACATTTACCATATCCTTAGGCTTTACACAAAGAAAGAGAGTATCCACTTCCTCCACTAATTCAAATATATTCTCCTTTACATGTATGTCTGTATAACGATGTTGTATAGCTTCAGCTTTCTCAATCGATCGGTTCGTAATATATAAATCATTTTGTGACAGAACGTTTGATTCGAGAAAAGCAGTTACTAAAACGGTCCCCATATTCCCCGTTCCGATTAGACCCCATTTCATCAGAAATCGCCTCCTGGATATTTTCTAACACTATCCTATGAACAACTTTACTATTCTATGATAAAGGAATGATAAACATGAGTTGGATTTTGAAAAATTGGTATGTGATAGTCGTAGTTGCCGCGATTGTAATTTGGCTGATTGTCGATCCATCTGTCGATAAATCTGATCGCAATGGGGAAGGAATCGTTATTGATGAAATGACAGCTTCAAACAATACATTAGAGAATCAACCTGAGACATCTCAAGAAGTGATGGTCGATATTAAAGGAGAAGTACAACAACCAGGTGTATATGTAATGGATGTGGATGATAGGGTACAGGATGTTGTTCAAAAGGCGGAAGGATTTACCGAGAAGGCGAATCAGGAATTGATTAATTTAGCCGAAAGGGTTTATGATGAAATGATCGTGCAAGTTCCTGATAAAAACTCTACAGATGCGGTATCGCTAACTGGCTCAATAGAAAAAAAAGAAAACAAAATAAGAATTAATGTAGCGGATGCCAGCGAAATTCAAACTATTCCAGGTATAGGAGAAGTGAAAGCACAGGCAATTATAGAATACAGGGAAACCAATGGTAACTTTAAAACAGTGGAAGAATTAACGAAAGTTTCAGGTATTGGTGATAAAACGGTAGAGAAAATGAAAGAATTTATTCTTGTTCCGTAGTTATTGACGCTTTATTGTTCACGCGTTACACTTTATTATATTGTGATTGGAAAGGGATGAATGGAATGGAGAGAATTTCTTGGCATCAATATTTTATGGCACAGAGTCACTTATTGGCGTTACGCAGCACATGCCAACGACTAATGGTAGGAGCTACAATTGTACGGGACAAGCGGATAATTGCTGGGGGCTATAATGGCAGTGTATCTGGTAGCGTTCATTGTATTGATGAGGGATGTTATGTGATTGATGGGCATTGTGTTCGTACCATACATGCTGAAATGAATGCCATTTTACAATGTGCTAAATTCGGTGCCTCAACGGAAAATGCAGAAATATATGTCACCCACTTTCCGTGTTTAAATTGTTGTAAAGCTATCATTCAAAGTGGTATTAAAACGGTTTATTATGCGGAAGATTACAAAAACCATCCATATGCCATCGAACTATTTGAAGAAGTAGGTGTGCATGTTGAAAAAGTGGAATTAGATCAATCTTACATATCTTTAAAACCTCAATAGACTGTGGAAAAGGGAGGTAATATGGATTGTATCAACGTTTACATTGGTATGTCATTATCTATTTAATTTGTGTTATCTTTAATGACGGTAATTTTTGGTGGATATTGCTGATTATGGCGGTGCTTGGGCTGATTCTGCATTATTGCTTTCGTTTTACCAATCTTTTTATTACCTCTCTGATACTTTTCGCTTTCTTCGCTTTTTTTCAAATCCCATCCTTAGATATAAGTAAATCATTAAATACTGCCTCTTCAACACTTCAAGGCAAGATTGTTTCGATGGTAGAAGAGCAAAGTCAATTTCTCCGGTTTACGTTAGAGACTTCAGATGAAAACCTCGTTCAAGTTTATTTATATCCTTCTACAGATCAATTTTCTTCAAATTTAGACATGTTTCGCACTGGTGCAACATGTCATTTAACAGGACAGTTCGATACAATCACTCCTAAGAGAAACCCTGGACAATTTGATTATAAGCATTATTTAGCTTCTCAAGGAATTCATTATCAATTTGTAATGGAACCAATATATAATAATGAATGCGAAGGTCAGTCTTTTCTCCAAAATGTTTATGACACTAGGAGACAGCACTTAAGTCAAATGAAAGAGCAGCTAAGTTCTGATACGTTCTCTTGGTATGCTGCGTTGTTGTTTGGTGATCGGCAATATTTAGATGATGAGATAGTTGCCCTTTTTCAGAATTGGAACCTTTCTCATTTACTTGCTATTTCAGGTTTACACGTAGGTTTTATTATAGCCATTACTTATTTTCTGTTGCTTTTTCTTTTTCGGATGACCTTGGAAAGGGCGCAACTATTAATTGGATGTTTCTTAATTTTGTATCCATTAATGGCTGGTGGAGCAGCCTCTGTATGGCGTGCAAGCTTGCTGGCAGTTGTATTAATTGCTATACATAAATCATCAGTGAAATTGGCCATAACTGATAGTCTAAGTATCGTTTTCCTGTTGATGGTGTTCGTCCATCCTTATAGTATCTATTCATTAGCTTTTCAATTCAGCTTTATGGTAACGTTTGCGATCATTTTATCCAGGAAGGTAATCTCAGGATCCTTAAGCTACACATGGATTGTAATAAGAATATCTCTTGTCAGTATGCTCGTTATTTTGCCATTTCAACTTCTTCATTTTTACCAGTTTCAGCCGCTTTCTGTTTTATTAAATCTTATCATCATACCCTATTTTACACTTATAGTCATGCCGTTTTTAATCGTTATATTCAGTTTGTCTTTCTTCTTACCTAGTGTTTTGTCCATTGCGGATCGTCTTTTTTTAGATATGCATGATAGTGTGATTGAAAATATCTATAAAATGAATGACTGGTTAAGTGTTCCGTGGGTTACAGGTGAATTTCCATCGGAATTTATTATTCCATATTACTGTCTGATGTACGTTATGTTTTATTTTTGGGAAAAAAAGCAATTAGTCCGATCATTTTTCTTCAGTGCAGCATTGGTCACTTTGTTAGTAATGATTACTATCAAACCTTATTTAAGTAAGTTCGGCTACGTAACAATGCTCGATATCGGACAGGGAGATGCCATCGTAGTAGAATTACCATATCGAAAGGGGGTAATAATCATCGATGCAGCAGGAACGATGTCAGCGGATTTCTCATCACCTTCCACTAAGAATTATGACCAAATCATTGACCCATTTTTAAAATCAAAAGGGATTACTGAGATTGATGCCATTATCCTTTCACATGAAGACCATGATCATATTGGAAGTGTTTCTGGTATTCTTAAGCATTACAACGTAAACGCAGTGATAACAAGTCCATTCTTTGATCAATCGCAATTAGTGGAGTGGAAGGGTATGAGTAGAGCAGACTTTATTACATTTAAAAGCGGAGATCAATTTTATATTGATAAGCAATTGTTTCAAGTGATTTCGCCTGTATTTGATATGTCAGATCCAAATGAAAATTCATTGGTGATAAAAACAGTGTTTGGAAAGGATACATGGCTATTTACCGGAGATATAGGAGAAAGTGGTGAAGCAGCTTTAGCCAAACAATTCCCTGGGGAAGAGGTTGATGTCTTAAAAGTGGCTCATCATGGCAGTAAGACGTCAACTTCAGAAAATTATTTAGACACGATCCAGCCAAAGCTTGCGTTAATTTCTGTTGGAGTAAATAACAGATATGGCCATCCCGATCAAGAGGTAGTTGACCGTCTGCTGAAAAATGGAATAAAAATTTTAAGGACAGACATAAATGGTGCAATTATCTATAAATTTTCTTCAAATAGTGGAACAGTTTCAACCTACTTACCATAGGATAATGTAGCAAGAGCAAGGAATGGTTTACACATGTTTTCTTACGATCGCTAGAAGGATTGGCCATAAAAAAACGAGACTAAAGAGCTTAGCCTCGTTCCTATTATGATGCAATTGCGTCAAATACAACGCCGATAAAGAAAATGATCATGAAAAATACAAATGAAAACACAAAACCAAATCCTGCATCGAAAATGTCGTGACGTTTCGACTGTACGTCCTTTTCAAATTCATTCATTCAGGCTACCTCCTTTTGCATCTAAGTATCTCTAAAAACTTAGCGTCGCATGCCATTTAATTATTTCATCCTTATCACAGGATTCCCTTACTTAGCAAGAGTTAACACCTATATATTTGGGTTATTAGGTCAATCTATATGTAAGAAAATATCGCAACTTGATTAGTTACCTGGGGCTAGTGAAGTTGCGTTGATATAGATTGAGGAGGGAAGGATGATGACGCTTCCCTCTTTTATTAGTATGTATCCAAATACAGCGTTACATGCTGACAGCTTTTCATTACATCCATCTTATTATACAATAAAACATATTGAAGTTTTTTTCAACTTTTTATTAAACAGTTTATATAGTGGAGTGGAGCGCATGAGTTACATAAGTTGTATTGAAGAAATGAAAAAAAAGAAATTTGCTCCTGTTTATTATTTCTACGGAACAGAGACGTATATGATAGAGGCCTTAAAACAAGCTTTATTATCCAATGGCCTAGAGAAAGAAGAGAAGGATACAAATTTCGAGGTATATGATTTAGAGGAGTCATCGATTCAGGAAGTTATCACAGATGCAGAGACATTTCCTTTCTTTGGTGAGCGAAAGATTATTTTGGCTACGAATGCATCATTTTTAAAGGCAAAACCACCCAAAATGGAAGTTGGGCATCGGCCGGAAGTCCTGATTAATTATTTGGAAAACCCGGCACCGTATTCGATCCTTGTTTTAATTGCACCTTTCGAAAAAGTCGATGAACGAAAAAAAGTTGTGAAACGATTGAAGAAAGAGGCCAATGCTGTTTCTTGTGAACCATTGAAAGAATGGGATTTGCAGAAAGTAATAACTTCTATTGCGAAACAGCACAATGTGAAGGTTTCGGAACAAGTTATTTCTTATTTTATTAATGAAATTGGGACAAACATGATGATTATAAATTCTGAAATGGAAAAACTCGCGTTATATGTAGGGGAAGGTAATGAGATAAGGCTAGAAGATGCCCAACTGCTATTGTCGAGTCAAGAGAATAGTTCGTCATTCAAATTAATGGACGCGATCATGAATAATGATCTAGCAAAAGCAATCGATATTACAAAGGATCTGGAAAAGATGAATGAAGAGCCCATTGCGTTAATTGCCCTTATTGCGTCTCAATTCAGAACACTGATGCATGTAAAAATATTAAAGCAAAAAGGATATACGCAGCAACAGATGGCAACTCAACTTAAGGTGCATCCATATGTGGCTAAATTATCGATTCAAAGACAAGCTAAATTCCAATTAAAAGAATTAAAGCAAGCAATCGATCTTCTCACCGAAACGGATGCCCAAATCAAATCAGGGAAAATGGATAAATCGTTAGCATTTGAATTATTACTTTATCAATTAATTGCTAAAAGACAACATGTATCTTGATTTAGCCGTATTGAGGTTCCGTTATTGTCATATTCATATTGATTTCGGACATTTTTTTAGCTAATAAAAACCACAACAGTTAAGTCTGTTGTGGTTATTTATTATGCGCTCAAGTTGTTAACTTGCTGAGCTAAGCGGGATTTTTGACGGTCACCTTTGTTTTGGTGAATTAATCCTTTTTGTACCGCTTTATCAATTTTCTTCACTGCTGTTTGAAGAGCAGCTTTTGCATTTTCAACATCTTTACTTTCCACTAATGCTTCCACTTTCTTAATATGGGAACGCATGTCTGCTTTAAATGATTGGTTTTGTAGACGATGTTCTTCATTAACACGTACTCGTTTGATAGCTGATTTAATATTAGCCAATGTCTTCACCTCCATCTTACTTCATAGCCTATCTTATGTTAGGTCAAATGACATTTTACCAAAGCTTCGGCTACTTTTCAATAAAAATCGTCGTTAATTCCGAAATAACGTTACGTGTATCAATTTTGATTCAGTCGGTCAAACTATAAAAAATAAATGCAGAGAGGTGTTTCACTTGGAAAATCAAGAGAAATTTGAAGTTCGAACAGATCTTGCAGTTGAGGCGAAAGAAATGTATGTCAATCAGAACGAAAATCAAAATCAGAAACAAGAAATAGAAGGAGTTACGATTAAAGAAGACAAAATTGGAAATATCGGTTTAACAAATGTAGATGTAGATGAAAGTGGTGCTCAACACATTGGAAAGAATCCAGGCTCATACAGAACCATTTATTCGGAGGCCATCAAAAAACAGGATACAAAACTTCAGGAAGAAACGGCAAAAGTTGTTGCCAAGCAGATCATTGAGTTGCTGGACAAAAACAATGTCCCTGCAGATGCAGCTGGTTTAATAGTTGGCCTTGGAAACCGAAATGTTACGCCGGATGCATTAGGACCACTTGCTATCGAAAAGGTATTGGTTACGAATCATTTGTTTGTACATGAACCGCAATATGTTCAAGAAGGTTATCGTAAAGTGGCAACCATTGTGCCAGGAGTAATGGGAGTTACTGGGATTGAAACGAGCGACATTATTAAAGGTGTGATAGAGAAATATAAACCAGGATTTGTTATTGCAATTGATGCATTAGCGTCCCGGTCAATCGAACGAGTTAATGCCACAATTCAACTATCCGACGCCGGCATACATCCAGGGTCTGGAGTTGGAAATAAGCGCAAGGAATTAAGTCAAGCAACACTTGGTATTCCAGTGTTTGCAATCGGTGTTCCAACCGTTGTTGATGCAGTAACCATTACAAGTGATGCCATCGATTATGTCCTAAAGCATATCGGAAAAGAATGGAAGGAAAAAGACAAACCATCCAAATCTTTAACACCTGCTGGTATGTCATTTGGAAACAGACAGTTAAGTGATGAAGATCTTCCTTCCATAGAGAAACGGGAAAAGATTTTTGGAATGATTGGTTCTCTTACAGATGAGGAAAAACGATCCTTAATGCAAGAGGTGCTGACACCGCTCGGTCATAATTTAATGGTAACGCCAAAAGAAGTAGATGGTTATATAGAAGATATGGCTCATTTAATAGCTGAAGCAATCAACGCTGCTATGCATAAAAATGTAAATATTAATAATTTTGCACAATATACGAGATAATATCAGGTTCTACTTTCTATCGAATCATCATAAGATTTACTAGACATGATAGAGGAGATAGGAAGGAGAACGTTATGCAACGACCTAATCGATTTCGCAAAAGAGTATATTTCTTTTCCCAGCACAAATTACTGATCATCATTTCGTCTTTTATTACCGCATTTTTTGCCATGTTTATTTTGATTGGGATGTTAACAAGTGTCGA
Source organism: Gracilibacillus salinarum (assembly GCF_022919575.1). Taxonomy (NCBI): domain Bacteria; kingdom Bacillati; phylum Bacillota; class Bacilli; order Caryophanales; family Bacillaceae; genus Gracilibacillus; species Gracilibacillus salinarum. The sequence goes on along the minus strand of NZ_CP095071.1, from coordinate 778,342 downwards.
TCCCAGCTATCGTGTTGCTTCTAATACGGTAAAAAAATGGACTACAAATGTAGCGGAAGAACATTTTTTAACGTTAATGTCAATGGAGAATCGCATGTTTAAAGAAGCGTTACCGGAAGATAAACCGCCGATAGACATGTGGAAGGTCATGTTCGAATTAGGAACGAACGTACGCATGCATGATGTTCGCAGTTTACTCGGACGAGAATTGCCAGGTTTTGAAATGTATGACAGACAAATTCTAATAGCTGGGGAAGGCACGGATTATACAAACTTAACAGTCGAATCAACACCTCCTCTTGATATTGTACTAGAGGATAGAGAAGCTACCGAACCGGAAGAAAAGCAAGATAACAAACCAGTGGAAGAGCAGGAAAAAACGACAGGAGAGCGAGACGTCGTCTTTATCTATAATACACATAATCGTGAGTCTTTCTTGCCTTATTTACCGGATACGGATGATCCGAATGATGCTTTTCATCGCGAGGTTAATATTACGAAAGTAAGCGAACAGTTAGCAAAAGATCTTGAAAGGTTTGGTATTGGAGCACAAGTGGATAAAACCGATATCGGGTCTATTCTGAATGAAAAAGGGTGGGATTACTCAGCGGATTCTTATCGGGCATCGAAAGAAGTTGTGGAAGCGGCTCTCACTAATAATAAAGAAGTTAACTTTATATTCGACCTTCATCGTGACAGTATGAGAAAAGATGTTACCACAATAGATATAAACGGAAAATCATACGCGAAAATGATGTTTGTCATCGGTGGTGACAACCCAGAACACGAAAAGAATGCGGCACTCGCTAAAGCGTTACAGGACAAACTGGATGAGGAATACCCTGGACTAAGTCGTGGTGTAGAAATGTACGGCGGCGCAGGAAGAAACGGTGTATATAACCAGGATTTATCAGATAACGCGTTAACTATCGAATTTGGTGGCGTTGATAACACGATGGAAGAACTGTACAACACCTCAGAAGTTTTTGCAGAAATTTTTAGTGAATATTACTGGAATGCGGAAAGAGTTTCTGGAGAAGGGGATGAATAAGGTGAAGTATTTTTTCTATCTGTTGTTATTAAGTATTTGCTTTTCCATCGGTATGTATCTTGGAATGGACCGTAGTGGCGAGACTGCCACTGCGGAAGGTTCAACTGCTGAACAGGAAGTAGAAGAAGTAGCAGTTAGTCAGATTGACCAAATGAATCGCGAGGCTATCATGGAGGAAGTAGAAAAGAATGGTGTTGCAGAAAAAGAATTTGAGCCTGCGTTTATTCATTCTGTTGCCAATAAAGGGGAAACGGTTGTCAAACATTTCTTTAATCAGATTGTTCATGCAACGTATGCGGTGGTAGATGGTTTGTTTTCATAACACCAACTGTTATTAAGAGATATTTATGTTGAACATCCACGGTTTCACTGCTATAATCAATGCTAGTATTGTGGTCAAATATAGGAGTTGAATGACATTGACGAACATTAGAAATCAAAAAAAGGTGCGTAATTTTTCTATTATCGCACATATTGATCACGGAAAATCTACTTTAGCAGATCGTATTCTGGAGAAAACGAAAGCTTTAACATCTCGAGAAATGAAGGAACAGTTCCTGGATGCGATGGATTTAGAACGTGAACGTGGAATCACCATAAAACTAAATGCAGTACAGTTGAAATATGATCGTGGTGGTGGAGACGACTATTTATTCCATTTAATTGATACACCAGGACACGTCGATTTTACATATGAAGTATCTCGTAGCTTAGCGGCTTGTGAAGGTGCTATTCTGGTTGTGGATGCTGCTCAAGGAATAGAGGCGCAGACACTTGCAAATGTGTATCTGGCGCTTGATAATGATCTGGAAATCATACCTGTCATTAATAAAATTGATCTGCCTAGTGCAGATCCTGATCGTGTTAAACAAGAAATTACTGACGTGATTGGTATTGATGGCGATGAAGCTATTTTGGCCAGTGCTAAATCTGGTATCGGAATTGAAGAAATACTTGATGCGATTGTAGAAAGAATACCAGAACCGCAGGGTGACCCTGAAGAACCGTTAAAAGCCCTTATCTTTGATTCTTTGTATGATCCTTATCGTGGAGTTGTCGCGTATATTTGTGTAAAGGAAGGATCAGTTAAAGTAGGCGACAAGATAAAAATGATGGCAACTGGCAAGGAATTTGAAGTGAATGAAGTTGGCGTATTTAATCCGAAGCCGATTCAATTGGATGAATTAACAGTTGGAGATGTTGGCTACTTAACAGCATCGATAAAAAATGTAGGAGATTCACGCGTAGGGGATACGATCACTCTTGCTAACAATCCTGCACCAGAACCATTGCCAGGTTATCGTAGATTAAATCCAATGGTATTCTGTGGCTTATACCCAGTGGATGCAGATAAATATAATGATTTACGTGAAGCTCTAGAAAGACTTGAATTAAACGATTCTTCGTTGCAATATGAAGCAGAAACTTCTCAGGCGCTAGGTTTTGGTTTCCGTTGTGGCTTCCTTGGTTTGCTTCACATGGAAATTATTCAAGAACGTATTGAACGAGAATTTGGTATTGATTTAATCACTACCGCACCAAGTGTTATTTATCAGGTGATTAAGACAGACGGTGAAGAAGTATCGATCGATAATCCATCATTTATGCCTGATAATCAATCGATTCAAGAAGTACAGGAACCTTATGTAAAGGCGACGATTATGGTTCCAAATGATTTTGTTGGACCAGTAATGGAAATTTGCCAGAAAAAACGTGGCGATTTCATGGATATGCAATATTTAGATGATAATCGCGTGAATGTTGTCTATGAAATTCCGTTATCTGAAATTGTGTATGACTTCTTCGATCAGTTAAAATCACAAACGAAAGGATATGCTTCGTTCGATTATGAAATGATTGGTTATAAAACCTCCAATTTAGTAAAAATGGATATCCTGTTAAATGGTGATACGATCGATGCATTGTCCTTTATCGTGCACAGAGATTTTGCTTTTGAACGCGGTAAACAAATTGCAGATAAGCTAAAAAAATTAATTCCGCGTCAACAATTCGAGGTTCCGATTCAGGCAGCAATTGGTAATAAAATCGTTGCCAGAACGAATATTAAAGCAATGCGTAAGAACGTTCTGAGTAAATGTTACGGTGGGGATATCTCCAGAAAACGTAAACTTTTAGAAAAGCAAAAAGAAGGTAAAAAACGTATGAAAATGGTCGGCTCTGTAGAAGTCCCTCAAGAAGCATTTATGGCAGTATTAAAAATGGATGATGAATAAACCATCTTAAACCCTTGTCAATTGACAAGGGTTTTGCCGTACAAGATCATTACATCAGGAATGTTTGTCATACAGCTAAAAAAGGAGGTATCAGTAGTGGTTTCATCCGCGTATATTCATATTCCCTTCTGTGAAAAAATCTGTCATTATTGTGATTTTACAAAGTTTTTTTATGATGAAAAAATGGCAGATGACTATTTAATCGCATTAGAAAATGAAATGAAAGCCTATATTCATAAACCAAAAAAGAAAATGGAAACCATCTTTGTCGGCGGAGGTACTCCGACAGCACTAAATGAAAAGCAATTAACGAAACTGGTACAAATAATTAACCATTATTTTGATGTATCAACAGTCAGTGAGTATTCCTTCGAAGCAAATCCTGGGGACTTAACCAATGAAAAAATTAACATATTACGTGCTTACGGCGTTAACCGTATTTCCATGGGTGTTCAAGTGCTCGATAATGATATGTTGGAACAACTTGGAAGGTTGCATAGAGTGAAGGATGTATACGAAAATGTCAATGGATTAATAAAGGCAGGTATCGATAATATTAGTATCGACTTAATGTACAGTCTTCCCAATCAATCTGTTGAAGGTTTTAACCAAACCTTACAAGAAGCATTACAGTTTCACCTCCCGCATTATTCGGCTTACTCGCTGCAAATAGAACCGAAGACTATCTTCTATCAGCGGTACATGAAGGGAAAACTATCAAAACCACCAGAAGAAATAGAGGCAGATATGTATGCATTGCTGCGAAGTGAAATGCGTGCTAATGGCATTCATCAATATGAAATAAGTAATTTTGCCAAGCCAGGATTTGAAAGTCAGCATAATTTGGTGTATTGGAACAATCAATATTACTTTGGTTTCGGAGCAGGGGCTCACGGGTATCTACCAGGTGAGCGCATTATAAATATCCGTCCTTTTCCGAAGTATGTCGAAGCCGCCAATAACACTGGAAAACCTGTCCTTCATATTGAGCATATTGGACGTAAGGAACAGATTGAAGAAGAGATGTTTCTTGGACTGAGAAAGAGTGAAGGAGTTTCGATCGACGCCTTTGAACAAAAATATCAAATTCCGCTAAATGATTTATATGGAGAAGAGTTACGCACTCTGAAACAAAAGGGATGGATTGACATAACTAGCAGCTTTGTAAAGTTAACAGAGGAAGGCAAACCATTTGGTAATGAAGTATTCCAAAGCTTTTTGTTAGATGATAATGCGGTCTAGCTTTTAAATCTTTATTTTTCCGTGTTTCTTAATTGACAATTAAGATTGGATTTGATAATTTATTAGTAGAATTAGCACTCAAGGAATTAGAGTGCTAACAGAGGTGATCATCGATGCTTACAGATAGACAAATACAAATTTTGCAGGTTATTATTGATGAGTTCATCCAGACGGCACAACCGATTGGATCAAGGGCAATAGCGAAAAAAGAATCTATCTCATTCAGTCCCGCTACGATCCGGAACGAGATGGCTGATTTGGAGGAGATGGGGTTTATTGAGAAGACCCATACTTCTTCTGGTCGAGTGCCGTCCGAGAAGGGGTATCGTTTCTATGTCGATCATTTAATGTCGCCCTTTCGATTATCAAATCGTGACATGAATATGATTAAACATACTTTTGAGCGGGAAATGATAGAATTTGAAAGAGTTGTTCAGAAATCAGCAAGAATTATGTCTGATCTGACCAATTATACTTCGATTATTCTCGGTCCGGAAGTGTTTCACACCACGTTAAAACAAATACAGCTGATCAGTTTATCCAACAGTACTGCTGTCGCGATCCTGGTAACTAACACGGGACATGTGGAGCACAGGTATTTTAATGTGCCTGCTGCGATGCTATCAACCGATTTGGAGAAGTTGGTAAACATTTTGAATGATCGACTTGTAGGAGTCCCGATTATTCAGTTGCAACAGAAACTATTTGGAGAAGTCGCACAGCTTTTGCAACAATACAGTGCTGATTTTGAAACGACTTATTCCTATTTACAAGAAGCGTTACTGGAGAAACAGCCGGTTAAGCTTTACATGGATGGGAAGACAAATATTATGTTGCAGCCCGAATTTCATGATGTTCATAAAATACAATCTTTGTATTCGATGATGGAGCGCGAGGATGAAATGGCCAATCTGCTCCGAACATCTGGTCAAGGGTTAAAGGTAGTTATCGGGCAAGAAAATCGTATAGATGCAATGCAGGATTGCAGCTTAATTACGGCCACTTATTCACTGGGGGAGGACCAATTCGGTACAATTGCCCTGTTAGGACCTACCCGAATGGAATATTCCAGAGTGGTTTCCTTATTGAATGTCCTGTCAAAGCAATTAAGCAAAACGTTTGATTCATGGTACTAACATGTGTAAGGGTATGGTGAAATCCCGTACTCTTTTCTCATGTGTGTATAAAGTTTGATTCTTTTAAGAAAGTATGTTTAGCTATACAGTGGTTTTTATCTAGGAGGTGACAGTAATGCAAGAAAAAGATGTCAATCAAAACGAACAAGAAGAAGTAATCGAAGATGCAGAACAAGAATTGGTGAGTGATGAAGAAACAGCTACAGTTACTCAAACAGATGTAAGTGAAGAAGAAATTCAGGCACTCCAAGCTGAAAAAGACGACTTACAGAACCGTCTTCTTCGGGTTCAGGCAGAGTATGATAATTTCAGAAAACGAACCAAGAAAGAGAAAGAAGCGGACTTAAAATATAAATCTCAATCCGTTGTCACAGAATTACTCCCCGTACTTGATAACTTTGAGCGCGCTCTTCAGGTCGAAGTTGATGACCAGGCAGCTAAAGGTGTGGTAGATGGTCTGGCGATGGTGTACCGTCAGTTAAAGACAGTACTAGAAAATGAAGGTGTGTCTGAAATTGAGACAGACGGTCAATATTTTGATCCGAATCTTCATCAAGCCGTTATGCAAGTGGAAGAAGAAGGTTTTGAATCAAATCAAATTGTCGACACTATGCAAAAAGGCTATCAATTGAAAGATAGAGTAATTCGACCAGCAATGGTTAAAGTAAATCAATAATTACATATGATGTGAAGGAGGAATTTTAGTTATGGGTAAAATCATTGGTATTGACTTAGGTACAACAAATTCATGTGTAGCAGTAATGGAAGGTGGAGAATCTAAAGTTATCCCGAATCCAGAGGGGAACCGTACAACACCATCTGTTGTTTCTTTCAAAAATGGTGAACGTCAAATTGGGGAAGTTGCGAAACGTCAAGCAATTACAAACCAAAACACGATTCAGTCTATCAAACGACATATGGGTACAGATTACAAAGTAGAAATTGAAGGGAAAGAATACACTCCTCAAGAAATTTCTGCGATTATTTTACAGCATTTGAAATCATATGCAGAAGATTATTTAGGAGATACAGTTGACAAAGCTGTCATTACAGTGCCAGCTTATTTCAATGATGCAGAGCGTCAAGCTACAAAAGATGCAGGTAAAATTGCTGGACTTGAAGTAGAACGTATTATCAATGAACCAACAGCTGCAGCACTAGCTTATGGTATTGACAAAGCAGATCAAGATCAAACTGTTCTAGTATATGACCTTGGTGGCGGTACGTTTGACGTGTCTATTCTAGATATTGGTGAAGGTACATTCGAAGTAGTATCTACTGCGGGTGATAACCGACTAGGCGGGGATGACTTCGATGAAGTATTAATCGATCACATGGTAGCAGAATTCAAGAAAGAAAATGGCATAGATTTATCTCAAGACAAAATGGCACTGCAACGTCTGAAAGATGCAGCTGAAAAAGCGAAAAAAGACCTTTCAGGTGTAGCGCAGACTCAGGTATCTCTTCCATTTATTACAGCAGGAGATGCTGGGCCACTTCACTTGGAAATGAACGTTACACGTGCTAAATTTGATGAGTTATCAGCAGATTTAGTGGAAAGAACTATGGGACCAACTCGTCAGGCATTGCGCGATGCAGATCTATCTGCTAGTGAAATTGACAAAGTGTTGTTGGTAGGTGGATCTACTCGTATCCCAGCAGTACAAGAAGCTATTAAGAAAGAGATTGGTAAAGATCCATCCAAAGGGGTAAACCCAGATGAGGTTGTGGCATTAGGTGCAGCGATCCAGGGTGGTGTGTTACAAGGTGATGTTAAAGATGTTGTATTACTTGATGTTACACCATTATCACTTGGGATCGAAACAATGGGTGGTGTTACGACGAAATTAATCGAACGTAATACAACAATCCCAACTAGCCATTCTCAAGTTTTCTCAACTGCAGCAGATAATCAGACGGCAGTAGATATTCACGTACTTCAAGGTGAACGTGAAATGGCTCAGGATAACAAGACATTAGGTCGTTTTCAATTAACTGATATTCCAGCAGCTCCGCGCGGTGTACCACAAATCGAAGTATCATTTGATATTGATGCGAACGGTATTGTAAATGTACGTGCGAAAGATTTAGGAACGAATAAAGAACAGTCTATTACAATTAAATCGTCTTCCGGTCTATCTGATGATGAAGTAGAGCAAATGGTAAAAGATGCAGAAGAAAATGCTGAAGCGGACAAACAACGTCGCGAGGAAATTGAGCTTCGTAATGAAGCAGATCAGTTAGTTTTCCAAACAGATAAAACGCTAAAAGATCTTGGCGAAAGTGTAACAGAAGAAGAAAAGCAAAAAGCAGAAGCTGCTAAAGAAGAATTGAAAAAAGCTTTAGAAGATAATGATCAGGATCAAATTAAAGAGAAAAAAGAAGCGTTAGAACAAGAAGTGCAAAACTTAACAGTAAAAATGTATGAGCAAGCACAACAACAACAGCAAGCAGAAGGCGGCGCTGAAGCTGGTCAGGAAAATGCTGATGATGTAGTAGATGCCGATTACGAAGAAGTAGATGACGAAGATAAAGACAAAAAATAAGATAGTGCACGTAACATGATTGGAAAAGTCAAAGTCAGAATTCTCGGCTTTGGCTTTTTCCATGAGATAGGTGTCGTTTCGTGCAGTTAATCGATGGAATATATTAATAGATAACGAGAATGAAACGATGTAAAGGTGCGGTCCCTGGAGCCAATGTTTCAGGTGGCGAGAAGGTAGGTGTGCCGCTCTCTTACACGTGAAATAATGTTTGCTAATCAGTATAAATCAATGTTATGATAATGTTTATGCAATAAACGAGCGGGAGCGTGATCAGTCAGTGAGTAAACGAGATTATTATGAGGTACTAGGTGTGTCCAAAGATGCATCAAAAGATGAAATAAAAAAGGCTTATCGTAAACTTGCAAGAAAATATCACCCAGATGTGAATAAAGATGAAGGTACGGACGACAAATTTAAAGAAGTAAAAGAAGCTTATGAGGTATTGGGTAATGAGCAGAAGAAAGCTCAATACGATCAATTCGGTCACGCGGGTCCTCAAGGTCAAGGTGGCTTTGGCGGATTCGGAGGAGGAGCTGAAGACTTTGGTGGCTTTGGTGACATCTTTGACATGTTTTTCGGTGGTGGCCGCCGACGCGATCCAAATGCACCTCGTCAAGGAAACGATCTGCAATATACGATGACACTAGAATTTGAAGATGCTATTTTTGGAAAAGAAACCGATATTCAAATTCCTAAAGAGGAAGAATGTGATACGTGTCATGGTTCTGGTGCAAAACCTGGTACTAAGCCAGAAACGTGTAGTAATTGTAACGGTAGCGGACAACTCAATGTTGAGCAAAATACACCATTTGGCAGAGTTGTGAACCGAAGAGTATGTCATCATTGTCAAGGTACCGGGAAACAAATTAAAGATAAGTGTGGCACTTGTGGCGGTCAAGGAAAAGTGAAGACGCGCAAGACGATCCACATTAGCATTCCAGCCGGTATTGATGAAGGACAACAAATCCGAGTAGCTGGTCAAGGGGAACCGGGTGTGAATGGCGGACCAGCCGGGGATCTTTATGTAGTTATTCAAGTAAAAACACATGAATTCTATCAGCGTGAAGGGGATCACATTTTCTGTGAAATGCCCGTTACATTCGCACAAGCTGCACTAGGTGATGAGATTGAAGTGCCAACTCTTCATGGTAAGGTGAAATTAAAGATTCCAGCTGGTACACAGACAGGAAAGACTTTCAGACTTAAGGGCAAAGGTGCTCCTAATGTCCGAAGTAATGTCCATGGGGACCAACATATCAAAATCCGCGTCATTACACCAACTACCCTTAGTGATCGCCAAAAAGAATTATTGCGGGAATTTAATGAAATCAGTGGGAATCAACCGACAGATGAACACGAAGATACATTTTTTCAACGAGTAAAACGTGCGTTTAAGGGCGAATAATTAATTACAGTATTAAATTTTTGAAAGAAATGAGTTGATCTGCTTGAAGTGGACAGAGCTGAGTATCTATACGACAAATGAAGCGATTGAACCTATTTCAAATATTATTCACGAAGCAGGAGCAAGTGGAGTAGTAATAGAAGATCGTCAGGATCTCGAACGTATTTGGGAAGATCGTTTTGGAGAAATTTATGACCTTAATCCGGATGATTATCCTGAAGAGGGAGTTCGGTTAAAAGCTTATCTCCCTGTCAATAGTTTTCTGGGTGAAACTGTATCTGAAATAAAGCAAGCTATTAACAATTTATTGTTATACGACATCGATATTGGTTTGAACAAAATTACACTCAGTGAAGTAAATGAAGAAGAATGGGCAACAGCCTGGAAGAAATATTACAAACCTGCAAAAATATCGGAACGTGTTACAATTACCCCTACATGGGAAGATTATCAGCCTGTCTCCACAGATGAACTTATTATCGAGTTAGACCCGGGAATGGCATTTGGAACAGGAACACATCCCACAACTGTTTTAAGTATTCAAGCACTGGAGAGTCACTTGCAGAATGGAGATATCGTATTTGATGTAGGCTGTGGCTCTGGTGTTCTGAGTATTGCTGCTGCATTATTAGGTGCAGACAAAGTATATGCGTATGACTTAGATGAAGTAGCGATCCAAAGTACAAAACTGAATGCTAAAGTAAATAAAGTGGATGAAAAAATGCAAGTCAAACAAAATAATTTACTACAGCATGTTACAGGTACAGCGGATGTTATCGTAGCGAACATTTTGGCAGAAATTATTTTGCGCTTCGAAAAGGACGCATTTGACCGCCTTGTTCCAGGAGGTATATTTATTACTTCCGGGATCATCCAAAAGAAGAAATCGGCAGTAAAGAATGCATTGGAAGAAGCTGGTTTTGACATTGTTGAAATCAATCAGATGGAAGATTGGATATCTATCATTGCCCAAAAACCCGAAGGAAGCAGGTAATGGGATGCAACGTTATTTTATTGACAGTACTAGGTGGGATGATAACGAGGTGAAAATCACAGATGAGGATTTTCATCATGTCGTCCATGTGATGCGTATGCAAGAAGGTGATTCATTTATTGCCAACCATCCTGATCAGTCTGCGGCAAGGTGTAAGATTACATCCGTAGATGAAAGTCAGGTTGTAGCAGAAGTAGAAGAATGGCTCGAGGAAACGAAGGAATTACCTGTTGACATTACTGTTGCTCAAGGGTTGCCAAAAGGAGATAAGTGGGAACTTGTTTTACAGAAAGGAACGGAGTTAGGAGCGGGTCGCTTCGTTCCGTTTCAAGCGGCAAGATCTGTCGTTAAATGGGATACAAAGAAACAACAGAAAAAAGTAGCAAGATGGCAAAAAATCGTGAAAGAAGCGAGCGAACAGGCCCACCGTAACAAGGTGCCTGATATTGATCCTGTTCTGTCTGTTAAAGATTTTGTAAAGCTGTCTGCTTCCTATGATTGGAAATTTTTTGCGTATGAAGAAACAGCAAGACAGCATCCGACTGTTAAGCTGCATCATTATTTTTCACAGATAGAAGAAGGTCAGTCAGTGCTGATTTGTATCGGACCTGAAGGTGGATTCGATCAGGATGAAGCCATTACCTTGAAGGAAAATGGATTTCAAGCGATTCGGTTAGGGCCAAGAATATTAAGAACAGAAACAGCACCTCTTTATGTGCTTGCTAGCTTGTCTTACTACTTTGAAGAAATGAGGTGATGAAATGCCAACAGTGGCTTTTCATACATTAGGATGCAAGGTAAATCATTATGAAACAGAAGGAATTTGGCAGAAGTTCAAAAATGAAGGATATGAACGTGTTGAATTTGATCATCATGCAGATGTATATGTGATTAATACATGTACTGTTACGAATACAGGTGACAAAAAAAGCCGACAAGTTATCCGTCGAGCTGTTCGCAGTAATCCTGAGGGTGTAGTATGTGTAACAGGCTGTTACGCACAAACCTCTCCTGGTGAAATTATGGAAATCCCAGGTGTTGATGTCGTTGTCGGTACGCAAGATCGTGGCAAAATGATTCAGTATATTGAAGAACACCAGGAACACCGACAACCGATCAATGGTGTGTCGAATATTATGAAGAACCGTACATTTGAAGAAATGGATGTGCCGCAATTCTCTGACCGTACCCGTGCATCATTAAAAATACAGGAAGGATGTAACAACTTCTGTACTTTCTGTATCATTCCATGGTCTCGTGGTTTATTACGTTCAAGAGAGCCTGAAAATGTCTTGAAGCAGGCGCGTCAACTTGTGGAAGCAGGATATAAAGAGATCGTACTTACGGGTATCCATACAGCTGGATATGGTGAAGACATGAAAGAATATAATTTTGCACAATTATTACGTGATCTCGAGAGCAATGTAGAAGGATTGAAACGTATTCGTATCTCCTCTATAGAAGCAAGTCAAATTACGGATGAAGTAATCGAGGTGCTTGATGCATCTACAAAAGTTGTACCACATTTACATATTCCGTTGCAATCAGGTTCTGATACTGTATTAGAGCGAATGAGACGTAAATATACGACCGACTTTTATAAAAAACGAGTGGCAAGAATTCAAAAAGCTCTGCCACATCTAGCTATTACTTCCGATGTGATAGTAGGTTTTCCGGGAGAAACAGAACAAGAATTCAAGGAGACGACGGATTTCATCAAAGAAATTGGTTACTCAGAATTACACGTTTTTCCATTCTCAAAGAGAACGGGTACTCCTGCAGCGAGGATGGATAATCAAGTGGAAGATGATGTGAAGCATCAACGTGTTCAAACGTTGATCGAACAGTCTAATCAACAAGCTCTTGCTTATGCTAAGAGTTATGAAGATGAAGTGGTAGAAGTAATTCCTGAAGAATCATTTAATGAAGAAGAGCCTAATATGCTTGTCGGTTATTCTGATAATTACTTAAAGGTTAAGTTCGATGGTACAAAGGATATGATCGGCGAAATTGTACGTGTCAAAATTACAAAAGCAGGGTATCCATATAATGAAGGTACATTTGTCCGTGTAATGGATGATGCAGCATTATCGGTATAACGTAACAGGATAGGTCTTTATCATTCAAATAATGGCGATCAAGAAGAAGTTACTTTTTCTTGTGAAAATGGTTGACCTGGAAAACAACGTATATTATAATTGCAAAGAGACATATGTATGATTACATATGTGGGATTATTTTTTTGTATGCTTCGGAGGGAGGGAAATTAGCATGTCTAACACAACTCGCGTTCGTAAAAACGAGTCTCTTGAAGATGCTCTTCGTCGCTTCAAACGCAGTGTATCTAAATCAGGTACATTGTCTGAATACCGTAAGCGTGAATTTTATGAAAAACCTAGTGTTCGCCGTAAGAAGAAATCAGAGGCAGCTAGAAAGCGTAAATTTTAAAGAGGGTGTAATGAGATAATGGCAATCGTTGAACTTTTGAACCAGGATATGAAACAGGCGATGAAGGCCAGAGATAAAGAAACATTAAGTGTTATTCGAATGGTCAAAGCATCGATGCAGAATGAAGCCATTAAATTACAAAAAGATGCATTGTCAGAAGAAGAAGAACTAACCGTTTTAGCAAGAGAGCTAAAACAAAGAAAAGATTCCCTCCATGAATTTGAAGAAGCTGGACGCGAAGATCTTGTAAGCAAGTTAAACACTGAAATAGAGATTATACAAGCTTATATGCCTGAACAGCTATCTGATGAAGAATTAGAGACAATTGTTGTTCAGACGATCGAGGAAGTTCAAGCACAGTCTAAAAAAGACATGGGAAAAGTAATGAGCGCGCTGATGCCGAAAGTAAAAGGTAAAGCAGAAGGCTCAAGAGTGAATCAATTGGTTCAGAAGAACTTATCATAGAACGAACATAATGATTTCATTCAACAATAAAGGCCCTTGGCTTATTCATAAGCCAAGGGCCTTTTTATTTGTAAGTACAGCACCTTTCTTTAGGCGTAGGAATTTGCGGAGACTCCTCATGCCTCTGCGCAAGCTGAAGATTTACTATCATTGATTAGCAGATGACCGTTGTGCCTGCAGTATGCTGATCATATTTCCGGAGCACACTATCCATATTCCATAAGTCAAAATAACCGTTTGTCATGTAGGTCAGTTCCACTTTACATAATCCATATTATCGAGGGAGTGATTGCCAAGTATTCCAATCTGTATGTTTGATACTTGACATTTATCGTCTTTAACAGTATGTTCGAAACGAGTAGTGCAATCTGACTGTGTGATATCATCTTTTTTAATCTTTTTGAAACTTATCACAGAGTTCAATCGTACATAGTAATGGCGTAGTGGGAAGGAGGTTATTTATTGAAACATTTCTGTATCAAGCTTTTAACCGCTATCATGCTGATGATTGTACTTGGAACTGTCCTTCTGAATAACGATCAAGTGTCAGCTGCAGATGATGGAGAAGGCAAGCTTGTATATATCATTCCGATTGAAAACGAAGTAGAGAGAGGATTGGAAGCTTTTATTCGCCGAACGACTACAGAGGCAACAGAAGCAAATGCCGACCACATTATTTTTGAAATTAATACACCGGGTGGCCGGGTTGATGCTGCGCAGAATATTGGGGAAATCTTGCAGGATCTTGATGTCGAAACGACCTCGTTCATCACGGTAAAAGCGCTGTCGGCGGGTTCATTTATCGCACTTAATACCGATAATATTTATATGAAACCACAAACAAGTATGGGCGCTAGCGGAGTGATTAACTCGGATGGTACAGCTGCAGACAAAAAAGCCCAATCAGCTTGGGTAGCAAGCATGAGAGGAGCAGCCAGTTCGAAAGGTAGAGATCCATTATATGCTGAGGCAATGGCGAATGCGGAGCTTGACCTGTCGGAATACGGAGCACCTGAAGGAGAATATTTGACTCTGGATGCTAATTATGCCACGGAAGTAGGGTACGCTAATGGCATTGTTTCACATCGCACAGCATTGTTAAATGAGCTTTCGTTATCAGAAGCGGAAGTAATTGAAACGGAGCCAACTGCTGCAGAATTAATTGCCAGATTTCTGACAAATCCAGTTGTGGTTCCCATCTTATTATCATTAGCAAGCATTGGTTTGATTGTGGAATTGTATTCACCTGGTTTTGGGATTCCTGGATCAATTGGACTTGGTTCCCTTGTACTTTATTTCTATGGACATATCGTAGCCGGACTTGCAGGCTATGAATCGATTGTATTACTTATTATTGGCATAGTCTTAATTATTATCGAGATTTTTGCACCAGGTGGTATACTTGGCTTTATTGGAGTTGGCGCAATAGTCGGGGCATTGTTTATGTCCACAGATGATGTAGGAAACATGACACTTAGTATTGCTATTGCGCTTATTGCAAGTATTATTGTCTCTGTGATCCTATTTAAAACAATAGGATTGGAGAAAGGCGCTTTTCGCCATGTTATTTTAAAGGATGCGACGAGAACCGAACAAGGGTATGTTTCAACTGTCAATCGTAACGAATTACTGGGGCAGGAAGGTATTTCGGTTACACCATTAAGACCGGCTGGCTCTGCTGAATTTGGCAATGAGCGATTGGATGTCGTCTCGGAAGGTAGTTTTATTGAAGTGAACAGCCCAATTACCATTGTGAAGGTAGAAGGTTCAAGGATCGTCGTTCGTAAAATCAAATCATAATATCTTGAGGAGGAATGTATCATGTCAGAACAATGGGAAGTAATTTTTCCAATCATCATTATTGGTTTAATTGTTATAGCTGTGGCAGTACTGTTTACCTTTATCCCGGTGATGCTGTGGATTAGTGCACTTGCTGCAGGTGTGAAAGTTAGTATCTTTACATTAGTTGGTATGCGTTTAAGAAGGGTTGTACCGTCACGAGTTATTAATCCACTAATTAAAGCACATAAAGCGGGGATTGATGTTACCACCAATCAGCTTGAGAGTCATTTTTTAGCTGGGGTAATGTGGATCGTGTCGTCAACGCATTAATTGCTGCACAACGTGCAAACATTGAATTAAGCTTCGAACGCTGTGCTGCGATTGACCTAGCAGGTCGTGATGTGCTTGAAGCTGTTCAAATGAGTGTAAACCCAAAAGTTATTGAAACACCATTTATTGCAGGTATCTCCATGGATGGTATTGAAGTAAAAGCGAAGGCGAGAATTACGGTACGTGCTAATATTGATCGACTTGTCGGTGGTGCCGGTGAAGATACGGTAATCGCCCGTGTAGGTGAAGGTGTCGTCAGTACGATTGGTAGTTCACAAGATCATAAAAAAGTTTTGGAAAACCCGGATTCGATTTCACATAATGTCTTAAATCGTGGATTAGATGCTGGTACAGCGTTCGAAATCTTATCGATTGATATTGCAGATGTGGATATCGGTAAGAACATTGGTGCTATTCTACAAACTGATCAGGCAGAAGCTGACAAGAATATTGCGCAGGCAAAAGCAGAAGAGCGTCGTGCAATGGCAGTAGCTCAAGAACAGGAAATGGTTGCAAAAGTACAAGAAATGCGTGCGAAAGTAGTAGAAGCAGAAGCAGAAGTTCCACAAGCCTTAGCTGAAGCATTACGTTCAGGTCATATGGGTGTAATGGATTATATGAATTATAAAAATATTAACGCAGATACAGATATGCGTGATTCTATCGGTAAATTAACGGACACTGATAATGAGGAAGAAGACAATCGCAGTTAATAATATTCATCCGTTACAAAGGAAGGATGATGATAAATGAATGAAATTCTTAGTTTTATCGTCCCGATTATTGCAGTTGTTGTATGGCTGTTTGGATTACTTGGAAAGTCAAATCAAAATGAGCAGCAGAAACCAAAATCTGCAAATCCCAATCCACCAACCATGCAACAAAGTAACCCGACGATAAGCGAAAACTCTGACGAGGTATCTGCTGAAGTGGATTCTACATTTGCTCAGCAAAAGGAACTGCAAATGGAGAAGCTGAAGAAAAAACTTGGCCAAACGGGAGCTTCCGAGAAGCGAAGTGATCAGCCATTAGGTGAGCACAATGCCTTGAAAGATCAGCCTTTAACTAGACCCAAGAAGCAGCAAACAGAAAAAGAAGTCACGCTTTCCATTGCGAAAAATCTTAATAAAAAAGGTATTGCACAAGGGATAATCATGGCAGAAGTACTCGGCCCCCCTCGCGCGTATCAAAAAAGAAATAACACAAGAATCAAACAATAGTAAAAAAACCGAATGGTCTTATCCATTCGGTTTTTTTCGTGAGTTCGGTTTTTTTCGTGAGTAAAGAAATTATAAAATCGTCCACTTTCTGGCAGGAATCAGGTTCACGCAGCTGTCCGGAAACTAGACGACTTCATGTAGCGTACTACGATAAAGAAGATGAAGTTGAGTTCCTATAATATGGATTATGTAAACTAAGCATTACTAGCCAAGCATCCATATTGAGATATTTTACGAGTTAGCATACCGCTCCACACTTTATGCGACAGCTAGGATATGAAGCACTATCCGCAAGATTTACACCTTAATTGATGAAATGCATTGCCTAGCACGACTGCTTTTTCCTGTTATATAAGTTGTAGCATTTCCGGAGCTTTGCTAAGCAGATAATCTATATCAAAATGAACATTCTGCAATACAGCCTTAACATAATCCATATTATAGCTAGTTGTATATAATTTTTTCAATTAGGACTGGGTGGGATCGATATCGTTTTTGTGTTGTGAATAATTTATTCGTGGTTGATTGATTTATCGGCTGAACTTTCGTCTAAACTGTTCTGAAATTTATTTATGCTCATAGAATAGACATGAGGGGAGGCATTTGTATTGTGAAAAAAATGAAAGAAAAATTTATGAGAGCTATAACACGTACATTTGATTTGCCTTCTGAAGTGACGCTTGAATTACCCCGGATTACCATGATTGGTTCCATTCACGCATACATAGAAAATCATCAAGGGTTAGTGGTATTTTCATCCCAAGAGCTCCTCTTAAAAGTACATCAAGGCTTTGTCAGAGTTAAAGGGGAGGCATTTGTATTAAAAATGATGATTGATAAAGATATATTGCTTGAGGGTAAGATTCAAGATGTTACCTTTGAAAAAGATAAAGCTTAATATCGGAGGGAAAGTCGTATGTTTTTCCATCGCAAAAACTGGCTGGCAGGTTATATAACAATCGAAATTAAAGGACAATACCCAGAACATTTTTTTGACATGTGTGCAAGGTACGATATTCCGTCCTGGGATATACAAAAAACAGACACAACTACTGCGACAGGAAAAATAAAATTATCGGATTTGCCCAAACTAAGAGCTGTGAGAAGGAAATCCATTTATAAAATCCATTTTAAAGATCGGATGGGTTTACCTTTTTTTCTTAGACAATTAGTTTATCAAAAACCATTTTTGGTTAGTATCGCTATTGCTTTATCTGTTATTTTTTTATTATCTAATGTTGTCTGGAGAATCGATGTAGTTGGCCTTGATGAGGAATTAGAAAGGAAAGTCAAGATTCAGATGGAGGAATATGGACTTGAGAGAGGCAGTTTACAGTGGAATGTTGATTCTCCTGGCACATTGCAGCAACGTTTATTAGCAGATGTACCCGAGTTGTTATGGATAGGTGTAAAGAAGAAAGGTTCTGCTTATCACCTTGAAGGAGTAGAGAAAACAACAGTCGAAAAGAAAGAAGAGGAAGCTGTAGGACACTTGGTCGCTTCGAAAGAAGGGGTTATTGTCGATTTATATGTAAAAAAAGGACAACCCCTCGTACAGCCGAATGACGTGGTTTATCAAGGGGATACGCTTGTATCAGCTTTTTTAAACGAGTCAGATGATGAGAATGAAGATGAAAAGCCAAAGAAATCAAATCCAGTAGCGGCAGAAGGAGAAGTGATTGCCGAAGTTTGGTATAAGAGTGAAGTCACTGTTCCATTAAATAATGAATATGCTGTAATCAATGGTATGTCTGAGAAAAAGCATTATGTTCATCTTTCTAACTATTTGATCCCAATTTGGAATTTTAAAAAACCTGAATTTAAGGACTACCAAATGGATGTCGAAGAAAAAGAATTTTATTTCTTGAAATGGAAATTGCCGATCACTTATGTTGAACAAACTATTTATCAAAAAGAAATGAAAAAAGAGCAACTCACAGAGAAAAAAGCAAAAGAAATAGCTTTAGAACAAGCCAAGAGAGAATTGCGAAGTCAAATTTCTCAAGAAGCTGAAATTAAGGAGGAAAAAATTTTGCACGAAACGGTAGAGAATGGTAAAGTTAAATTAACCTTATATTTTACTGTACTAGAGGATATTGCAAAGAAACAACCATTGAGTCAAGGAGATTGATTATGACAGAAGACCTAAAAATGATTGATTTACAAATAGAAAATCCGAATGAAGCATTAAGTCTTTTTGGTACGGAAGATCGTCACCTGAAACAATTAGAAGAGCAATTACAGGTATCTATTACATCACGTGGCGAGCAAATTAGTGTGTCAGGAACCGATACGGATATATCCATCATACAGGATGTATTAAACGGACTGCTGGCAATTATCCGAAAAGGTATTACCATAAGTGAACGTGATGTCATTTATGCGGTTGATTTAGCAAGGAAAGGTAAGATTAATCAATTAGAAACTTTATTTGAAGATGAGATTACCAAAACAGCTAATGGCAAATCGATCCGGGTTAAGACACTAGGACAACGCCATTACTTACAAACGATGAAACAGAATGATCTGGTGTTTGGAATTGGTCCTGCAGGTACAGGAAAGACATACTTAGCTGTTGTGATGGCTGTACATGCTCTAAAAAACGGAAAAGTAAAACGCATAATACTGACAAGACCAGCTGTAGAAGCAGGTGAAAGTTTAGGCTTCTTACCTGGGGACTTAAAAGAGAAAGTAGATCCTTACTTGCGTCCATTATATGATGCACTTCATGACGTTCTTGGTACAGAACATACCTTACGATTAATAGAAAGAGGTACTATTGAAATCGCGCCACTTGCGTATATGCGTGGAAGAACACTTGATGATGCTTTTGTTATACTAGACGAAGCGCAAAATACTACCAACGCACAAATGAAGATGTTTTTAACAAGGTTAGGATTTGGCTCGAAGATGGTCATTACAGGGGATGTTACCCAAATTGATTTACCAAAAGGCGTGCAATCAGGCTTAACAGAAGCAAAAGATAAATTAGCAGGTTTTAAAGGAATCGGCATTGTTTATTTATCACAGTCAGATGTAGTCCGCCATCCGATTGTCCAAAAAATTATTGAAGCATATGACCAATAAGAAGTATAGGCCATAAAAGCTTACGCCTAGTGATCGTAGGCCTTTATGGCAACATTCAACTATACAGGATAGGGGGTCGAAGGTCTTGAAACGACTAATTTCGATCTGGAAACAGTTTGTTATTTCACTTTTTCAACATCGCATTCATCAACTGATAGCTACCTGTTCGGTAATTGCAGTTGTTTTTTTGCTTGTCAGCTTTCAAAACGTGCAATCCGAAACGTATGATCTTGAAAAATTAGCAGTTGCGAAAGAGACAATTCGATCTCCTATCACTATTGAGAACACAAAAGAGACAGAGCGCAGAATTAGAGAAGTGGTTCAGTCTGTCGAGGATCATTATGAAATTTCAGAGGAAATCGTCGAGGAACAAGTTACCTATATTAATGAAATGTTCGATGCTATTAACAAAATTGAGCAGGGGCAGGTTGATATCGATGAGGAGCAGTCCAACCTAGCCGACATATCTGATAAAATTACTTACCTTGAAGGATTAGTACAAGACGATATAATGGAAGCGGTAGACTCAGATTCTTTGTCTACGATGTTTCAAGCTTCGCATGAAGATCGCGTTTTAGCAAAAGAATTAATCTCAACGGGCTTATATGATGTGTATCATAATGGGATTAAAGCAGAAGAAGTTGATCAGGCAATTCAAACCATGCAACAGAAGCTTTCTTTCTCAACACTGGATTATTCATTTGTACAAGCCCTGAATCCATTAATAGCTGTCAGTATCAAGCCCAATTCTTTCTTTTCAGCTGACGAAACGAATCAGGCACAGCAACAAGCGAGAAACAGTGTCGAACCTGTAATGATTCAAGCTGGAGAAGTATTGGTGGAAGAAGGACAATTGATTACAAATGATATTTACGAACAGTTGGAGGTCGCAGGACTGTTACACGAAGAACGTAATTATTATCCGTTAATTGGCTTGTGTTTATTAATACTGTTAATTGCTTTATTTATTTTCTTAGAATGCCGTTATCAGGATATTCATTCCAGCTTAAATGCTCGTAAATTAATGGCAATTGCAGCATTGAGTATTTTTATCATGGTCATGATGAAGGTAGTCAGTGTGTATGCTACATCAACGAATCCATTGTATTATGTCACACCGGTTGCTGCGGTGTCCATGTTACTAAAAATATTGATAAATGAGCGAATGGCACTAGTCATGTCCATTTTTCATGCGATTATGGGTTGTGTTATTTTTAATTCGAATATTCCAGGTTTATTGAATATGGAAGCGGGAATTTATATCTTATTTTCTCAACTGGCAGGGACGTTTTTTCTATCCATAATTAAAGATAAAGGCTCCATTATTAAGAGCGGGTTAGTAACCTCTGTCGTAAACATTGTTTCAATATGTTTATTTTTATTCTTATCATTTGAAAAATATGCATGGATAGATTACATAACATTCAGTGGTTACGGATTTTTTTCAGCGATGCTAGCTACGATATTAGCGATTGGTATGCTGCCGTTCTTTGAATCAGGATTACGCATATTATCTGATACAAAATTATTGGCTTTATCAAGTCCGAATCAACCATTATTAAGAAAATTATTAATTGAAGCACCTGGCACTTACCATCATAGTATCATGGTTGCGAATTTAAGTGAGGCATCCTGTGAAGCGATTGGAGCTAATGGACTGCTTGCAAGAGTAGCAGCATACTATCATGATTTGGGTAAAACGATACGTCCTCATTATTTTATCGAAAATCAAATGGGTATGAAAAACCCACATGATTATTTAGATCCTTATCAGAGTGCAGAAATTATTCTGCAGCATCCGCTTGACAGTGCAAAGTTATTAAAGCAAAATAAGCTGCCAGCAGAAATTATTGCCATTGCTCAACAGCATCATGGAACGACGCTCTTAAAATATTTTTATTACAAGGCTAAAGAACGTAGTGAACATGTACATGAAGAAGATTTTCGCTATCAAGGACCAAAACCAAGCACGAAAGAAGCTGCAGTTGTATCTATTTGTGACTCAATTGAAGCAGCCGTTCGTTCTTTGGCAAATCCAGCCCAAGAAGAAATCGAAAAAATTGTAACCTCTATTTTCGAGGATCGATTATTAGATGGACAATTAAACGAAAGCACATTGACCTTTAAAGAATTAGAACAAATGAAATTAATAATTTGTGAGACACTAAAAGGAATTTATCATTCAAGAATTCAATATCCTAATGATTCGAAAATGAAGGAGGCTAAGTAGAATGGAGATCGATTTTCAAGATGAAACAGGCAAAGTAACGGATATACATATCGGTCTAATCGAGCAGTTATTAATCTATGCAGCAGACTACCAAAACATTTCAGGAGAAGCAGAGCTTTCCGTGTCATTTGTAGATAACGATGAAATCCAGTTACTGAATAAACAATACCGTGGTTTAGATAAGCCAACAGATGTTTTATCATTTGCGTTAGAAGAAGAGACAGATGATGAAATGAAGATAACTGGTGCGGATATCCCGATAGCACTAGGAGACATTATTATATCTGTAGATAAAGCGGAGCAGCAAGCTGAGGATTATAACCATTCCTATGACAGGGAGCTGGGATTTTTGGCACTACACGGCTTTTTACATCTACTTGGATATGACCATATGAACTCGGAAGATGAGCAAATAATGTTTTCAAAACAAGAGGAGATCCTAAATGGCTTCGGATTATCGAGGGGAAAATAAATTTCACATCGGTGCTAAATATGCATGGAATGGGCTGAAGATCGCTGTACGAACAGAACGGAATATCAAAATACATTTAGTGGCAGGCATCGCAGCGTCTATGCTTGGTCTGATGCTGTCGATATCTGTTGTAGAGTGGATTTTGTTAATTTTAACGATCAGTGCAGTAATTAGTATGGAATTAATGAATACAGCATTAGAACGAGCGTTGAATCATCTGGAACCTTCTCATCAGCCTGCGATCGGTATTGCAAAAGATTTGGCTGCAGCTGCAGTATTTACTACAGCAATCGCAGCATTTCTTATCGGTTGTATTATTTTTATCCCTTATTTATTCGAATTTTTTTAAAGAAACACGCAATTTTAAAGTTTCACACTAGTTTTGTCGAAAGTATGAAATTTCACGAAAGATATAGTATCATTGAGGTACAGAATAAAACACAGCAAGAAATATAGCGGAGGAAAAGTTATGCATAACCAATTTAAATCAGGATTTGTAGCAATTATTGGAAGACCGAATGTAGGTAAATCTACCTTTATGAATCACGTGATAGGTCAGAAAATAGCTATCATGAGTGACAAAGCACAGACAACAAGAAATAAAATTCAAGGTGTTTATACAGATGACACTAAACAAATTATATTCATTGATACGCCAGGTATTCATAAACCAAAGCATAAATTAGGCGATTTTATGGTGAAGATAGCCGAGAACGCGCTTAATGAAGTGGACGCTGTTATGTTTATGATTAACTCTGACGAAGGTTATGGCAGAGGAGATCAGTATATTATGGATCGTCTGGAAACGATCAATAAACCTGTCTTCCTAGTCATTAACAAAATAGACCTTGTACATCCTGATCAGTTATTACCTCTTATAGAGCAATATAAGGGAAAATATCCTTTCGAGGAAATTATTCCGATTTCAGCTTTAGAAGGAAATAATGTGAATCACTTAATGGATGTATTTACAGAGCATTTACCTGAGGGCCCTCAATATTATCCAGAGGATCAGATTACAGATCACCCGGAGCGCTTTATTATTAGTGAATTAATTAGGGAAAAGGCATTGCAATTAACAAGGGAAGAAGTTCCACATTCGATCGCAGTGGTTATCGAAAAAATAGACAACCGTGGTGAAGACGAAAAGATTTTAGTCCAAGCAAGTATTGTTGTGGAACGAAAATCACAAAAAGGGATTATTATTGGAAAACAGGGAAAAATGTTAAAAGATATCGGAAAACGGGCTCGTCAGGATATCGAACGTTTATTAGGTTCAAAAGTCTATTTGGAATTGTGGGTAAAGGTGCAGGAAAACTGGCGGAATAAACCACATCAGTTATTCGAATATGGTTACAAACAGGATGAATATTAAGTAATTGGTAACGAACGTCTCAACTTTAACAGATAAGTGCTGGTTTGCAGATTCATAAATGGTAAATATTTTTACTAATTGAATGTAGATTTTAAGGAAAATCTAATGGATGAACACAATGAAAGATTACCAAAAGGAAAGGTGAGGTTTATTGTGATCGATGTACCATGGAAAATATTTAGTCAAACAGGAAATATTGAAGCTTATTTATGGATGAAAGAAGTTGAATCAGACGTTTATCAAGAACCGGAAGATGAAAACGACCATACATTATTTGAGGACACACATTTTTAGTTTGAAAAGGATAGGTGGAGCTTGTGTTTGAGAAAGTAGAAGGTTTCGTCCTGAAAACACAAGATTATGGGGAAACACATAAAATTGTGACATTGTTAACTCCGTCTTTAGGAAAAGTTGGCGCAATAGCAAGGGGAGCAAAGAAAACAAAAAGTAGAATGGCTGCTATTACGCAGCCATTTATTCATGGTTCATATTTAATTCAACCAAGTTCAGGACTTGCAGTGGTACAACAAGGCGAAGTATTATCATCATTTCGAAAAATTCGTGAAGATATATTCAAAACAGGTTATACTAGCTACCTGGCAGAATTAACGGATAAATTAGTTGATCCTAAACAATACAATCCTTTTATATACCAGCAGTTACTACATACTGTCAACAAAATAAATGTTGGTCAAGATGCCGAAATTATAACGATGATTTATGAATGGAAAATGTATAAAGAAGCTGGTTTTGCCCCTGTAGTAACCCAATGTGTTTCTTGTGGCAGGAAGGATGAACTCAAAGCATTTTCTATTTCAAACGGTGGATTACTATGTCGACAATGCTTATCAATCGACCCTAATGCAATAGCAGTTCCGGAGAAAGTTGCGAAATTAATGGCTATATTTGCTTGGGTAGAGGTAGAGCAAATCGGAAATATATCCGTTAAACCGGAAAATAAAATAATCCTTCAGCAAATCATGGAGCAGTATTATGAAGAACACGGTGGATTTTTCTTAAAGTCTAAGAAGTTTTTAAAACAAATGAATAAATTGCAAGATAATTTTTCAATTGACAAGTAAGCGAATGTTCCGTATTATGGTTTAATGAATACAATATTTTGTTGCTATGAAAGAGAATAGTACTGTTTTCGATGTCTTTTAAGCGAGTTCAGGATGGTGTAAGCTGAACAAGAACAGAAACAGGAAGGCGCTCTAGAGCGATGGTTCTTGAAAGTGGTCACCTAATCTGGTGACAAGTAGGGTGGAACCGCGGATGAACCCGTCCCTATGTTTTATCGCCAATGATAAAACATAGGGACGGGTTTTTTGTTATACGTTACGGAAGAATTAATTTTTTAGCGATGAAGCAGACCGTCGTAATGACAATCTCTAGGTGGACCATGTATAAGAAAAATGATAACACTTGCTGAAGATGTGGCTAGTACCTGTGGTGTCGAGATGCTTATATAAAACCCTGGTACTTAGCGATTTTGGACGATTTCCGTACGAAATAGGAATCAAAGTTTTAAGATGGAAAAGCAAGTAGGAACAGTTTTTAAGGAGGAAAAGAAATGAATATTCAAGAGATGATCTTAACATTACAAAAGCATTGGTCGGATCAGAATTGTATTTTAATGCAAGCATATGATGTTGAGAAAGGTGCGGGTACGATGTCCCCCATGACCTTACTGCGCAGCTTAGGACCAGAGCCTTGGAATGTTGCCTATGTGGAGCCGTCACGAAGACCAGCGGATGGCCGCTATGGTCAAAATCCGAATCGATTATACCAACACCATCAGTTCCAAGTAATCATGAAACCATCTCCAGATAATATCCAGGAGTTATATTTGCAATCTTTAGAAAAATTAGGAATTGATCCAGCTTTTCATGATATTCGTTTTGTAGAAGATAACTGGGAAAATCCAACATTAGGGGCAGCAGGCCTAGGTTGGGAAGTATGGCTTGACGGCATGGAAATTACACAATTCACTTATTTTCAACAAATTGGCGGTTTGGAAGCAAAACCAGTTGCAGTTGAGATTACGTATGGGATAGAGCGATTAGCATCCTATATTCAAGACAAAGAGAATGTGTTTGAATTAGAGTGGACCAATGGCGTAACCGTTGGAGATATTTTCTATCAGCCTGAATATGAGCACTCAAAATATACGTTTGAAGAATCCGATACAGATATGTTGTTTGACTTGTTCTCTACATATGAGAAAGAAGCTAAGAGAGCTATGGATAAAGATCTTGTATTTCCGGCGTATGACTATGTACTGAAGTGCTCGCATACTTTTAACCTGTTAGATGCGAAAGGTGTTATTTCTGTAACAGAAAGAACGGGCTATATAGGTCGTGTACGTAACCTGGCAAGAGAAATTGCTAAATTGTATGTAGCAGAGCGGGAGAGATTAGGCTTCCCAATGTTGAAAGGAGATATTGATCATGAAAACAACTAATGTTTTATTTGAAGTTGGCCTGGAAGAAATGCCTGCTCGGTTTATGGACGATACCGAAAAACAATTAAAAGACAAAACGAAAGCATGGTTAGATAATATAAGACTAGAGTATCAAAACCTTACAACTTATATAACACCGAGACGCTTTGCTGTCTTAATCGAGGGATTGGCCTATAAACAAGCTGATCAAGAGGAAGAAGCTAAAGGACCTGCATTAAAAATCGCTAAAGATGAAGAAGGAAACTGGTCAAAAGCAGCGATCGGATTCTCCAAAGGACAAGGAAAAGCAGTAGAAGATCTATATACGAAAGATTTGAATGGTACTGAATATGTATTTGTAAATAAATTTATAGAAGGACAAACGCAAGAACAGTTACTGCCAGGCTTTAAAGACATTATATTAAGTCTACAATTCCCTAAAAACATGCGTTGGGCTGAGGAGTCATTACGATATATACGACCGATAAAATGGCTTGTTGCTTTGCAGGACGATCAAGTTATTCCATTTGATATTACTGGAGTGAAAACCGGAAATAGGAGTGAAGGACATCGTTTTCTAGGAGAGCAAATCACGATTTCTAATCCTTTAGCATATAACGAACAGTTAAAATCACAATATGTAATTGCAGAAACAGAGCAGCGTAAACAAATGATCGTCGATGGAATTAAAGAATTGGAAGAAGAAAACGGCTGGGTTATCCCAATAGATCAAGACTTGCTTACAGAAGTGACACATCTGGTTGAGTATCCAACGGTATTTTCTGGTCAGTTTAGCGAAGCATTTTTGCATATACCGAAGGAAGTATTAATTACTTCCATGAAAGAGCATCAACGTTATTTTCCTGTACAGACATTATCAGAAAATTTGCTAGCTTATTTTGTTGGTGTGCGTAATGGTACGAAAGAACATATTGAATCAGTCGCTAAAGGAAATGAAAAAGTACTGCGTGCGAGATTGCAGGATGCACAGTTTTTCTATGAAGAAGATCAAAAACAAACTATTGACGAGAACCTGAAAAAATTAGACCGGATGGTATTCCAGGAGCAGCTGGGAACAATTGCAGATAAAGTTAGTCGTGTTATCGATATTAGTAAGATGATAGCTAACGAATTGCATTTTTCAGACCAGGTACAGAAGAAGATTGAACGTGCTGCACAAATCAGTAAATTTGACTTGGTTACCAATATGGTAAATGAATTCACGGAATTACAAGGGATAATGGGAAGAAAATACGCGCTTATTTTTGGAGAAGACGATACAGTAGCCAAAGCGATCGAAGAGCATTATATGCCACGCAATGCTCAAGATAAACTTCCTGAAAGTAATGTTGGCTCTGTTATAAGTATTGCTGATAAATTAGATACGATTGTTGGTTGTTTTGCTGTTGGTTTAATACCGAGTGGTTCACAGGATCCATATGCATTAAGAAGACAAGCTTTAGGTATTATGCAGATTATCCAAGGACAGCAATGGGAGCTGAATATCAATTCATTAATTGAGAAAGTATATACCATTTTTGATGCGAAAAATATTCCAACAGCAGAAAAAACTAGCGTGATTGACCAATTAGAATCATTTTTCAAACAACGTACTGCATATATTATGAAGGAAGCAAATATTGAAGCAGATATTATGGACGCTGTTCTTATAAATCAGCTATCAGATATCTCATTCCTTCTAGAAAAAGCACGTTGGTTAAAAGACAAAAGATTGGATCCTGCTTTTAAGGGAGAGCAGGAAGCATTTGTTCGTGTTATGAATCTTGCTGCAAAGGCGGAAGGTGATCACGAAGTAGATCCCAATTTATTTGAAAATGAACAAGAAAAATTATTATATACTACCTTTTTACAAATACATGATCGCTATCAACAGGCTTTGGCTGGTAAACAAGTGGATAAAGCAATGGAACAATTTACTCCAATCGTTCAGCCAGTTCATCAATTTTTTGACCATACGATGGTAATGGATAACAATCAATCCATTCGCCAAAACCGTCTTGCCTTACTGAAGCTAATAGCAAATGATCTAATACAATTTGCTGATCTAACTAAAGTCCAATGGAAGCAGACACAATCGTAATGGGCTTAGGAGGTCTATACATCAATGGAGAAAAAGGTGATTTATGTTGTATCCGATTCTGTCGGTGAAACAGCAGAATTCGTAACAAAAGCGGCACTTAGTCAGTTTATTAATGAAAACGAATATGACATCTATCGAATTCCATATGTGGAAAACACAGAAGTTCTGCGTGGAGCCGTTTATCACGCGAAACAATTAGGAGCAATGATTGGTTTCACATTAGTAAACAGAGATTTAAGAGCATTTCTGACAAGGGAAGCAGTTGAGAAAAATGTGGAATGTGTCGACATTTTAGGCCCGATGATAGAGGCAATGGAAAGAAAGTTCAGCTTGCAGCCAAAACAGGAACCTGGTTTAATACACAAGTTAGATGAAGATTACTTTAAGCGCGTGGAGGCGATCGAATTTGCTGTCCGCTATGATGATGGAAGAGACCCGCGCGGAGTAGCGCAGGCAGATATTGTATTAATTGGAGTTTCAAGAACATCTAAAACCCCTTTATCACAATATTTGGCACATAAGCAGCTGAAGGTCGCCAATGTACCGATAGTTCCGGAAGTTGAACCACCGAAGACGTTATTTGAAATACCATCTCATAAATGTATTGGTCTACGCATCAGCTCTGAAAAATTAAATGATATCAGAAAAGAACGCCTTAAGAGTCTAGGTTTGGACGATAAAGCCTTTTATGCTAATTTGGATCGTATTGAAGCAGAATTATCTTTTTTTGATCAAATTATACAACGACTTAATTGTCCTGTTATCGATGTGTCGAATAAGGCAGTTGAAGAAACTGCCAATAGTATTATGAACATGATTAACCAGCCTTATTGGGATTTTCATGAACACCAGGCAAAAGAATAATTCATCCCAAGCAAATATGTTGGAATTCTAAGTGTATTGTATTATAATAATAATTTGTGAAAATGTTTATATTATAAAGAATATGTATATTACTGAGTAATAGATTGCTTTTTTGTTTAAAATTAACCAATAAATTCTGCTTTTTAGGCAACATTTTTTGAAAATTATTAGTTTTAAGCAGGAATTTGCAGATTAATGTAGAAATATTTATGCATGGACCTTTTGTAATGACAAGTATCAAACAATTACCGGAGGGTTTATTAATGTGTTTATTATCTGGTGTTAAGAGGTATTATGTTAACAAAAGGCTATCTGTTTTATAAAGCTCAGTTTAAGCTTGCTAGGGTTATTAATGAGAAAATTGTCGAACTTTTAAAGAAGTATATGGTAGAAATGGTGATAAACAGTGGCTTACCAAATTTCGGATGAAACGATCGAGTCGTTACGCAAAGCTAATGACGTCGTTGATATCGTTGGAGAGTACGTGCAATTGAAGCAGCAAGGTCGAAATTATTTTGGTCTTTGCCCGTTTCACTCTGAAAGTACACCATCTTTCTCTGTCAATCAGCAAAAGCAGATTTATCATTGTTTTGGTTGCGGAAAAGGTGGTAATGTGATCACCTTTGTTATGGAGATGGAAGGATACAGTTTTCAACAGGCTATTCGGCATCTTGCTGAAAAATCCGGCCAATCATTGCCTGAAATGAAAGGGACAGATGAGAGAACCAATAGTGAAGAACAGTCGAGTTTAGAGGCATATCAATGGCTCGTGAAGTTGTATCATCAACTGTTACGCCATTCCAAGGATGGCAAAGAAGCGTTGGAATATCTTTATAAGCGAGGATTTAATGATGAGGTAATAAACGAGTTTCAAATTGGTTATTCTCCCTCATCCCGAGAGTTTGTTCCACAATTTCTCGAGAAGAAAGGATTTCACAAGCAAAAAATGGCGAATACTGGTCTGTTAGCTACAACAAATGATGGTCAGTATTATGATCGATTCCAGGGTAGAGTAATATTTCCGATTCGAAATCATCTTGGTAAACCAATCGGATTTGGTGGAAGGTCCATTCATGGACAAGAACCAAAATATTTAAATAGTCCTGAATCAGCTTTATTCCAAAAGAGTAAACTGTTATATAATTTTGATCTGGCCAGAGCTGAAATTCGAAGAAAAGGCGAAGTAGTCCTTTTTGAAGGGTATGCAGATGTCATTGCCTCGTATCAGGCTGGTGTTAAGAATGGAGTAGCATCATTAGGAACATCCTTAACCGAAACACATGCGAACCTATTAAGGCGTTATGTGGACACAGTGGTCATTTGTTATGACGGTGATCCAGCTGGGCAGAATGCTACGTACAAAGCGATACAGCTATTAAAGAAGGTTGGATGTCATATAAGGGTAGCATCATTACCTTTTAAATATGATCCAGACCAATATATTCAGGAATTCGGAGAAGAGTCATTCCGTGCAAACGTAATTGAATCAGCAGATACGGAAATGGTTTTTTTTCTTCAATATTTAAAAAAGGATTTCAACTTATCACTTGAAGGAGACCGGCTTCAATATGTAGAGAAAGTAATAAGTGAAATAGCAAAGCTGTCAAGTTCTATAGAACGGGATCATTATATCAGGGAAATTGCAGAAGAATTCAATTTATCTTATGATGCTTTATCACAAGAATTAATGTCTCGAATGCGAAATGTTGAAAAAAGTAATGATAAGCCTAACAGGTTTGGTAATACTAATGATGGAAATCAACATAAACAAGTCGTTCCATCATTACAAGTGATTCCTCCAGCTTTTCAAAATGCGGAGCGCCGCTTACTCGCTTACATGTTGCAAAATACGCATGTTGCAGAGAAAGTAAGAGTAATGATCGGGTCCCAATTTAATCTTGAACAACACCAAATTATTGTAACCCATTTGTATGGATATTATGAAGAAGGTAATGAACCGGATCCTAGTCATTTCTTATCCTATTTAGACGACCCTGACTTACAACAGATTGTGGTGGAATTATCCATGATGGATAGTTCATGGGAGATGTCCGAGAAGGAACTTCAGGATTATATTTATTTTATTCAATCCGAACAAACTGATAAGGCTAGTGTAAAACAACTGCAACAAAAAATGAAACAATTAGAGAAAACAGACCCGAAAGAAGCTGCTAAAGTGGCAATGGAGATATTAAAGATAAAACAGAAATCGAAAAATTGGAGTTAGTCTTTGGAAGGAGGGGCACTCATGGCAGAAAATAAACCATCACGTTCAAAGGATCCTGAATTAACAATCGATCAAGCGAAAGATCAATTGCTCGAACTGGGTAAAAAGCGTGGTGTATTAGCATATGAGGAAGTAGCAGAAAGGTTATCAGGATTCGATCTTGAATCAGATCAAATGGACGAATTCTATGAGTACTTAAATGAGCAGGGAGTAGAGGTAATAGGTGATTCGGAAGAAGATCCTACCATGCAACAGCTTTCAAAAGAAGAGGAATTTGATTTAAATGATTTAAGTGTTCCTTTAGGGATTAAAATCAATGACCCTGTTCGAATGTATTTAAAGGAAATCGGTAGAGTAGATTTATTATCTGCTACTGAGGAGATTGACTTAGCCAAAAAAATCGAAGAAGGCGATGAATACGCTAAAAAACGATTAGCAGAAGCAAACCTTCGTCTCGTTGTTAGTATTGCTAAACGGTATGTAGGTAGAGGTATGCTATTTCTAGATCTGATTCAGGAAGGAAATATGGGTTTAATCAAAGCAGTTGAGAAATTCGATTTCCGTAAAGGATTTAAATTCAGTACGTATGCCACGTGGTGGATCCGCCAGGCTATTACGAGAGCGATTGCTGATCAGGCAAGAACGATTCGTATTCCTGTACACATGGTAGAAACGATTAATAAATTAATTCGTGTACAGCGTCAATTATTGCAAGATCTCGGTCGGGAACCGACACCAGAAGAAATTGCGAAGGACATGGAGTTGACTCCAGATAAAGTACGTGAGATCCTTAAAATTGCTCAGGAGCCTGTTTCATTAGAAACACCTATTGGTGAGGAAGATGATTCACATCTTGGTGATTTTATCGAAGATCAAGAAGCTACATCTCCTTCAGATCATGCAGCGTATGAATTACTAAAAGAACAATTAGAAGATGTTTTGGACACATTAACAGATCGCGAAGAAAACGTATTGCGTTTGCGTTTTGGACTTGATGATGGTCGCACTAGAACACTGGAAGAAGTAGGTAAAGTGTTTGGTGTAACGCGTGAAAGAATTCGTCAAATCGAGGCAAAAGCTTTACGTAAGCTACGTCATCCTAGTCGCAGTAAACGACTTAAAGATTTCTTGGAATAAGTTTCTAAGTGGTAACTGGACTGTCTGGTATAATTCCGGATGGTTCAGTTACATTTTATTCATGATTGGTGTAAAGGATATCATGAATAAGCCGATATAATTAGAAATGTGACTTATTCTTGGAGATGGTATGGATGAATCAAGGTCGAAAACAATTGATTGTGAAAGAAATTCAGTACTGGAAATCACACAAGCTGTTACCTGACCAATACTGTGATTTTTTGTTAGCTTTATACACGGAAGGACATGTGAATGACTCAGAGCAGGAGCAAAGAAGCAAATCAGGCTATTTGTTGCTTTTCTATTTCCTGGATTCATTGTTGGTGTTATTACCGATTCTAATCTTTTTAGCAACGGATGCTTTTTTTATAAGAGTGATTGGTATCGTTATCATTTGTTCGTTAGCATTACTTATGATAAAACTGTTTTCCCGTTATTCAGAATTGAAAAGTGGATACGCGGTCATGATATTTTTTGTCGTTTGTCTGTTTAGCTCACTTTTAGTATTAGACGAATATGTAGACAATAGATGGATTACGTATTCGTGGATGTTAGTAAACAGTTTAATATGGATTATAGCAGGTAAAAGAAAGCAACAACATTTCTTGCAAATCGCAGGTATTTTCGTCCTTATTATGATTGGTATTATGTTAGGATTTAACTTTTTTTAATATTTTATCGAATTTTCAGTAGTAATACTTTTCTATTTACTGATTTTGCAGTAAAATAGAGATGGTTTTCTTAATACATATATCTAAGATTAGTTGGAACATTACTAATACGAACAACACTTGTCATTGAAGGAGGAATTAACAAATGAAAAAAAATCCGATCATCCCTTTTGCTCTTATTGCTGTTCTCGGTATTATAGCCATGATTATTATATCTGCGGTAGGCGTAAATGAACAGGATAAAATTGCAAATGGTGGTGGAGAAACAGAAGAAGCAGCTGATCCACAAACACTAATTCAAAATTGTACAGGCTGTCATGGTGGTAATCTAGAAGGTGCTACCGGTCCAAACCTGCAGAATATCGGTGATACGTATTCTGTAGAAGAGATACAAGAAATCATTGTTAATGGTAGAGAAGATAAAGGAATGCCTGGTGGACTTGTTAGTAATGAAGAAGCCGCTGTATTGGCTGAATGGCTTGCAGAAGGTCAAGGTGGCGAATAAACAGATGAAAAAGCTTTCTGTGCAGACAGGAAGCTTTTTTGTTGGTCTAGTCTTATTAATTTATCGTAATCAGGAAAGGAACGAAAAGGATGTTATCTAAACGACTTCAAGTGTTAGCAACATATTTACAGTCACCAGTACATTTTGCAGATATCGGATCCGATCATGCTTACTTGCCCTGTTTTGTCTGCTCAAAAGATCCTCTTGCGAAAGCTGTCGCAGGGGAAGTAAATCAAGGCCCCTATGAAAGGGCGCTCCAAACGGTAACAGATCATGAGTTAGCAGATCGCATTTCTGTTCGTAAAGGTAATGGTCTAGCTGTTATCCGTCAGGGAGAAGTGAAGCAGCTCACCATCGCAGGAATGGGTGGTAAATTGATTTGTCAGATTTTAAATAGTGACAAAGACAAATTGGAAGGTGTAGAGCGATTAATTTTACAGCCTAATGTTGATGCTCCATTAGTAAGAGAGTGGCTGCAAATGAACCACTTTACACTTGTGGCAGAAGAGATCATTGAAGAAGATGGTTATATATATGAAGTGCTGGTTAGTGATTACACAGAAAACAATCTGTGTTTAACAGAAAAGGAACTACTATTTGGTCCATTTTTGTT
Source organism: Gracilibacillus salinarum (assembly GCF_022919575.1). NCBI lineage: Bacteria > Bacillati > Bacillota > Bacilli > Caryophanales > Bacillaceae > Gracilibacillus > Gracilibacillus salinarum. Next base: position 743,764 of record NZ_CP095071.1, on the reverse strand, counting down.
ACAGGAGCAAAATGATGTGTTTAATCTAAAATGGAAAAAGGAAATAGAGAAACGTAACTATTTAATCAATCAAATGAATCAGGCGACAACAATTCCGGAAGAAAAGATAACACAACTGCAAAAAGAATGTCATTGGATTCAGGAGGTTTTGGCAGATGACAACCGTTAAGGATGTAATCAAGCTGTTTGAAAAATGGGTGCCAGTCAATTTGGCAGAATCATGGGATAATGTCGGGCTCCAGCTAGGTTCTAAAAATCAGCCCGTACACAAATTAATGATCACACTCGACGTTGTTGAAGAAGTGGTCGACGAAGCAATTGCTGATGAAGTGGACATGATTATTGCTCATCATCCGCTGTTGTTTAAAGGGATCAAATCTATAGATTTTTCCAGCCCGAAAGGGAAAGTCATTCAAAAACTAATTCAACACAACATTTCCGTTTATGCCGCTCATACCAATTTGGATGTAGTAAAAGGTGGCGTGAATGATTGGTTAGCAGAACGATTGGAATTACAAGATACCAAGGTGCTTGTACCAACAACAGAAGAATCTTTGCTCAAATTCGTTGTTTATGTTCCCCGTTCACATGTAAAAGAAATGCTAACGGCACTTGGTAACAATGGTGCTGGTCATATTGGAAATTACAGTCACTGTTCTTTTAGAGGAGAAGGGACCGGTGCTTTCAAACCGTTAGAAGGAACGGATCCATATATAGGAAAGTTAGAGGAAATAGAAGAAGTAGAAGAATCGAAAATCGAAACCATTATTAAAAAAAATCAATTTCCTCAAATACTTCAAGCTGCTCAAAAGGCACATCCCTATGAGGAAATGGCATATGATCTACTTCCACTTGCAAATAAGGGTGAATCTAGTGGTTTAGGTAGAATTGGAAAAGTCAAACAGTCAACGACTTTAGCAGATTATGCAGCTTTAGTAAAGGAACAGCTGCAGGTTCCCACACTCAGATATGTTGGTCATCCAGATCAAACTATTAAAAAGGTTGCCGTTCTAGGGGAAGTGGAAAAGGGTTTATAGACACTGCTCGCCACGCAGGTGCGGATGTTTACATTACCGGTGATTTGACCTTTCATGAAGCGCAGGATGCTGAGCAAGCCGGTCTATCTTTAATTGATCCAGGGCATCACGTTGAAGAAGTGATGAAAAAAGGTGTGAAGCAATTTTTTACTGACAAAATGGACCAGCTGCCAAATAAAATAGAGTTAAAAGCTTCTACGGTATCAACTGAACCATTTCGATTCATTTAAGCATTTGATTGTATAGTGGAATATACACCTAAGCGTAGGAAATAGATGGAGTCTTAGTGGAAGCAGCACCACATTTAGTATAGAGCCAATATTTTTTGCGTATTAAATAAGCCGAACATAACGGAAATTCTCATTTGATGAGTTTCCTGATATGTTCGGCTTTTCATTTATAAAAACTCTTTTATTTTGCTTTTACTTTTGGCAGGATCTTTTCTTTTTTGACTTTTGAAGTAATATCCCACGTTTCCTGATTATTTGCATTGTAATTCTCGATAAATCTAATTACTTCTTTAGCAATTGGTGTAGGTGTTGATGCACCTGCAGTAACTGCTACTTTCTCTACACCTTCCAGCCAATCGAGCTGAATCTCGGACACATCAGCGATACGATATGCTTGTGTGCCTGCCTTTTCAATAGAAACCTGCGCAAGGCGATTTGAGTTATTACTTCTCGGATCGCCAACAACCAGTGTTAAATCTGCGTCTTTCGCTTGTTCGGCAACGGCCTCCTGACGTACTTGCGTTGCCATGCAAATTTCTTGCTCTAACTCGGTTTGAGGATACTTCTCTTGAACTGCCAGCATTACATCATGTACATCCCACTGACTCATTGTCGTCTGGTTTGTCACTAGTATTTTATCTGCCTGTATCTCAAGTGTGTCAACATCTTCCATATGTTGAATTAAATGAACGTGGTCAGGTGCGACACCAACAGCCCCCTCTGGCTCCGGATGACCCTTTTTACCTATATAGACAATTTCATAATTATCTTTGACTTTTTCTCGAATCAAGTCATGTGTCCGGGTAACATCAGGACATGTTGCATCTAAAACGGTCAAACCTTTTTGTTCCGCACGTTGTTTCACTTCTGGTGATACACCATGCGCTGTGAAAATCACAGTACCTTCATTAACCTCTTCTAACAGTTCTGCTCTGTCTTTTCCATCTAAAGTATAAACGCCTTGTTCTTCAAAAGCGTTAGTTACATGCGAATTATGAACAATCATACCAAGAATATAAATCGGACGAGGTAGATTGGGATCCTTCACTGCATTCTGTGCAATGACCATTGCATCGACAACTCCATAGCAATATCCTCTAGGAGCAATCTTAATTACTTCCATTATGGTTCCCCCTCTGTACTTTCTACTAGAGATCAAGTAAAATGTGTAATAGTGGACGTATATATGTCCAATACTTATATTATAAAGGTATTTGCTGTAATTGACAAAGATATTTCATACAATGAAGGAGATTAACATGAAAAAGCACTTATTCAGACAATATGCATTGAATGACTGGATGTATGACGTCATCGGACAACTTGATTTTTACGAACCGACAGCCATTCAAGCTAAAGTCATCCCTGAGGCATTAAGAGGTAAAGATATTATTGGACAATCAGAAACAGGCTCTGGTAAAACTCATGCTTTCTTAATTCCATTATTAAATAACATAGAGACAGATGATTCGCAGACACAAGTAATTCTTACTGCGCCTACGCGAGAGCTTGCCATTCAAATTTATGATGAAGTAAAGAAAATTACGGAATTCTCTGGTAAGGAAGATCAGTGGCGAGCCAAATTAATTATTGGTGGTACAGACAAAAAGCGAATGGTAGAAAAAATGAAGCAACCGCCACATATCGTAGTCGGAACTCCTGGGCGTATTCTGGACTTGATTAATGATGGTGTACTCAATATTTATGAGGCAAAATCATTTGTTATAGATGAAACAGACTTAATGCTTGAACTTGGATTGATGGAAGAGATCGATAAAATATTGGTTCATGCTGATCGTGATATACAGCTTATGGTATTTTCCGCTACTATCCCGGAGAAATTACAGCCATTCCTGAAAAAATATTTACACGCACCATTATTTGTGAAAATCGATGATCGGTTAGCTCCAGAAAAATTAGAGCATCGTTTAATTGATCGAAAACATCGGGATCCTGCAACCATTATTGCTGAGATTTCTACATTAATTCATCCCTATTTAGCCATAATATTTACAAATGGTAAGGAGAAAGCAAATCAATTAGCTGCGGATTTACAAGCAAAAGGGTTAGAAGTCGGTCTTATACACGGTGGACTTAACCAACGTGAACGTAAGCGGGCTTTGAAAGAAATCCAGCAATTAAAATACCAGTATATCGTTGCTACAGATTTGGCCGCGAGAGGTATTGATATTAAAGGTGTCAGCCATGTTATCAATGCAGAGCTTCCTAAAGAGGAATCATTCTATTTACACAGAGTCGGAAGAACAGCTCGAGCGGGAATGGAAGGAACAGCTATCGGTATTTATCAAGATGAAGATATTGATTTAATTAAAAACCTTGAGAAAAAAGGCTTAACCTTTACGTATTATGATGTAGTAAAAGGGGAATGGCGTGAAGCTAAAGCGTGGAATATTAGACAAAAAAGAGAAAAACAAGAATCAGAAATTGAGAAGAAAGCATGGCAGCAAGTAAGAAAGCCGAAAAAAGTAAAGCCAGGTTATAAAAGAAAAATGAAGTATCAACAAGAAAAAGCGAAAAAGAAAATAAAGCGAAATCAATTCAAGAAATAAAGAAAAGGTGAGAGGTATAATGTTAAAATTAGGTTCACATGTATCAATGAGCGGAAAGAAAATGTTGTTAGCGTCAAGTGAAGAAGCGGTATCCTATGGTGCCAATACGTTTATGATTTATACTGGAGCTCCGCAGAACACGAGAAGAAAACCAATTGAAGAGCTTAATATTGAAGCAGGGAAATTGCACATGAAAGATAATGGGATAGAAGACATTGTGGTACATGCTCCTTACATTATCAACATTGGTAATGCTAAGAAAAAGGAAACATTTGATTTAGGGGTACGTTTTCTGAAAAATGAAATTGACCGAACGGAAGCCCTTGGCGCCAAACAAATTGTACTTCACCCGGGTGCACATGTTGGTGAAGGTGCCGAAGTAGGGATTGCCAAAATAATTGAAGGGCTAAATGAAGTACTTGATCCAAACCAGGATGTTCAAATCGCATTAGAGACAATGGCTGGTAAAGGATCTGAAATCGGCAGGAATTTCGAAGAATTGGCAAAAATTATTGATGGAGTCACACATAATCAAAAACTCTCTATCTGTTTTGACACTTGTCACGTCCACGATGCAGGATATCCAATCGTGGAAGATTTTGACGGGGTACTCAACGAATTCGATAAAATTATTGGATTGGATCGATTGAAAGTAATCCACATTAACGATAGTAAAAATGAACGCGGAGCAGGAAAAGACCGACACGAAAACATCGGCTTTGGTCACATTGGCTTTGATGCGATTCATGCAATTGTACACCACGACCAATTAGATGATTTACCTAAGATTTTGGAGACACCTTATGTAGGGGAAGATAAGAAAAACAAAAAACCACCATACCAATTCGAAATTGAAATGCTGAAGCAGGGCTCTTTCGTCTCAGATCTTAAGGAGAAAATTGTGCAGCAATAATGCCAATGCTGAAAATAACCCAATAGAAAAGCCGAGTATTACACGAATCGTATTTGATGACGTGTGATGCTCGGCTTTTAGTTTATCGTAATATTTCTTGGCTTACTTTAAGAAACAAAGTGCCTTCATTACGATTTAAACGATTTTGCTATGTTTTTTTGACATATAATGTGCTTGGGTACCTCGTGACAATCACTTCTCATTCTCAAAAATCACCCAATAGTCAGGTGATTACATAATCCGTATTTTAGGCAGTTGTACATTTTTGCATATTTTTCATGATTAAAATAATACTATTACTGGAAATAGTGCTCCAATCCATATTCCTTTATCAATTTTTGAAATAACTGCTGGCATGCTTTCGCAGTGTTTAAATCGGTAAGCTGCGCCAATTTCTTGATCATTTTTGCGCGATCCTTTGCTTGGGTTGGGTCGTAATCAGTAGTACTTAAATGGGCAGTAATGGAAGCTGCTTGCTTCGGCGTAATGGAAATATTATATTGCTGGGCATAGTTTAAGACTTCTTCAGCATTTAGATTTCTCAATTTATTTATCATCAACCGTTTTGTAAGTCCATTCATGAATATGGCTCCTTTCCCTTCGTTATTTCTATATTATGCATTAATGTTTACTATTTGTGCATAAAGGTTATATGTAGAGAGTGTGTATTATTTGCATTTCTCGACAAATTTAGCTAACATTATCCGCTGTAGGTAAAATGGCAACATCGAGGTTGCATGTAGTTACAAAGAAGGAGTGTTCAATAAAGATGACGAAAAGAATACAATGGATTGGCATTGTATTAATTTTAGTGTTTGTAGCCTGGAGCTATTATCAAATAAATTCATATCAATCAAAAGTACAGACACTAGAAGAAGAAAATATTGAATTAGAACAGGATTTGCAGAAAATGGAATCCCAATCTCAATATATATTAAGCCAATCCACTCAGAAAGATGTAGAAATGACAAGACAAAATTTACCGAAGTTTTTTGATTTAGCAGAAGTAATGGTGGAAGACAGTGAAGGTAAATTTTTGCGTCCATGGGCAATCTACCTTGTCAAGGAAGCAGAGGAGTATGATATAGACCCGTTTATAGCATATGAATTGTTGAAGGTGGAATCCGGAAGCAGTTTTGATACAGAGCTGGTGGGACCAGAAACAGAATATGGACATGCATATGGCATGGCACAATTCATGAAAAATACAGCGCCATGGATTGCTGATATGGCTGAGATGCCATATGATCAAGAAATGCTATTCGATCCGTACTATTCGATTAAATTGTCATTAGTGTATCTGGATTTTCTTTATGATCAATACAATAACTGGGATGAGACGTTGACAGCTTATAATCGGGGGATGGCAGGATTAGAGCAATACAAATTGCATAACGGTCATGCAAAGAGCTCCTATGCAACTACAATCCAAAAAAATGCAAGTAAATATCAAGAATTTGTAGCAATTGCCCAGTAGTTCCAAAGTAGAATTTACCACGTAAGTGCAAAGTCGAATGAGGCATACTATGTTTGTACCTCTAAAAGAAAGGGAGGGTATATAGTATGCCAAATCATCAAGATGAACAGCATGTAGAAAATGCACCGAAGATTGATAATGGACAACACATCGATGAATCAGCACAAACAAATCAGTTTGTGGATACAGATGAATTATATGCAGTAGATGAGGCATATAAAAGAGAAGCAGAGACCTCTGCTGAATTATCAGCAAATGAATTTAACCGTCCAGTTGCAACTGACGAACAAGAAACAGAGATGCAATCAAATGTAAATCCTGTTTTCGGCTGGATCGGTTTAATTGCTGCCATTGCATCGTTCTTTGTATGGCCACTTATAATGGCTATCGGTGCCATTGTTTTAGGATTTATCTCTAAAAAACAAGGCGCAGATACACTTGGTAACTCTGCTATCGCAATTGGGATAATCTCGATCATCTTATCGATGATACTGATACCATTTTAGATAAGCAATAAAAAAGGCAAGCCTGTTGACAGGCTTGCCTTTTATTTACACTTCTTGTGCTTCTTCTTTTTGTTTTTGAATATATTCTTCTGCGATTTTGTCTACTTCGACTTTTAACTCTTCTACCATTGTTTCTTCTGGTACTTTACGAATAATTTCACCATGGCGGAACAGTAAACCTTCTCCTCGGGCACCGGCAATACCAATATCTGCTTCTCTGGCTTCTCCTGGACCGTTCACGGCACAACCAAGCACAGCAACTTTTATTGGCGCTTTGATGGTGGAAATATATTCTTCTACTTCATTTGCGATTTTTATTAAATCAATCTCAATCCGTCCGCAAGTAGGACATGAAATAAGGGTGGCAGCGTTTGATGCTAAGCCAAACGTTTTAAGCAATTCCTTGGCCACTTTAACTTCTTCTACAGGATCGGCACTTAGTGAGATACGCATTGTACTTCCGATCCCTTTACTTAGAATTGCTCCCATACCAGCAGCACTTTTAATACTTCCGGCAAATAATGTACCCGACTCTGTAATACCTAAATGAAGCGGATAAGGAATAACTTCTGCTGCTTTTTCATAAGCTTCAATTGCTAAATTAACATCGGATGCTTTTAATGAAACGACAATATCATGAAAATCAAGATCTTCTAAAATTTTGATATGGTGCAAGGCACTCTCAACCATACCATCTGCAGTTGGATAGCCATATTTCTCAAGAATGTGTCTTTCTAATGAACCAGCATTAACACCAATCCGAATGGGAATACCTTTTTCTTTCGCTGCATTCACAACTGCTTCTACTTTATCACGCTTTCCGATATTTCCGGGGTTAATACGAATTTTATCTGCTCCGCCTTCGATGGCTTTCAGAGCTAATTTATAGTTGAAATGAATATCAACTACGAGCGGTATTGAAATTCTTTTCTTTATTTCAGGAATAGCATTTGCAGCACGTTCATCAGGACAAGCAACTCGCACAACCTGACATCCTGCTTCCGCAAGACGTTCTATTTCTTTTACGGTTGCTTCGACATCATGTGTCTTTGTCGTCGTCATCGATTGTATGACTACTTCGTTTTTGCCACCAACCATTACATTCCCGACTTTTACCGGTCGCGTATCTTTTCGATGTATTAAAGCCATAAATAAAATCGCTCCTTTATTCCGATTTACAAAAAACTCATATAGAATCTTTTTGGAAAAATTCTACGTTCTTATAATTGATTTTAGACTTCATAATTAAATATGCCTTTTTAGGTAACTTCATTACCACTGTCCATTATAAAGGTTAAACCAATAAAAGAGAAGTATCAAACCTTATACTTCATGAAAAAATAATATTTTGAAACGAAATAATTTCTTCATACGTATGATATGATAAGTAAAAAAAAACAGAACGGGGTGAGGATAATGTTTACATTATCAGCAGATTGGATGAGTTTTGTGATTGTTGGCTTAGCAACCCTTTTTCTAATAGGGGAGCTTTTGGTAAACGCAAAAGGCGTGTTTAGCTTATTAGGACTCGGATTTATTTCCATATTTTTTGCGTCTTATCTTGATCCAGCCATGTTCTTTGTCATGCTGGTTATCTATTTCGTGGGTATTATATTGATATTAATTGATGGCAAGATATTGAATGATGGTACATTAGCCGTTATTGGACTAGTATGTATGGTTATATCAGTCGGGTTCACAGCACCTAATTGGGTTTCAGGCCTTTATGCAGTGATTGGTGTCTTCATAGGTGGGATCGCTTCATTTGGTTTTTTGAAAGTATTTCCTAAGCGTAAGATGTGGACGAAGATTACACTATTTGATCAATTAACAGAAGAAGCTGGTTATTCCAGTATGAACAGCAAATATCAATCTTTAGTAGGAAAACAAGGGCTAACGACGACGGATATGCGACCAATTGGAACAGTGTTGATCGATGATGCAGAGTATAGTGCTATATCACAAGGTAAATGGATCAGTAAACAAACAGAAGTAGAAGTGGTCAAAGTAGATGGAACCAAAATATTAGTACAAGAAACGAAAAAGTCTGCCGGATAAAACCAGCAGGCTTTTTATCAGTCAAGAATATATAAAAGTGCAGTCACAACAGTAATTATATGGAACAAGAAGCTGAGTACCTATAATATGTATTCTATCGAAGAATGTAATGCAAAATGGTCATTTTGATATAGATTATCTGCTTAGCAAAGCTCCGGAAATAGGCTCCGCGTTCTGTGGGTACGGCTTCAGCTAGGCTACTACTTGAAATACATCTGTGCTGCTTTGTGCCGAGGAAGCTTACTTCGAAGCGACCCTAGCAGACACAGGCACAGACGAAGTGGATCTTCAGCTCGCGCTGATTCCACGTGAGTCTCCGCCTATTTCCTACGCTTTAGGGAAGTGCTACAACGTATGGAACAGCTAAAAGTAGTGTATCTAGGCATTATGTTATTCGTTCAATTGCTGTTATTTATATTGATGAGTGATCAACAATATGCTATCTCTTACGAAAGTTGTAGAGTCCACATTCTAGCGTAGGCCAACCCCTTCATCCCCACAGGAAAAATACTGCGCTTTTTACAAAGAAATATAATAAAGCAGCAGATTATTTAATACATCAATTCTTCCTCATCAGAACACGCCAAGTATCGAATACAACATAAAAAAGGTTGTTCTATTATACATTTTATACACATATTCGGAAAAGTATGGAACAAAAAAATCGTTGAATCGCTTTCAATTATGGAATAACTTGGTACAATAAAAATAAGTGTTAAGCTTTTGTAAATTTTATTTAAAAAGCCTTTACAAATTAGATGCCTATCATTAATAATGAATTGGTGTGTGCGGAAAGTTTGTCAACTTATGTCGGAAATGAAAAAGGATATGGTTTTTAAGCAATACTTTCGACACAATGGTCATACTAAAAAGAAAGAAAAGATTTTGTGAGAAGGGATGAACACTTTTGGATTTAAATGTACAAGCTATGATCTTGGAGTTTGTTGCTGGCTTAGGTATTTTTCTATTAGGTATTAAGTACATGGGTGAAGGATTACAAAAAACAGCCGGTGACCGATTAAGAGATATTCTAGACAAATTTACCAGCAATCCTTTTATGGGTGTACTTGCCGGGATTATTGTAACAATCTTAATTCAATCCAGTTCGGGGACAACTGTTTTGACAGTAGGTTTAGTAAACGCAGGATTTATGACGTTACGACAGTCTATCGGTGTTATTATGGGGGCAAACATCGGTACAACAGTAACAGCATTTATCATCGGTTTTGATCTGGGTGAATATGCGCTTCCTATCATGGGTATCGGCGCACTACTAATATTCTTTATTAAAAATAGTAAAGTAACCAATATCGGGATCACTATTTTTGGTTTCGGATCATTGTTTTTTGGACTGGAACTAATGAGCTCAGGCCTAAAACCATTACGTGATTTACAAGCATTTCATGAATTAACGGTGGACATGTCGAATAACCCAATACTTGGTGTTATTATTGGAACAGTGTTTACTGTTGTCGTTCAAAGTTCAAGTGCAACCATTGGTATATTGCAAAGCTTGATGATGGAAGGTGCAATCGAAATAAAAGCAGCCTTACCTGTATTATTCGGGGATAATATCGGGACAACCATCACTGCGGTATTAGCATCTATCGGTGCAACTGTTGCAGCGAAACGAGCAGCATTGACTCATGTTATATTTAACGTAATTGGGGCATCAATAGTAATAATTTTCATCGGAGCTTACAGTAATTTTATTACTTATATTCAAGGTGCACTTGAATTAAATCCGTCGATGACTATTGCTTATGCACATGGTATATTTAATATACTAAATGCTGTAGTACAGTTTCCGTTTATCGGTTTATTAGCATTACTTGTAACCAAGATCATCCCGGGTGAGGACGTAGAAATAGAATATAAACCAAAACATTTAGATCCAATTTTTATTGAGCAATCACCGTCTGTCGCATTAGATCAGGCAAAAGCCGAAGTAATCAGAATGGGTGAGTATGCAACGAAAGGATTAGAAGAAACAAGTCTGTTCTTAAACAAACAAAATCCGAAGACCTCTGAACTTGCTATTCAAATTGAAGGGGCATTAAATAATCTGGATCGTGAAATTACTTCTTATCTGGTCGATTTATCTAAAAAAGATTTCTCGGAATCAGAAATTAACAAACATTCTGCATTGATTAATTCGGTTCGCGATATTGAGCGTATTGGTGATCATTTTGAAAATATTATTGAACTGGTCCATTTTAAAATGTCCAATAAAGTTGATATTACTGAGCAAGGAATGATCGATTTAAATGACATGTTTGATTTAACGATCAGTACAGTAAAAGAGGCTATTAGAGCTCTCGATACAATGGACAGAGAAGCAGCCTTAAATGTTGTACAAAAAGAAAATGAAATTGACAAAATGGAAAGAACGTACCGAAAGAAACATATTATACGTTTGAACGAAGGAGCTTGTTCTGGTGCTGCAGGAATTGTTTTTGCTGATATTATCAGTAACCTAGAACGTATAGGCGATCATGCAGTAAACATTGCAGATGAAGTATTAGGCGAACGTTATAAACAATAGATAGTGGGAAGTAGTCTGGATTATTTCAGGCTACTTTCATCCCTTTCGACAAAAAAAATAAAAAAATCTAACAAAACTGTTGACGATCTAATATGGATATGGTAAATTATTAAATGTCGCTTCAGTAATTACATAATTTCATTTTCATTCCACAGTAGCTCAGTGGTAGAGCAATCGGCTGTTAACCGATCGGTCGTAGGTTCGAATCCTACCTGTGGAGCCATGGCGGTGTAGCTCAGCTGGCTAGAGCGTACGGTTCATACCCGTGAGGTCGGGGGTTCGATTCCCTCCGCCGCTACCATAATAATGGCGGTCGTGGTGAAGTGGTTAACACATCGGATTGTGGTTCCGACATACGTGGGTTCGATCCCCACCGGTCGCCCCATTAAAAACATAAGTAAGATAGGACCCTTAGCTCAGTTGGTTAGAGCTATCGGCTCATAACCGATCGGTCGCAGGTTCGAATCCTGCAGGGTCCACCAATTACATTCGGAGGAGTACCCAAGTCCGGCTGAAGGGAGCGGTCTTGAAAACCGCCAGGGGCTTCACGGCCCGCGGGGGTTCGAATCCCTCCTCCTCCGCCATGTTACATAATAATTGGTTTAATTTCATAAGTGATTGGCTCGGTAGCTCAGTCGGTAGAGCAACGGACTGAAAATCCGTGTGTCGGCGGTTCGATTCCGTCCCGAGCCACCATTTTAAACAAGCAAAGAAAAGGGCTTGTTTTTTTATTTGATTTTAATTACATATCATTTTTTATCCTTCCTTGTATAAATTATATTAAAAAAAGAAATGCTAAATAGTTGCATTTCAATAAAATGATTTGATACCATTCTGAATAGAGAGATTTTTATACTTTCTAATTAAAAAATAGGAGGAATTAAACATGGCAAACTTTACATTACCAGAATTATCTTATGGATATGATGCATTAGAGCCTCATATTGATAAAGAGACAATGAACATTCATCACACTAAACATCACAACACTTATGTTACAAAATTAAATGCTGCACTTGAAGGTCATGATGATTTAGCTAGTAAATCAATCGAAGACATTCTTGCAAATCTTGATGCGGTACCTGAAAATATCCGTACAGCAGTGCGTAACAACGGTGGCGGACATGCTAATCACAGCTTATTCTGGACATTGTTATCTCCAAATGGCGGCGGTGAACCAACAGGTGAATTAGCAGATCAGATTAATGCTACATTCGGCAGCCTAGACAAATTTAAAGATGAATTTGCAGCTGCTGCAGCAGGCCGATTTGGTTCAGGCTGGGCTTGGTTAGTAGTAAACAATGGTAACCTTGAAATTATCAGCACACCAAATCAAGACACTCCTATTTCAGAAGGTAAAGCACCTATCTTAGGATTAGACGTATGGGAGCATGCGTACTATCTTAAATATCAAAATAAACGCCCTGATTACATTGCGGCATTCTGGAATGTAGTGGATTGGGATAAAGTAGCAAGCTTATATAATGAAGCAAAATAATTAACACGAACACAACAAGGACTATAGTTTGAGACTATAGTCCTTTTTTTGTGTTTTGTGCCTCTATCTAGGATTCATATGCATAACTCCTACTTTCTGGATCAAAATAAAGGTTAGATTGTAGTGAGGTGTATACGATGAATCATAAGCCGAAATCTTCGACAAACCGATTACCCAATAGTAAGGATTTAAAGATACTTTTAACGATTGGCGGACTGTATTCGTTAGCTACATTTTTATCGAATGCATTCGTAAATGTTTTTTTATGGAAGCAATCAGGCAACTATGTAGATATTGCGGTATATAATTTATTTATTTACCTATTACAACCGATTGCGTTTGTAATAGCAGGTAAGTTTACGAAGAAAGTAGACCGGACACTTATTATTCGCTTTGGAGTTGCTTTCTTGTCGATATTCTACGTCACAGTGTTGTTAGTAGGTGAACAAGCTTCTAATATACCGTACTTATTAGGGGCAATCTTAGGTATTGGTTATGGCTTTTATTGGTTAGCATTTAACGTGTTAACGTTTGAGGTAACCGAGCCTGAATCCCGTGACTTTTTTAATGGTATACTGGGGGTCTTACAATCGTTAGGTGGTATGATTGGCCCTTTTGTGGCAGGATATATTATTTCGAAGCTAGATAATTTTCAAGGGTATAGTATTATTTTTTTTATATCCTTTTTTTTATTTTTATTAGCTGTAATTTGTTCGTTTTTCCTCAAAAAGCGAAAAGCTACTGGTCGCTTTCTGTTCCGGCGTGTAGTGGAGGAGAGAAAAACAAACAACAACTGGCGATACATTCTTAATGCGCATGTATTTCAAGGTTTACGAGAAGGATTATTTATTTTTATTGTAGCGATTTGGGTCTACATTGCTACGAACAGTGAATTTGCGTTAGGATCATTTAACCTCCTTTTTTCATTCTGTTCTTTTGTTGGTTACTATGTCATCACAAAATTAACGAAAAAAGACAATCGAAAAAAGACAATTTTCTTTGGCGGGTTATTATTATATCTGGGTGTGGGGATTTTTGTATTCCAGCCTGGTTTCTGGATGTTATTACTGTACGGTGTGGTAGTAGGGGTTGCCTATCCAGTCTTTAACGTGCCATTCATTTCGCTTACGTATGATATTATAGGTAAGGCGAAAGGAGCAAGGGAATTGAGGATAGAATATATCATTTTCCGTGAGTTGTTTGTCAATATTGGCAGGGTATCCGCCATATCACTGTTTATTATAGGTGTTTTATTATTTGATCCTAAGTTTATTATACCAATATTACTATTGACGATAGGATCGGGAAATCTCATTGCTTACTATTTTGTGCGAAAAACTGATTCTTCTATCTATAACGTTCCATCATAGTAATAATACAGATTTTCGTGTTATACTATATAAGATGTTTTCATCAGGGGGAGTAGAACATGAAATTGCATCTTAAATGGGGAAAAAAGAAAAAAACGAAAAAGAAAAAGGCGCAATTGCCTTTCCGGTTAAATATTTTATTTGTATCGGTTTTTGCCGTTTTTTCACTATTGATTATTCAGCTTGGGGTTGTTCAGATCCTGAATGGAGAAGAGGCACAAAGGAAGATAAATCAGACAGATAACACACCGTCTGAAAAACCTGTGCCGAGAGGGAAGATGTATGATAGCAATTTTGATCTGGTAGTAGATAACCAGGCAGTCAAATCGATTACATATACACCTCCTAAAAATGGTGAATCGGCAACGGAAAGATTAGAACTGGCAAAGAAATTGGCAAAATACATCACAATTATTAAAGACGACGAAGCATTGAGTGATGAAATTACGGACCGGGATAAAAAAGAATATTGGTATTTAAACAATCAAGAGACGATCACGGATCGATTGACAGAAGAAGAAAAAACATTGAGTGCGAGTGAACGGTACCAGGTTGAGTTGGACAGTATAACAGAAGAAGACCTGTCATCAGTGGATTGGACAAGCGAACTGAACAATATAATAGCTATTAAGAAAGAATTAGATTCTGCTTACGAGTTGTCACCACATGTTGTTGTCAATGAAGGTTTAACAGATGAAGAATATGCTAAAGTGGCAGAACATTTAACGGATTTGCCTAACATTGATGCGGTGATTGATTGGGAACGTGAGCGTGAATATGAAGATACTTTCAGTTCATTTATTGGTAATCTGACTTCCTCTGAGGAAGGTATTCCACGTGACAATAGTGCTTTTTATTTAGCGAATGGCTATACCTGGAATGACCGTGTTGGTACAAGTGGACTGGAACAAGAATACGAAAATGTATTGCGCGGAAGGAAAGAACAAGTTCAGTATACGACTAATTCAGACGGCAATGTTGTTAATTCTGAGGTTGTAGTGGATGGTCAAAGAGGAAAAGACCTTGTGCTTACCGTTGATATGGAATTTCAGCAGGCTGTTGATAAGATCGTTCAAGAAGAATTAGAAAAAGCTATTAACAATTCTGCTAGTAATAACGGCTATTTGAAAGATGCACTAGCTGTCGTCATGAATCCGCAAACAGGTGATATTCTAGCTATGTCCGGATACCGTTATGACAGGGAGAATAATGAATATTTAAATCAGGCGTATCGTACGATTTATGATTCTCATGAACCTGGTTCTTCAATAAAAGGGGCGACGTTGCTTGCTGGTTATCAAGAGGGTGTAGTGGATGTTGGATCAAGATTGAGTGATGTACCGATCAAAATTAAATCGACACCTGAATTTGCATCGCACGCCTTTTTAGGCAACAGTATTTCTGATCTTACTGCTTTACAGGAATCTTCCAACGTTTATATGGCCCGTATAGCTATAAAAATTGCTGGAGCAACGTACCGGTTAAATGAACCATTATATAACTTTGATTATAGCGCATTTAATACGATGCGAAAGTATTATAACCAGTTCGGACTAGGTGTGAAAACGGGAATTGATTTACCTTTTGAAGCAACAGGTGTGACGGGAGCAAATCCAGTACAAGGTAATCTGCTTCACTTGGCAATTGGTCAGTATGATACGTATACAACACTGCAATTAGCACAGTACGTTTCGACTATCGCAAATGATGGTTATCGTATGAAACCGCGTCTTGTGAAAGAAATCAGAGAACCTGATAATAGTACCACTGGAACACCAGGGAAAATTATCGAATCATTCGAACCTCAAGTGTTAAATCGTGTTGAAATGGATGAAAAATATATTGAACAAGTCCAGGAAGGGTTCAGAAGAGTTTATGAAAGTGGTACAGCTTCATATCAATGGAGTAGCTTCCCTTACGAAATGGCTGGAAAAACAGGTACTGCCGAAAAACCACAGTACGAAAAACAGGAAGATGGAACATATAAGAAAGTAGCTGATACAGATAATTTATCATTGATCGGTTACAGTCCATTTGAAAATCCTGAAGTGGCTTTTGCAATCGTTGTTCCGGAAAATGGTACAGCGAATGGAAGACACCAGATTCATCATGTTATAGGTAAACGTATCATCGAAACCTATTATGAGTATAAAGAGAAGTCAGATGAAGAAAAAGAAGCCGACTCCGAAGAGAACTAGTCTTACTAGTTCTCTTTTTTTATCAGTGAAGAAAGTATATTAGTCTGATCACATCAGTAATCATATTGAACATGATTAGAGTTCCTATGATATGGATTATGTTAAGCTTTGCGACCATCATGAAATATTATTAGTGGTATATTATGCAGCTCCGGCCAACCACTCCGCGTCCTGCGGGGCACGGCTGAAGCTAGGCTACTACACGAATTACTTCTCTGCTGCCTTGCACCGAGGAAGCCTATTTCAAAGCGATACTAGAAGACGCAGGTGCAGACGTTGTGGATCTTCAGCGCTGCCTGTCCCGCGGGAGTCTCCGTGGTTGGCCTACGCTAGGATTGGGACTCTACAATTTTTGTAAGAGCTAGCATAGTGATCGTATGCATATATAATAGCTATTGAAAAATGTCTAGAACCACTGCTTTTTGCAGTTACATCTGTTGTAGCACCTTCCTTAAGCGTAGGAAATAGGCGGAGACTCCTGTGGAATCAGCGCGAGCTGAAGATCCATTTATCTGTGCCTGTGTCTGCCAGTATTGCTTCGAAGTGGGCTTCCTCGGCACAAGGCAGCAAAGAAGCTTTTCAAGTAGTAGCCTAGCTGAAGCCGTGCCCACAGGACGCGGGACCTATTTCCGGAGCTTTGCAACGCAGAAAGAATATTTCAAAATGACCGTTTTGCCATACAGTCTTAGTTAACATAATCCATATTATAGGAAGCTGTTTATTAATTAAATCAATTAGGACCGGGTGGTTTATGCCCGGTTTTTCTTATAGGGTTAGAAGTATAATATTCTTTCAACGAAAAAGCATGACCTAGTGAAGATTTAGTATGTTCCAAGTATAAGAAAAACTTCGAATAGACGAGGCGAATTCTGACATAAGTGGAAGGCTTATTATCATGGATCTAACCGTCCGTAATAGCCCCACTGATCAAAGTCTCATTTTATCGGTTGTGGATTGCAAAATAAGAAGCATTTCATTTTAATTTCTATTAATCTGTCGAATTTACAATGTCTTTACAATAGGTTAATAGTACCTTAATAGTTGTGAGTTACGATGTAGTAGAAGCTTTCAAAGGGAGCTGAAAATTCTTAGATTGTAATAGGGGGAAGAAAGAATGAACAAGTGGAAGTTAATGATGTTAGTTGCGATTGCCGTACTAACAATGGGTATCCTGGCTGCATGTGGTAACTCACCAGCAGAAGACGAAGAAGGCACAGGTGAAGAAACAACAAACGAAGCAAGTGCAAATGAAGGTTCTGACAATGCAGAAGAATCTGGCGACTCAGAAGAGGTTTCTGGTCCAGTAAGCTTAGATGGTTCTTCTACTGTATTACCAATCATGGAATACTTGACTTATGAATATAATCAAGTTCAACCAAACGTTGAAACAGTTCTTAACTCTTCTGGTTCAGGTGGCGGTTTCAAAAAATCTACTGTCGGTGA
This sequence comes from Gracilibacillus salinarum, assembly GCF_022919575.1. NCBI lineage: Bacteria > Bacillati > Bacillota > Bacilli > Caryophanales > Bacillaceae > Gracilibacillus > Gracilibacillus salinarum. Next base: position 725,919 of record NZ_CP095071.1, on the reverse strand, counting down.
AATAGATTTCAGTAATGCTTCACGTCCAATTAAAGAAGAAGAACAAGCAACAGCAGAAGAAAACGGTATTGAATTACAAGAATTAGAATTAGCTTATGACGGTCTTTCAGTAGTAGTGAGCCAAGAGAACGATTTTGTTGAAAACTTAACAGTTGATCAATTAAAACAAATCTTTTTAGCTGACGGTTCTGCTACAAAATGGTCTGATCTTAATCCGGAATGGCCAGAAGAAGATATCATAATTTACAGCCCAGGACATGACTCTGGTACATTCGATTATTTCAACGAAGTAATCTTAGAGGAGAACCCAATGCGTGAAGGTGAAAACACTACATTATCTGAAGATGACAACACGCTTGTTACAGGTATCAAAAATGATCCATATGCAATTGGGTACTTTGGTTATGCTTACTTTGTTGAGAACCAGGATTCATTAAAAGTACTAGGTATTGATAATGGAGATGGTAATCCAGTTAAACCTGATGGTGATACTATCCAGGATAACAGTTATTCTCCACTATCACGTCCATTGTTCACATATGTAAATGTAGATTTTATGAAAGAAAAACCTCAAGTGTTTGATTTCGCTAAATACGCACTTGAAAATGCAGGAGCAGCAGCTGAAGAAGTAGGATATGTTGCACTTCCTGATGAAAAATACCAAGAACAAATAGAGAAAATTACGGAATTGGTATCTGAGTAAGATTAAATAATGTTATATGGGACAGACCTGCTTAAAGCGGGTAACTGTCCCATCATCTTTGTGAAGAAAGTGTAGGGGATTATCATGGCGAGCAATCAGATGAACAAGGAATTATCCGTTCAGGACATGATTAAAAAAAATAAACAGAAAAAAAATCTAGGTAATGCCATTGAAAAAATAGTACCGATATTTTTATTATTATGTGCCGTTGTATCGGTCTTAACAACCATTGGTATCTTATTTACGTTGTTGCGAGAATCGATCTTATTTTTTACAAAAGTCCCATTGACTGATTTCTATTTTGGAACGAATTGGTCTCCTTGGACAGAACACTTTGGTGTAGCACCATTAATAGCCGGGACGTTATTAATTACAGCTATAGCTATCTGTGTTGCTGTACCTATCGGTATTGCATGCGCTATTTATTTGAGTGAATATGCATCAGAACGAGCTAGAAAGATTATTAAACCAATATTGGAAATCCTAGCGGGTATTCCTACCGTTGTTTATGGTTTTTTTGCACTAACCTTTGTGTCTCCATTATTGATGAATATCTTTCCGGATATGCGAATCTTTAATGCCATGAGTGCAGGGCTGGTAGTTGGTATTATGATCATTCCGATGATTGCCTCATTATCAGAAGATGCCATGAGTGCTGTACCAAAATCATTAAGAGAAGGTGCACTTGGATTAGGAGCAACTCGTTTTGAGGTTTCGATGAAAGTGGTATTACCAGCTGCATTATCTGGCATCATCGCATCGATTGTATTAGCCGTTTCCCGGGCGATAGGGGAAACGATGATCGTGACAATAGCAGCAGGTGCGACACCTAACCTGACCTTTAATCCGACTGAATCGATACAAACATTGACAGCATTTATCGTACAAGGTGCTACAGGGGATACTTCTTATCATTCTACTATTTACAATAGTATCTATGCAGTAGGTATCACGCTGTTTATCTTTACATTATTGATGAATATTTTATCTCAGTATATTTCGCGTCGATTTAAGGAGGATTATTAATGTCTCAACATGTTAATACAAGTCATACCAAAAGTCGTGTAAACATTAATAAATTTTTCAAGTTTTTGTTTATTTTTGCTACGGCTTTAGCGATGCTCTTTCTTGCTGCTCTATTCTATAGGATCGTTAGCCAAGGTATGGGTTATGTAAGTATCGATTTTCTCAAGAATTTCCCTGCGCCTTATATTGAAGAAGCTGGACTATTTGCAGGGATTATGGGTTCTATTTTTATGATGGCAATCACCGCACCAGTATCAATTATCATTGGTGTGTCTACTGCGTTGTATTTGGAAGAATATGCAAAGCAAAATAAATTCACCCGATTTATTCAAATAAATGTACAGAACTTAGCTGGTGTCCCTTCTATTGTTTTTGGTTTATTAGGATTGACATTCTTTGTATACATTTTGGGGTTTGGCTATACATTGATCGCTGGTGCATTAACAATGAGTTTACTCGTATTACCCGTTATCGTTGTTTCCTCACAGGAAGCAATTCGCTCGGTTCCACTGGAAATTAGAGAAGCTTCGATAGGAATGGGTGCTACGAAGTGGCAGACCATCTGGAGAATCGTATTGCCAGCAGCTATCCCTGGTATCATAACGGGTTCAATACTTGCTCTATCAAGGGCAATCGGTGAAACAGCACCATTAATTATTGTTGGAGCTGCAACGGCGATTTATTCTATTCCAGATTCTTTTATGTCAAAGTATACGGTAATGCCTATCCAAATTTACAGTTGGACAGCAAGACCACAGGCGGAGTGGCAATTTGTTGCTGCAGCAGGAATTATTGTTTTATTAATTTTATTACTATGTATGAATGCCATAGCAGTATGGATTCGTAACAAATTTCAAAACAGATATTAGAGAAAGAAGGGCTATTTATGACAACAGCAAATGCATTTAACATTGAAGATTTCAATTTATGGTATGGTAATGACCAAGCATTGCATCAAATAAATATTGAAATTCCTAAAAAAGAAATTACAGCCGTTATTGGACCTTCCGGGTGCGGTAAGTCTACACTATTAAAGACGTTAAATAGGATGACAGAAACGATTCCGATTGTGAATACTTCTGGTATTATTAAATATAAAGATAAAAATATCTTTGATAAGAAACAACTCGTAGAAGAATTGCGTACACACGTAGGAATGGTCTTTCAAAAGCCGAATCCTTTTCCAAAGTCTATCTATGAAAATGTGGCATATGGACCAAAGATTCACGGTATCAAAAAGAAAAAACTATTAGATGAAATAGTAGAAAAGAGTCTGCGTGGTGCCGCAATTTGGGACGAAGTAAAAGATCGATTAAATCAAAATGCATATGGCTTATCTGGTGGCCAGCAACAAAGAATCTGTATTGCGCGATGTCTGGCTGTAGAACCGGAAGTCATATTAATGGATGAGCCAACGTCGGCATTGGATCCTATTTCGACTCTTAAAATTGAAGAATTAATAAAAGAGTTAAAAAAAGACTATACGATTGTTATTGTGACGCATAACATGCAACAAGCAGCACGGATCTCAGATAAAACAGCCTTCATGTTAAACGGTGAACTAGTTGAGTTCTCAGAAACAGATCAACTGTTCTCTAATCCAAGCGATAAACGTACAGAAGATTACATTACCGGTCGCTTCGGATAATCATTTTGTGGGAGGAAATATAGTATGGTAGGTAGAGAGATATTTCAGAGTGAACTGGAAAAGGTGGAAGCATTAATCATTGAATTAGCAAGAAAGACAAAGGAACAATTGCGTTCTGCAGTGGAAGCATTACATTCTAGTGATACCGAAAAAGCTAGAGAAATAATAGAAGCTGATCGAGAGTTGGATAAGCTTGATTTCAAAATTAACGAAACGGCCATTTTATTAATTGCACGCCAACAGCCTGTTGCAACTGATCTAAGAAGGTTAGTAGTTGCGATTCGCATCTCTTCAGATTTGGAAAGGATGGCTGACAACGCAAAGAACGTTGCGAAATCTGCCATTCACTTAGGAGAAGATCATGGAATTGACATTCATAGTTCTATTAAAGAAATGCAGGAAATAGCGATTAAAATGATTGATTTAGCTATCAGTGCTTATGAAAATGAAGATATTACCCTAGCCAGGAAATTAGCAGATCTTGATGATATTATTGATAGTATGTATTCTTCTATGTTACGAGAATTATTAGAAGAAACAGCTACGAACCCACAAAAAATTCAGCATATCATGCAAATGGCCTTTAGTGGCCGTTATGTGGAAAGAATCGGCGATCATGCTACAAACATCGGAGAAGACGTTATGTATCTGGTTAAAGGTGAATCTGCAGACTTAAATGAATAAATAAAAAGAGTGAGCTTGTGAGCTCGCTCTTTTTGTTTATACGCTAGGAAAATATATAAAATTTTAGCAATGATGCAGCACGACGCAGTGAAAATTTAGTATGTACAACGTATAAGAAAAACTTCGACACTAACTAAGACTGAACATGAAGTTGAGTTCCTATACTATGAATTATGTTAACTAGCCATCGCTAGCCAAGCATCCATTTTGAGATATTTAATGTGCTGGGATACCGCTACGTCCAACCACTCCGCGTCCTGCGGGGCACGGCTGGAGCTAACTTTGTGAAGGAGGGCACTTCACAAAGTGGATCTCCAGCACCTGCATGTCCCGCGGGAGTCTACGTGGTTGGCCTACGCTGATGTATAGCTCCACAATTTATGCGACAGCTAGGATATGAAGCATTAGCTGCAAGATTTACACCTTAATTGATGAAATACACTGCCTAGCACGACTGCTTTTAGCTGTTCCATACGTTGTAGCACTTCCCTCAAGCGTAGGAAATAGGCGGAGACTCCCGTGGAATCAGCGCGAGCTGAAGATCCACTTCATTTGTGCCTGTGTCTGCAAGCATTGCTTCGAAGTGAGCTTCCTCGGCACAAGGCAGCAAAGAAGCATTTTCAAGTAGTAGCCTAGCTGAAGCCGTGCCCACAGGACGCGGAGCCTATTTCCGGAGCTTTGCAACGCAGAAAGAATATTTCAAAATGACCGTTTTGCCATACAGTCTTAGTTAACATAATTCATATTATGGGAAGTTGTTTATTGATTAATTCAATTAGAACCGGGCGGTTTATGCCCGGTTTTTCTTATGAAAGCATTCAGTTATAAAGCCGAATGCAGAAGCAATTATGTACATTTTATAATGCGGTTTACATCAACTAGACATGTGCTTATTTTTGAAAATTTTAAATGCTGTGTGTAGTAATTAATTCGTAATCAACTTCGCAATATCTGACATTTTCATTTGATTGTTCAATGAAAATTCGCCAATTTGAATGGAAGTGGTTAGATTGTTATCTTCTAAATAAGTGATAAATGCTTCACTATCATTGATTAGCTTATTTTCTACTAATGCATCTGCAATTTCTTGCAGGGACATACCGGATTCGATAGTAACATTTGCAGTAATGACTTGTTCTTCGGTTTCGTCAGCTACTTGACTGTCTTGTTTCGTTTGTATGTTTGCAAGTTCGTCTTCTAATCTTTCTATTTTCTGTTCCTTATTTTCCTGATAAACAAAATAGCCTTCTTGTTGAACCGCTTTAATGTTTTCTTCCGTCGATGCAGCAGCACTGGAGCTGTTTGCAGAAGGTGATTCGATCCAATAGATAACGCCAATTAGAATGGCTGCGGTGAGTAAGCCTAAAGAGAAAGCTCTAATAGTTTGTTTCAAAATTATCCCTCTTTTTATAATTGTTTAATCATTGTCATCACATCATATTCATTTAATTGTACTTTCTCGGCAATAAATGCCGTGTGATGTCCTTGTTGATGCAATTCCTTCACTTTTTTCATTACAGGTGTTTCGTTTCTGGAATAGGACATTGTTTGTTCGACTGTTTCGTCATTAATCAGAAGTTCTTCTTCGAGAATACTTACTTTCTTTTTCAATTGATAAGTTTCCTGTAGGGTGGAGATAGAGAATTGTTCCAACTGATCTTCTAGTTGTTTAAATTTATCTTGGGTAAAAAACGAAAGAATCCATAATATAATCGCTATAATGATAATTGCTCCGATTGCAAAATACATGCTTTTCCTCCTATTCCTTTCCATATCTAAATATAGTTATATCATAATTAACAGAACAATAAAACAGATACTTGAAATTCTCGTTTGTTTTTGCTATGATATTGTAGGTAATGATTCGATATGAATGATGTTATGATTTAGTTTGGAGGGAAAACCATGCGCGTTAACATTACTTTAGCTTGTACTGAAACAGGCGATCGTAACTATATTACGACTAAAAATAAACGTAAACATCCTGAACGTTTAGAGCTGAAAAAATATAGCCCACGTTTAAAACGACACACGTTACACCGTGAAACAAAATAATGAACAGATAAAGCTCTTACCATCGCTTGGTAAGGGTTTTTCTATTATGTATGGGACCATACAACCTAAAGAGGGGGAGGTGGCAGAATGCAAGAGACGAAAGAGAAGCAGCTAATAAGGGCTGATGTATTTAAGACATGGCAACAAATGAACGATAGAAGCTCAGTAGAGAGGCGTCTCCAGAACCGGTTGTTCAGATCTTACGAATGGAAACAGTCTCACACAGTAGCTATTACGATCTCGACTACATTGGAATGGGACACAGAAGAAATCATCAGAAGAGCGTGGAAGGAAGGAAAACGAGTAGCGATACCGAAGTGTTTTCCTGTAACGAAAGAAATGTGTTTTTATCATTACGAATCAGGAGATACATTGCTTCCATTATGGAAGGATATGCTTGAGCCTATTAGTAATGCCGAGTCCTTCATAAACAAATCTGATATTGATTTAATCATAGTTCCTGGCATCGCTTTTGATAAGTCGGGCTATCGCATAGGATATGGAGGCGGATATTATGATCGCTATTTACAAAGTTTTCGAGGAAAATCGATTTCTATAGCAGCAGGCTTTCAATTGTATTCATCGATTCCGGTACAGCCACACGATATCCCCGTAGACATCATTATTACGGATGTTTGCAAGCTTTATCAGCCAATACATAAAAAAACGTGGGAAGGAAACACTTCTTATATAGAAGATAAGGAGTGATAGATATGAAAGTTGCAAAGATTCTTTTGTCATTCGCGACTCTGTTATCCACTGTATATTTCTTTCGCCATAATATCACAAAAGGGTTAATAAATATCCCTTTTATACGAAAGTTTGGCGTTCGGTCTGTTATGAAGATCCCATACTTCCGGAATAAATTTATGGGTTCCATGTTTCGATAAAGATAACACTCATTACTATTCCAATCATAAGAAAACATGATATGATTGGAATAGTAATAGGGTGGGTGAGTGAAAATGTATATAAAGAACCAATTCGTTCGTCATCAATTAGTATTACATTTACTAGAGCAGGAAGGTTATGAAACAATAACTACATCTTCTAATCAGGACGAAATTTTGTTATGGCGTAAGATGAATAGAATGACAAACATCGTTAGAATTTCATTGAAACAGTTTGATTGGGCTCGAGAGCTTGATCATTCTATCGAACAAATAGAGAAAAATGTTAGTAAAAACTTGCAATTGCCTTTGTTTCAGAAAGAAGTTAATTTTCATCATGTTTGTATAGCAGATTATGTACCAGTAGATAATTGGCAGCAACATAAAGCTTCCAATATAAAAGCAATTGATCATACATATGTTTATATCTGGGCGTCAGATCAAGATGAACAATTTGCCCGTTTTTTTAAAAATGCGGGTATGAAGCATCCTTTAAGCTTTTCCATCCCAGAACAGCCTATGGAATTAGAACAGCATGCACAGTATTTAAAGCAACGAATTGACCATATCGACTATCAAGCAAAAAAAGAAGTCGCTGACGTATTTAATAAGGCAAAACCAATTCTGTCCTATGTACTGATTGCGATCAATATTGTTGTATTTGTTCTCCTTGAATGGATGGGGGGGTCTACAGATCCCGATACATTGATAAAATTCGGCGCCAAATATAACCCCGCTATGATGGAAGGGGAATGGTGGCGTGTAGTATCTTCTATGTTCTTACATATAGGTGTTTTCCATATTGGTCTTAATATGATGGCTCTTTACTTTGTAGGTACATTGGTAGAGCGGATTTTTGGCAATTATCGATTTATTATCATCTATTTTTTAGCAGGCATCAGCGGAGGGATAGCTAGTTTTGCCTTTAATGCGAATGTGGCAGCAGGAGCTTCCGGAGCATTGTTTGGACTATTTGGGGCGCTGCTATTATTCGGTTTGAAAAACCCGAAGATTTTCTTTAAAACGATTGGAATGAACGTTATTTTCCTAGTTATATTGAATATTATTTTCGGGTTTTCTATACAACAAGTGGACAATGGAGCCCACTTAGGCGGTTTGATTGGTGGATTTCTAGCCGCTGGAGCGGTCCAGTTGCCTAGTATGAGAAAAAGCTGGAAACAAATCTTATTTTTATTCGGTTATCTTGTGTACAGTTTCGGTTTATTGTACTACGGTATCCAAAATGACCAGATTCAATATAACGAAACTGTCCAGATTCAGCACATTCAGCAATTAATAGAAGCGGAACAATACCAGAAGGTAGCAGAATCAGCCTCGCAATCTCTACCGCATGCAGAAGAATATCAGGCAGAACTTTTATTTTATCGTTCCTTTGCCAATATTCAACTAGGAAATTATAAAAAAGCGGAAAAAGATTTAGAAGCTGCTGTTGAGAAAAAGCCGAGATTCGAAGAAGCACTTTACAACTTGGCCTTGATTTATCAACAAGAACAAAAATTGTCCGAAGCATTGGAAATCTCAAAGAAACTGCTGGACCTTGATCAAGATAATTCGACTTATCAATCGTTATATAAGGAATTAACAAAAACGACGAGTTAATCATTGCCCGTCGTTTCTGCTTTCCTCTGAGATGGATAGTTTTTGATACAGTTGTTCAAGTTGATAATTTTCGTTCTCGAATAGGACGATTAAATGATCATTGTTTTTATCAATTAATATAATCGGCATAGTCTGGTTTTTTGTATTGGATTGATCCGCAATTGGCAAAATATAATTTCGATACAATCCTTCCCATAATTGTCCCATGATACGATCTGTCTGTTCCTGAGTCAATCCTTCTAAAGGAGTATTCTGAAATTTACTGATAGAGGTTAACGGATAAATCTGGTATTGTTCAATATCAAGATTTGACTCGCTTATCCACTGTTTCCATGCGTATTGTAATTGTTGAGTTGTCGTATGGTCTATTGTCTCTTTCCATTCCTCCTGCATTGATGAATTCGGTTCTCGAAAGGATTCTAATGCTGTATAAGGAGAGTCAATTACATAAAGCTGATCTACCGTCATACGCTGAATACTTTTAATTTCATCATTCGGGTAATGAATTTCACCATGGTGGAAGGTGATTGCCTGAAAATGGCTACTGTCACTTTCTTCAAAAAGTACTTCTAATGATATATTGTTTTCATTTTCTTTCCATTGTCCTTTCATTCCTTTTAACTGCCCGTCCATATAGAGCAATGAAACGTCCTGCCTTAAATAGATCTCGTTATCCAAACTACTGTTAGCTGTCCACTTTATTCGATATTGATCATTTCCTGTCTCATCTAATAATTGCAATTTTGTCTCGGCATCAACAAAAGAGGTATCGGCATCTAAGGGGAAATATTTAATGGTTTCTTCTGCAGAGTGTTTAGATAACAATAACAACAACATACTTAGCATCATTAATATACATATAAAAATATGTAACTTCCTTGATTTGATCATGAGTCATCCCTCTTTTAGTTAAATTTAACTTGTCCACTTTTCTTCCTGTATGAAACGACTGAAATGGAACAGACTATCCATTAATGGGATGATGAAGGAGGAATCGCATGGAACAAGAGAAACGTTTGTATCATAATTATGAGAAGAATGTTCAATATATACATGATTATTTGGCAGTAGATAAAAGCTTTGACCTTGTCCATCTAGATGTCGAGTATGCTGGCAAGAAAATGGCGTTGTTTTTTATTGATGGATTGATTAAAGATGAAATGCTTCATTATTTAATGCGTTTTCTCGCTGAGTTAGATGAAGGTGATCTAGATACAGATACGCTTCAAAAATTAATCAAACGCTATATTCCTTATGTAGAAATTGATGTTGAAAAAGATATAGACAATGCAGCTGATTTGGTATTGGCAGGTCCTACAGCCCTTGTAGTAGAGGGACTTGATAAGGTAATAATGATCGATGCCAGAACGTATCCTGTCAGAGGACCTGAAGAACCTGACCTGGAAAGAGTAGTAAGAGGCTCTCGTGATGGTTTTGTGGAAACGATAATATTTAATACAGCATTGACAAGAAGAAAAGTGCGTGACAAGTCATTGCGAATGGAATATATGTCAATCGGTCGCAGATCAAAAACAGATATTTGTATTTGTTATTTGGAAGATATTGCAGATTCGCGACGAGTAGAAACTCTCAAAGATCACTTGGACAGTATTGATACTGATGGATTACCGATGGCAGAAAAAACAATTGAAGAATATCTGAGTGGGAAAACGTGGAATCCATATCCGACAATCCGTTATACCGAGCGGCCTGATACTGCATCTGAACATCTTTATGAAGGACACATATTAGTAATTATTGATGGTTCTCCAAGTGTCATGATTACACCAGCGACATTCTGGCATCATTTACAGCATGCAGAAGAGTACCGACAGAAGCCATTTATCGGTGTCTATCTCCGTATGGTTCGTTTTCTTGCGGTATTTGTATCGTTATTCCTGCTGCCATTTTATTTCTTACTTTCTACGCAGCCAGAATTATTACCGGATGCAATAGCTTTCATTGGTCCAAAAGAAGTTGGCCTCATTCCATTAATCGTTCAATTTCTTTTGGCGGAAGTTGGAATTGACGTATTAAGAATGGCTGCTATTCATACGCCATCAGCCCTGGCTACTGCTCTTGGTCTTGTATCAGCTATTATCATCGGTCAAATTGCCGTAGAGGTTGGCTGGTTTTCCAATGAAGTTGTGTTGTATTTGGCAGCAGTAGTGATGGGGACATTTGCCACGCCAAGTTATGAATTAAGCTTAGCGAACCGAGTCACCCGAATTATTTTGTTACTTGCTACGGCTATATTTGGTGTGAAAGGATTTATTATCTCTATAACACTGTATATTTTGTATTTAACTAACTTAAAGACATTTTACATCGGCTATTTTTGGCCGTTTATACCATTTGAACCAAAAGCATTTTTAAATGTTATTGTGCGACAGCCGATTCCATACGATCATCAGCGCCCATCATTTTTAAATCCGAAAGATCCGGATCGATAAATATAGTTTTTTATTTCCTTTTGGAATTGACTTTGATATAATATCTTAGGTGATATCGAATGCAGAGTGTTTATGATATACGAAAACTATTATTGAAATTTGGAACGATCATCTACTTAGGTGATCGTTTAGCTGATTTAGAAATGATGGAAACAGAATTAGATGAACTTTTTCAAGTGAATATCATCACAAAAGAAGATTATTTACAAGCAAAAATGATTCTAAAAAAAGAGAGAGAGAAAACTAAATAAAAGGGTGGAATACAATGGAGAAAGATTTGTTGATTGGAATTGATATTGGCGGAACAACTGTAAAGCATGCAATCATTACGAGTAATGGGGAAATGATTTCTAGTTGGGAAATTCCTACGAACCTGCAAAACGCTGGGATCAGTATTCCAACAGATATTTGGACTTCCATTGAATTAAAACTTAACGAGTTAGAGATTAAGAAACAACGAATATTAGGTATAGGAGTAGGTGCTCCAGGTTTCATTGAACCTGAAACGGGTATAGTTGCAATAGCAGTAAACATCGGCTGGAGAGATTTTCACCTTAAAGACTTACTGGAGGGTTTATCCGGTTTACCTGTCTTAGTAGATAATGACGCAAATATTGCTGCATTGGGTGAAAATTGGCAAGGGTCAGGTGACCAGGTAGACAACATGTTGGCTGTTACACTTGGTACCGGTGTCGGTGGAGGCATAATTGCAAATGGTCATATTCTAAGTGGAGCGAATGGTACAGGTGCAGAGATTGGCCATATGATCGTAGAACCTGACGGAGCCCCGTGTAATTGCGGTCGAAACGGCTGTCTCGAAACCGTAACATCTGCTACAGGAATAGTACGACAAGCAGAAGAATTAATGAATGCAGGCAAAGCTGTTAAGTTGCAACAACGAAAAGAAAGTGTATCCCGAATTACAACGAAGGATATATTCGAATGTGCCAGTGAAGGTGATCTGGATTGTCAGGCTCTCCTGCAGTATGTCTTTGATGTGCTCGGTTTTTCATTAGCCAACGTAGCCGCTACGGTGAATCCTGCTAAAATTTTAATTGGTGGGGGCGTATCGAAAGCTGGAGATGCTTTATTGAATCCTGTAAAGGCAGCATTTGAGAAATACGCACTCGCTAGAGCAAATGAGGCCTGTACATTTGGAATTGCACAACTAGGAAATGACGCGGGCGTGTACGGTGGTGCATACCTTGTGTTACAAAACAATTAAAAAAATGCAATTGTCATGAATTTCGTAAATTAATTGTAACTTTTTTTAAGATTTATGAAACTTTTATGTGATATCTTTCGTCTATAATAAATAGATATAGAAAAATAGATATAGAGATTCAGGGTAATCATTTTGAGGAGGATATAAAATATGAAAAAGCTGCACATGCCATTATATATAATCGCAGCCTTACTATTTGGTTTAAAAACGTATATCATTTATCGATTTATATTCGATATAACACTTGAGAACACAATGCAGGAGCTAATTTTAATAATCAACCCGTTTGTTACGGCGTTTTTTATATTTGTTCTAAGCATATTTTTCAATGAGAGAAGACAATTAAAATACATTAAGTATGCTATGTTACTAGGATCATTGATCCTGTTTTTCAATATTGTATTTTTCCGAAACTTCTCTGATTTTATAACGATCCCGTTATTATTCCAAGGAAGCAATGCAGCTGACTTAGGAAGTAGTGTATTAGGTTTAATTGAAGTATGGGATATCGCTTTATTCCTAGATGTCGCTATCGTATGGATATTAGCAAGAAAATACGGAACAACTTTAACATCAACATTCTCTAAACGTTATAAGCGATTAGCGGTTGTATTGTCTTTATTAATGATTGCTGGGAACTTTACTCTAGCAGAAATTGAACGTCCACAACTGTTTCAACGTACGTTTGACCGAGAATACTTGGTGAAAAACATTGGTATTTTTAATTACCATATCTATGATGCCATTTTGCATTCTAAGTCGAAAGCACAGCGTGTTTTTGCTGATGGAAATGAGCTAACAGAAATCTCTGATTATATGAAAGAAGAAACGACTACTTCAGGTAGTGAAGAAATGGAAGGTATTGCAGAAGGTAAAAATGTCATTTTTATCTCTTTGGAATCCTTGCAAAGTTTTGTGATTAACAACACGATGAATGGTGAAGAAGTAACACCTTTCTTAAATGATTTAATTGGGGACAGTTATTATTTTGAAAACTTCTACCATCAGACAGAGCAAGGAAAAACGTCTGATTCGGAGTTTATTGTAGAGAATTCACTTTACCCATCTCCAAGAGGGGCAGTTTATTTCACACATTCTTCTAACGATTTTCATTCTTTACCAGAAATTATCGGTAATAATGGATACTATTCAACGGTATTCCATTCGAATAATAAAAGTTTTTGGAATCGCGATGTAATGTATGACAATCTTGGGTACGATCATTTTTACTCGGAAACTGCTTTTGAAGTAACAGAAGAAAATTCAGTTGGATGGGGTCTGAAAGATAAACCATTCTTTGAACAGTCAATGAAATATTTACAACAACTGAATCAGAAAGAACAACCATTCTATTCTAAGTTTATTACGTTAACAAACCACTATCCATTTGAATTAAGTGAAGAGGATGCCACTATCGATCCTTATGATTCTAACTCAAATACGTTGAATCATTACTTCCAGACAGTTCGCTATATGGATGAAGCGGTAGAAGAATTCTTCAACCACCTGAAAGAAACTGGTGTATATGATGATTCCATCATTATTTTAATGGGGGACCACTATGGTATTAGTGATTTCCACAAAAAAGCAATGAGTCAATATTTAGACACAGAGTATACAGATTTTCAGCACGTACAATTACAGCGAGTACCATTTATTGTTCACATTCCGGGTGAAGAAGGAAAAACATTCTCGAAAGTTGCCGGCCAAATTGATGTAAAACCAACTATCCTTAATCTATTAGGTATTGATGACAGTAATGACCTTTCTTTCGGTACTGACTTATTCAGTGATGAACGTAAAGATTACGTAGCATTACGAGACGGTAGCTTTATTACCGAAGACTATGTCTATACGAAAGATCAATGCTACAACAAGGAGACTGGTGAATTAATACAAGGTAATATAGAATCCAGTGATGACGATGAAGCCAATGCATGTGGACCATATATGGAACAAGTAAATCAGGAACTCAATTATTCAGACCAAATTGTATTCGGCGATCTATTCCGCTTTTACGACTTTGGCGATGAAGAATAATAAGAAAAAAGGATGAACATACTGTTCATCCTTTTTTTATATGGAAATATAGTATCATTTCTTCTAATATAGAAGGTGTAAACTAGCAACTAACTTAGTAGTCATTTTAGTGATAGGATACTGCTTCGCTAACCAGTAGGCGGACAGCGAGGCCTACTTTCGGAACTAATAAAACACACGGAGCATATTAAAATCGCCACCTATACTCCAATTTTATACTCAGTATTATAGGCAGTACTGTTATATATATTTACTATTATGAAAAACAATTATTGAGTAATCTAATAAGTACTATTTATCTAAAGCTAAACACGATGATACGCAGATAATTATCATATGAAAAACCGGGCATAACCCGCTCGGTCCTAATTGATGTGTTTTGCAAAGCAGATTGTTAGAAGGTTGCAATCAGAAAGTGAGAATGTTGCAACTCGACACGGAGCCTCTGTGAGCATGAATGATTAGCCAAGATGCCAGCTATATAAAGGCTTGGCTAACTTACAAGGGTATCATGCTCACTTCTCCGTATAAAGTTGCAACGCCTTAATCCCATTGCAATATTCATAACTTTTACTTTGCATTAAACAATTGACTTAATTAACAAACAACTTCCTATAATATGGATTATGTTAAGGCTGTATGGCAAATCAATCATTTTGAAATATTTTATCTGCGTTGCAAAGCTCCAGAAATAGGCTCCTCGTCCTGTGGGCACGACTTCAGCTAGGCTACTACTTGAACAGCTTCTTTGCTGCCTTGTGCCGAGGAAGCTTACTTCAAAGCAATACTGGCAGACGCAGGCACAGACGAAATGGATCTTCAGTTCGCGCTGATTCCACGGGAGTCTCCGCCTATTTCCTACGCTTTAGGGAAGTGCTACAACGTTTGGAATATCAAAAAACAGTATTTCTAGGCATATGTTATCTATTCAATTGCTGTTATACATGCGGCGACCAATATGCTAGTTCTTCCAGAAGTTGTAGAGTCCTTAACCTAGCGCAGGTCAACCACGTAGACTCCCGCAGGACGCGAAGTTGGACGGAGCGGCATAATACCACTAATAATATTTCATAATGGTCGCAAAGCTAGTTAACATAATCCATATTATAGGAACTCCAATCATGTTCCATATGATTACTGATGTGACCAGACTTATATACTTTCAACGAACGGCTAAGTTCACCCGGTGCTAACTAATAGCAACTGTGCTGTTTTTGCCGAGGAAGCTTACTTCGAAGCGATACATGCAGAAGCAGGCACAAATGAAATGGATCTTCAGAGCTCGTGACACAACGTATAGAACAGCAAAAAGGAGTCATGCTAGGCATTGTATTCGTCAATTAAGGTGTAGATTTCGCAGATAGTCCTAAATATCGAATATCATAACTGCCGTATGAATTGTGGAGCCATACATCAGCGTAGGCAAACATAATAAGAAGCCATCTTTACTGAAAAAAAGTACAAGTTCGAAAATTCCGAACTTGTACTTTATGTAGGTGCATCCATCAAACAGTAATTATTTAAGAATGCGTTTTAGTTTTGGAATAAAGGATGAATTAATTCCCAATATAATGTTGCAATGGAAAAGAATCCAAATACTAATGTGGCAAGACCCGCAAATGCGACACCGAACATGTTTTGCTTTTTCAATTCACGAAAAACAGCTAAAGCGCAAAGGATTGATACTACTAAAATGATAAATCCTAATTCCATTTTTTCCCCTCCTTACATCCAGTCCATCATTTTCATTCTACAACTGTTAACGTTATAATATGTATTAATAGATAATCCATACTTATTTTAAAACATAAAACGGATTTTGTCTATTAAAAGATGGGTGAGAGAAAGGATGTAATCGAGATGAAAGTTGAACAATTGCCACTAGGGCCACTATCTACTAATTGCTATTTAGCTGTACTTGATAAAGAAGTAGTGATTATTGATCCGTCTGGAGATGCTGAGAAGATAATCGGTCGCATTGAGCAATTAGCAGTCTCTCCTGTAGCCATTTTACTGACGCATGCACATTTTGACCATATCGGTGCGTTGGATATCGTGAGAGAACATTATCGTGTGCCTGTTTATTTACATACAGCTGAGCAAGATTGGTTAGAAGACCCTACATTGAATGGTTCCTCATTATTTGGAATGGGGGAAGTTACTGCAAAAGCTGCTGATCATTTAATTAATAGTGGCGATACGGAGCTACAAGTTGGAAACTTTACTTTTGATGCTCGGCACACACCGGGACATTCACCAGGTGGTGTAGCGTATGTCTTTCACCAGAATCGTTTGGTCTTTGGTGGAGACAGTTTGTTTGCAGGTGGTATCGGAAGGACTGATTTAGCTGGTGGCAATTTTGAGCAGCTAGAAGAAAGTATTAAAGAGAATTTTTATCTTCTGCCTGATGACTATATTGTATATCCTGGGCACGGTCCAGAGACAACGATTAAGCTGGAGAAAGAGTCCAATCCATTTGTGCAAGGATAGCCAAAACGCTCTGATCGATTGTGATCAGAGCGTTTCCATTTTAATGTCCAAATCCAGGAACAAGAATAAAGTTGGTGTAGAATGTAAATCCAATAAAGAAAATAGTACAATAAGCTCCAAATAAATACATATACATTCTCTCGGAAAGTTTTAAATATCCGACACCTAGAAAGAATATTGTTTGTGCTAAAAACAAGTATGCCATCGTCATCATGTCTCCAACGTAAAACATGACAGTAAAAATAGCAGTCCAGAAGGCTAGCATGCGGAATACCCGATCCATTGTTCCCCCTCCTTTATTTTATCAGTATGTATCATGACTATTATAAACGACTCTAACCTAATTGTAAATTAATCTGGGAAAAAGAGCTAAATTATTCTGACACTTACTATCAGTTTTTGATAAAAGCATGAATAATATACTTCACTTCGCTAATTTTGTTTTTATAAGTCGATAGCCACCATTCTTTGACCGAAGTTCCAGATTGTATATTAAAGTATTTTCGCTTTGTTCTGCGGTAATATCTACAGTGCCATCTGGAAATGCGTAATGGAGAGGGGGAGTTTGATTTTCCACAAGTAATTGCTGGTAACTTTTTTGATATAACATTTCTAGCGTGTACTGTTGCTTGTGAATTTGGTGGATCTCAATTAAATTTCTGTTCAGATTAATTAGATGAAAGGTAAATAACAATAACAGCACAATGACAATAGATGTTAAAGGAAACATAAAACCTTGCTGGTTACTGGACTTTTTTAAATACGTATTTTTCAAATGTTTCACCGCTTTGTGTTTTAATTCGGATCACGATATCATATTCACGTTCCATTACTTCAAAATCTGAAATATCCCTTACTATTTCTTCATGGCCCTACTATTTACTTGTCTGCGAATTTTATGATTATGATAAGAAATAGACACTCTTTCACCTGTAGGTTGAATAAAATAGAGCTGGTTGTCTTGAGTAGAAATAACTTCTGCTGTTTGTGCTTCTAATTCAATCAGATGATGAAAATAATAGACCAACGGCAAAGTATTATTTTCACTCTGATGCCATAAAAGAAGGGTTTGGCTAAGCCAAATTAACATCAAACTAAGGCAAATCGTAGCAAGCAAGATTTCGAATAAAAGGTATCCTTTTTCATTTTTGCTTTCCATATAAGCATGTTGTTGTTGTTTGTTGTCTAACATTTGACCAAGATACACATCCTTTTAGTAAACCGTTTGTGTGTTGCCAACTTATTCTCAGGGGAGAGCTGATAATATTGTCAAATGTCTCATTGGTCGGTATGTAAGGAAGTAATATCGCCTCATGCATTTGATTCATGAGAAAATAAATCGCTTTATCTTCCTCATAAATCCGTTTCTTTTCTACCAATAATTGGTGCTGAATAGGGAGAAGTGTGACACAGATAATGGAAAATAACAGAAAAGAAAGCAAGGTCTCTATTAAGTAGAAACCTGCTTGCTTATTCTTTTTTCTCATAACAACGCCCCTTTCCGAATGGACATGTAATCCAATATATGTGATACTTTGTTTTTATTTTCATGGTACCAGGTCTTTTTATATTGCCATTATGTGAAAATTCAATTGGTTGTAGGAGAGTGTTTGCATTTACTTCCCATTTTTCGCTATATACGCGTTCCAAAACTTCTGTGCCAAGTCCATCTTTTCGAATGGTATAGCGCTGTTGGGCTGTATCGATTTGCAAATAATAGCTGTCTTCCTGGGATAATGCTAATTGTTGTAAATAAAGTAAGTCACGGTTAAATTGTTTTATGAATTGTTTGTATTGTACAGTATCATGTATTCTTAATCCTGCACTGCCGCTTATAAGAAGCAGTAATGAGGTGATTGTCAATGCGATGAGAAGTTCAGGTAATGTAAATGCCCGCTCGTTGTTCTTAGTCATTTTTGTTGCTGATTGTCAATTCACCGCTGGTATTTTTGGTGATTTCTTTTTTACCATTTGCACATTCTGTGGTTTCGAGATACTCATTATCGACCAGCATTTGAAGTGTTTCAGGTTCTTCTCCTTCTTCTAGTTCATAACTGGCGATTTGATTTTCGGTCATTTGCAGTAATGCATCGCACCCTTTACTGTTGATTGTGTCACCTTTATCCGCTAGGTTTGGAATAAAAAGCAACATTAAAATACTGATGACCGCTAGCACAATAAGCATTTCGATAAGTGTAAAACCTTTTTGATTATTCATTTTAACCTTCTCCTTTTTACATAGTTTGAATATAATCAAACATCGGCAGCATAAGTGACAGATAGACGAAGACAATAAAGAGAGCTAGAATACTTAATAAAAATGGTTGTAAAAAACTAAGCCAGCTCTTGATAAATCGTTCCATAGCGGCAATCAAATGCTCTGCATAAAATGCAAATTCTTTTTGTAATTGATCTTGATTTCTTTCTTTGGTCATAATGCGATCTAACTCCGGTTCTAATAAGATGCATTGAGGTAATATGGTGGAATATTGATAACCTTGCGCAAGGTGACTACTTATATGGGTGGCATAGTAATGTACGATATCTTCCTTCTGATTATGTTCGATAATCTCTAAACATTCCTTCATCGTTAGTCCGCTCTTTAGCAAGCTTGATAAATGAGTAATTAATAAATAAGTAGTTTGCATTCGCTTGTAACGATAGTAGATAGGGATTTTTTGAATCACAGCTATTCTTGTTTCTAACGTAACGGAATGTTGAAAGGAGAAGCGGAAAAGAAATAGAAGCAGGAAAATCACAGATAGTGCGATAATTCCATAATAAATGAAATTAATAACCGTTATTGCCTGTTGAAACACACCATTTTGAGAAGTTTGTAAGAGTTGTGATAACGAAGGGAAAATGGAGGTTTTTAACAAGTACAAAAGGATAAAAAAGAAAAGAAACAAAAAGAATGGATACCTCGTTAATGATCGAAGCTTTCTGGTGAAAAGTATGCGCTGCTGTAATAAGTTACAGCACTGCGTTAATCCATCTGCTAAATTACCATGTTCAACTGCGGTTTCAAGAAAACGGACAGTGTCTTCATGAAAATGAGCTTTTGATAATGCTGTAACAAACGGTTGGCCTAGTTCTAAATGACTTTTGATTGTTCTAACGGGCTGAAGCAATTGCTTCTCCCATAGTAATACGTCAAGGGCATCATTTAGCATATAACCGTGTCGAAACAATAGCTCTAAGCGATGCAGTATTTGATGTTGTACCTTAAGTGGCAATGTTTCCTGGCGTTTAAATCGTCGTAAGATATCCAAATGCATATGCTTTTCTCCTCAAATGTTCAAAACTGCTTTGATTTGTATCTTGTTGATCGTGGAGGATACTTTTAATATGTTGTTTTTCCAAAATATCTAGTATAGCTGCTCGTTGTTTTGCGAATTTACGGACTTGTAAGGAAACTAATTGGATGGAGGCAACTGCTTGTAGATTTTGGTCAATATCAACTGGAGTGATGCCCATTTCCAGTAAACGGTGGATGGTTCCTTTCGCATGATTTGCATGAAGTGTGGACAAAACCAAGTGACCAGTGTTGGCGGCGTGGAAGGCAAATTTAGCTGTTTTTGCATCGCGAATTTCACCGATCATTAATATATCCGGGTCATGTCTCAGAGCTGCTTTTAAACCCGCATCATAAGTGATACCAGCTTTCTCGTTTACTTGAACTTGAACTACATTATCTAATGGTTTTTCAATTGGATCTTCGAGTGTAATGATCTGAAAGTGAGAAGTTTTTGCAAAAGCTTGCAGTAATGCATATAGTGTTGTTGATTTGCCCGATCCTGTGGCACCAGTTAGAAGAATAAGCCCTGTTTTCATCGTTAACCACTTCTCGACAGTTTGAAATTGGTTATGGAATAGAAACAAGCGTTTCAGATGCTGAATTTCTTGTTGAGGCAGGATACGGATAGCAAAACTCTCATTGTTCTTAATTGGTAGTGTATAAAGACGTAAAGAGTATGAATTTGTGCGAAAGGTGTAATACAATGCACCTTGTTGTGGAGAACGATTTTCACCTATGTCCATTTGACCTGCGAATTTGTAGTACGCTAAAACTAATGCGTATTGGTCTTTCGCGATGGAGGAGTGATAAATTCGTGTCCCATTGCATCGGAAAAAGATGTGAATATCTTGGTGACGAGGAATAAAGTGGATATCAGAAGCATGGGCCTCAATTGCTGCTTGAAGAATATGATTAGAAATTGCTGAGGCTTTGTTCAACTAACCGTTCACCTCCTATTTTTATCGTGGTACAATATCTATATTCGCCATTTATTCGCAAAATCCTGCAATATATTCAAAATTTTTATAAAGAGGGGGAAGAGTAAAGATGAAGAGCATCTATTTAGTTGGTTTTATGGGGAGCGGTAAAACAAGTGTCGCGGAATATTTACAAAAAGAGTTAGGATGGGGGCTTCAAGATACAGATCAAATGATTGTGGACCAGTATGAAATGACTATTCCAACCATTTTTGCAGAAAAAGGGGAAACGGAATTTCGAAATTACGAAACAAACATGTTACATACTACAACCACCGAAAACACAATCATTGCAACTGGAGGAGGAATAATTGAGAAAGATGAAAATCGGCAATGGTTGAAAAATCAAGGTAACGTTATTTTTCTTCAAACATCGTGGGAAGAAATCGGACGCAGATTGCAACATGACAGCTCACGACCGATTTGGAATAATCAGTCACGTGATAAACAAAAACTTTTGGAAGATCGTACACCAAAATACCTAGAGGTGGCAAGTTATGTCATTCAAACAGATAATAAGACAGAAGAACAGATTGCAGCTGAAATAATTTCAAATATACATGCATAAAAAAATGGTGGCTGGAAAAAATAGCAGTAAATGATTTGAAAAGGTGTGAGTATTTTGTCCAGTAACGATTATGTAAAGTATATGACTCAGCGTATCGTTAAGTACATGGATACACCAAAGGATGAACGAAAGAAACAAAAGGAAGACAGCAAGCCAGAAGTTGCTCATTCCAGCAAATGGTTTGGTGTGTTACCTTTCGCCTTTCGCTTACTCATCCAAAAACGCAAAGATTCCTAAGCCTTCATGTAGAAAGACTGCTTTCCCATTTGAGGATTGCAGTCTTTTCGTTTTACACTAAGCAAATATTTTAATGAAGATGCTATGCGTAGTGAAAATTTTACATTGTACCAAGTATAAGGAAAAGAACACTCGCTAAAAAGCAAATTCCTCAGAATGATGCTAAAGTTATTTTCAATTCTGTATGATTCTCTCCATTAAAATTAATAGAGAGCAATAGGGAGGGCTGTTTCTTTGATTACGGCCACTAAAATGTACCACCTCTGATATACTTTTTACCACCGATTGCCAAAAGTTGTACCAGTCAATAACAGACGCTTTACCACAAAAACATTTATGCACACAGTGCTATGCTTATGTTAGATTTACCCTAGTATTACGTAGTAGAAGCATACTGAGCAGCAAAGACAAGTTTTATGCAAAGGAAGAATCTTCATTTCGCATTGTTTATAGTTGTATTTCCATTTGGTTATTTTGACATAAACAATGTGCTTAGCAAAGCTCCGGAAATATGCTCCGCGTCCTGTGTGCACGGCTTCAGTTAACTTGGTAAAGAAAATTCTTTTCTTTACCAAGTTAACTGAAGCTCGCGCTGATTCCACGGGAGTCTCCGCATATTTCCTACGCTTAGAGGAAGTGCTACAACGCATGGAACAGCTAAAAGCAGTGGTGCTAGGCATTATACATATTAAAAATGAGGTATAGACACTAAAGGACACCGCTTCAAAATACTAGCTGTATTATTAATTGTAGAGCAAAACCATAGCGTAGGCCAACCACGGAGACTCCCGTGGGACGTGCAGGTGCTGAAGATCCACAACGTCTGCATCTGCGTCTTCTAGTAACGCTTCGAAATAGGCTTCCTCGGTGCAAGGCAGCAAAGAAGTATTTCTGGTAGTAGCCTAGCTTCAGCCGTGCCCCCCAGGATGCGGAGTGGTTGGACGGAGCGGTATCATAATACTAAGAACGTTTCAAAATGTTCTCAAGGTTTAAGAGCACACATCCTGTTACTTCACAGTATATCCATACGGTTCAACTAATAATGAAATTCTATAACCATCAAAAGCCTAATTCTTTAGAGCAAAATAAGAGGAATTAGGCTTTTGTACTTTAAAAACGTTTTTCTATTGGTAAACGCATAGACGCCAAGTGGTAAATTTCGCGGAAATGGCTGGGAAAAAATCGCAGAGATGGTACCATTCATGTGGCGGTAATCATTCTTTATTGCTTAATCATTAATCACTTGATTACTTGTCTGTTCGGTTAAGTAAAAAAGACCAGCATTAATTACTTCTAAATTAATTTTAGGTTCTAAACGCTCCGAAAGTCTTTCTCTTTCTTTTGTTAATAATTCTACATTGTCTTTCTGCTGATAAAAATACTCCAATAATTCAAGTTCTTCCTGTAACGTTTTTTTCGCTTCTTCAACCCAATGGAAATCCTCAATGAATAAATGGTTCTCTACATACTGATAAGCACGTCTGAAGCCGCTGACAGGTTTTATGATAGGGGATATCGTATAACTGTAATCTGTCATTTGCCGGCTAAATGATAAGTGATCAACTCGCTCCATCATATTTGTCTGAATGGCTCCGTTTATTAAATGAACACCAATGGAATAAATGGCTTCTCTTTTTTGTTTTCCACAGTAATGAATCATTACGTTGACGATCAGCCAAGGCATCAGTGATGTTTTGCTTTGGCCATTCGTTTCTTCATACAATATAGTGAATCTCGCATTTTGCTGAATATGTTGAAATATTTGATGGAGACGCGGACTGCCATAGTGAATCCATTCTTTTTGATTCTCTTTCTTTTCGAGACTTGTGTCTAACTGAATGGACATTGGATCACCATCACGCCCTAATTTATCCATATAATGCCAGTAGAAAGGGCGATTCATTAAAACTTGATCTAATTCCCGTGTTAATTTCACTTCCAACTCTGTTTGGTTTTCCTGTATTATTTCACAATCATGTAATACAAAGTATTCAGTTAAAAAGGAATGTAAATTAGAAATCATACTTGATTCTCCTTCAGTTGATCTTCTTGTTGATAAGATTGAATAACAGATGTTAAGTTATTTAATTTAATTCTTGATTCACCAATCGAATGGGATTGTTCAAAAATTTGTTCGACTTCTTTTTCTAAATTATTAACATTTATATCTGTCAATATCTGTTCCAGGTGACCAATCACATTTTCAAATAAGTGAATCTTATCATATAACAATTTCATGACATGCTCTTCAACTGTGTTCTCTAATGCAAAATTGTAGATCTTTACATCATTCTCTTGGCCAAAGCGGTGGATTCGACCAATTCTTTGTTCTAAGCGCATCGGATTCCACGGCAGATCATAGTTGACAAGATGATGACAAAATTGCAAGTTAATCCCTTCTCCAGCTGCTTCTGTTGCTATCATTACTTGTGCATGATTTTGAAACAATTGACGCATCCAGTCTTTTTTCCCTTTCTTAAAACCGCCACGATAGATAACGGAGGGAATTTGTTCCTGTTGCAATAACCATTGTAAATATATTTGGGTGGCACGATATTCTGTAAATACAATAAATTTCTCATCCGATTGTTTAATTAACTCTACTAATTTTAATGCTTTTGCATGGTGGGGAAGTTGTTCAATAACGGACAAAATTTCTTGAGCTTCTGTCTGTTCGGACTGTTCCATCCATTTTTTGATAGAAAGATAACAAGCCTCTCTTGAACTGCAAAATTCTCGTATATAGGTAATAGATGATATTGCTCGGTTTTGTTTGAAGTACTGGTCGATTTGCTGATATGCATCTAATTCCTGCTCTGTAAAAGGTACCCAAATCGTTTCAATCTCACGTTTTGTCCACTCAATTCCTGTATCACCACGGCGGTTTCGTACCATCACTTTACTGATGAGTTGTTTCAAATAAGGGTCTTCGTCCATTGTTTTATTTTGCTCACGATATTGTTGCAGAAAATCCTCATATGTTCCCAAATAGCCCGGGCGCAGTAACGTAATTAAGTTAAATATATCGGTTAATTTATTTTGAACGGGGGTAGCAGTTAAAAATAAACAATATTTTTTCGATAACTGTTGAACAAACTCAAAATTTTTTGTTTTATGATTTTTTAATTTGTGCGCTTCGTCTACAATAACAAAATCATAGTCTTGTTCCAAGATTGTCTGGCGATGACGAGCAGACTTGGCTGTATCGAGAGTAGTAATCAGAATATTAGTATTTTGCCAATCTACACGTTTACCAGATGGTACTGCAGGTATTAAGAATTTTTGATTTAATTCTAATGCCCATTGGTTTACAAGAGAAGCAGGAACGAGAATTAATATTTTTTGTGCCAGACCTCTTAGCATATATTCTTTAAGAATTAATCCTGCTTCAATTGTTTTGCCAAGCCCTACTTCATCTGCTAACAAAGCTCTCCCATTCATATCCTGAATCACTTTCTCTGCACTTTTCATTTGATGTGGCAAAAATTCAACATGTGGAAGGAAAGTAGGTGCTACAAGTTCTTTGAAACTAGGTATTTGTAGAGTTTGAGCAACTTGATAAGATTTTTTAAATAACTGCCAATCAGCCATTTGTGAAGGATTTGATGCAGCATCCTCAAATGTTTTTATAAAATTTTCATCTCTATTAATCGGAATATTAATCATATGGCATACTCCATCCTATCATGAATACAATTTGTTATGTTATTGTAATCAAATCTGTCGACTTTATACATTTTCTCAGCATACAGCTAACATTGAATCCACTCATTCAAGTTTCTCTAGACACGAATGTTAAAAAAACTGAATGTTCACCATGTCATTAGCGATTACCGTAGTTTTTGTCATCTTTGGTACAACAAGCTTTTCATTTTCTTTACATCGAGCATCCTCTAATCCTTTATTACCGAATAAGAAAAACCGGGTAAGTTCACCCGGTCCTAACTAAGAAAATTATATACAACTCAACTATCTATAATATGGATTGTGTTAACAAAGACAGTATTGCAAAATGGTCATTATGATATAGATTATCTGCTTAGCAAAGCTCCGGAAATAGGCTTCGCGTCCTGTGGGGCACAGCTCATAGCCGTCAAGCTAAGGAAAAAAGAAAAGAGAGCTTAAACTGTCTTACATGTTCGGCCAATCATATAATCCATTCTTATGGACAGTTGAAAAGGAAAAGGGCAAAAGTTGTCCATAAGAATCAAAAATATGACCACTCAAGGATATCTAAAGGACTCTTATGGTCAAAAATCCGATTTCTTGTGCCAATACTTCAGGAACAGCTATTATAAATGATATCTTACACTCAACTTAGAAAGAATCACTACACATAGATAACTTGTATTCATTACGGCAACATATTCACTTTTCTTTTTAAAAGCATTACCTTAACCTGACGGCTATAGCTAGGCTGCTACTTGAACAGCATCTTTGCTGCCTTGTGCCGAGGAAGCTTACTTCAAAGCGATACTAGTAGACACAAACACAAACTAAGTGGATCTTCAGAACGTGCTGATCCAACGGGAGTCTCCACCTATTTCCTAAGCTAAAGGGAAGTACTACAACGTTCGGAACAGCTAGAAGCAGTAGTTATAGGCATTATGTTATTAAAAGCTGATATTTATGGTGCATTCAATATTCTAGCAATTCCAGAATTTGTAGAGCCCCATCTCAGCGTAGGCCAACTACGTAGACTCCCGCGGGACAGGCAGGCGCTGAAGATCCACTTTGTGAAGCGATCTTTCTTCACAAAGTTAGCTTCAGCCGTGCCCCGCAGGACGCGAAGTGGTTGGCGGAGTAGCCGTCAAGGCTAAGAATCTAATGGAGTGAAAGTCTCCTGTCGTCAATTTGCCGATTCAGACGACTAGCATATCCAATGCGTGGGAAGGTAACGACCCACGTTCTGCTTGTAGGGGTTTTAGCATCTAGGGAAAGATTCTTAGAGATAACGACGGGAAGGTCCTACTTCTAGCAGGGACTAGCAACAACCTGCAAAGACCAATCCTTATAAGTTACAGCGAAATAGGAATGGAAGATTTAGGATCGGCGGATGAGTCCGTAGTAGCGAAGAATGAAGGGTAATGCCTTCAGAGATAGAACAAGATTCTATCTCTGTCAAGAGTAACACCCAAGATAGGGCAAAGGGGCTCTGGATACTTGGCGGATTGTCTGGCAAAGTTGAACGCAGAGTCAACACAAAAAAAAGCCTGAGACATTCACGTAGATAAGTAAACTCATTTAGTAATGGGTGAATGTTGGCTAGAACTTAAACCTAGATTAAATGAGGAAGACATATTTATGATAGAGCCAAGGTCAGAACCGGACTCGGGAAATCCGACCGTCCGGGATCGTGGGGGGGCTACAGGAAACGTGATTCTACATGAATGCGCGCGCCTGTTTTCTACCCGACCGGAGCGCGGAGCGGCATCCCAGCAAATGAAACATTTCAAAATCACCACTAAGCAGCTAATTGAATAATCCATATCATAGGAACTCAGCTTCTTATTCAATATGATTACTGTTGTGACTGCACTTTTATAATAAAAAAAAGAGGGGATAGAATCCCGCTCGTTTTGTTTTTATTAATCTAATTTTTTTGTTTTCTTGATTTTGCCTGTCCACTTTTTGTATCCACCCTGAAGTTGGTTTAAATCTTTGTAACCTTCCTTATCCAGGATTAATGCAGCTCTCATTGAACGAGATCCTGATTGACAGTAAAGATAGACAGGTTTATCTTTTCGCAGTTCTGTCAGCCTTTGTTTTAACTGTGTTAACGGTATATTCCGTGCTCCAAGGATGTGGCCACCATCAAATTCTTTCGGTTCACGAACATCGATCAACTGCGCTTTACGATACCCTTCACGAAAATCATCTTCGGAAAGTGCCTTTAAGATTCTTTTTTGTTTAAAATAGCGATATACACTAAACAGAATAAAGGCAGCTAGGATAGCTAATAAGATGTATAATTGTGTCATTTGTAATCCTCCATTGCTTTCTAATAAATCCTCTAAAAAGGATTATACCATTTAATATGATGAAATAAAGCAAAAAATATTGAATTTGATATTTTAAGCAGGATGGCTTGTTTCATGTACCATTCTATTGTATGCTTTTATTTACATTAATAATTATGGATGGGGGATTTACGATGCCTACACCTACTATGGAAGATTACATAGAACAAATATATATTCTTATGGAAACAAAAGGATACGCTCGGGTGTCAGCAATTGCTGAAGCTTTACAGGTCCAGCCTTCTTCTGTTACAAAGATGGTTCAGAAACTTGATAAAGATGACTATTTAAATTACGAGAAATACCAAGGCTTGATTTTAACACCAAAAGGTAAGAAGGTCGGGGAAAGATTGGTTTACCGCCATGAATTATTAGAGAAATTCTTACAAATCATTGGTGTGAATGAAGAAAATATCTATACAGACGTAGAAGGTATTGAGCACCATTTAAGCTGGAATTCTATTGATCGGATCGGAAGTCTTGTCCAATTCTTAGAAGATCCAGAAAGGCTGGAACAACTGAAAAGTTTTCAAATCAATAAAGAATAACCGTTTGGTTCTATCTGCTGGGTATGGTGTATATATATATTCTGAATACCAGTCAGATAGGGTGATGCAATGAAAATAGATGGAGTATTCTCTGGTGGTGGAGTCAAGGCTTATGCGTTTATAGGTGCTTTGCAAGCCTTGGAGGAACGGAATATCCAATTTGAACGTGTTGCTGGTACATCTGCCGGTGCACTGTTCGCAACTTTTATAGCAGCGGGTTACACCGCAAGAGAATTGCAAGAGTTGTTTTTGGATTTACCATTAGAGAATTTTCTTGACCAGTCAAAGTTTGGTGCTGCGTTTCCAGTTATTAAATGGATCACACTTTACCAGACAATGGGGTTATACAGAGGTAACTATTTCCAACGTTGGCTTGAAGAAAAGCTTCAAGATAAAGGCGTAAAAACATTTTCGGATTTACCGCCGGGGAAACTGAAGATAGTATCAGCAGACTTAACCCTTAATCAAGTTGTCATTTTTCCAGATGATTTGGCCAAATATTATCATATTGATGCGACTTATTATACTGTAGCCAAAGCAGTTCGAAGCAGCATCTCCATTCCATATTTTTTTCGCCCCTTCAAATTAAATAATCCTCAAACAAAACGCAAAAGCTATATTGTAGACGGAATGATCTTAAGTAATTTTCCTTTGTGGTTATTTGACAGAGGGGAAGAGACTAGAGTACGTCCAATTGTCGGTATGCAATTATCAGACCCAAGACAGAAACAGCCTAAGCATAAAATTAATAATTCTCTTGATATGTTATTTGCCATGATTAATACGATGCGAAATGCATATGATACACGTTATATAGCAGAGAACGTTGCAAAGGATATTATCTTTTTTCCTATTGATGGGATCAGTGCGACCGATTTTCAGCTGTCACGCGACGATAAATTGAGATTAATTGAAATTGGGTACAAACGTACGAATAAATTTCTGAGAAAATGGTCGAAATAAAAAAGAACAGAGCGTTTTATAACGACGCTCTGTTCTTTTTACTTTTTTGTTTGTTACCTTCGATTACGCGTAAATGTGTTGCAGATCGATTTGGTGATTTCAACGGGCGGATGGCTTTTTTGGAAGGAAAACTTGTTTTTAATGCTGACGATTTTGTCTTGAAGTTACTTTGTTGATTTTTAAATCGTTGCTTGGATTGTTTAACTGCTTTTCGGTATTTTTTTAGTTCATCCGTAGAACGTTTTCTCATGAAGAAGAAATAGACTAATCCAAAAATAGCTGCACCTATTAATAAAGAGATTAGTAGTGAAGAAAGTAAACCAACTGTGTCATTAATTAATGCTGTTGCGAAACCCACTACGGCTAATCCTATTAAGACATAGACGATAATAGAACCTATTTTTCGATTCAATTGTGATTCCTCCTTTATTTCATGTTTTTTCGAAAAAATTGTTCTTTCTATAGTTATACCCGTTTTGAATTGGTTTTTATACAATATATTTGAAATTGATGTTGGTACGTATGCTTAATTCTATTGTATAAAAAAAATAGTAAAATAACTAGGTCGTATTTTACCAAAAGCATGAAATAGTGGAAATTGGTTAGCCTAATGCTGAGGTGATAAAAAGATGCGACGAATAAATAAGAATGATGAAAAAAAACAGAAAGTGTCTTTACTGCCGAAAACAATTAGTATCGGTTTTTTTGGAGGATTGATTTGGAGTACTGTTGCTGCCTTTGCAGGATTCTTTCACTTTACAACCATAACTCCTAAAAGCTTTGTATTGCGTTCATGGCTCCAAAATTCGTGGTCTGATCAGTGGACTGGGGAATTATTGTCTATTATCGTAATCAGCATCTTGTCAATTGGTTTAGCGTGCTTATATTATCTTATGTTAAAGAAGTTTAATGGGATACTGCCAGGTATCATAACTGGTATAGCGCTGTGGTTTATCGTATTTTGGCTTATGAAGCCACTTTTTTCTAATATACCCGCTTTTTTTGAGCTAGACAGCGATACAATCGTTACAACCATGTGTTTATTTATTTTATATAGTGTCTTTATTGGATATTCGATTTCTTTTGCCTATCAGCAGCATTTTGGTGAAAATAATTAATTAATTGTGTTACTATGGTAAAGGAAGCTTGTTCAATGGGGTGAATGAATGGGGAAAATATTATTGTTAAATGGTCCAAACCTTAATCGGTTAGGGAAGAGAGAGCCTGACGTGTATGGACACGAGACACTGAAGGATGTTGAAGAACAGGTAAGACAACTCGTTGAAACGAAGCACTATCATCTAGATGCAAAACAATCTAATCATGAAGGAGATTTAATTGATTGGATCCAAGCAGCAGAAGGGGAATATTCTGGTATTATTTTCAATCCAGGTGCATACACACATACAAGTATCGCTATCAGAGACGCGATAGGGTCTGTCACTGTACCCGTCATTGAAGTCCATATTTCCAATGTACATAAAAGGGAATCATTTAGACATGTTTCTATGTTAGCACCGGTTTGTGCAGGTCAGATTGTTGGATTAGGAACAAAAGGGTACCAACTAGCGGCAATCTATCTGTTAGAAGAAAAAGAATAAAAGGGGTGAATAGCGTATGAATCGCTTGGAGAAACTACGTGAAGTTTTAAATGAAGCACAGTTAGATGGTTTATTAATCACCAGTCCAGTTAACAGAAGATATATGACAGGTTTTACTGGAACGGCAGGTGTTGCTATAGTTACTGCTAATGATGCTTATTTTATTACTGATTTTCGTTACACTGAGCAAGCCGCTGAACAGGTTAAAGAGTTCACTATTAAAGAACATAAGGGACCTATTCAGCAAACGGTGGCAGCGCTTGTTGATTCGTTACAGTTGAAAACACTTGGATTTGAAAAACAGGATTTGACATATGCATTATTTGAAACCTATCAAAAAGCAGTAGATACAAAGCTTGTACCGTCAGATGGCTTAATTGAGAAATTGCGCTTGATTAAAGATCAAGATGAGATTAATATAATAAAGGATGCATGTAAAATTGCAGATGATGCCTTTGATCATATTCTACAATACATAAGACCGGGGGCTAAAGAGATCGATATTGCCAATGAATTAGAATTTTTCATGCGAAAACAAGGTGCTACGTCATCTAGTTTTGATATGATTGTAGCTTCTGGCTATCGTTCTGCATTACCTCATGGTGTGGCGTCATCAAAGGAAATACAAGCAGGTGAGTTAGTGACATTGGATTTTGGAGCACTATATAAAGGGTATGCTTCAGATATTACAAGGACGGTTGCTGTCGGAGAGATCTCAGAAGAATTACAATCTATCTACCAGACAGTTTTAGATGCACAGTTAAAAGGTGTAGCTGGAATTAAAGCTGGTATTACTGCTAAAGAAGCAGATGCCTTAACACGAGATCATATTAAAAGTAAAGGTTATGGAGAGTACTTTGGACATTCAACTGGTCACGGATTAGGTTTAGATGTTCATGAAATGCCAGGGTTGTCTTTCCGCTCGGATGAAGTATTACGACCAGGTATGATTGTAACCGTTGAACCAGGTATCTACATTCCAAATGTTGGAGGGTGTCGTATCGAAGACGATATTCTAATTCAGGAAGATGGAAATGAGAGATTAACCAATGCACCAAAGGAACTAATTCAGTTGCCTGTATCGTAAATAACAGAGGAGGAATAACATGATTTCAGTTAATGATTTCAAAACCGGTTTAACCATCGAAGTGGATGGTGGAATCTGGCAAGTAATGGAGTTTCAACACGTAAAACCAGGTAAAGGTGCTGCGTTTGTACGTTCAAAGTTACGTAATTTACGTAATGGAAGTATCCAGGAAAAAACATTTCGCGGCGGTGAAAAAGTAAATAAAGCACATATCGAAAACCGAAAAATGCAATATTTATATGGTTCGGGTGATATGCATACATTTATGGATACCAATACGTTTGAACAAACCGAATTACCATCAAATCAAATTGAACGCGAACTTCAATTTATCAAAGAAAACATGGAAGTTAATATTTTAACGTATGAAGGAGAGACGATCGGTGTAGATCTTCCCAACAACGTTGAATTAACTGTAACCGAAACAGAACCAGGCATTAAAGGTGATACAGCAAGTGGCGGAACAAAGCCAGCCACATTAGAAACAGGATTGTCTGTACAAGTGCCTTTCTTCGTCAATCAAGGCGACGTTCTGGTCATTTCCACTAACGACGGAAAATATGTTTCCCGTGCATAGTTCTATTTAAACTACTAAGTCATTGCGCTTAGTAGTTTTTTGTTATGAGTACAGAAAGTATCTAAGGTGAATATCTCGCAGATAGTGCTCCCTATCCTAGTTGCTGCATGAATTGTGAAGCGGTATCCTAGCACATACAATATATCAAAATGGTCGCAACGCTAGACATAATCTGAATTATAGGTAATTGTATATAATTTATGTCAATTATGCCCATTTTTCTTGGTAGAAATATATACATACAGTTCTTCGTGATTATATTAAAACCACGAAGCTGCTGGACGTTCCGAGCAACCACTTCTAGTGTTGGGGAGGATATTTCCAAAGCTGTTTGCATTTGAATCCTATCAAAATTACCACATCGTTATACATATAGCTGTATTTAAACTCAGAGAACCGGGCTGTTGATGCTCGGTTTTTTTGTTTCTTATAAATTTCAAAGCTCGTACCTATCTATGGTTATATCTATTAAAGAGTCGCATAGAATGTTTATAGAAATAGCTTATGGAAAAGAGGAATATGTGATGACAAGTGTTCTGGAGATCCTGCCCAATCATATTACAGACCATATCCATGCCGTACTTGAGGATAAAGATTTCGATGTTCAAGAAATAAGACTCAGAGTCAATCAGCCTGTTGAACTGAACAATGGAAGAGACGTCCGCTGGTTACCACAAACAAACTTTAGCCAATCAGACGCAACCATGTTTCTCAATAAAATAAGCGATTTTTCACTATATCGTTTAGAGGAAGAGTTGAGACATGGTTTTATTACCATTCAAGGCGGACATCGCATTGGAATTTCGGGTTCGGTAGTAGTTGAGAATAGACAAGTGAAGGCCATTCATCATATCAGTTCTTTTAACATTCGAATTGCTAAAGCGCAATTCGGTATTATCCATGCTTATACACCTTATCTTATTACCGATACCATTCAAAATACACTTATTATTGGCCCGCCACAATCAGGAAAAACCACTCTGCTTAGAGATATAGCCAACTATTGTGGCAGCTCGAAATTACAGTTGAAAACTGCAATTGTAGATGAGCGTTCTGAGATTTGTGCATCGATTAATGGTGTCCCGCAGCACTTATTTGCGCCCAGAATTGATGTCCTTGACCGTTGTCCGAAGGCAGAAGGAATGATGATGTTTGTCAGATCGATGTCACCGGAAGTGGTTATTGTTGATGAAATAGGAAGTGAACGAGATGCGGAGGCAATTGATGAAGTCATTCATGCAGGTGTGCAATTGGTTTGCACTGTTCACGGGAAATCGCTTGAAGATATTAGGAAAAGACCGACGATGAAGAAAATTTTACAGAAAAATATTTTTCAGCGCTTTATGATTTTATCGAATCAACACCGGGCTGGAGAAGTGACTGAAATACTGGATGCAACAGGACATTCACTCTATAAAAGCCGTGTTAACATATGCTGAAATTATTGGCAAGTTTATTAATTGTCGGGTCGCTAACATGGATTGGACATGAATATGCCAGGAATCTTGCCAATCGCCCTCGTATTTTACGTTCGCTGAAAAGTGCCTTGCAAATTCTTGAAGCAGAAATTGTCTACAGTCAATCTACTGTACAAGAAGCGCTCTTCGCAGTATCAAAACAAATACCTCAACCAATATCAAGTCTGTTTTATGATTTGGCATCTGATATTGCGCAAGAAAAAGAGCAATTATACCCTGTTTGGGAGCTTCACATAAATCGATTTCATCAAAAACAGCCATTACAGGCAGAAGACAAAGAAATTCTCCAGCAATTTGGCAGAACGCTCGGCCAACATGATATAACACAACAGCAAAAATATATTCGGTTAGGGATCACTCATCTAGAAAGAAGTTTATTGGAGGCTGAAGAAAGAAACCAACAATTTGGCAATATGTCTAGAAGTGTAGGTTTCTTGATTGGTATGTTTATTGTTTTACTCTTGCTATAGAGAGGAGTTATCACGTGATAGGAGATACGAGTATATTATTCCAAATTGCTGGTATAGGTATTATAGTAGCGATGATTCATACAATTCTAAAACAAATGGGAAAAGAAGAATATGCACAATTTGTAAGCTTGGTAGGATTTATCATTGTCTTGCTATTTGTATTAAACAGCATATCTGAACTGTTCCAGCAAATCCAATCTGTATTTTTTCTAAAAGGATAATGGTTTATGGAAATATTTGAAGTGATCAGTGTCGGGATTATTACCTCTGTACTTTTTTTATTGCTGAAGGACAAGCAGCCAAGCATAGCTTTTCTAATTGTTGTACTTACCGTTCTATACTTCTTTATTTATGTGATGCAATATGTTCATGAAATCTTAAATCTGATCACATATTTAGGTGAACAAGCTAATATTGATGCGGTATATATTAAGACGATTTTGCAAATTATTGGTATTTCGTACATTACT
Organism: Gracilibacillus salinarum; assembly: GCF_022919575.1. Taxonomy (NCBI): domain Bacteria; kingdom Bacillati; phylum Bacillota; class Bacilli; order Caryophanales; family Bacillaceae; genus Gracilibacillus; species Gracilibacillus salinarum. The sequence goes on along the minus strand of NZ_CP095071.1, from coordinate 690,791 downwards.
GACATAGGTGCAAACATAGTAAAAGACGCGGGATTAGAATCGATTGCAGTAAAAATTGAAATGATAGGAAAAGTGTTTATTCTTATTTTGGCCATACCAATATTTAAGTCATTAATTGAGACCATCATAAATATTTTTCCAATCGCTTAGTTAGGAAGGATATACATGAGCTGGACAAAAATATCTACGATGCTAATTCTCTTATTTATCATCATCCCGGTATCTCTGCAAGCGGATGTGAATACCAATCAAACCGAGGCATATCGTTCTTTAATTGACGATAGCGAGATTGAAAGTTATTGGGAATATCTAGGACAGGAATATCAAGAGGCATTACCTGATCTCGATAAACAAAGTCTGTGGTCAATGATAAAGGGAGACGGAAATCTTAGTGTACAAGACTGGTTAAAAGGTTCTCTACGTTATTTCTTCTACGAATTACTTGAAAACGGTAAGTTATTAGCCACTTTAATGTTATTGACATTATTCTGCCTCCTTTTGCAGACGATACAGAATGCATTTGAAAAACAAGTAGTAAGTAAAGTTGCATACGCTATTGTCTATATTATTTTAATCATAATTGCTTTGCAAAGTTTTCAACTCGCAGCTACTTATGTCGTTGACACAGTCAGAATGGCACAAAGTTTCTTGCTAGCAATTTTGCCATTATTGCTAGGTATTTTAGCTTCTTTAGGTCAATTAGTTACGATTTCTTTTTTTCATCCGATCATCATTACATTGATACCAACCAGTGTATTTGTAATATCAAAAATTGTTATTCCGTTAATTTTGATTTCTGCGATTTTACAAATTGTCAGCACCATAAGTCCGGAATACAAAGCAACTAAGCTTGCTAATTTAATTAAAAATGTTGCCATCAGTATTATGGGGATTCTGCTTACTGTATTTCTAGGGGTAATATCTGTCCAAGGTGCTGCCAGTGCAATTCAAGATGGAATTGCTATGCGAACAGCGAAGTTTGTAACAGGTAACTTTATACCGGTTATCGGCAGAGTGTTTACAGATGCGACAGATACGGTACTAAGTGCAACCATCCTGATAAAAAATGGGATAGGTATTATTGGTGTAGTGATATTGATCGGAATTGTATTATTCCCAGCCATAAAAATTTTCGCAATATCCCTCATGTACAAAATCGCAACAGCTGTATTGCAACCACTTGGTGACGGTCCTGTAATTGAATGTTTAGATGTTATTGGAAAGCATATTCTTTATTTGTTTGCCGCTTTGTTATTAGCTACCTTTATGTTTTTCTTTACCATAGTCATTTTAATCATTTCCAGTAACTTAACGATGATGGTGAGATAAGGGGGGATTGATTATTGAGTATATATCGAATTGGATTTTGCAAATTATCATCTATATTATTCTAGCTATGCTGGTCGACCTCCTTCTGCCGAGTAATGTATTAAAGCAATACGTTAAATTAGTAGTCGGTCTCCTCTTAATGCTGATTATTTTACAACCGGTATTAGCTGCTTTCTCTATTGATGTATCACGTATAGTAGACAATTTGTTTCACACTAGAGGAACAGTTTCTGTAGAAACTTCCATAGAAAATCAAATGAATCAGCAGAAAAGTGAAATAGAAAAGGTACAAGCTGCATATGTATTAGAAGAGATGGTTGTCCAAATGGAAAATTTAGTAGAGGAGGAGTTGCAGCAGACTTATCAATATCAAATCGTTGATCTAGAAGTGAATTGGGCAAATGAAACTGCATCTCAAGCAAGCGAAGTAGAACATATAGATGTCCAGCTCGCTGATGCGGAAGACACTTCCAACGATGTCCAAGAAGTGCAAATTCAAATTGGTGAGACACTACCTCAAACTTCTGAACCTCCAAATGATCAGGCTGAAGTCATTCAGTTCTTGGCTGATCAATGGGGAGTAGAGAAAGATGTCATTCAGATTGGATGGAAGGAGGAATAAGGTGCCTGGATGGATGGAAAAGTTTCTTTCAAACTTAAAAGCAAAAGATAAAAAACCAACAAAAATACAATACATTGCATTGCTTGTATTAGTAGCGGTTTTTGTTATGTTAGTTAGCAACATATTTAGTGATAATGATGATAATCAATCATTAAATCAGCCACAAACCATGATTGAATCGTCAAGTAGCGATGATAAGAACAGCACACCATCACCAATTGAAGGCTCCGATGCAAGCTCTAAAATCTCGGATCTGGAATCGTCCTATGAGAAAGATTTAGTACCTTTACTTGAGAAAATCAACGGTTTATCAGAAGTAGAAGTTATGGTCAATCTTGATGCCACAAACGAACAAGTATATCAAAAAAATTTAGTGATTGGCTCGCAAATTACGAATGAAACAGATCAAAATGGTGGAACAAGAAAAATTGAAGATGAAACTAGAGAACAGACAGTAGTCTTTATTCGGCAAGGGGAACAGGAAGTACCATTATTAGTGCAGACGAAACGTCCAGAAGTTCGTGGTGTTTTAGTAGTTGCTAAAGGTGTGGACAATCTCGAAGTGAAAAAATGGGTGTTAGACGCAGTATCCAAAGTGTTGGATGTACCAGCACACAGGATATCGATAATGCCAAAAAGTAAATAAACATATTTTTTAGGAGGGGATTTCATGTTAAGAAAACAAACCGTATGGTTATTGACAATGTTGAGTTTAATGATTGTATTAAGTGTGTACTACTTAAATGCGCCGAATGAAGGGGATTTGGCTTATAATGTGGAGGACCAATCGGAAGATCAAACGACATCACTTGATCAATTAACTAACCAGACAGAGTCCGATACAGAAGAGACCGATGTGACAGAACAGACAAGTGAAGAGTTGGATACATCTTCCATAAATACAGATGAATATTTTGCAGCTGTCAGAATGGAGATTACTAATCAAAGAAGCTATGAAAAAGAAAGATTAGAAGATATTGTTGCATCAAGCGAAGCTACTTCTGAAGAAAAAAATGAAGCATATGAAGCGATGAAAGAAATCGAATCATTAGACATGAAAGAATCAACATTGGAAGAAGAATTAAAATCAATAAAAGGCTATGAAGAAGTATTAGTTCGTAATATGGAAGATAACAACCTTGTTGTTACAGTCCAAACGGATAGTTTATCAGCTGCAGACGCAAATGACATTATTCAGCAGGCAAAAGAAGAATTTGGTGAAATCAATATTGATGTTGTTTATCAAACCCAATAACCTTCATTACAGGAGAGAGTAAAAAGCCCTTGAGTAAAATCGAGGGCTTTTTTTGTCAAATGGCGATGCTATGTTCTAATAATATACAATTTCCTGTAATCTGGATTATGTTAACCAGGCCTGTATGGCAGAATAGGCTCCGCGTCCTGTAGGTACGTCGGTCTGCTAGGCTACTATTTTAAAAAGCATCTCTGCTGTCTTGCGCCGAGAAAGACCACTTTGAATCTATACTTGCAGACACAGGCACAAATGAATTGGATCTTCAGCTCGAGCTGAGGCATGAGGAGTCTCCGCATGAGGGAAGTGCTACAACTTAGGGAACAGCTAAAAGCAGTAGTTTTAGACATTATGTTATTCATTCCATTCCTGATCTGTATACTTTGAACAATATGCTAACTCTTACAAAAGTTTTACAGTCCCTATCCTAGCGTAGGTCAACCACGTAGACTCCCGCGGGACTAGGCAGGTAGCTTCAGCCGTGCCCCGCAGGAATGGTTGGCCAAAGTGGTATCCCAGCACATTAAATATCTCAATATGGGTGCTCTGCTAGCGCTGGCTAACATAATCCATATTATCAGAACCCATTTTTTCCAGTTCGGCATGATTACTTCTATGACTGTACTTATATACTTAACTGATATAAATATAAATTTTATCTGATTCTATCGCTTATTACTTTTCAATAGCTGACCATATTTGTACAATAAAAACAAAGGTTGCAGTTTCTCATTGGATTGCGTAAAATATTAGAAGGAGTTATTAGTACCTGTTATTAAATGTAACAAATATGAAGGGGTGCAGAAATGTTATCTGTAGAAGAAATCAATCAACTAATCGACAAATTAGATCAATCATCCATTGATGAATTTTCTTATGAAGCAAATGGTGCAAAAATTAAAATGAAAAAGAATACAGGCACAGCTACATCTAATGTAGTCACACAGCCAGTACATACACCACAGCCTGCGGTACAGCCGCAAACTGAAGAAGCACCGCAACAAGTCAATAATCAGGCGCAAGAAACAAAGGAAGTTACAGAGAATGTGTCCACGCCTGATTACGATCATGAAATTGTATCACCGATGGTAGGAACTTTTTACAGCTCACCATCTCCTGACAAAGAAAATTATGTACAAACAGGTGACAATGTACAAGAGGATTCTATTGTGTGTATCGTAGAAGCAATGAAATTATTTAATGAAATAGAAGCAGATGTGAAAGGGACGATCACAGAAGTTTTAGTGGAAAATGGTGAACTTGTGGAATATGGTCAGCCATTATTCCGAATTAAGAAGGCATAAGGGGATGACATTGTGATTAAGAAACTGTTAATTGCTAACCGTGGAGAAATCGCAGTAAGAATTATTCGTTCTGCAAAAGAAATGGGCATTGAAACGGTAGCAGTATATTCAGAAGCTGATAGTGAAGCATTACATGTGCAATTAGCAGATGAGGCATATTGTATTGGTCCAAAATTAAGTAAAGACAGCTATTTAAATTTTACAAATATTATGAGTGTGGCGACATTAACAGAAACGGACGCAATTCATCCAGGTTATGGCTTCCTTTCCGAGAATGCAGATTTCGCAGAGATCTGCGATGCATGCAATGTAACCTTTGTAGGTCCAAGCGCTTACGCTATTCAAAAGATGGGAACGAAAGATGTAGCCAGAGAGACAATGCGCGAAGCAGGCGTGCCTGTTGTTCCAGGCTCAAATGGTATTATTGGTAGTGAAGAAGAAGCTTTGGAAATAGCTAATCAGATTGGATTTCCGGTTATTATAAAAGCAACTGCCGGTGGCGGAGGAAAAGGAATCCGCGTGGCAAGATCTGAGGAAGAATTACGGAAAGGAATCCGTGTAACGCAAAATGAAGCAGAGAAGGCTTTCGGAAATCCTGGTGTTTATTTAGAGAAGTTTATTGAAGACTTCCGCCACGTGGAGATTCAGGTATTGGCTGATAACCACGGGAACGTCATTCACCTTGGTGAGCGCGATTGTTCGGTTCAGAGAAGATTGCAAAAACTTATCGAAGAAACACCTTCACCAGCTATTAATGAAGCGATGCGTGCAAAAATGGGAGATGCTGCAGTGAAAGCAGCTAAGGCTGTTGATTATTCCGGAGCAGGAACTATCGAGTTTATTTTTGATCAAAAAGAAAATAAATTCTATTTTATGGAAATGAATACAAGAATCCAAGTAGAACATCCTGTTACTGAAATGGTGACCGGTGTCGACTTAATCAAAGAACAGCTGCATATCGCAAATAATGAGCCATTACGATATAAACAGGAAGATATCACGTTTAAAGGCTGGGCAATGGAATGCCGGATTAATGCAGAGAATCCAGCAATGGATTTCATGCCGTCTGCTGGTACCATTGACATGTATTTGCCGCCAGGCGGTTTGGGAATACGAGTAGATTCGGCTGTGTACCCTGGTTATCAAATACCGCCATACTATGATTCGATGATTGCTAAATTAATTTCGTATGGTAAAACAAGAAAAGAAGCGGTAGACCGGATGAAACGCGCGCTAGATGAATATGTCATTGAAGGTGTATTTACTACAGTTCCTTTCCATCGTAAGATGATGACACATTCGGTATTTGTAGAAGGCGATTTTAATACCAGTTTTCTTGAAAAGTATAGTATAATGGAAGATGGTAAAGAAAAAAATTAACTAAAGGGGGTTCATCATGTCTGACAATCAATTATTGAATGTTGGTGAATCAACTCCGTTAGGAAATGTAGAAATCTCTCCTGATGTTCTAGAAGTTATTGCAGGTATTGCAACAACAGAAGTTCCTGGTGTATCGAGTATGCGCGGCAACTTTGCAACAGGCGTTGCTGAAAGACTTGGGAAGAAGTCGCACGGAAAAGGGATAAAAGTAGAACTGAAAGACGAAATGGTACTAATTGATGTCTTTATCGTAGTCGATTATGGTCACACGATTCCGACTGTAGCGCAACAGATACAATCGAATGTAAGACAAGCGATCAAAAATATGACTGCCATTCAAATTAAAGAAATCAACATCCATGTTGTCGGTGTGCATATGGAACAAATGAACGAAGACGTAGAAATCTAAGCTCGTTTAAAAGAATAAAAGCCCTTCAGCGATATGACTGAGGGGCTTTTCATTATTACATATACGAGTGATTATAATGTAGCAAGGCCGCTATCCAGTCAGTTAATGCTTTTACGAATTTAAGCTGTTGGAATCGAATGAAGATGTTTACGAGATGATTTTGCTAAATTTTTCTGATATCAATTGTTAAATTGATGTGCAATTAATCTTTTATTTGGTAATCCTATAGATAACGTGGTATCATTTGAAGGTGAAGAATCTGATCGTGATAAGGAGAAGTAATAGGTAATGAAACGAAGAATCGCTCGTGAGAAAGCACTGCAAATTTTATTTTCGTTAGATAACGAAGAATATGATGTAACAACAACGATTGAATACTCTTTAACGGAAGAGGAACATGATCCTTTTTTATTAGACTTAGTACAAGGGGTCGTGGATAAAAAAGAAGAAATAGACGAAAAAATCAAGCAACATTTGGTGAAATGGTCATTGTCAAGGCTGGCGGTAGTAGAAAGAACATTACTCCGAATTGCTACCTATGAATTATTTTACTTAAAAGACGCACCCGAAAGCGTTGTAATAAATGAATCAATTGAAATTGCACATGTTTTCGGTGATGATAAATCAGGGAAATTTATCAATGGTGTATTGTCTAAAATGCTTTAAGGGGGAAATATCATGACTGCAGAAGTAATCTATGGAAGTGAATTAGCGAAATCGTTAAGAGATGAGATGAAGGAAGAAGTTGCTGGATTGCGTGAGAAAAATATCATTCCTGGCTTAACTGTTGTATTAATCGGTGATGATCCGGCTTCTAGATCTTATGTGAGAGGGAAACAAAAAGCATCTGATTATGTAGGTGTTGACTCAGACTTAATCGAGCTGCCAATTGAAACAACACAAGAGCAATTATTACAATTAATTGATGAGTTGAACCATAAAGATACGGTCCATGGTATTCTAGTCCAGCTACCGTTACCTGCACATATTGATGAACAAGTAATTATTGAAGCAATTTCGCCAGAGAAAGATGTTGATGGCTTTCATCCGATCAGTATCGGACGAATGATGACAGGTAAGGATACTTTTTATCCTTGTACACCGTACGGTATTATCCAAATGATGAAATCAAAAAACATTTCATTGGAAGGGAAACACGCGGTAATTATCGGGAGAAGTAATATTGTTGGTAAACCGGTAGGACAATTATTGTTAAGTGAAAATGCAACAGTGACCTATTGTCATTCCAGAACAAAAAATATGGAAGCATACATAGCGCAAGCAGATATTTTAATTGTTGCAGTAGGAAAAGCTCATTTTATTAATGGAGATCATATTAAAGATGGAGCAATTGTAATTGATGTTGGTGTCAATAGAGTAGAAGATGGATCATTAACAGGAGATGTTGATTTTGATTCTGCAAAAGAAAAAGCTAGCTACATTACCCCAGTACCAAAAGGGGTAGGGCCGATGACGATTACAATGCTTATGCATAACACGATTAAATCTGCTAAGAAAGCAAATGAATTAAACTAGTTACGTTTATACTGAAAATAATTAGGTCATTCTTTAAATAGGATGGCCTTCTTTTAAAGTATGAACAAAAACCAAATAGTATTTAAAAATGTTTGACAATGATAAAGAGGGATGACTCGTGGAAGATAAATATTTATCCGTTACTGCGTTAACTAAGTATATTAAGAAAAAATTCGATGTGGACCAGCACTTAAATCACATCCTGTTGCGAGGTGAGATATCGAATTATAAACATCATTCCAGAGGGCATATGTACTTAACCATCAAGGATGAACAAACCAGTATTCGAGCCGTCATGTTTCAACGTCAAAATCAATCACTGAAGTTTCGACCTGAAGACGGGATGAAGGTGTTGATTACAGGACATGTCAGTGTGTTCGAATCCCAAGGGCAATATCAGCTTTATATACAGGAAATGGAACCCGATGGTATTGGCGCATTATATTTAGCGTTTGAGCAATTAAAAGAAAAACTAACAAAAGAAGGATTATTCGATCCAGCTTATAAAAAAGTGCTGCCAACCTATCCAACCAAAATAGCTGTGTTAACATCACCGACTGGCGCAGCGATACGCGATATTCTTACAACATTGGAAAGGCGCTATCCCATTGCCAGTGTGTTAATTATTCCAGTGCTGGTCCAAGGAAAACAAGCAGCTGCTTCAATCGTTAGTGCAATCGAACAGGCAAATGAGTTAGCAGATATAGATGTTATTATTATGGGACGCGGTGGTGGATCGCTTGAAGAATTGTGGAGCTTTAATGAAGAAGAGGTAGCAAGAGCAATTTTTCATTCAACAGTGCCGATCATTTCAGCGGTTGGTCACGAAACAGACATTACAATCAGTGATATGGTTGCTGATTTAAGAGCTGCAACACCTACCGCAGCAGCTGAATTAGCAGTGCCATCTCAGAATGAATTATTAGAACGTATTCAAAAAATGAATCAAGCGATGCAGACAACCATACATCATCAAATCAGACATTTAAATGAGAAGCTGCAAAGACTGCAGGGGTCATACGTCTTTAAATACCCAGAAAGACTGGTCGAAGAGAAAGAGCAAAGGTTAGATCGTGCTGTTGATCGAATATCCAAGCAATTAACGACAATCAACCAATCCAAAAAAGATCAATATACATATGTAAAACAACGATTTACGCGTCTGCCGCTTCAGCGAAATATGGACCAGCGTCATCAGTCAATTTTGGAAATCAAAAAAAGAATGGATCGAGCCATCATCCAGCAAATTGATCAGAAAAAGAATCTATTCAGTAAACACTTAACACAGCTTGACTTACTAAACCCTACTCGTATTATGAGCAGGGGTTATTCAATAACGTATAACGAAAATCATGACATTATTCGATCGGTTCAGCAAATGAAGAAAGAAGATGAATTACTTATTCAATTGGCTGATGGTGTCGTTCAAAGTAAGGTGCTACAAATTAGAAAGGATGAATAAGAATGTCAGATCAGAAATCAGAGTGGAGTTTTGAAGAAGCTTTGCAACAGTTAGAAGAGATTGTAGAAAAAATGGAAGAAGGGGAGGTCCCTTTGGAGAAAGCGATGGAATATTATGCAGAGGGATCGAAATTATCAAAAATTTGCCATGATAAATTAGTTAAAGCAGAAAAACAAATGAAGGAAATTTTAAACGAAGATCATGAACGGGTAGGTTTTGAGATACAGGAGGAGAAGTAATTGCAACGATCAATTGACGATATTTTGAAAAGTGAGCAGGATCATATCAATAACAGCCTCCTGAATTATATTCATCAATTGGAAGTGCCAGATCGACTGAAAGAATCTGTACTATATTCAATTGAAGCTGGCGGGAAAAGATTGCGACCACTTCTAATGAAATTGACCTGTGAAGGACTTGGTGGTGAAGTAGACAAAGTATACCCAGCGGCTGCAGCGCTAGAAATGATTCATACGTATTCATTAATTCATGACGATTTACCGGCAATGGACGATGACATGTACCGGCGAGGCAAACTGACGAATCATAAGAAATACGATGAAGCTACAGCGATTCTTGCTGGAGACGGACTTTTAACAAATAGTTTTCATCTTGTCAGCACGGCAACAACTTATACAGATACACAAAAAGTAAAGCTGATATCAGCATTATCCAAAGCAAGCGGCTTAGAAGGAATGGTAGCAGGTCAATACCTTGATATGGAAGCGGAAAATAAGCTCGTGTCAATAGTAGACCTGGAACGTATTCACCACCTGAAAACAGGAAGGCTTATTTCTTTTGCTATTGAAATCGGCGCGTATCTAGCAGATGTTTCGGAAAAGAAAAGAGCGGTGTTAAAACGATTTGGAGATTGTTTAGGTCTGATTTTTCAAATCCAGGATGATATTTTGGATGTTGAAGGAGATCAGGAATTAATTGGAAAACGCGTCGGTAGTGATGCAGACAATGATAAAAGCACTTATCCGGGCTTGCTCGGAATTGATGGTGCCAAACAATACAAGGCAACCCTTATGGCTGAAGCAGCTGAATGCTTAGTTGAAACTGGTCTTGAGAATACAGATTTAGCAGTGATTAGCACATATTTAAGTGAACGTGATCAGTAATTATTGAGAAAAAATTAATTTCATGTTATATTAAAATTATGTAAAGGGATGGTGCAGTATTCTAGTCAATCCCCCGTTTCTGAAGGCGGGCCTAAAAATCCGCCAAAGGGCACATCGATGAAGTTCCTTGTGTTGGCTTGAGGCGCCCAGCCTTGGGTCGATGCTGGGAGTTAAGGTTGAAGGGCGATCCACAAAGGCATGTGGGCGACGACCCTTCTTCCGCGGAGGCCCATCTCTGTATAGAAGGCTTAGCCAAGTGTTCTGTATGGAATGGGGTATGAACCTATAAAATAAGGATCAGGGAATCCTTATTTGTAGCGTAGCCTGCCTTGAGTGGTACGAAGGGGATTATAGGCAACAAAGTATCTGAACTGGATGGCCACTAGTTCGGATATGTTTATCTATATGAAATTCGTACTGCAAAAGAGGCTAGGAAACGGCGAAAGATTGTCGAGGAAATCTCCTAGACTGTTCCAAAAGGACATTTAAAAGGGATTATAGTGTGGACTAAGTGGTAATCCAGTCTAGCGTCGGGTGACTGCGCTAAGGCAGGTTTAATGGGGAACCGCCAGAATGGCAACATTCGGTACCTGTTTGGGAAAACCTACTGGACCTAAGCCGCAGTTTTTACCTTTTAAATGACCATTCCATTTCCTTATACATAATGTAACCAATTGATGAGGTTTTTATATGGATAAAAAACAATTAAGAAAGTCGATGAAATTTAGTTTAAGCATTGCCGTTATCACGTTTGTGTTAGCGGCTATTTTTTCCGTGGTGTCATCTTCCATATTAAGTGGGGTTTCTTCGATTATTGGATTAACTATTGTGCTTATTATTGTATTTACTGGTGTATTTTTTGATATGCTAGGAATAGCGGCAACAGCAGCAGATGAAGTGCCATTTCATGCAATGGCAGCAGAGAGGGTAAGCGGTTCCAAACAGGCAATTCTTATTGTCCGCAATGCGGATCGTTTTGCGAGTTTCTGTAATGATGTTATTGGTGATATTTCGGGTATAATAAGTGGTACAGCCTCGGCAATCGTAATTCTTCAAATAGCCAATAACTTTGGATATAGTGAAGGCAGTACCTTTCAATTAACAATTAATGTAATATTGACCAGTCTGGTTGCTGCTTTAACAGTTGGCGGGAAAGCACTCGGGAAATTTTTGGCAATTAACTATTCGACGAAAATTATTTTCTTCGTTGGTAAAATAATTGCATTTTCTGAAGAAAAATTTAAAATAAAGATATTGTCGAAATAGGCAAAGTTTTGAAAAACAGTAGGGAGGATTCCTTTATGGATCTTACCAAGATGAAGAATCCAGCATTTCTAAAAGAATTGAACAATGAAGAACTTGAAGTACTAGCACATGAAATCCGTCAATTTTTAATTCAAAAATTATCGGTTACTGGTGGTCATTTAGGAGCGAATTTAGGTGTTGTTGAGCTTACATTAGCATTGCATAAGCAATTTAATAGTCCAACAGATAAATTTCTATTTGATGTAGGGCATCAATCATACATCCACAAAATGCTTACAGGCAGAACAGACCAATTTGATACGTTAAGACAATATAAAGGTCTGTGTGGATTCCCGAAAATGAACGAAAGTAAACACGATGTATGGGAAGCTGGGCACAGCTCTACCTCCTTGTCAGCAGCAATGGGAATGGCGATTGCACGAGATATGCAAAATGAAGATTATTCGGTGGTACCAATAATTGGTGACGGTGCTTTAACTGGTGGAATGGCATTAGAAGCATTAAACCATATTGGCCATGAACAAAAGAATCTTACAGTTATTTTAAATGACAACGAAATGTCGATAGCTGGAAATGTCGGCGCTTTACACAATGCTCTAGGCAGAATGCGCAGTGCAGGCAAATATAACCGTGTAAAAGATGAATTAGAAGTTCTTTTAAAACGGATCCCAGCAGTAGGCGGTAAAATTGCTCAAACAGCAGAACGGGTGAAAGATAGCATGAAATATTTCATGGTGCCAGGGATGTTGTTTGAAGAATTCGGCTTTACTTATTTTGGTCCTGTTGATGGACATGACTTTAAAGACCTGGAAGAAAATATCGCTTATGCAAAAAAAACAGAAGGTCCAGTAATTGTTCATGTTATCACACAAAAAGGGAAAGGGTATCAGCCTGCTGAGACTGATCAGAAAGATAAATGGCATGGCGTAGGACCTTATAAAATTGATTCTGGTGAGAAAATTAAGCCTGCAAATGCAGCGCCTGCCTGGAGTCAGGTCGTCAGTGATACGTTAGAAGAGATAGCAGGAAAGGATGATCGATTAGCAGTTATTACACCTGCTATGATTTTAGGATCAAAACTGGACAAGTTTCAGGAGAAATATCCGGATCGTTTGTTTGATGTAGGCATTGCGGAACAGCATGCAACAACGTTATCAGCTGGCCTTGCTACCCAAGGAATGAAGCCGTTTTTAGCGATTTATTCTACATTTTTGCAACGGGCATATGACCAGTTGGTGCATGACGTTTGCCGTCAGAATTTAAATGTTGCCTTCGGAATTGACAGATCTGGTCTTGTTGGTGCAGATGGTGAAACGCATCAAGGTGTGTTCGATATTGCCTTTATGCGCCACTTGCCGAACATGGTCATTATGATGCCTAAAGATGAAAATGAGTGTCAGCACATGGTAAACACTGCTGTTGCTTATAATGATGGACCTATCGCTGTACGATTTCCAAGAGGAAATGGTTTAGGGGTAGAAATGGATCAGAGCCTGTCAACTATTCCAATTGGAGAATGGGAAGTGTTAAGTGAAGGTGCAGATGCAGTCATCTTAACATTTGGTACAACTATTGAAATGTCTCTGGCCGCAAGTAATTACTTGAAGAAGCAAGGTATAAATGTAGAAGTTGTTAATGCCCGCTTCATTAAGCCACTTGACGAAACGTTATTACATGATCGTATGACTAAGAACATACCTATTCTCACAGTAGAAGAAGCAGTCCTGCAAGGTGGCTTTGGAAGTGCTGTGCTTGAATTTGCTGAAGAACATAATTATAAACCTGTTATCAAAAGAATGGGAATTCCAGATAAGTTTATCGAGCATGGAAGTGTCAAAGAATTATTAAAAGAAATTGATTTAACAGAGAATCAAATTATTTCAGAACTGCAACATTTAGTTACAGTTAGTAATGATAAGCAAAAAAGGGCTTGAAGAATATGACAAAAAAAATCAGATTAGATCAATTAATCGTAGATAGAGGGCTAAGTGAATCCAGAGAAAAAGCAAAAAGAACCATCATGGCAGGACTTGTGTTTTCAGAAGGACAGTGTATGGATAAGCCAGGCACGAAGGTAGCTGAAGATATAGCCATCGATATAAAAGGAAAAGCCATTCCATATGTTGGGCGCGGGGGCTTGAAATTAGAAAAAGCACTGGAATACTTTTCTTTGGATTTACAGGATAAGATAATGGTAGATGTTGGCTCGTCAACTGGTGGATTTACAGACTGCGCCTTACAAAATGGGGTAAAACGCAGCTATGCGATCGATGTCGGTTATAATCAGTTAGACTGGAAACTGCGAAATGACCCTCGAGTAGTTGTTATGGAGAGAACTAACTTTCGCTATGTGACACCTGAGATGTTGACGGAGGAAGTTCCAACTTTCGCTACCGTTGATGTTTCCTTTATTTCGTTACAATTGATCTTAGCACCACTTTATCAGTTATTAGCAAATGAAAGCTTTGCGGTTGTTCTTATTAAACCGCAATTCGAGGCGGGAAAAGAACAAGTAGGCAGAAAGGGAATTGTTCGTGATCCTGCCGTACATTTGCAAGTACTGAGAAAAATATTGGCTTTTGCTGAAACAACAGGCTTTCAGATTATCGATGTAACGTTCTCACCAATTACGGGTGGGGATGGTAACATTGAATATTTAGGTTTGTTAAAAAAATCTGCTATGCAACATAAAGCACAAGAGCTTTTTGCGCTGACAGAGAGGGTTGTGTCAGATTCTCATCAGCAGTTAAGCAAATAAATGGGGAGGACTACTTTTTTGTAGTCCGTTTTCATATGAGAAATGATTGATGGAGGATATTGAAATGAATAAAGCACAACGGCATATCAAAATACGTGAGATCATTACAGAAAATGAAATCGAAACGCAGGATGATTTAGTTGAAGAATTGCGTAGTCAAGGTTATGGCATTACGCAGGCTACTATTTCTCGTGATATCAAGGAATTGCATCTTGTCAAAGTACCAACACAAGATGGTCGCTACAAATACAGCTTGCCTGCAGACCAGAAGTTTAATCCATTAAATAAGCTAAGAAGATTTATTATGGATGCATTTATCAGTATAGACACAGCGACTCATTTTATCGTCATGAAGACTCTTCCGGGGAATGCACAGGCTATGGGTGCTTTAATTGATAATCTAGGTTGGGAAGAAATTGTTGGTTGCATCTGTGGTGATGATACAATCTTGATAATTTGTAAAACAGTGGAAGATGCGGAAGCTTTAAAGGACAAATTCTTAGACATGTTGTAATAAAGGCGGTGGGTAGATGTTAACGGAATTATCGATTAAAAATTTTGCGATAATAGAGCAATTATCCATATCATTTCAATCCGGTTTAACGGTTTTAACGGGAGAGACTGGTGCTGGTAAATCCATTATTATAGATGCACTTGGTTTGCTGATTGGTGGAAGAGGATCGGTCGAATATGTACGTCATGGTGAAAAAAAAGCAGAATTAGAAGGACTATTTATTATAGAAGATCTTGAACACCCTGTTTATCAAAAAACAAAAGAATTGGGCATTGATATTAATGATGACCAAATGCTTGTGTTACATCGAACCATATCACATTCAGGCAAAAGTATATGCAGAATTAATGGCAAATTAACGACATTAGCTATTTTGAAAGAAATCGGACAGAGTGTTCTTGATATCCATAGTCAGCACGAAACACAGGCATTATTAAATAAAGAGAAACATTTGGAACTTTTAGATTCTTATTATCAGTCAAATCATCCAGATTTCAAAAAATCCTATCAGCATTTGTATAAACATTGGAAACAGCTAAAAGATAAATTTGAGGCAAGTAACAAAAATGAACAAGAATTAGCACAGCGTATGGATTTATTAGATTTTCAACTGAAAGAAATCCAGAATGCCGATTTGCAGCCAAATGAAGATGAGTTACTGACAGAAGAACGAAACGAATTACAGCATTTTGAGAAAATCCACAGCAACTTAAATGATGCCTATAATGCACTTCACGGGGAGCAAAAAGGATTGGATTGGATGTCACACGCTGCCAATCATTTAGAGGAAGCAGGAGAACATCATCAGGCTGTAAAAAAAATGCATCAAGACTATATTGATCATTATTATTTAATGGAGGAAATTTCGTATCAAATCCGGCAGCAACTGGAAAGTATGGATTATGAACCAGGTCGATTAGAAGTAATTGAATCCCGTTTACATGAAATTGATCAACTGAAGCGTAAGTATGGTCAATCCGTTGAGGAAATCATGACATACAGCGCGAAAATCGAAGAAGAATTAGATGAAATTAAACATCGTGACCAGCATCTTGAAAATCTATCCCATTCCTTACAGGAAGCAGCTCATGATTTACTTGTAGAAGCTAAAGAATTGTATCTGCTAAGAAAAAACGCTGCAAAACAGTTAGAGAAAGCGGTATTGGCAGAACTCAAAGATCTCTATATGGATAAAACGGTTTTTGAAGTAGATGTTTCCATACCAAATCGTGAACAAGGTATATCATTTGAAGGTAAAAAAGTTTCTCCGCACCCTCACGGAATAGATCAGGCTAGATTTTTAATTTCTACAAATCCAGGTGAACCTGTAAAGGATCTGGATCGTATTGCTTCAGGCGGGGAAATGTCTCGGATAATGCTTGCTTTAAAGAATATTTTCTCCAAGCACCAAGGTATTACGAGTGTCATTTTCGACGAAGTTGATACTGGTGTAAGTGGTCGTGTTGCGCAATCTATGGCTGAGAAAATTCATAATATTTCCAGCGGATCGCAAGTTCTTTGCATTACACATTTACCTCAGGTTGCCTCTATTGCCGATACGCACTTAAGAATCGAAAAGATTGTAGAGAATAATCGTACACATACGTCATTGCAAGAATTAAGCTTTGAACAACGTATTGATGAAATTGGTAAAATGATAACCGGTGAAGAATTAACAACTGCATCCAAGACTCATGCACGCGAGCTTATTGAGATGAATCACAAACATAAATAATATTCCGAAAATAATCATTTCTTAAAGTGGAAAAGTTCACCCGATTTTGTTATGTTTAACGGGTTTAAAAAGCCCTCCTTAAGGTCAAATTAATGATACAGATCAAAAACAGTCTGTAATACAAGGAGGGCCAAACCAATGAAGAACAACTACGCAAGAAAATGTATAGGATTAATACTCCTTGTCATATTATTTGTACTCCCATGGTATTCACCATTTCAGATATACCTCTCTATCCCGAATCAAATCAAAACTTTTACACAATCAGATACAGTGTCGTTACCTACTTTAGGTGATGATGTTTCGATATCAGCTATGAACGATGAGGCTGTTCAATATGCAACAGACTTAATGAATTATTCGCTTGAAGAAAGTGGGCAAGACGAAGTAACCTATACCTTCGCTAATGTCCCGGTTAAGAAAGTGGATGTGGAAGTATACGATGATTTCCGCCTGATTCCTGGCGGACAATCGATCGGAATTAATCTGCAAACACAAGGCGTTTTGGTTGTAGGTCATCATCTCGTGACAACGGAGGAAGGAACGAGTTCTCCTGGAGAAGATGCTGATATACAAGTAGGAGATAATATTATCTCGATTAACGATAAAAAAATTACCAAAATGGAAGAAGTGGCACCGATTGTAAAAGAAGCTGGAGAGCAAGATGAGTCCTTAGACGTAGAACTGAAACGCGGCGGTAAAACGGTAGACACGGAGTTGACGCCGCAATATGATGTGAAAGAAGAAGATTATCGAATAGGTGTTTATATTCGTGACTCTGCAGCAGGTATCGGAACAATGACTTTTTACCATCCGGATTCAAAAAAATATGGTGCTCTTGGACATATCATTTCAGATATGGATACAAGAGAGCCAGTAAAAATTGATAACGGAAGTATTGTACGGTCGCAAATCACCGATATAAAGAAAGGTGAACACGGCGTTCCAGGTGAAAAACGTGCTGATTTCGTATTAGATGGTACGGAAATGGGTGATATTACGAAGAATTCGCCGTTCGGAATCTTCGGAACACTGCATGAACCATTAAAATCTGCTGATGATAACTGGTCGAAACCAATGCCGATTGCCTTACCGAATGAAGTAGAAGAAGGTCCTGCAAAAATTTTGACGGTTATTAACAAAGAAAAAGTAGAGGCGTTTGATGTAGAGATTGTAAATACAGTTAATCAATCTGCACCAGCTACTAAAGGGCTGATTTTAGAAATAACAGACAAACGATTGTTAGATGCAACTGGTGGCATTGTACAAGGTATGAGTGGTAGTCCGATCATTCAGAATGGAAAAATAATTGGTGCGGTTACACATGTTTTTGTTAATGATCCAACTAGTGGGTACGGTGTTCATATTGAATGGATGCTGAATGAGGCAGGAATAGATATTTATAAATCTGAAAACCGAAAAGCGAGTTAATGAAGAAGGGAGCAGCCATTTTAGCTGTTCCCTTTTATTATCAGTAATACCTTCTATCCATCATTCTTAAAAACCCACTAGGAAAATAATGGTTGCAGACTTTACTTTCTTTTGCTAAACTAAAAACAAATATTTTTCGACAAACCGTGTAGAACGAAATTTTGTATTTTTTATGAACGAAAAGAAGGATTTCTATTCCTTTTGTCGAAAGTATTAATTAAGGTCAAAATAGTTAGCATAAGGTGAAGGAGGAACTTTTTGTGAAGAATTCGAATGTAATGTTGGTGGATGACAACCGTGAACTTGTAGATTTAATGAATGATTATTTAGAGGATCAGGAGGATATTGCCGTAGTAGGGAGAGCATATAATGGAAAAGAATGCCTGGATTATGTGGAAGAAGTTAATCCGGATGTAATTATATTAGATATTATTATGCCTCATATAGATGGTCTAGCTGTTCTATCGAAATTAAAACAAAATGAACGGACAAAGCACATTAATGTGATTATGCTCACTGCATTTGGTCAGGAAGAAGTTACGAAAAAAGCTGTCGGTCTGGGAGCGTCGTATTTTATCTTGAAACCATTCGATTTAGAACATCTTGCAGAACAAATAAGACAAGTACATGGTATCCAAACTGCTGTACATAATGAGAAAAGGTCTTCCGTGACAAACAGCAAAAGGTTTGATTTAGAAGCAAGTATTACGCATATCATTCATGAAATTGGTGTACCTGCCCATATTAAAGGCTATATGTATTTGCGAGAAGCCATCACAATGGTTTATAAAGACATTGAATTACTAGGATCAATCACGAAAGTTCTTTATCCTGATATTGCATCTAAATTCAACACAACTGCTTCAAGAGTAGAACGTGCCATTCGTCACGCCATTGAAGTAGCCTGGAGCAGAGGTAACATGGATTCGATTTCATCGCTGTTCGGATATACGGTAAGTGTGTCTAAAGCAAAACCGACGAACTCTGAGTTTATAGCTATGGTTGCAGATCGATTACGATTAGAACATCGCGCTAGCTAGTAACTACAAATAAATCCCCCGATGATTCGGGGATTTATTATTATTGTTGATCATCTTGTAAAGGATGCATATTGTGCATGCTATCTTGTTCAAGATATATCGAACGAGACGGAAATGCAACAGAAACATCTGCCTCTTCTAAAATCTCCATAATTTTGTAATTCACATTTTGTTTTACTGTTAAGTATTCTTCCCAAACAATTGTTTTTGTGAAGAAGTAGAGCATGATATCAAGGCTGCTATTATTATATTCGGTAAACTTTACAAAAATGGTCTCTGGATGTATGTCCTCATTATTTTCCAAGTATTCTTGAATCTCATGTACAACATGCTGGATCTTTTCTTTTGATGTGCTGTATTCCACTCCGAGGGTGAAAGATATTCTTCTCTTGTTCATCTCACTCCAATTAGTAATCGGCTCATTAGATAAGGTAGAGTTCGGAATGGTAATAAGTGAATCAGCAAAGGTTCGAATAATGGTACTGCGGAAATTAATATCCTCTACAATCCCCTCAATACTAGGTGATTGGATCCAATCGCCAATTGTAAAAGGTTTTTCGGTAATAATAACGACACCGCCGAACAAGTTTTTGATTACTTCCTGAGCAGCTAGAGCAAATGCCAGGCCGCCCAAACCTAAACCTGCTACAAACCCACTAACGTTATATCCAAATTCCTCCGCTATAATACTGATGCTAATCATGACAATGATGACTCGAACTGCTTTAGATAAAAACGGAATTAAGATGGAATCCATTTCAAAATTCAGTTTATTGCTTATTTTCATAAATAAAAGCGACGTGCTTGACGACAGGTTAAACAGCCAAGAGGAAATAGCGAGTAAAATCGATATTTTTAATAACTTTAAGTAAATTTCCCTAGTCTCATTGATGTATGGGAAAAAATGAATAGCGATATAGATGCCTACTACGACAAATAAAAAGCGCAACGGATGTTCTAATGCTTTTAGGGCATGATTGAGCAGTTCCGTTTTTCCTTTATTGGATAATTTTAAAAACAGGTAAAAAATATATTTAATAAACAATTTTCGTAAAAGAATTGCCAGCAAAATGACACCGATACTTATTGCGATATCAATGTAATCATCATATGAAATAGCTTCCCAAAATCTCCAATCCAACTCCAACTTGTTACCCTCCATTTATTGCATTATATAGATACTTTATCATGATCAATATGTATTTCCAACTATTTATATGTATAGTTTCGGACAGTTTGGACAATTTAAACACGAATAAATATGGAAAGGACTGTTGAATGTGAGAAAAATCTGCTTTGTTTTGTTGGTTGTCGGGTTTTGTCTACTGCCTGTACAATCTTTATTTGCTGCGAGTACCTATACGGTTCAATCAGGCGACAGTTTGTGGAAGATTGCTGTAAAATATCAAATCGGATTATCTGAAATCATTGAAGCAAATGACCAAATATCCAATCCTGATTTGATTTATCCCAACCAAACAATAACGATTCCAACGATCGACGAAATTAAAAAAATAGAGCATCAAGTTATTCAATATACCAACCAAGAAAGAGAGAAGAATGGACTTCCAAGTTTGCGAGCAAATTGGGAGTTATCTCGTGTAGCACGTTACAAATCGCAAGATATGTTGCAAAACCAATATTTTAGTCATACAAGTCCAACGTACGGTTCACCATTTACAATGATGCAGAATTTCGGTGTATCTTATACTTCTGCAGGTGAAAATATTGCTAAAGGACAAGACACTGCTTATCAGGTAGTACAAGCATGGATGAACTCAAGTGGACATCGTGCCATTATTCTAAACGAAAAGTATACACATATTGGCGTTGGTTATGTAGAAAGTGGACATTATTGGACGCAAATGTTTATAGCGAAATAATGATCAAGGTTCAAATGCGCTCACTGCTTATTTGACAGCCTCTCGTCTTGAATTTTAATAAATGTACCATTGTATACCGTCAAGCGCTGATATTCTCCGGTATTTTTACTTTTAGATGCTTATTTTGTTTAACAATTCTGATAAAAGTATGATAATATTTTTATGGTAGCAAAATAATTATTGGAGAGGTTAAACATGAAAGTAGCAAAATTTGGAGGAAGTTCAGTAGCGAATGCTGAGCAATTACAGAAAGTAGCATCGATTATTCAAGACGATAAAGATAGAAAAGTTATCGTCGTATCAGCACCAGGTAAACGATTTTCAGATGATATTAAAGTAACAGACATGCTTATTGAGCTCGGAGAAGCCTTCTTTAATAAGCAACCGTATGAGCAAAAACTGCAAGCGGTGTTAGAACGTTTTCAATCGATAACAAATGAATTAAGTATATCTGATCAGATCATCAAAGAAATTAAAGATGGGGTAGAAGGTATATTGCATTCTACAGACAGTGACGCTTTAAAGATGGATGCATTAAAAGCTACGGGAGAAGATTCTTTGGCAAAGGTTTTAAGTGCATATCTGCAATCAATAGGAGTAGAGTCAACATACTTAAATCCACAACAGGCAGGTATCTTTGTTAGTGAACATCCAGGAGGCGCACAAGTACTTGAAGAAAGCTATGATCATTTATATCAGTTAAGAGAGCGTAACGAAATTGTTGTTATACCTGGCTTTTTTGGCTATTCAAAAGAGGGAAAATTAATTACATTTTCACGTGGAGGTTCTGATATAACTGGATCTATAGTTGCTGCAGGAGTAAAAGCGGATTTATATGAGAACTTTACAGATGTCGACTCTGTGTATTGTGTAAACCCGACAATTGTGGATAATCCGAAGCAAATCACCTCTTTAACGTATAAAGAGATGCGTGAATTATCCTATGCAGGGTTTTCTGTGTTTCATGATGAAGCATTGATTCCAGCGTTTAAGGCAGATATTCCTGTTTGTATCAAAAATACGAACAACCCACAAGCTATGGGAACGATTATCGTATCGAAAAAAGAACCACAACCTAATCCTGTAGTAGGGATTGCCAGTGATACAGGATTTATCAGTATCTATGTTAGTAAATACTTAATGAACCGCGAGTTAGGGTTTGGCCGTAAACTGTTAACGATCTTAGAAGATGAAGATATCTCCTTTGAGCATACACCATCTGGTATTGATGATATCTCTGTCATCATCCGTGAATCTAATATCACTTCAGAAAAGGAAGAGCGTGTTATCGCGCGAATTAAAGAAGAATTGGATCCAGACACTGTCAGCGTTGAACGTGATCTTGCATTGATTATGGTTGTGGGCGAGGGAATGGACAGTACGGTAGGATTAGCTGATAAAGCGACACATGCTTTTCATCAGGCAAAAGTTAATATTGAAATGATGAATCAAGGTTCTTCAGAAGTTTCTATGATGTTTGGTATTAAAGCAGAAAAAGTTAACGAATCTGTTAGAGCGCTTTATCATATGTTCTTCGAATAGAAAGAAAAAATACTTGACTACATAATTAGTCAAGTATTTTTTGTGTTTTCAGAAGCTCTTTATTTTTATCTTTAAACTTCTCGTTATGAGAGGATACCATGGCTCTTTCATGGGAAGATGGATCAATAAATTGTTTTGCTTTATTGACTGCATTACAAGCGTCCTGGAAGCATCCAGCAATTAAATGTAATTTACTCTCATGTTTAAGTATATCTCCAGCAGCATAGATACCGGGAATGTTCGTGGAACTGTCCGTATTACCTTGAATTAATTGGTATTCATCCAACGCGATATTGATCGAACTACTTTCAAACAGGGAACGATCAATGACATATCCGTGGTTTATGATTACTTCGTCGATTTCATGCCATTGCTCTTTTTGGCTTTTTTTATTGTACAATAATGCCTTATTGATATAGTCATTGTCATGTTCGCTTACAAACTTTTCAATTGTCGTGTTTAAATGAACTTCGACAGAACTGGACAGGACTTTGTTAACTTCTGCCTCATGTCCTTTTAATTGCTCGCTTCGGTATACGAGAGTGACTTTTTCAGCAATTGCTTCTAATTCATTTGCCCAATCCACCGCTGCATTACCCCCGCCTGAAATCAGCACTCGTTTGTTTTTAAATTGCTGTAAAGAAGGAACTATGTAATGGAGATTTGTTACTTCGAACTTATCGATTCCATCCAATTCCAGTTTTTGCGGATTTAGTATCCCTCCGCCAATCGCAACGATAACTGTTTTAGAATAATGTGTTTGTTTATTGGTGCTTATGACGAATAGACCGTCATCTTCTTTACGAATGTCGGTAACTTTCGAATTTAATGCGACAGTTGACTTGAAGGTTTGTGCTTGTTGAACCATCTGCTTAATAAAATCACCGCCGCTGATAGGAGGTTGCCCTCCTACATCCCAAATCATCTTCTCAGGATAAACATGTACCTTACCACCTAAATATGGCTGGTATTCAATTATTTTTGTTTTTAAGTCGCGCAGACCGCTGTAAAAAGAAGCAAACAATCCTGCAGGACCACCGCCGATTATCGTGACGTCATAGATATCTTTCATAGCTTGCACCTCCGAAAATGAAAATCATTCTCATTAAATAATACTGTAAACGTTCGGAATTTGCAACAACAAATACCGCACTATTCTTACTAACTTAGTAATTGAAGCTGTCTTTTGCTTTGTGCTATTTTTGAAAAGAGACCTTCACTATGAATCAGGCTCAACAACGTATATATGAGCATGTGTAGTTAGTTTGGTTTGATCAATATTGCATCTTAATGATCTGTTGTGGTAAGAGCACATATAAATTAGATATAACTGAGTACTTTAAGAAAAAACGGCCATAACCCGCCCGGTCCTAATTGACTTCATCAATAAACAACTTCCCATAATATGGATTATGTTAACTAGCCGCTTTATGCTTAGTAGTAATTTTGAAATGATTCATTTGCTGGGATACCGCTCCGTCCAACCACTCCGCGTCCTGCGGGGCACGGCTGAAGCTAACTTTGTGAAGAAGGGCGCTTCACAAAGTGGATCTTCAGCGCCTGCATAATCCCGCGGGAGTCTCCGTGGTTGGCCTACGCTAGGATGTGGACTCTACAACTTTTGTAAGAGATAGCATATTGATCACTGTATATATAACAGCAATTGAATGAATAACATAATGCCTAGATCCACTGCTTTTAGCTGTTTCATATGATGTAGTACTTCCCTAAAGCGTAGGAAATAGGCGGAGACTCCCGTGGAATCAGCGCGAGCTGAAGATCCACTTATGAAAGAAAAGAATTTTCTTTCATAAGTTAGCTGAAGCCGTGCCCGCAGGACGCGGAGCCTATTTCCGGAGCTTTGCAACGCAGATAAAATATTTCAAAATGACCGTTTTGCCATACAGCCTTAGTTAACATAATCCATATTATAGGAAGTCCGCTTCATGTTCGATATGGTTACTGCTTTGATTGCACTTTTATGCTTTCTTGACTGAGAACATGAAAAAACAGATATTCATTAGGAAGAATATCTGTTACGTTTGCCACCTTTATTTAACTGTCTTTTTTTATCGCGATGAAGGATAAAGCCACCAATAAAATATAACCCTCCGACAAAAAGAACAAGACCAATAATAAATTGAATGACAATATGAAAGAAGAGCATATTCAATTCGCCAAAGAAGGCATCTCTCATTAATTTAATTCCATAAGTTGCCAAAACAGCCGGTAAGACAAGCATTAATAACGCAATCAGTCTCAAAGTGTTTCCTCCTATAGTGTGGAAATACTTAAATTATAGCAAAAAAGCTCGATAATTGAAAATAGCTTTATCTTGCAATATCTTGCAAGAAATTATACACTAATAGTATGAAAAATAATGCAAGGTGTGATGAAAATAGCTTCAATTATATCAATGAAACATGATCATATGTTGCAACAATTACCAGTGGGAATAATGTTAATTAACAAAGAGGACTGCATAGAGTTTGCCAATGCAATGGCGAGAGAAATATGTGAATTGGACGATGACAACGAGCTGAGGCCCTTGTCTGAAGTCATTGATCATCCAGCAACGATCAATGTAAAGCAACTCCATCAGCATGTTGATTCGATTGATACGATAAAAAGTAATCAACAAAAAATACTATCTGTTTATCGTCCTTTTTTTAGCGAGCAGGGGACATTAACAGGTGTCATCTTAATGTTCGAGTCATTACAAATATTTGATAAACAGGTACTTGAGTTTACCGACAAGAAAATGCTTGAAAGTATTATTAAAGAAAGTATGAAGCATCATCATTCCGACTTTCGAGTGGTAATGGCAGATAATACGGAATGGTTTGTTAGTCAAAATTGGAATCAATTAAACGAGAAACAAACTCAACGGGTTGATCTGCTGGCAACGAAAGCTATCCATGCTAGGCGAGAAATATTAGAACGTGTACAAATTTCCGCTAACTGGGGCGCCGGATCTTTAGAAATTATTAGCAAGCCATTGTGGAATCATGGAAAAATTGCCGGTTGTATGCAATTTATTAATAAGAATAGGGAGCAGGACACGGAAGAAGAATTAAAGATGGCTCAACATTTGATCCGTAAGCTGGAATCCTCTTATCGAATGTCTGATATCATTGCTGCTTCACCTGCAATGAAAATTGCAAAAGAACAAGCAAAACTATATGCCAACATGGATACCCCGATAATGATAAAAGGAGAAGTGGGAACAGGGAAGCAGATGATGGCACGAGCAATACATGATTTAAGTGAATGGAGAGACTATCCTTTTTATTATGTTCGTTTTTCTGAATTGCAAAACGCATTATCCAGTCAGTTTCCAATTAATCAAAAAGGTACTTATTATATATATATGGATTCAAAATTGCCTCAAGACATACAAGAGCAGCTGTTAGAAAAAATGACAAAACTACCACATATTCGAATAATATTCGGTACTGTCAAAGCGATCCACTCAACTGACTGGATGGATGATCTCTATGATATCTTGCAAAGATATGTTTTGGTGTTGCCTAATCTAAAGGAAAGAAGTGAGGATTTCCAACCGCTTATCTCATCAATATTAAACATGTTGGATCAGAAATATCAAAAAAAAGTTGCTGCGATCGATGATCAGGTACTTGCACGTCTTCTAAACCAGGATTGGCCAGGAAATGTAATGCAATTAGAACAAACATTGGAAAATATAGTCTTGCGTGTTAGTTTTGGGACTGAAGTACTTACGATGGCTCACTTGGAAGAAGGTGTCGATTCTTCAGTTGAAACAGGGACGACTGTGGATAAAAGCCTGCAGGAAGCAATTGATCAGTTTGAAAAGGATTATATTTTCTCCGCACTTAAACAGAATCAGTTTAACAAATCAAAAACGGCTAGAGAGCTGGGCGTATCTGTTCGTAATTTATATTATAAAATGGAAAAATATAATATGGAACGAGGTGCAAACTCTTAATGACAAGACTCTTTCGTATATTAGTCATTAACCCATTAGTCGAAGGAACGAGAATCGCAATTTATGAGAACGAAGAATGCTTGTATGATAAATCGATTCCGTTGCAAAATGAATGGGATGACCTGGAAATTCTTCAACAGTTAGAAGGTCGGAAAAAGGATGTTATCAATACGATACAAAAAATAGGTTTCAATATTACATACTTTGATGCTGTATGTGGTCGTGGAGGTTTGTTACGCCCTATCGAAGGTGGCACTTACCAGGTTAATCAGCAGATGATTGATGACCTTAATAATCAAATAAACGGGGGGCATGTATCGAATCTAGGTGCATTACTGGCGCATGATATTGCTCAGGACTGGAACCTACAAGCCTATATCGTCGATCCAGTTGTGGTAGATGAAATGTTTGACATTGCCCGAAAAACGGGTGTACCATCAATCGAGCGCAAAAGTATTTTTCATGCATTGAATCAAAAATCAGTGGCAAGGTCATTAGCAAGCCAATTGCAAGCAAATTATGGGGACCTCTGCTTGATTATCGCTCATATCGGTGGTGGTGTTACAGTAGGGGCTCATCAATATGGCCAAGTGATTGATGTCAATAATGGCTTTGATGGTGACGGTCCTTTATCTTTTGAAAGAGCTGGATCTATTCCTAATAAAAGCCTAATAGATCTCTGCTTTGAATCAGGATTATCAAAAGGTGAAATCCAGGAGCAGATTATATACCAGAGTGGTTTGAAATCTTATTTGGGTATTGAACGAAAAGCAGATCTCGATTGGTTATGGCATACATCACCAGAACAAGTCGAAGAAGTATTTGATATATTAGGTTTTCAAATTGCAAAAGAGATTGGTAAGATGAGTGCTGTGTTATCAGGTAATGTCAATGCAATTGCTTTAACTGGTGACTTAGCGGCTTATTCATATTTAAACGAAAAAATTATTCAGCAGGTCAGTTGGATTGCTGATACATATGTATTCCCAGGTGAGAATGTCATGCTAGCCTTAGCGCAAGGGACATTACGCGTACTAATTGGGAAAGAAACGATAAAGCATTATGAAATAGGAAGGAATGGCAGAAATGGCTCATAATTATGATCTGGTAATTCTAGGCGGTGGAACAGGAGGTTACATGACAGCTATCCGGGCTGTTCAGCTTGGACTCAAGACAGCTGTAGTGGAAAAAGATGCGTTAGGTGGTACTTGTCTGCATAAAGGTTGTATTCCCACGAAAGCATTACTAAAAAGTGCTAATGTTTTTCAGCAAGTAAAATCAGCTGCAGCATTTGGAGTGGAAACCACTGAACCGACATTTAATCTGGTTCAGGCGATTGAACGGAAAGACAACGTAGTAGCTTCTTTACATAAAGGTGTAACACATTTGATGAAATCTAATCAAATAGATGTTTACCAAGGTTACGGACGAATTTTAGGTCCTTCGATCTTTTCGCCGATAGCTGGAACAATTTCGGTAGAATATGATGATGATCGTGAGAATGATATTTTAATTCCGAAAAATGTCGTGATTGCTACAGGTTCTTCGCCAGCCGAACTGCCTGCACTTAAAGCTGATCATGAAGATATTCTCACATCAGATGATTTAGTTAATTTGACCAATTTACCTGCTTCAATCGTTATTGTTGGCGGGGGTGTGATCGGAATTGAATGGGCCTCTTTTCTGCAAGATGTCGGAGTTGAGGTGACTATTTTGGAAGCGCAGGATCACATGCTGCCGATGTTCGATCAAGAGGTAACGAAGCAGATGAAACGTTCACTTGAGAAAAAAGGGATAACCGTTATAGAACAAGCGATGATTGAACGTGCGACGAAGACAGGGTCGTCATTGCAGGTTCAGTATCAGCATAAAGGGGAAACTCATCAATGTACAACAGATAAACTATTGATGGCAGTAGGGAGAAAGGCGAATACCTACAAGATTGGCCTGGAGAACACTGATATTGAACTGGATCAAAAAGGTTTTATTAGCGTCAACCAAAATTTCCAAACAAAGGAAAGTCACATCTATGCGATTGGCGATGTTATAGGTGGTCGACAACTTGCGCACGTTGCTACTTATGAAGGAAAAAAAGCGGTTGAACATATCGCCGATGTTGCTGGCAGTACACTATCGGATCAGGAAATACCATCTTGTATCTACAGCAATCCGGAAGTAGCGATGATTGGTTTAACAGAACAGGAAGCGAAACAGGATGGTTATGATTATCAAACAGAAAAAATATCACTTCAAGCCATTGGAAAAGCACATGTGAATGGTCATACGGATGGGTTTATGAAAATAATAATAGACACAAAAACAGATGATATACTAGGCATTCATTTATTAGGTGAACACGTAACAGAATTAATTGGACAAGCCAGTGTGGCGAAATATTTTGATAGTTCGGCGTTGGAATTGTCAGAGGTGATTTACCCGCATCCATCTGTTAGTGAAATTTTTGGAGAAGCTGCACAAGCAGTACAAGGGAGGAAAAATCATGGTTAATCAAACAGTCGATATTAAGACCGATAAAGAAACGTTATTAAGCATGTATCGAGAAATGTTATTAGCAAGAAGAATTGATGAGAGAATGTGGTTATTAAATCGTTCAGGCAGCATTCCGTTCGTCGTATCCTGTCAAGGGCAAGAAGTGATGCAAATTGCAGCTTCCTTTGCTTTGGACAAAGAATTAGATTATGCATTGCCATATTACAGGGATTTAGGGGTAGTAGTTCACTTCGGAATGACAACAAAAGAAATATTCTTGCAGGCTTATGCAAAAGCAGAGGACCCTAACTCCGGTGGTCGTCAAATGCCAAGTCACTTTAGCCAAAAGAAAAATCGAATTGTAACAGGTTCATCGCCGGTAACGACTCAGGTGCCACATGCAACCGGCTTTGCCTTGGCTAGCAAGATGGAGAAAAAGCCATCTGTCTCTTTTGTTACGTTAGGAGAGGGGTCATCTAACCAAGGAGATTTTCATGAAGGGCTAAATTTTGCGGGGGTTCATAAATTGCCTGCTATCTTCATGGTGGAAAACAACAAATATGCGATTAGTGTACCGCTGCATAAGCAAGTAGCTTGTGATAATATCTCAGATCGAGCTATTGGTTATGGAATGAAAGGTATTAAAATCGACGGTAATGATACATTTGCTGTCTATAACGCTGTGAAAGACGCTCGCGATCGCGCTATAAACGGCGAGGGACCTACACTGATTGAAGCTGTTTCTTATCGCTTAACTCCGCACTCTAGTGATGACGATGATATGACTTATCGAACAAAAGAAGAAGTAACAGAAGAAAAAACAAAAGACGGTCTTGCGGTATTTAAAAAATACCTGGTGGAACAAGGGTATTTAACAGAAGCGATAGAAGAAGAGTTCGAAGCATCTATTAAAAATGAAATTAATGAAGCGACTGAATATGCAGAAAACGCACCATACGCAGACGCATCTACATTAGAACGCTACGTCTATGATGAGAAGGGGGCAAACTGATGGCTGTAATGACATATATTCAAGCTGTAAATCAGGCTTTGAAGGAAGAAATGGAACAAAACGAAAAAGTATTCGTGCTAGGGGAAGATGTAGGAAAGCGAGGAGGAGTCTTTCTTGCTACTGCGGGATTATATGATCAATTTGGCGAAGAACGAGTTATTGATACGCCACTTGCGGAATCTGCCATTGCAGGGGTAGGAATCGGTGCGGCGATGTATGGAATGCGACCGGTAGCTGAAATGCAGTTTGCTGATTTTATTTTACCTGCAGTCAATCAGATTATCTCGGAAGCGGCTAAAATAAGATACAGATCGAACAATGATTGGGATTGTCCAATAACGATTAGAGCTCCATATGGAGGCGGTGTTCATGGAGCGCTGTATCATTCGCAGTCGATTGAAGCGATTTTTGCAAACCAGCCTGGATTGAAAATTGTCATGCCTTCAAGTCCTTATGATGTAAAAGGTTTGTTAAAAGCGGCCATACGCGATGATGATCCGGTATTATTCCTGGAACATAAACGTGCTTATCGTTTACTGAAGGAAGAAGTACCAGAGGACGACTATACTGTTGAGATTGGTAAAGCGGATGTAAAACGTGAGGGAGAAGATGTCACTGTCATCACTTATGGTTTATGTGTTCATTTTGCCAAACAAGCTGCTGAAAAGCTGGAACAGGAAGGCATTTCGACAGAGATTGTTGACTTAAGGACAGTTTATCCGTTAGATCAAGAAACGATCAAACAAGCAGCATCCAAAACTGGTAAAGTGTTACTCGTAACGGAAGATAATAAAGAAGGAAGCATTATTGGGGAAGTAGCTGCTATTATTAGTGAACATTGTTTATTTGATTTAGATGCACCTATTAAACGATTAGCTGGACCGGATGTACCAGCGATGCCATATGCACCGCCACTGGAGAAAGAATTCATGGTGAATGCAGACAAAATTGAACAAGCTATTCGAGAGCTGGCAGAATTTTAAGAAGGAGTGAGTAGTGTGACGGTCCAACGAA
Organism: Gracilibacillus salinarum; assembly: GCF_022919575.1. Taxonomy (NCBI): domain Bacteria; kingdom Bacillati; phylum Bacillota; class Bacilli; order Caryophanales; family Bacillaceae; genus Gracilibacillus; species Gracilibacillus salinarum. The sequence goes on along the minus strand of NZ_CP095071.1, from coordinate 659,721 downwards.
TTAATATGCCCCAACTGGGGGAGAGTGTCACGGAAGGGACTGTGAGTACGTGGCTTGTAAAACCTGGAGACTATATTGAAAAATATGATCCTATTGCAGAAGTGATGACAGATAAAGTAAATGCAGAAGTGCCATCTTCTTATTCAGGAGTGATCCAGGAGTTAGTGGCAGAGGAAGGACAGACGATCGAAGTTGGGGAGTTAATGTGCTACATAGAAGCGGAAGGAACGAAGTCGGATCAAACCGCTCAGGCAGACAACGTATCGGTACAACCAAATGAATCTTCATCTGCCTCTTCAGATATGAAGAAACGGTACTCGCCGGTTGTGATGCGTCTGGCACAGGAAAATCAAATTGATTTAAATACGATTAATGGATCAGGAAAAGGTGGACGCATCACGAGAAAAGATATTGAGAAGGTTATTGCGGATGGACCATCTAGTGCGCAAGAAGTAATGCCTGTGAAAGAACAGCCAGCAGATCAACCTGACCAATCGGAAGCGGAGTTCACACCACCAATCATTCGCAGAAAACAAGTAGAAGCTAAACCTGGTGACAAAGAAATCCCAGTAACTGGTCTGCGCAAAACGATAGCACAGAATATGGTTCGTTCAAAAACAGAAATTCCGCATGCCTGGATGATGATTGAAGTTGACGTAACCAATCTTGTAGCCTATCGTAACGCTGAAAAAGACCAGTTCAGAGAAAATGAAGGATATAACCTATCTTATTTTGCATTCTTTTTAAATGCTGTGGCGAAAGCTTTGAAGAAATTCCCTGAGTTAAACAGCTGTTGGGCAGGAGAAAAAATTATTCAGCGCAAGGATATTAACTTATCGATCGCGGTTGCTCATGAACATGAACTATATGTACCTGTCATTAAGAATGTAGATGAAAAAAGTATCAAAGGAATTGCGAAAGAAATCGCGCAGCTTTCTAAAAAGGCAAGAACAAATACATTAACACAGGAAGATATGGAAGGTGGTACCTTTACTGTCAATAATACTGGTTCCTTCGGTTCAGTAGAATCAATGGGTGTAATAAACTATCCACAGTCGGCTATTTTACAAGTTGAATCCATTGTGAAACGACCGGTTATTATTGATGATATGTTTGCGGCCCGTGATATGGTAAATCTTTGTTTATCGCTCGATCATCGTGTGTTGGATGGTGTGATCTGCGGTGCATTCATGTCTCATGTCAAAGCGATATTAGAAAATATTTCAAGCGATACAACGCCAATTTACTAAGTAACCTGTCCTTTACTTTGGGATAGATGGAAAAAAACTGTTCCCATTTTCTATGAAAAACAGTATACTAATAAAAGCAAGGGAAACCTACAACGAAAAGATGCAGGTTTCCCTTTACTTATTTTGAATTGGTGATGAGTATGCAACGTGTTACAAAATGGATATATGATGTGATTATGATCGTGCTGGTGATGGTTACGATTTTAACTTTATGGGCAGAGAATGAAATTAATTCTCTTATCAATATGATAGTTTGGTTAATCTTTTTAGTTGATTACATTGCACGAATTATAATAGCAGAACAAAAATGGCAATTTGTAAAACAGAATCCATTTTTGTTGATAGCTGTTATCCCACTCGATCAGTTTTTTCAAGTTGCTAGAATTGTAAGATTATTTTACTTATTTCGCATTAAGACCATAACAAAATATTATATTTCGCCTTATTTGAAAAAGTTATCAAACGGAATGCGTGTCGTGTTTTTTTCACTTATTCCGATTTTACTAAGTATGGAAGCCGTGTTTATTTGGAAAATGGAAAATCAAGTGTCTCAGCTTAGTGCTTCTTTTGCTGCCGTCTTCAAACATCTATTTATTTTTGCAAGCAGTATGGAGACGATCGAACACTTTCCAACCATTGTCGTATTGACAATCACTTCATTTTTTGGTGTGATAATGCAAGGTGTCGTACTTCAGTGGTTTTTTGAAAAGTTTGAAACGATGTGGAAGAAGAGACGCGAGTTATTTTCTACATCACGAAATGGAGGGTAACCCATGCTATTGATCGAAACATTTGTATATATAGGCACCATCGCATTTGCTATCTCTGGTGCATTAATAGCGATAAAGAATAATTTAGATATCTTTGGCGTGATCTTACTTGGCTTAACCACAGCTTTAGCAGGTGGAGTTATCCGTGATATTATGATCGGTAATATTCCACCTACTAACTTGGCGGATCCGCAATATTTTCTGGTTAGCTTATTAGCTTGTCTAATCACCATACTGTTTTTCGATAAGTTAAATAGATTTGAACACGCCATTGTTTTCTCCGATGCCATTGGCTTGGGCGTATTTACTGCTGTTGGAGCTAACGCTGCGATCTCGCTCGATTATTCCGAACCATTTCTTATCGTTGCTATGGGTCTTGTCACAGGTATTGGGGGCGGTGTGCTGCGTGATGTATTTGTGCGTGAAATTCCGCTTGTGTTTCGTAAAGAGATTTACGGAATTGCTTCGATTGCTGGTTCGATAAGCTTGATTCTAACATACGAATTCGTCGCCCCAAGTATTAGCTTATACATTTGCTTAATCGTTACTGCTACTATTCGAATGTTAGCAGTGAAGTGGAAATGGAATGTTCCCATTGTTCACAAAAATTCTGTTGCAAAGTAAATTTTAATGACTGCCTGAATAGTTTTCATTGTTGGAAACATAGGCAGATACAACAACACCAATCGTTAAGATAAAGCTCAGAATAATCGTTATCATGCCTGATTGAAGTTGAAAAAAGTTAAAAACAAACGGTTCATGAATCATCATATCAACCCCGGTATACACTAAAATAGCCGAACCGATATAGATGAGAAATGGATATTTTTTCAATAATAGTACGATAAATTTGGCACCGAAAATCATCAATGGAATACTAATCATTACACCTAATGCTAATAGCGTAACACTGCCTTTCGAAGCACCAGCTATCGCTACAACATTGTCCAAGCTCATGATCACATCCGCAACAATAATGGTCATCACAGCTTTATACAAGGATTGATGGGATGCGATATCTTGTGCTTCATCTTCTTTTAACAGTATCTTATAGCCGATCCAAATTAATAATATTCCACCTATCAAATAGATTAGCGGAAATTTAAGCAAGAATATAATTCCGCTTGCGAAAGTGATACGTAGCAAGATCGCCCCTGCAACCCCAAATAGAATTGCTTTGTTTTGGTGTCTCTTGTTCAGATTCTTTGTTGCCATAGCAATAATAAGTGCGTTATCACCTGATAATATAATATCGATTGAAATTACTTGCAATAAACTGATCCAATCCAACTCTGCCCACAAATTACTGATCACCGGTATATCCTCCTTTTTTTACTTCTGTCTTTTAACTATATGCTTGTCTATCTTGTCAATATTCCTAGTAACAGCTAAAAATTTTGTCGAAATAAAAAGAAAATTGGAAAAGTATGTTCAAAACTTGTCATTTAATGTATAATATTATTGTCAGTATTTACTAGGGGAGATGTTTTATGGAGGCAAACAAACAGTTGAAATACATCACTGCCATTACTGCGATTGTCTCATCTATCGTTATTATTTTTCTTATTTTAAAGGCTACTAATATTTTGGATGATTTGAATGCATCTGCCAAAGAAGACGCAAGCATTCTAATACTCACTTCCGATAATTTGAATGATCAAAGTTGGGGTGGATTAGCTTATAAAGGGAAAATATTAATCGAGGACGAATATAACACTTCCGCCGAAGCAGTAGGAAATGTTAAGGAGAATGAAGATACTGAGAAATTGGTAGATACATATGTTGACAAAGGGTATCAGTTAATTATCGGTCATGGTCGGGAATTTTCTGAACCATTTTACCGCTTAATGAATAAGTACAAAGATGTGGAATTTGTAACGGTTCATGGAAATTATTCGGGTGATAACCTCTCGGTATATACCTTCAATCAGAATGAGGTAGAAGTCGTAGCTGGTATGGCTGCTGCACTCAAAACGGAATCCAACAAAGTAGCGATAATTGATGCAGTAGACAATCGCCAAAAGGATTGGGGTTTTCCTGAAGGAATTGAAAAGATAAATCCAGCTGTTAATTTAATGTACAAAGTAGTTCCTGAGCGAACGAGTAAACTTAAGGCGAAAGAAGTAGCCGAATCAGTCATTCATAAAGGTGTTGATGTAATTTATACGAAGGGTAATAGCTATAATCAAGAGGTGATCGATTATGCCAAAGAACATGGTGTTTATCTAATCGGCTATTTGGAAGACCAATCATATATGGCAGAAAACCTCATGCTTACCAGTGTTACCAATGACGTACCTATGACCTATAATGCTATTATAAAAGACTATTTAAGTGATAAAGGCTTGCCACACAGTAAAAAGATGCTCAATGAAAATGATGGTGTCTATGGTATTGCTCCACTTGGTCCAATGTTCACGGAAAGTGAGATGGAACAAATGCAAGCTTTAACAGATGTAGAGATCACTCATTGACGATCATACAATGATAGGAGATTTGCCGAATGATAACGTTTTTTAACAACTTTTCACTTCGGAATAAGCTGTTATGCATTCTCCTAATAGCGATTGTTATTTTTAGTGGTTTTTCATTTTTACTCATACAATCCATTGAGAAAATCAGCTCAGTTTCTAATACAATTCAAAATGAAAATATCCCGGAGATTGTTTGGTATGACCAATGGGAGAAAGAATTAGCCATAAAAAAACAATTCGTTTTAAAAAATATAGAGAATGGTTTTCAAAGTGACTTTCAGGAGGAATTTCAACAGTACAGCAGCGATCCCCAAAGTGAAGAAATAAGTCAGTTAGTAGCCATACCTGAAAAAGCAGAAGGATTACACAATGAGCTAATGTTACTTGATTTTGTCATTATGAATAAAGTCGTCGGTTTATTGGAATACAATGAAACAGATGCCGCTAGCCGCTAAAAGTGTGATCAAGCAGGAGTATTTACCTGCGTTAGAAGATTTGAAAGAGCGATTAGGATTACAAAGAAACGAGCAATTAAATGCTTTACATAGAAACACTAATACATATCCTGAAATTATAGAGCAATCCTTATATTTTTTACTTATTATTACGATTATCGGTATACTTCTCTCTATTTATATTTCTTTTAGACTGAGCAGAAGTATTACAAACCCTATTGAGAAAATGGTAGCGAAAGTAAACAATACTTCTAATGGTAATTATGGAGAGACAGTCTCAGATTTTGTGCAAATTGAATTTAAAAGCTTGGCCAATTCGATTAATCGAATGTCCAAGAGTTTGCAGCAATCATTTCATCAAATTATCTCTGATAAGATCAAGCATGAGCAAATATTAAATTCGTTGCCGATCGGTATTATTACCAATGATTATAATGAAAACACATATTGGGTGAATTCTTGTGCACGCTATTTATTTGAATTTGATAGTGATACTATCTCTGATCGTGATCTAATTGAAAAGCAGAAACAATATCCTATCTTAAACATGCTTTTGTCTGATAAGGTTGTCCACAATCAAAAGTTCCAATTGACTAGCCGTGATGAAGAATACGTTCTGCTCGCATCTCATACAAATCTGAAGGATTTAGACCGGCAGACAACGGGAAAGATCCTTTATTTCGTGAATATTACGGAATCAGAGATGCTTGAAAATCAAATTGTTCAATCAGAAAAACTTGCACTTGTGGGAGAAATGGCTGCAAGCTCAGCTCATGAAATTAGAAATCCGTTGACTGTGATCCATGGTTTTCTAACCTTGATGAGAGAGTCGATGACGAAGGAGGAAATCGAAAAATATCATTTTAATCTAATGATGAAAGAGATAGATAGATTATACTCCATCGTAGAACAAATGCTTCTTATGTCAAATCACAAAAAACCAGAAAAAGAAATGGTTTTACTTTCCGAGCTTCTGCAAGAGTTACTACCTTTAATGTATAGCTCGTTAGAGGCAAAAAATATCAATTTGGTTACCAATATCGCTGAAGAGTATATTCTGGCGGACCAAAAACAATTGAAGCAAGTATTTTTAAATTTGCTACAAAACAGTAAAGACGCAATTGGTGATAATGGAACTATAACCATTGAAAGTGTACTCGACGACTATAATCAATATGTCATTTACATTCGGGATACAGGCTCCGGTATTCCGAATTCGATCAGAGAAAGTTTATTTGAGCCTTTCTCAACATCCAAAGACAGCGGGACAGGATTAGGATTAAATGTAGTCAGACGTATTATTGAAAGTCATGATGGTTCTATTTCTATTCAAAGAAGTGATCATACAGGCACTACATTTAAAATAGCATTACCTCATGTAAAGCAAACGAGTTCAGTTGTTTGAAAAGGAAGGCTATTGTTGATATTATTTAACAGAGGATTATTTTTTGATGGTGATCATCTAAAAGGTTTCAAGACCTTTGGTGGAAGACTCACTTTATTAAGAGAGGGTTGATATATATGGATTTTAATTTGTTTATGGGTGACATCGTCGAATCTGCACGTAATGAAATAACGCAAGCGGGTTACGATGAACTTAAGACACCAGAAGAAGTACAGGAAGCTTTAAGTAAAAAAGGTACAACATTAGTAATGGTAAATTCTACTTGTGGTTGTGCCGGAGGAGTAGCACGACCTGCAGCGGCAAGTGCAGTACATTACGATAAGAGACCGGATCAATTAGTAACGGTTTTTGCAGGTCAGGATCGAGAAGCAACGGAATTGGCTCGACAATATTTTGAAGGATATCAGCCTTCATCACCATCGTTTGCGTTGTTGAAAGATGGTCAAATTATTAAAATGGTGGAACGACATGAAATTGAAGGACACAGTCCAGTAGAGGTTGTCAATAAACTTCAAGGCTTGTTCGAGCAACATTGTGAGGAAGTATAAAGTGTGAAAAGACACCCAACTGATCTGGGTGTCTTTTCCTGTGTGTTATTCATCGGTGCATTTCAGAAATTTTAATTAATAAACATTGCTAATCCAGCAGTAAAAGTAGATAAAATCATAGCCACAATCATTATATATACGATAATTTTTGTTCTTTTTTCACGTTTTGAAGCCATACTAAAATCCTCCTTTATGGGCGATACTAACATATATTTTACATGTAATTACAGAATAGGACAAGTCAATATTTCACAAAAAGGAGTTAGCATATGAGCAACCAGGATAGAATCGTCAAACAATTTATTGAACTAGTACAAATCGATTCAGAAACAACGAAAGAACGCAAGATAGCAGATCATTTACTGCAACAATTCGAACAATTAGGTTTAGAGGTAAAAGAAGACAATACTCATCAGCAAACGGGACATGAAGCTGGGAACATTATTGCTCGTTTGAAAGGAAATGATTCAAATATACCATCGATCTATTTCACTGCACATATGGATACAGTAGTACCAGGAGAAGCAATCAAACCTGTCATCAAAGATGAATTTATCTATTCAGATGGGACTACTATTTTAGGTGCAGATGATAAAGCCGGGATTACTTCGATAATTGAACTAATTCATATGTTGAAGGAACAGCCTGTAATTCATGGTGATATTTATTTTGCAATCATGAGTGGGGAAGAATCAGGTCTTGTAGGTTCACAATATTTTGATGAGTCACAATTACCGGTATCGTTTGGGTATGCTTTGGACAGTGATGGAGAAGTTGGATCGATTATTACAGCAGCGCCTTCACAAGCAAAAATATATGCAACGATCAAAGGAAAAGCGGCACATGCTGGTGTACAGCCGGAAAAAGGTGTATCTGCGATCAGTATGACTGCAAAAGCTATTACGAAAATGCCGCTAGGACGAATTGATGAAGAAACGACTGCCAATGTAGGAAGCTTTGAGGGGAAAGGTCCTACAAATGTGGTGTGTGACCGCGTATTATTAATTGCAGAAGCCCGGTCATTGTCGAAGGATAAATTAGATAATCAAGTGGAAGCAATGTGCACTGCCCTTAAAGAAAGCACAGCGAACATGGGTGGCGAAGTAGACATCGAAATAAAGCATATGTACCCTAATTATCAATTTGATGAAAATGATCAAGTTGTTCAAATAGCGATGAAAGCTGCTTCTGCTCTTGGAAAAGAAGCTTCATTGAAAGTGAGTGGCGGAGGAAGTGATGCGAATCATCTGTCTGGTAAAGGCATTCCAACTGTTAATCTAGCTGTTGGCTATGAAAACATTCATACCAAAAATGAACGAATCGGTATTGCAAGTTTAACGGAGGTCCCGTTATATATGTATGAAATTGTTAAGCAATTATCAAAATGAGTGTGATGACATGAATTCATGGTACCCCAAAAATGGGCGGGTGATCTTACATGTTGACATGAACAGCTTTTATGCTTCAGTTGAAATGGTAGACCATCCGGAATTAAGAGGTAAGCCATTGGCTATAGCAGGTAATCCAGATGAACGAAAAGGTATTATCGTTACCAGTAGCTATGAAGCACGAAGTAAAGGTGTAAAAACTACTATGTCATTATGGGAAGCGAAAAAAAGATGCCCGGATTTAATTGTAAGACGACCGAACTTTCCACGTTATCGAGAGGTATCAAGTCAATTGTTCCGAATTTTAGAAGATTATACCCCGTACGTTGAGCCGGTATCGATTGATGAAGCATTCATGGATATTACGGACAGCTATGATTTGGGAAGCCCTATCGAAATAGCTGAAGCTGTTCAGCAACACGTGGCTAACGACTTGCAGTTACCTTGCAGTATCGGAATTGCTCCCAATAAATTTCTTGCAAAAATGGCATCTGACATGAAGAAACCGAACGGTATTACCATTTTACGAAAGAGGGATGTAGCGGCAAAATTGTGGCCGTTACCGATTGAAGAGATGTATGGTATCGGTAAGAAAACAGCAGAGAAATTACGGCGCTATGACATTAACTCAATAGAAGATCTGGTCGAAACTGATACGATGATGTTAAAAGGACTGCTTGGAGTGAACGGAGAAAAGTTAAAAACAAGAGCATTAGGTGAAGACCCCCGACCGGTTGATCCAGAACGTGCGAGCAGTTTTAAAAGTATTGGTACTTCCAGGACCTTTCCGCAAGATATTGGTGAATATGATTTATTATCGGCTCAGTTACATCAGCTGGCAGAAAGTGTTACGAATCGATTACGGCGCAAATCAGCATTAGGGAATACTATTCAGTTAACCATTCGATACAATGACAGAAAAACGATCACAAGAAGAACAAAAATTAATCAATATATTGAAACAGCTGCTGATATATATTTTTATAGCGAACGATTATTAGAAGATCATTGGAACGGTACTCCCGTCCGTTTGCTCGGCATAACCGTTCAAAATGCCGTAAAAAAAGACGACATCACTTATCAGATGAATTTATTTGAATATATGAAAGAAAAAGATTAGGGAAAGAGGTCTCCTAATCTTTTTCTTTATACGTTATAAAAGCAAAATGAGCTTGAATAAAAAGCTTTAAAATATACCAAAGAGTACTACTTGAAATATTCGCTGACAAAACACATTATATCCCGAGCTTTGTTAAACGTTTCTAAGCTTGTCAAAATTAGCTGACTAAGGTAATAAGAAGAAAGAACCAACTAAGTTCTAATCTATTGTTGCTGTATAGAAGTCATAAGCGATTGTTGTATTGTGAAATAGTTGTTGAGATTCTTTTTTCAATAGCTCTATATCTTCGTTTTGGAATCTAGAGGATATATGTGTCAAAATTAACTGTTTAACGTTTGCCTCCCGAGCTATGGCAGCAGCTTGGCTGGTTGTCGAATGGTAGTATTCATGAGCTAATTTTTCCTGATCTGCAGCGAAAGTAGCCTCATGAATCAGCAAGTCAACTCCTTGGACAAATGGTATTATGGCTTGGTGAGCTCTCGTATCACCTATAACCGCTATCCGTTTGCCTGGTTTTGGTACTCCGATATAGTCCTTGGATTTAACTGTATGCCCGTTTGGCAGGTCAACGGTTTCATTTACCTTAAACTCCTGATAGATCGGTCCAGGTTCGATTCCTATTTCTTTTAATTTATTTACAAGTAATGGCCCTGGACTATCCTTCTCCTCAATTAAGAAACCGAAGCATTCTATCCCATGCTGTAATTTCTGAGCAGAAATGATAAACTGCTGATCTTCAAATATCACACCTTCGCTCAGTTCAACGATTTTAATAGGATAGGACAATTTTGTACGGCTAAGCGTTAAACTCGTCTCTAAATAGGCTTTAATACCCGGTGGGCCATAGATTGTTACTGGCTCCACGCCGCCTTGAAAGGAACGACTACTTAGCAATCCTGGTAAACCAAATATGTGATCACCATGTAAATGAGTAATGAAAATTTTCTCTATTTTTCTTGGTTTAATTGACGTATGTAAAATTTGGTGTTGTGTTGCTTCCCCACAATCAAACATCCAAAGCGCATTACGTTTTTGTTCCAAATGGAGCATGATGGAGGTTACATTTCTATTTTTGCTAGGAAGTCCGGCCCCTGTTCCTAAAAACTCAACGTGCATGTATTCCTTCCTCTCTATAGTGTGTTTTTTCTTAAATCAACAGCTAGTTTTGGGATGTCAGTAAAGATGGCATGGCAGTTCATCCTTATAGCACGTTTTATCGACAGCGGCAAGTTAACAGTATAAACTGCAACATATAAGTCATGCTGATTAGCTTGTTCTACCAGCCGATTGGTAAGTAGTCGGTACTGAATATGAATTCCTTCTGCCTTAATAGACTCTGCAAATGGAATTAAATTTTTATCTTTCTTACTAGTTAGAAAAGCGTAATTCAGTTCAGTTGACCATTGTTTCAACTTAACAATACTCTCTTGATTGAAGGTTGAGATCACAGTCTGATTCACCATGTTGTACTTTTGAAGCAACTGGAATACTGTTTCCTCTAGTCCTGGATAGGGGAATATGTTGTTTTTTAATTCGATATTCAGCTTCAGTTGCTTATCTTGATTCCAACGAAGTAAATCCTCTAAAGTTGGAATGACAGTGTCAGCGAATTGAGGAGACTTCCAGCTGCCGGCATCAAGTTGAGTTAATTCAGCGTAGGTGTAGTCTTTGACAAATCCATTTCCGTTAGTCGTGCGTTGCAGTTTTTCGTCATGGATCAATACTGGTACACCATCCTTTGTTAATTGGACATCAGTTTCAATACCATCAGCATCATGATGATAGGCTAGATCAAATGCTGGTATCGTATTTTCTGGTGCATGTTTACTTGCTCCACGGTGTGCATAAATAATCATTCGTTACCTTCACCTCTTTTAAATAACCTCCTCATGATTGTCTAGAATATCATATCAAAAGTCAATGGAATCGTATTAAAATTTACTATTTCTTTATATCCTTCACTATGTCGGACGACAACCAACCATACCGATCAACCGAACAGCAAAATATTCTGTTACATTTCCAGAGTATGATAAGATAGGAATGGAGATGATGACATGAACAGATTAATGGGTAAACATGTATTAATAACAGGAGCATCAAGTGGAATAGGAGAGGCGTTAGCATATCAATTAGCAGCAAATGGGGCTGTGCCAATCCTTGTGGCACGAACGGAAAGTAAGCTTGTACAAATAGTAGATAAAATAAAAAAACAATACCAGATAGAAGCTTATCATTACACTGCTGACATTACGGATAGACAGAAATGGGGAGAGATTCTCGATGAAATGATGTCAGATATTGATAAGGTAGATGCTGTGATTAATAATGCCGGTCTTGGTTTTTTTCGTCAATTTGACCAAATGAATTGGTCCGATATTGAAAAAATGGTGCAGCTCAATTTGCAAGCATTATTTTTTACTACCTATCAGCTAATTCCGTATTTAATAAAAAGTAAACCAGCGCATATTGTGAATATCGGTTCACAGGCAGGTAAGGTGCCAACTCCCAAATCAGCCATCTATAGTGCGACCAAAGCTAGTGTTATCAGCTTTTCTAATGCACTACGTATGGAATTAGAGGGGAAAGTTTTTGTTACATCTGTCAATATTGGTCCGGTAAGAACTGCTTTTTTCGAACAAGCAGACCCGGAAGGAAACTATCAAAAAAGTATACAAAATGTGATGTTAGACCCGAATGATGTCGCTCAGAAAATCATCCATGCCTTGTTCACAAAGAAAAGAGAAATTAATTTACCAGCGTGGATGAATGCAGGCGGGAAACTGTATCAACTCTTTCCACAGTTAATGGAGAAAATATTAAAACCTGCTTTTAATAAGAAATAACGAACGGAGGAATAGTATGAAATTAACAATCACAGAACAAGCACTAGAAAAATTAAATACACTCGCTTCCACACCTTTTATTTTGGCATTGACCTACGATACTGAAGATTGCGGTTGTGGTGTCAATGGGATGCCAACAGTTGCTATCAAAGATCAGCCGACCGAATATGATCAACCAGTAGAGTGTGACCAGTTAGAAGCCGTGGTTCATAAACAGCAAGCCGTCTTCTTCAGCAAAGAAATGAAATTGGATTATAATGGCGCGACATTTCGACTTTCAAGTCCCAATGAAATGTTAAATCCATTTATCCACGTTCGGTCCGTAACAGCATGAAATTGTAAGTGCCGGCTATTTCTTTTATTGTGTAGCATGAGCTTTGACAGGATAAGTAGTCGAAAGATCAAATTAACGCACAACTTTATTTCATATCAACTGAAATGAGAGTTCTTTAACCTTTTTTATTGGAAATGTAACTTGATAGCATAAGAATACGGCCGGATATAAAGTGAATGCTCTTTGGTGCATTTCATGGTATATCCGGCCGTACATTTAACTTATTTGTTGTTTTAATTTCTATTATTCTGAATTATCGGTGCTGCTGATATGTGTTTTCCAGGGTAATTGATGCTGCTTTGTCTAATTGCTCTTGATCAAAGGATTGATGCAATGCTTCTACATTTTCTCTTAACTGATTCGAACTGCTTGCGCCAGCTACAATCGATGTAACAGCTTTGTTATTTAATACATAGTTCAGAGCTAGTCCATTTAGCGTCTGATTAGGTTTAAGCAATTGCTGTAATTGGGAAACTGTATCGTTGAGACTAGACTGGTCATAGTCTAAGTAGCCTTTGAGGCCTTTCTTTTCAATGATATCTAAACCATGATGACTTAACATGCCTTTCGCAAGAGAACCACGAGTGACAACGCTGATCTGCTGATCTGACAGTTCGTTTAATATTGTTTCTTCAGGTCTTCTGTCCAATAAACTGTATTGCATCATCACGCTTATGATGTTGGACGAAGTCATATACTCGCGAATCACATTTGGGCGAATTGATGAAATACCATAGTATCGGATCACACCTTCTTGAACTAACTCCTCAAATGCTTCTATCGTTTCTGGAATAGGATCTTCGATTGTTCCGCCATGCAATTGGTATAAATCAAGATAATCAGTACGTAATCTCTTTAAGCTTTGTTTCACTTGCTCTTTTATATAAGATTTGCTCGGGTCCCAAAACCAGCTGCCATCTTCTTTCAAATGATTTCCTACTTTTGTTGCTAGAATAATATCCTTCCGTTTGTTTTGAATGGCTTTACCAACCATTTCTTCATTTAATCCTTGATCATATAAATCAGCTGTATCCAGGTAATTGATGCCTAGTTCAGTTGCCTCATCAATTACATTAGCAGCTTGTTTATCATCCGTACCTAATGACATACATCCTAAAGAAATAGGGGAGACCATTAAATCAGATTTTCCTAGTTGTTTTTTATCCATAACCGACACCCTTTCAAAAAATAATCTATATTTATTGTACAAATCACGATAAAGAAATACAATGAATGTGACTGTCCAGAGAAAGGAAGTATCAAAAATGACAAATTTTGAAGAAAAAACGTTGCAATCCGAAACAATTTTCAATGGAAAAGTAATCAGTCTTCAGATAGATGAAGTAGCTTTGCCTGATGGAAAAACATCAAAAAGAGAACTGATTAAGCATCCAGGAGCGGTTGCAATTATTCCTGTAACAAAAGACAATAAAATAGTATTTGTCAAACAATATAGAAAAGCTCTAGAAAAGACAATTATCGAAATACCTGCGGGTAAGTTGGAGCCCGGTGAAAAACCAGAAGTTACCGCTATAAGAGAGCTCCAGGAAGAAACGGGTTATACGACGGAACACTTAATTTATGTGACGTCTTTTTATACATCACCAGGATTTGCAGATGAAATTATTTATCTGTATCAAACCGAAACGCTATCAAAGCTGGAACAACCACTGGAAACAGACGAAGATGAATTTGTCGAATTAATCGAATTGACATTGGAAGAAGCGGAGGCTTTGGTTGAAAGTGAAGAAATTCATGATGCGAAAACTGCTTATGCACTTCTGTATGTAAAGCTTAAAGGTCTAACATAACATGCTTACAGACTATTATGCAGATTTACATATTCATGTTGGAAGAAACCAGTATGGTCGGCCAGTAAAAATTACAGCTTCGAACCAGTTGACAATTGAGAATATATTAATCGAAGCCAGTGAACGTAAAGGGATTGATATTGTAGGCGTGATAGATTGCCAGGCGCCGGCAGTTTTAGCGGAATTGCAGCAAATGATCTCGGATGGTAAGGCAGTAGAAAGAAACGATGGTGGCATTCGGTTTAAACATACGACATTAATCCTTGGTAGTGAGATCGAAATCTATGATCAAAACTGTCAAGGTCCGATTCATGTGCTGTGTTACTTTCCTTATCTAAAGTCCATGACTATTTTCTCGAATTGGTTATCCGAGCACATGAAAAATAATCAACTAAGTTCACAGCGTTTCTACGGGGATGCAGTTGCTTTACAACAGAAGACTAAGGAGTTAGACGGAATCTTTATACCCGCACATGTATTTACACCTTTCAAAAGTTTGTTTGGTAAAGGAGTGAAACAGTCATTAGAAGAAGTGTTTCATCCTGATTGGATAGATGCAATCGAACTGGGATTAAGTGCTGATACACCTATGGCTGACCAGATTGCAGAGCTGCATCGATATACGTATGTCACCAATTCAGATGCCCATTCCTTAGCCAAAATAGCTAGAGAATATCAACTTATTCGCCTTAAAGAGCCGAGTTTTAAAGAATTACAGATGGCACTTCAACAGATAGAAGAGCGAAAAGTTATTAAAAATTTCGGGATGAATCCGAGATTAGGAAAATATTATACAACTGTTTGTCAAAAGTGTTTAAGACCATATAAGGAATCGCCATGTCCTCATTGCAAGTCCGTCACATTTATAAAAGGGGTTGCGGACCGAATCGCGGAATTAAAAACGTCTTCTCATTCTCTTTCCAGCAGACCGGCCTACCTATACCAAGTGCCGTTGGAGTATATACCAGCTTTAGGTCCTAAAACGTTGGAGAAACTGATAGATCATTTTGGTAACGAGATGTCGGTGATTCATCGTGTAAGTAAAGAAGCATTAATTCCTGTAATTGGCGAAAGAATAGCAGAGAAGATCATCCAGCTACGAGAAGGGAAACTTTTAATAGAGTCTGGTGGCGGCGGAAAATACGGTAAAATCGCTCGTAAATGATTGTATCGGAAAACACGTCTAGTTTAGTTCTATTTCGATCTAGCAATTCATAGATTGAAACGAGAACTAAATTAGAGGATGTGAAGCGATTGAAATTACCAAAAAATAAACACACCATCACCAATCATATTACGAAATACCATACCATCTATATTTTTACGATTATCTTATTTATAACAGGTATCATTTTTGGTGCGATCATCGTGAATAGTATGACATTTGTCCAAAAACAAGACTTGTATTTTTATTTGGAGCGTTTTTTTATCGGCTATTTACAAGACGATAATATTTCGAAGCAAGAGCTGATGAAAAACGCAGCATTTTATCATATACAGTTTCTTTCTCTGCTCTTTTTTCTTGGATTAGCCGTTATCGGTTTACCGATAATATGGGTATTGTTATTTGTGAAAGGTGTTGCGATCGGATTTACGGTTGGCTTTTTTGTGAATCAGTTAGGGATGCAAGGGTTATTGTTCTCATTCTCATCAATTGCGCCACAGAATTTGATAATCATTCCGATCTATATAATTGCAAGTAGTTTAGCGATGGTTTTTTCATTATCACTGTTACAGAGTATTTTTTCCAAACGTTTCAAACATCCTATCATGCAAATCTTCTTTCGTTATACCGCGATATTTATTGGTTTGATGGTGGTCGTGAGCCTTGCATCTATCTTGGAATCAGCTGTTTCCTTTGAGGCGATGAAACTAATTTCGGACAAACTTATTAATTAATAATAATTATTATCTGATAATTGTAAATTCACTCTATTTATAATTATTTTAATTGACACCTTACATCGGACTATTTATAATGAGAATGTAAGGAGGTCTTCATATGGAACACCGATTAGATCGTATAAAAAAGGAATTACACGCACAAAGCTATAAATTGACTCCACAGCGAGAAGCGACTGTTCGTGTTTTATTGGAAAGAGAAGAAGATCATCTAAGTGCAGAAGATGTCTATTTGTTAGTAAAAGACAAGGCACCAGAAATAGGTTTAGCTACGGTATATAGAACGTTAGAATTGTTAACAGAAATAGAAGTTGTAGATAAAATTAATTTTGGTGATGGAGTATCACGCTATGATCTTCGTAAAGAAGGAGCAAAGCATTTCCATCATCATTTAGTTTGTACAGAGTGTGGATCTGTCGAAGAAATTACCGACGATTTATTAGAAGATGTTGAGGAAATTGTACAGACGGATTGGGGCTTTATTGTCAAGGATCACCGTTTAACGTTTCATGGCATCTGCCAAGTATGCCAGGATCGAATCTGCCGAAATTGCGAAGCAAAAAAATTGGCTGCAAAATAGGTATATTTTTCTCTAAAACTGGTATAAATTCTAATAGAATGATTTCTATTAGGAGAATGCCATATGTCTTCCGTATTTAAAATGTTAATCGAAATGATGAAGTTTTTTGTGATATTCGTTTTATGTACAATGCTATTTTATTACGTTATTAAAGCGTTGCATCATGAATACGAAGATTTGCATCGCTACGAATATCCACAAGGTGACGCAGTAAAAGTATTTCAACCTCAGGAAGAAACAGATGTATGGGAAAGACTTAGTATTTTTTTTCGATTGGGAGAATAAACAATGAATGAAATGCAATATCCCGTGGAAGAATTCTTTCATTTCTTGAAAATTGAAAGAGGATTGTCTGATAATACTTTGCAAGCCTACAAAAGGGACTTGCTGAAGTATTATCAGTATCTTCATAAGGAGCGACAATTAGCGGAGTGGAAACAAGTGAGCAGGAACGACATTATGCAGTTTTTGTACAGTTTGAATGATCAGGGGAGATCATCTGCTACCATTGCTCGAATGCTTTCAACGTTGCGTCTGTTCCATCAGTTTTTAATACGGGAATACCAACTAAAAGAAGATCCTAGTTTACATATTGAAACACCAAAAGCAAATCGCAAATTACCGAAAGTATTATCACTGTCTGACGTTGATAAATTATTGAATATCCAGCCATCTGATAAATATACCGTTCGTAACAAAGCGATGTTAGAAACGCTCTATGCAACTGGTTTGCGTGTCTCAGAATTAATCGATTTAAAAATGAATGATTTACATCTCACTATGGGATTTGTGCGATGCTTTGGAAAGGGTTCAAAAGAAAGAATAGTCCCTCTGGGTGAGATGGCAAGCGATGCTTTAGACAAATACATTCACACAGCCAGAAGCGACTTCGTAAGAAAAAAACAGACTGAAACCGTGTTTGTTAACCATCATGGTAACCCGCTAAGCAGACAAGGGTTTTGGAAGATTATGAAAGAACTTGCTAGAGAAGCAGGAATTGAGAAAGAATTATCCCCTCATACGTTGCGCCATTCATTTGCAACACATTTGCTGGAAAATGGAGCGGACCTAAGAGCAGTCCAGGAAATGCTCGGTCATGTTAGTATCTCCACAACGCAAATTTATACCCATGTCTCTAAATCGCGTTTAAAAGATATATATAAAAGCCATCATCCGAGAGCATAAAACGTCACGATACGATCGTGGCGTTTTTAACTTCATTTAAAACAAATAAAATATCACTCTTTTATCCATTTAGTAAGACTGAAGTGTTATATTACAGCATTTTTGAAGCATATTAACGAAGTAGACAGGGTATGGATTATTAGGAGGGATTGTAATTGACAACTTTTAATCGTGTTTTTTTAATTGTATTAGATTCGGTCGGAATTGGGGAAGCACCAGATGCGGCTGATTTTAACGACATCGGAGCGGATACGCTCGGCCATATTGCAACTCATCGTAATGGTCTTCATATGCCAACAATGGCTGAACTCGGACTAAGTAATATTCGGCAAATAGAGGGAATAAAAGAATCGAAACATCCCAAAGCACATTTCACGAAAATGCAGGAAGCCTCAAACGGCAAAGATACGATGACAGGACATTGGGAGATCATGGGTTTGCACATTGACACACCCTTCCGTACTTTTGAACAGTTCCCAAAAGAATTAATTGATAAGATAGAGGAAAGAACGGGACGAAAGGTTATAGGTAATAAGCCTGCTTCTGGTACCGAAATCATTAAAGAATTAGGGCCTCATCATCTTGAAACTGGAGATTTAATCGTTTATACGTCAGCAGACTCTGTATTACAAATAGCGGCACATGAAGAGGTTATCTCTGTAAAGGAACTTTATCAAATTTGTGAAATATGCAGAGAACTGACTCTTGATGAGAAGTATATGATCGGTAGAGTAATTGCTAGACCATTTGTAGGTAAGCCTGGACATTTTGAACGGACTGCAAACAGACATGATTATGCATTGAAGCCTTTTGGTTATACAGTGATGAATGCACTGAAAGATGGTGGCTTTGATGTGCTTGCGTTAGGAAAGATTTCTGATATCTATGATGGAGAAGGCGTTACAAAATCAATTCGAACAAATGATAATAACGATGGTATGGAAAAATTAATCGAATCGATGGATGAAGAATTTACAGGTTTAAATTTTCTTAATTTAGTCGATTTTGATGCAAAATACGGACATCGAAGAGATCCGGATGGGTATGGGCAAGCGTTGGAGACTTTTGATCAGCAATTACCAGCAGTTCTTACTAAGTTAAAGGACGATGATCTGCTAATTATTACGGCAGATCATGGTAACGATCCAACTCATCACGGAACGGACCATACCAGAGAGTATGTACCATTACTTGTCTATCACAACGGAATTAAAAGAGGAAAAGAATTAGCACGAAGACAAACTTTCGCTGATATCGGTGCAACTGTTGCTGCTAATTTTAATGTAAAAATGCCAGAATATGGTGTTAGTTTTCTGCAAGAAATTAAATCTTAAGGAGCGTATTCGCGATGAGAATGGTAGATATAATTGCAAGAAAGCGTAATGGCGGTGATTTGTCAGAAGCAGAAATTAATTATTTTATCACACATTACATGAATGAAGAAATTCCAGACTATCAGGTGTCTGCATTAATGATGGCAATTTATTACAAAGGAATGTCCGGAAAAGAGACAGCATTGTTAACGAAAGCCATGGTCGAATCGGGTGATACCATTGATCTAAGTCCAATCAAAGGTCATAAGGTGGATAAACATTCAACAGGTGGAGTCGGTGACAAGACAACTTTTATTGTCGGTCCTTTAGTTGCTGCAGCGGGTATTCCGGTCGCCAAAATGTCAGGCAGAGGGCTCGGTCATACAGGTGGTACTATTGATAAATTAGAAGCGATTCCTGGTTTTAAAGTAGAATTAACCAATCAGCAATTTATCGATAATGTCAATAAGTACAAGTTGGCAGTAGTCGGACAAACCGGTAATTTAGCACCTGCTGATAAGAAACTGTATGCATTACGTGATGTAACTGCTACAGTTGATTCGATCCCGTTAATAGCCAGCTCAATAATGAGTAAAAAAATTGCATCAGGGGCAGACGGTATTGTACTTGATGTCAAAACGGGCTCTGGAGCATTTATGAAGTCATTAGAAGATTCGAAGCGATTAGCAAAAGAAATGGTGACTATCGGTAATCAACTAGGTCGAAATACAGTTGCTGTTATAAGTGATATGAATCAACCTCTTGGATACGAGATTGGTAATGCTAATGAGGTAAAAGAAGCAATTGAAGTGTTACAAGGGAAGCGAGTAGATGACTTAAGGGAATTAGCTATTGAACTTGCTGCTCACATGACTTTGATTGCTGGTATTTATCGTAATTATAAGGAAGCAACGGATGCCTTAGCAACATTGTTGGATAATGGAAAAGCATACGATGCCTTCTATCAATTTATCAAAGCACAGTCTGGTGATACTTCCTATATTGAGGATTTGTCAAAATTATCGAGCGCGACTTATCAAGTGGAAGTGAAAGCAGATGAAGAAGGATACATTCATGAAATGGAAGCAGATGAGATCGGATTAGCTGCTATGCATCTTGGTGCAGGAAGAGCAAAAAAAGAAGACAAGATTAACCATGGCGTCGGTATCACTCTCAAGAAAAAAATTGCAGATCAAGTAAAGAAAGGCGACACCTTAGCAATATTACACAGTGACCGCGATGATGTCGATGATGTTGCAGGTATGGTGAAGCAGGCGTATATGATAAAAACAGAGAAGATACATCAGCGGAAAATGATATATGAAGTGATCAAATAAAGATAGCAGTTTTTCTGCTATCTTTATTTTTGTTTATTGATACAGTAAAGTATAAAATTTTAAGATTCGTACACTTACTGACAGGAACAGCCGTGTCCTCTCGGCGTTTAGAAACAAGGTGACTTTCAGCATCGGTTCGCAAGCTCAACCTGATTCCTTTATCTCAGTTAATGCCGTCCAGTCGCGACGTTTCTAAACAGGCGCTTGCGCTTTTCTATCAGTCAAGAAAGCATAAAATTGCAGTTACAGCAGTAATCACATTGAATATGAAGTTTTTTCAGATAATATGGATTATGTCAACTGCTAAGCGGTACGGTATTCTTGAAATGTTTCAAGTGCTAGAATAACGCTCCGGCCAACCACTCCGCGTCCTGCGAGGTCTATTTCCGTAGCTTTGCTAAGCAGATAAAGTTTATCAAAATAACCAAGTTGCAATACATTCTTGGTTTACATAATCATATTATAGGTAGTCGTATTTAATTTAATTCAAATAGGACCGCGCGGCTTATGCCTGGTTTTTCTAACCTGTTAATGATGAAGAAGATCGACGTAGTGTGATAATTAAGAATGTACAAAGCTTGGGGAAAACTAAGTTCATCCATTAAATCTTAAAAAATATCTTCACAAATGGTTATACCTTTGAATTTTTTTGGAAAAAATAGTGATGTTATTAATCGGAGGTGACATTTGTGAAAAAGTTAAGTATTGTTTCAGTTTTTTTATTATCAATGTTGATGAGTCAAAGTGTTGTTTTAGCGCAACATAATGACCAGCATATCTCGATGGAAGTTAATGAGAACACGTCACTTGACTTAGCTGAGAATTCTAAATCAGCGATATTAATCGAACGAGATACTGGCAATATTTTATATGATAAGAATTCTGATGAAAAATTACCACCTGCTAGCATGACAAAGATCATGACAATGTTATTGATTATGGAAGCAATTGAAAAGGGAGAATTAACATTAGATGAGAAAGTAAAAGTTAGTGAAAAGGCCTCTTCTATGGGCGGATCACAAATATTTCTAGAAGAGGGAGAAGAAATGACAGTGAACGACTTGTTGAAGGGGATAGCTGTTGCCTCTGGAAATGATGCGAGTGTAGCGATGGCAGAAAGAATTGCAGGCAGTGAAGAAGCGTTCGTCGAAATGATGAATAATAAGGTAAAGGATCTAGGTTTAACGTCAACACAATTTCAGAATTCAACCGGATTACCTGCTGAAGATCATTACAGCACCGCTCATGATATGGCAGTGATGGCGAAAGCATTACTGAAATATGAAGCCATTACGAATTATACCAGCATTTATGAAGACTATCTTCGAAAAGGAACGGAAAAAGAATTTTGGTTAGTTAATACGAATAAGTTAGTTCGCTTTTACGATGGTGTGGACGGTTTAAAAACTGGTTTTACCAACGAAGCAAAATACTGCCTGACTGCAACAGCAGAGAAGAATGGGATGAGGACAATTGCTGTTGTTATGGGTGCGAAAACACCGAAAGACCGTAATAATGAAATCAGTAAACTGCTTGATTATGCCTATGCCAAATTCGATACAAAGCCTTTATATGAAAAAAATCAAGTAGTAACCTCTTTTGAATGGTTGAAGGCTAACAAACAAAAGGTGGATGTCGTAACGAGTGATTCAGTATCGATTCTCTATCCGAAAGGGACAGACCTAGAGAAAGTAGAGACCAAAATCACGATTAATCAGGACATTACATTGCCATTGGAAAAAGGGACCGTCGTAGGAAAGTTACAAGTGACGGATGGTGAACAGATAATGAGTGAAACAGACTTAACTATTTTAGAAGATGTTGAACAAGCCAATGTGTTGCAATTATTTAAACGAACATTTCAATCGTTTTTTTAAATAAAGATAGAGAAAGTTGATTTTTATATTCGTCATTTGAAGTCGAAATTCGATTTATTTAGGCGATTTCGTTCTACTTTTGTCATGATGCAGGAATATGACCAACAAAAATAGAATTTGTAAGACAGAAAAGAACAGGGAGGGAAACATTATGCAATTACAATCTCAGTTTACAGTTGTGCAAAACGTTTTGATTGTCAGGCTGGATGGAGAACTTGATCACCATTCTGCTGCTCGATTAAAAATTGAATGGCAGGAGCAGCTTCAGAAACAAGGAATTCAACATGTGATCCTGAATTTGAATGCACTTCACTTTATGGATAGCTCAGGGCTGGGCGTCGTATTAGGAAGATATAAAGAAGTGAAACAATTAGGCGGCGAAATGATTGTCTGCTCAGTAAATCCAGCTGTAAAACGACTGTTTGATATGTCCGGTTTGTTTAAAATTGTCCGATTGGAATCCAATGAAGACTTTGCACTTTCCAGTTTGGGGGTGGCATCGTGAATAATGCCGTGGAATTGAAATTTAAAAGTGTCAGTGAGAACGAGGCTTTTGCAAGGGTGTCGGTTGCATCCTTTGTTTCACAATTAGATCCCACGATGGATGAGTTGACAGAAATTAAGACAGTAGTGTCCGAAGCTGTAACAAATGCGATTATACATGGTTACGAAGAAGACCCTGATCAATTTGTATATATTTCCTGTACGTTAACGGATCGTTCCTTATCTCTTGTTATTAAAGATGAGGGATCAGGCATTGACAATATCGATTTAGCGAAAGAACCCCTTTATACATCTAAACCGGAATTAGAACGTTCCGGAATGGGATTTACCATTATGGAAAATTTTATGGACAAGGTCGAAATAATATCACACCCAGGAGAAGGCACACAAGTGAAAATGACGAAAGATTTTCAGACCAGCAAAAGTATGAGTCATTAGGTGATGCCTATGAAAACTAAAATATCGAACGCTTCACCATTGGATGATAAAGAGGTTAAAAAATACATTCAACTCAGTCAGCAAGGAGACGAAGAAGCTAGATCATTGTTAGTGGAAAAGAATATCCGTTTAGTATGGTCCGTTGTACAAAGATTTTTAAACAGAGGTTATGATCAGGATGACTTATTCCAAATTGGCTGTATCGGCTTACTAAAGTCGATTGATAAGTTTGATCTGGAGTACGATGTTAAATTTTCTACCTATGCTGTTCCTATGATTATTGGTGAAATTCAGCGGTTTATCCGTGATGACGGAACCGTTAAAGTAAGCAGGTCGTTAAAAGAGATCGGCAATAAAATTAGAAGAGTAACAGATGATCTGACAAAGGAATTATCAAGAGCTCCGACAATTCAAGAAATTGCTGATAAGTTAGAATTATCGCCAGAAGATATTATCCATGCACAAGAGGCAACCAAAAAACCGCAATCTATTCACGAAACCGTTTATGAAAACGACGGGGATCCTATTACGTTATTGGATCAAATCGCAGATGTAAATGATAACTGGTTTGATAAACTAACGATGGAACAAGTCATTAAAGATTTAGATAAACGTGAGCGTTTGATCGTTTATTTGAGGTATTATAAAGACAAAACACAAACCGAGGTTGCCAATCGTTTAGGAATCTCACAGGTGCAAGTGTCACGAATAGAGAAGAAAATACTGGAGAAAATAAAAGAAGAGATTATGAATTAAGGCTGCCTTAACAGGTAGTCTTTTTTTTGTTCAGTAGTGAATATTTAATATGTACCGAGTATAAGAAAAACGTCGTCACTCACTAATAGACGAGGCGAATGCCAAGTTTCTCCAAACAAGTAAGAAGGTATAAAAGTACAGTCATATCAATACTGAACAAGAAGATTGGTTCTGGTTCTTATAATATGGATTATGTAATGCTAGCAGCTTAGTGATGATTTTGAAATATTATGTATGTTAGGATACCGCTCCGCCCAATCACTTCGCGTCCTAGGGGCACGGCTGAAGCTAGGCTACTACATGAATCACTTCTTTGCTACCTTGCACCGAGGAAGCATACTTCGAAGCGTTACTAGTAGACGCAGGTGCAGACGTTGTGGATTTTCAGCGCCTGCCTGTCCCATGGGAGTCTACGTGGTTGACCTACGCTAGAATTAGGACTCTACAATTTTTGTAAGAGCTAGCATAGTGATCGTATGCATATATAATAGCTATTGAAAAATGCCTAGAACCACTGCTTTTTGCTGTTCCATACGTTGTAGCACTTCCCTAAAGCGTAGGAAATAGGCGGAGACTCCAGTGGAATCAGCGCGAGCTGAAGATCCATTTATGAAAGAAAAGAATTTTCTTTCATAAATTAGCTGAAGCCGTGCCCACAGGACGCGGAGCCTATTTCCGGAGCTTTGCTAAGCAGATAAAAATTATCATAATTAACTCCATGTCAGACAGTTCCGGTTTGCATAATCCATATTATAGGAAGTTGTTTATTAATGTATTATGAAAAGGTCTTACTAAAATGTAGGTATGCGATCACTGAGTTCTTATGAACCCCCTACCAAAAATATCCAAATTGATCATGAATATTAGCTGAGTAATCTTCCATATTACTTCTTTTCTACTACAAAATGAATGAAAACTTGAATTCCTCTCATACTAAGAAAAACATTTCCTCTAGAGCCTATTAAGAAAAGGGATGATGAATATGAAGGAGGAAAAAGTATATCTTCGCTTGAAAAAGAAAATCGCTGTGAAAAAGCAGCATTTGATCCGACTCGGTGATATTGCGCATATTACAGGTAATATTGATTTCTTGGACAAATTGAAAGAACTGAAGATTTATCAGATTACCGAAAAAGATAATAATGTCTCGGTCATTGATGGTTTTCAATTATTAGAAACGCTTGTAGCCCATTATCCATTCTTAACGATCGAATTGTTAGGTTCGAATCAAACCATTATCGAGATTAAAAAAGAAGAAAAGAAAGCAAATTTGCTCCTCATTTTTGCGATCTGGCTACTGCTTTGTATAGGATCTGCGATGGCGATAATGAACTTCCATTATGATGTTAGTATGGAAGAAGTACATCAAGGACTCTTCTATTTACTGACCGGTGATCGGCAAGATAAGCCATTATGGATCCAAATACCATACTCAATCGGTTTAGGGTTAGGTATGATCCTGTTCTTTAACCATATTTTCAAAAAAAGATTTAACGAGGAACCTAGCCCGCTTGAAGTAGAGATGTTTAATTACCAGCAAGACCTTGATCAATATTTAATCTATCATGAGAATGCTTTGAACAAACGCGATGACTCTTAACATCCTTCATATTATAGCGGAAATTGCAATCGGCTTTGGATCAGGGTTAATGGTAGGGACTGGTTTTGTTGCATTTATAACCGTGCTAGGCATTATTCCCCGATTAGTCCAGCTAAGCAAATCAAATCATTGGCTGAAAAATTATCAAGCCAGCGTTATCATTGGTGCGATGATTGGAACGTATCTGACATTTACCGATATGGTATTGCACATACCAGTGATATTTTTAGGAATTTGGGGATTATTACATGGCATATTTGTCGGAATGCTTGCAGCGGCATTAACGGAAGTGTTAAATGTTTTTCCGTTACTTATGAAAAGGCTAGGAATTGATAAAGAACTATTATGGCTGTTAATGGCCATTGTGATCGGAAAAATTGTAGGATCTTTATTTCAGTGGCTCATTTTTGTGGATATTATATAGTGAAGGAGTTCGTTATGGCTAATAAGAAACAAGCAATTAATCGTTCCATAGAGAAGAATCAGGAATTTCTTAAAACCAAACTAGGAATCGGCGTATCCTTTGATGTCGGTTTCCGCGAGTTAAAAATTCTAAAGAAAAAAGTGCAACTGTATTATGTTACGGGCTTAGTAGACACGCAATACGTCATCGAAGTCATTAAGAAACTCATCTCTGTAAATGATAATGAGAATGAACATTCTGATCTATATGAAGAAATAAATAATCGCATCGTTCACCAGCAGGTAGAGAAGAAGAAAACGATGGATGAAGCAGTCGACCAGTTATTGTCGGGCCTTCTCGTAGTATTTGCAGAAGGTGAGGAAGAATGTTTTATTGTGGATGTTCGTTCGTACCCTGGAAGACAACCACAAGAACCGGATACGGAAAAAGTAGTTCGGGGTTCTCGAGATGGATATACAGAGAACATAGTAGAAAATACAGCCTTGACAAGAAGAAGAATACGAGATGAACGACTAAGAAATGAAATGGTGCAAGTTGGGGAACGTTCAAAAACGGATGTATGTATTTGTTACTTACAAGATGTTGCCGATCAGAATCTTGTAGACCTATTGAAAAAAGAATTGGACGAAATTGATGTAGATGGAATCTCGATGGCAGATAAAACAATTGAAGAATTTTTAGTTCATCAAGGGATAAACCCTTATCCACTTGTACGCTATACGGAAAGACCAGATGTCGCGTCAACTCACTTGTTTGAAGGTCATGTTCTGATTATGGTGGATACGTCTCCGAGTATGATTATTACGCCGACTACATATTTTCATCATGTACAACATGCCGAGGAGTATCGAGAGTCTCCGTCAGTTGGTACATTTGTACGATGGATTAGGTTTGTCGGAATCTTTGCATCATTGTTTTTGTTACCACTTTGGATGCTGCTCGTGTTAGATCCATCACTGCTTCCGGAAAAATTACAATTTATTGGACCGAATGAAACAGGTAACGTACCTATTATTATTCAGATTCTACTTGCGGATATCGGGATAGAGTTTCTGAGGATGGCTGCTATACATACTCCCACACCTTTATCAACGGCTATGGGGTTAATAGCGGCTGTATTGATCGGTCAGATAGCCATAGAAGTGGGGTTGTTTAGTGCAGAAGTTATTCTTTATGTATCGATAGCAGCGATTGGTTCTTTCGCTACTCCAAGTTATGAATTAAGTGTTGCGAATAAAATGATGAGATTATTGCTAGTAATCATTACTTTTATATTCCAAATTAAAGGGTTTGTAATTGGCAGTACTGTTTTTATCTTATTACTGGCTGCAACAAGATCGTTACAAACACCTTATTTATGGCCGTTCATTCCCTTTAATGATAAAGCTATTTGGCAAATTTTATTTCGTGTTGCAGTACCTTTATCAAAGACCCGGCCAAGTATCGTAAAGCCGCAGAATAATCGAAAACAAACTTGACCTAGTAGAAATAATACTTGAAGTAATGACTTGCCTGTGATAAATTATCTTTATACTTTGTTACATTTTGTAGAAATGGGAATGGCCTCATCCCTTGTCTACCTGTCTTGGAGAAAGACAGGGATAAGGGATTTTTGTTTGACAAATGGAGCTAATGACAGGTGAGGTGAAAATGATGATACAACCGTTTACAGCCATTCATAATAATCAGTTAACCATCGCTGGTATTGATGCAGTGGAATTAACGAAAAAATATGGCACACCATTATTTGTGTATGATGTAGAAAAAATCCGACAAAACGCTAAAGCATTTGTAAATACTTTTCAAAAACATGGGATTAACGCGCAAGTTGCGTATGCGAGTAAAGCATTCTCTTCTGTTGCGATGGTGCAAATTGCTAAGCAGGAGAATTTAAGCCTTGATGTTGTCTCACAAGGTGAATTATATACGGCTATCCAAGCGGAATTTCCTGTAGAAAAAATACATATGCATGGAAATAATAAAAGTATCGATGAGATATCAATGGCAGTTGAATACAATATAGGTTGTATAGTGGTGGATAATTTTCATGAAATTGAATTATTGGCGCATATTTTAGAGGAACAAAAACGTGAAATGGATGTTCTCATTCGAGTAACACCAGGCATCGAAGCACATACACATGATTACATTCTGACCGGTAATGAAGATTCTAAGTTTGGATTTGACCTGACAAATGGGCAGGCGGAAGAAGCACTTCAACGATTACGGCAGATTGACCGCATACATGTTAAAGGATTACATTGTCATATAGGTTCACAAATTTTTGAAACAGACGGTTTTACAATGGCAATTGAAAGGTTATTTCACACATTAAAAGTTTGGAAAGACCGTCACCGTTTTGAATCCGAGGTTGTCAATCTGGGTGGAGGTTTTGGCATCAGATATACAAAGGAAGATAATCCACTTCCCCATCCTGCCTATGTAGAAGCCTTAATTACCAAAGTCAAAGAAGAAATTGACCAGTACGATATGGCTTTCCCGGAAATATGGATTGAGCCAGGAAGGTCAATAGTTGGAGACGCAGGTGTAACCTTATACACAATCGGATCTATCAAAGAAATACCCAACGTTCGTAAATACGTATCAGTAGACGGTGGGATGACTGACAACTTGCGTCCAGCGCTTTACCAGGCTAAATATGAAGCTGTTATTGCCAACAAAGTAAATGCGATTGAGGAAGAGGAAGTTTCGATTGCAGGTAAATGTTGTGAATCCGGAGATATGTTAATATGGGATATAACCTTACCGAAAGTGGAACCAAATGATATTTTGGCTGTTTTTTCAACGGGTGCCTATGGCTACTCCATGTCCAACCATTATAATCGATTTCCAAAACCGGCTGTTGTATTTGTCGAGAATGGTGAGGATAAACTAGTTGTACAACGAGAATCATATAAAGACATGATCCAAAATGATTTATCATACGAATAGGAGGAATGAACAATGAAGCAAGCAGTAATGGAATTTGAAAATGGAGAAAAAATTGTAATTGAAATGTATGAAGAGGCGGCACCGAACACAGTCGCAAACTTCGAAAAATTAGCGAACGAAAAATTTTATGATGGGATTGTTTTCCACCGTGTTATCCCTGGGTTTGTCGCACAGGGCGGTGACCCAACTGGAACAGGAATGGGTGGTCCGGGATATACCATCGATTGTGAAACAGAAGGAAATCCTCATAAACATGTCGCTGGCAGTTTATCAATGGCACATGCTGGAAAAGATACGGGAGGAAGTCAATTCTTTATCGTTCATGAACCACAGCCACATTTAGACGGTGTGCATACTGTGTTTGGTCAAGTAATAGAAGGAATGGATACAGTTCTCCGCATTCGCCAAGGTGATGCGATGCAAACAGTTCGAGTGACAGAAGTATAAAGCACTATCATTTGTCTAATTCTGATAATGTTTGACAATGTATGACGTTTATACTATTGTAAAGTGGAAAGTGGCAATTGATTTTATCATTCAAAGGAACGATACATATGCAGAAAAGAAACATTCTTCTTTTTGTAATATTGTTAGTCTTAGCTATGGCTTGGGGCTGTTTTTACTGGTTTGGAATTGTATTTTCTTCCTAGTGATTGGAAATAATAAACAGTAACGACTTTTGAATGAAAACATAACATATCAATAAATGAATTTGTTATGAATAATGAGGGGTTCAATATGTTAATTCGTTATAAAAAAAGGTTTGAAAAAATCGCTATGGGTTTACTGTCCTTAATGCCAGATGAGAAAGAAGTAAAAAAGTTGCAGGATACCATCAAAGAATATGAAACAAATGATGATTGGCAATTATTTTTATGGAAAGAAGAAGAGGACATTTTGGGTGCGGTCGGTGTATTCTTAAATCAAGAAACGAAGATAGCAGTTCTTCAGCATATAACGGTAAATCCATCACATCGCAATATGGGATTTGGAAAGAAAATGGTTAATGCGTTAAAGAATCATTATGGTACATCATTTGACGTAGTCCCAAATGAATTAACGGATAGATTCTTGAAAAAATGCAATACAGAAGAGGATCAATAATACGTAAGAACCTTTGCTGATCAAATACTGGCAAAGGTTCTTTTCAATAACAAGAAAAATAACACCGGGGCAGTTTGACTCTTAATCAGATAACAAAAAAACGAATACTAAAAAGAAACAACTATGTAATCATATTAATGAGAAAGCTTACCGCCTTAAAGACGATAAGCTTTGATTAGGTTTGATCCTAGTACCAAGCTGCACCTACGATGATTAAAAGAATGAACAACACAACGATTAAAGCAAATCCACCGCCATATGAATATCCCATTTTCAAACCTCCTAAAGATTAATTAATCAATTGTAAGAATTGATCTTTCTAGATTAATGTATGCAAGAATTGGATACGCGTATAGGCGTTTGTATTAAATCGCCCATAAAAAATGTATTTTTTAGGAGTTTTTTTATGCCGAATCATTACCAAGTGAAATTAGAAAGCTTCGAAGGCCCTTTAGATTTACTTTTACACTTAATTAATAAATACGAAATTGATATTTATGATATTCCAGTTGCTGAAATCACTTCGCAATATATGGTGTATATACATACTATGCAGCAGTTAGAATTAGATATTGCTAGTGAGTATCTGGTGATGGCTGCTACATTACTGGAGATCAAAAGTAAATTACTACTTCCAAACCCAGCAATTGAAATAGAGGAAGAATATGAAGAAGATCCTCGTGAAGAATTAATGAGACGATTAATAGAATATCGTAAATATAAAGAAGCCGCAGAGCACTTGAAGGATCGTGAAGTAGAACAGAGTCAGGTCCATACAAGACCGCCGATGCAATTTGAAGAAGAAGACCGTCAATTACCAGAAGGTGCTGCGAATATCTATGATATGATTGAAGCAATAGGTAAAGTGTTGGAGAGAAAGAAATGGAACCGACCATTAGAAACATCCGTTCAGCGTCAGGAAATCCCTATTGAACAGCGGATGGAAGAAATCATGGAGACAATCGATCAGGTGAATAAGCCAGTTTCGTTTTTTGAATTGTTTCCCACTAAAACAAGAACATACATCGTCGCAACCTTTATTGCGATTTTAGAATTAATGAAACAAAACCGAATTCATTGTAAGCAAGAGAAGAACCTGGACGAGCTGATCGTCTCTCGTTACGAGACGCACTGATGTTGATGGAGGTATAGAAGTTGGATATAAATGATATTAAGGCGATATTGGAAGGTTTGATTTTCGCTGCTGGAGATGAAGGCATTCATAAAAAAGAACTGAGGAAAGTTTTAGATCTGGATAAAGACATGGCGGAACACCTGATCAATGAACTGAAGTTCGAATATGAGCATGCCAAACGAGGAATCATGCTGATGGAGTCTCAGGACGTACTATTTTTAACAACAAAGCCTGAACATAGCGAATATTATTCTAAACTGAAAGAGGCAAAGGTTCATGCCAAATTATCACAAGCTGCTCTGGAAACTTTGGCCATTATCGCTTATTTACAGCCAATTACAAGAACAGAAATAGAGCAAATTCGCGGCGTGAAAAGTGAAAGACCTTTACAAACGTTGAATTCTCGCGCATTAATAGAAGAGGTTGGAAGAAAAGAAGGAGTTGGTCGTCCAATCTTATTTGGTACAACCGTAGAGTTTCTAACGTATTTCGGTTTGAGTTCGATCGATGATTTACCGCCTCTGCCAGAAGATATTAATGAACTGGATATTGAGCAAGAAGCAGATTTGTTTTTTGATCGCTTGCAGAATATGGGAGATTAACCTTGTAGCACAATTTGTTACAAGGTTATTTTTTTGGCATAAGCATGGCTTGTCTGCATAAAATGTTACAAACGTATCTGGAAAAGTAGGAAGAGGTGTATCATGCGAAAAATAGGATATTGCATTATTGTCCTCATAAGTATTTTACAGTTTATACCTGCTGATGTTAAAGCAACGGCTGATATACAGGTATCTGCGCAAAGTGCGGTATTGATGGACCAGGAAACAGGAAGGGTATTATTTGAAAAAAATGCAGATGAACCGAGCCTGATTGCAAGTATTACTAAAATTATGACAGCTATTCTCGCAATAGAATCAGGAAAAATGGACGATAAAGTCAACATATCTGATAATGCTATTAGAACAGAAGGTTCATCGATTTATTTGAAAAAAGAGGATGAAATTAGCTTGGAAGACCTTGTGTATGGACTGATGCTGCGTTCAGGAAATGATGCTGCAGTCGCGATCAGTGAGTATGTGGGAGGAAGTGAAGAAGGCTTTGCTTATTTAATGAATGACAAAGCAAAGTGGATAGGCATGACGAACTCCCATTTTGATAATGCACATGGCCTTGATTCCGACACACATTATTCCACTGCCTATGACATGGCATTATTAACAAAATATGCGATGGATAATGAAGATTACCAAAAAATATCCGGAACCACCTCTTACAAATCATCTTCCCGTGACTATCCGTGGAAGAACAAAAACAAATTGCTTACACAGATGTATAAATATAGCAGTGGAGGAAAGACGGGTTACACGAAGGCTGCAGGGAGAACGTTGGTCTCAACTGCTGAAAAAAATGGACAAACATTAATCATGGTTACATTAGATGCACCAAATGATTGGCAGGATCATATGCGATTATTCGAATGGGGTTTTGAAAATTATCCGTTGCAAAATATTCAGGATCAATCCACATTCGAAATTCAATTGGATCAGGAAGAGCGGCTTACAGCAAGTATAGACGAAACAATCCATTATCCATTAACTGATGAAGAAGCTGAATCCATAGAATACAAAAACTATTTGAGTGATACTGTTGGGGCTTTCGATCGAATCGGTAAAAGAGTGTTCTATTTGAATGATGAGCCAATTACAACAACAAGTATATACTTGGGTGAACCACCTAGTGAAGAACGTTCCAATCTGTGGACAGGTATATGGCAACAATTCCAACATTTTTTAGGTGATCAGCGTGATTAATGTAATATGGGCATTAATGGCTGTTATAGGCATTGTATATGCCATGTTTAACGGAACAATGGAAGAAGTAAATCAAGCACTGTTCGATGGGTCAAATGAAGCAGTGACATTGGTTATCAGTTTATCAAGTGTTCTAATTTTTTGGCTTGGAATGATGAGAGTGGCAGAGCGTGCAGGTATATTAGAAGCATTCGCGAAACTAGCACGGCCAATTGTGAGCCGGTTGTTTCCCGAAATACCTTCAGGCCATCCAGCGATGGGGTATATATTAGCCAATTTCTCTGCTAATTTATTTGGTCTCGGAAATGCTGCAACTCCAATGGGAATAAAAGCGATGGAAGAAATGAAAAAAATTAGTCAATCGGACAAGGCTAGTAATTCGATGATTACGTTTCTCGTTATTAATACATCGAGCATCACGCTGATACCAACAACCGTTATTGCGATTCGTCTGCAATATGGTTCCCAGGCTCCAACTGAAATTGTCGCCAGTACCATCTTGGCAACGACAATTACTACTGTAGCCGCCATCTTCATCGACCGATTATTGCGCCGTTCACGAAGCCATTAAGCTATAGGGGGGAAAGCTGTGGTCGAAGCGATGACAGTCATCAGTATATGGATTGTACCGGTGACAGTTATGTTTATCTTGTTAGTGGCTATCATTAAAAAAGTACCAGCATATGAAGTGTTTGTGGAAGGTGGGAAAGAAGGGTTAAAGATGTCCGTTTCTCTTCTTCCATTTTTATTAGGCATGCTCGTAGCAATTGCTATTTTAAGAAGTTCAGGTGCGTTAGATGCTTTTATTCAGTTAGTAGAACCAATTCTTATAAAAGTAGGTATACCGGCAGAGATAGCACCCCTTGCCATTTTGCGACCGATATCTGGGACAGCAGCATTAAGCGTAACATCAGAGATCATACAAGTTTATGGACCGGATTCCTTTTTGGGAAGGTTGGCATCGACTATGCAAGGCAGTACGGATACTACTTTTTATATTCTCACCGTCTATTTCGGTGCTGTAGGGATTAAAAAAATGGGAAATGCTTTAAAAATTGGACTGATAGCGGATTTTATTGGTATAATAGTATCTGTAATAATAGTGACATGGTTGTTCATGTAGTAGCGCTAAGGCAAGATAAGCGCTACTGTTTTCATGTGGAAGCAAAAAAAGTGAGACTTTGATCAGTAGGGGGTTTTTGAGCACCACTGATCATTATTAGCAAAACTTATCAGGGTGTACGCGTCTGTTTACTCCCACTTAACTTCTTTGTGAACTCGAAGCCTGAGGTGGGAGTCTTACAGACGGTTAGCACCGTGATAAATTATAAAAAAAGAAAGTGTGTGTATTATGATGGAACGTCTACAAAAAGTAATCGCTCAAAGTGGGATAACATCACGCAGAAAAGCGGAGAAATTAATGGAACAAGGATTAGTGGAAGTGAATGGAAAAGTGGTAACAGAATTAGGTACGAAGGTATCTCCTGAAGATGAAGTGAAAGTGCAAGGTGTACCGATCGAAAAAGAAAAAAAGTTATATTTTCTTTTGTATAAACCACGTGGTGTTATAACAAGCGTGTCGGATGATAAACACCGTAAGACTGTAGCAGATTTTTTTGAGCAATATCAGGAGCGTTTATTCCCTGTTGGAAGACTTGACTATGATACATCTGGTATCCTGATTATGACGAACGACGGTGAATTTACGAATTTACTCTTGCATCCCAGTCATCAAATTAACAAAGAATACATTGTTAAAACGGAAGGAATACCGGATAGAGAGAAATTACAATTATTTAAAAAAGGCATTAAATCTGAAGGTGACGTATTGAAAGCGAAATATGTCAAAGTCATGTCTGTTGACTCCAAGAAGAAAACAGCAATAGTCAAGATTGTCCTGCACCAAGGGAAAAATCGTCAAATCAGAAGAATGTTTGAATGGTTAGGAACCCCAGTTCAAAAGCTAAAGCGCGAAAAATTTGGCTTCTTGACGTTAGATGGTTTAACCGCCGGGGAGCATCGAGAATTAACACCACAAGAAATTGCTGAATTAAAAAAACTTGCCAAATAATTGTTGAATATCTGTCACATTTTCGACACGAAGTAAATGGTACAATGAGCGAAGGGAGTGAGTCGGATGAGTAAAATTGAGCAAGCAAAACAGAACAAGCAAGCAAAAAAACGTAATCGTTTTATTTTTCGGACGTCCATCTTGGTTGTGTTGTTTGGTGCGCTTCTTTTCGCTGTTGTTTCCAATTTAACAGCGGAAGAAGATGCTGTCGTGGAAGTGGGAGATCAAGCGCCAGATTTTCAATTAGAGCAAATTGCAACAGATGAGTCATCAGCCATTCAGTTGTCAGACCTGAGGGGACAAGGTGTTATGCTAAACTTCTGGGGAACGTGGTGTGAACCGTGTGAAAAAGAAATGCCTTATATGGAACAACTATATCCTGAATATAAGGAAAAAGGTGTCGAAATACTTTCTGTAAATTTAGATACAACGAAGTTACCGGTAGAGAATTTCGTTGATCACTACAACCTTACGTTTCCTATCTTATATGATGAACATACGGAGGTATTAGATACTTATGGCATTAAGCCAATACCGACAACCTATTTCATTGACGAAAATGGAATCGTTGTCGAACGTGTTCTAGGCGGATTGACGGTTGAAAAATTAAGAGGGTATTTAGATCAGATAGTTCCAGAAGGATCGTGAGGGGTTTGAATGAATACGTTAAAATGTACAACATGTGGTCATGTTAATAATGAGGGGACGACGATTTGCGAAAAATGTGGAAAACCGTTAGATAATGACCAAAATGGTAAGTTATTAAATATGCGCTATGATGGAACGGCGATTCGTTCGAAGACGAGAAATCGGTCAATTATTGATAAGATTTGGAATTTCTTTTCTTCTGTTAAAGTCGGGGTTACGTTAATTGCGATTACGCTCGTTGCATCTTCTTTAGGTACGATCTATCCACAGCAGATGTATATTCCACAGAATGTTGATCCCGCTGTACACTATGAGGACCAGTATGGCATTACAGGACAAATTTATTATCAATTAGGATTTCATAACTTATACGGGTCCTGGTGGTACCTTATCCTGGTAGCGCTTATTGGAATTTCTATTTTTATAGTCAGTATTGATAGAGGAGTACCATTATTCAAAGCGTTAAAGAATCAGGCAATCAAACGACATTTACACTTTTTAAAACGACAAAAATATTTCGTAGAAAACACCGAAGTAACAGAACATGACAAAGCAAATTTTATAAATAACTTAAAAAAACACCGTTATAAAATCTCAGAAAAGGATGGACACTTATTAGCGGAGAAAGGACGTTTTTCCCGTTGGGGTCCGTATGTCAATCACGTAGGTCTTATAATTTTTTTAATTGGTACATTATTTAAATTTGTACCGTTCATGTATGTTGATGATTTTGTGTGGGTAAGAGAAGGGGAAACAGCTGTTATTCCAGGTACGAACCAGCAATATTACATAAAGAATGAAGAATTTGTCTTTGAAACATATGGAGAATCAGAAGACGATGATATCTTTCAGGCAGCGTTAGATCGAACAGATGGTCCAATACCAAAACACTTTGAAACAAAGGCGACACTGTATGAGAATGTTTCAACAGATGTAGTTGGATCAGAACCAGAGCTGAAAGAGGTTAAAAGTGGTGAAATCATCGTAAATAAACCGATGAAAATTAATGGTCTCGGTCTTTATCAGGACAGTTATCAATTGAGTGAATTTCAGACGATGTCTTTCAAACTGCATCGGGCAGATGATGAAGAGGAAGAGGCAATCGTCGAATTTACAGTTGATTTAACAGATCCCCAGCAAGAGTACACGTTTGATAATGGTTATACGATCGAGTTGAACAAATATTATCCAGATTATGAACTCAGTAATGGGCAACCTCGCTCTGTATCCAATTATCCACGTAACCCAGGTTTTGTCTTTTTTGTCAAAGGACCTGATATGGAAGAACAAGAAGCTAGTTTCCTTGCTATTGGACAGAACATTCCATCTGGGGATAATCAATATAAGTTAGGTTTAGCAGATTTCACGGTCCGAGATGTTAGTGGATTAAATGTGAAGAAGGATTTAACGTTACCAATATTAGGAGTAGGGGCGTTTATATTTATGATAGGTGTAATCCAAGGGATGTATTGGCAGCACCGTCGAATTTGGATTCATCCGCAAGCGAATCGTTTATATATTGCCTGTCATACAAATAAGAACTGGTTTGGTTTTACAAGAGAGTTCGAAAAAATGATACAAGATACCAACCTGAAAATGATCGAGGATCAGGAAACGAAAGAAGAGGAATAACAATTTTAGGGGAATGTTAGGAGGAAAATGCATGGATTTATTATCGTTAAGCAGCGGCCTGTTATATAGTGCGTTTGTTATTTATTTGATTGCCACTGTACTATTCGCAGCAACAATTAGAGATAAGCGAAAAGAAAAAGAATTCCGCTTCATAAACAAATTGGCGATTGGAGTAACGATTTTGGGTTTTGTTGCTCAAATGGGTTATTTTTTCACACGATGGGTAGCAAGTAAACATGCACCGGTTAGTAATATGTTTGAGTTTGTTACATTTTTCGGTATGATGCTTGTCCTGGCTTTTATTATCCTGTACTTTATCTATCGAATTGATTTGCTAGGATTATTTGCATTACCAATCGCTTTACTCGTTATCGCCTATGCAAGTATGTATCCGAGAGAAATATCGCCATTGGTCCCTTCATTGAAGAGTCACTGGCTTTATATCCATGTTACAACCGTTGCACTAGGAGAAGCGATTCTGGCAGTCAGTTTTATCGCGGGTATTATTTATTTAATTAGACAGATTGATCAAACTAAATCTACGGCAAGAACCAAGTGGCTTGAAATTATTATGTACTCCATTTTTGCGACGCTTGGATTTGTATTGATTACTACTACTTTTTCAGCAATGGATTATCATGCTTCTTTTTCCTATGTTGTTGATGAGAACGAAACAACGTTGGATTATCAATTACCAGCACTATTCGGACCTGGAAACGGGGAGCTTTTAACAGAAGATCGAATGGATGCGTTATTGCAAACACCTGAATGGATGCATGGATCAGAGGCTCCGCGTAAATTTAACACGTTAGTATGGTCATTATTAGTAGGATTAGTCTTCTATTTATTGGCTAGAATAATATTACGGAAACGAGTAGCTGCGGCGATACAACCACTTCTAAAAAAAGCAAATCCAGAATTATTGGACGAGGTCGGTTATCGCGCTATTACTATCGGTTTTCCTGTTTTTACTCTCGGCGGGTTAATTTTCGCGTCAATTTGGGCACAAGAGGCTTGGAACCGTTATTGGGGCTGGGATCCGAAAGAGGTTTGGGCACTTATTACTTGGTTCTTTTATGCCATATTCTTGCACTTGCGTTTGTCTAGAGGTTGGCATGGTGAACGATCTGCATGGTTAGCTGTGGTTGGTTTTGCTATTATTATGTTTAACTTAATCGTGGTTAATCTTGTGCTAGCTGGTTTGCATTCTTACGCATAACAAAACAGATGAAGACCATTCATTTGTTAGATCTGTCATTTACTTATATACTGTAAGTAGTGACAGGGGGGAGGTAAAGATGGAAACAGAAGGTAACAGAATACTAGTGGTAGATGATGAGGAAAGAATTCGTCGTTTATTAAAAATGTACCTTGAACGAGAAGGTTACGAGATAGAAGAAGCAGAAGACGGCGAACAAGCATTAAAGTTAGCTTTATCGAATGATTATGATGTGATATTACTTGACTTGATGATGCCTGGGAAAGATGGGTTAGAGGTATGTAAAGAAATAAGATTGCATAAGGCTACACCAGTTATGATGTTGACAGCAAAAGGTGAAGAACTGAATCGAATTCACGGCTTTGAAGCTGGTACGGATGACTATATTGTGAAGCCTTTTAGTCCACGTGAAGTAGTTTTGCGCGTCAAAGCGTTATTGAGAAGGTCCTCTACTTCAACTACTATTAATCAGTCAACTCGCTCAAAAGACTTGATTGAGTTCCAGCATCTACTCATAGATAATGATGCACATCGTGTGCTAGCAGACAATCAAGAGGTAAGTTTAACACCAAAAGAATATGAATTACTTTTATTTCTAGCAAAGTCTCCTGATAAAGTATTCGAACGAGAAGCTTTATTAAAAGAGGTATGGAAATATGAATTCTTCGGGGATTTACGAACAGTCGATACCCATGTGAAACGACTTCGTGAGAAATTAAACAAAGTATCTGCAGAAGCTGCAAAAATGATCGTAACAGTATGGGGTGTCGGCTATAAATTCGAAGTAACAAAACCGTAAAAGAAGAATGTTCGATGGTGACTATACTTAATAGGGAATCTGGTGGAAATCCAGAACTGTCCTCGCAACTGTAAGTGCAAACGAAACAGCGACAACCACTGTACATAATATTTGATGTATGGGAAGGTGCTGAAGTAGAATTAAGCACAAAGTCAGGAGACCTGCCATCTGACATCTATTCATGCTTCGGGGATTAGGCATGTAAAGTAGTGTTTGTTATCTATACATACTTGCATAATGCTTGGATCCTCAACGAGTATAAAATTGAGGAGAGAAGAGTGTGAAACAATTTAAACAACTATTAATGATCACCATACTAGCGCTGATGATGACAGCATGTGCTAATACGGGAGGCGATGAAGCAGAAGGAGAAATTAATGTTTCGCTAACGATTACGGATCAAATTACGGATAAGATAATTAGTGAAGAATCTTACACGGTAACAGCTGGTACAACGTTAGAAGACCTCCTGCAGGATCATTATGAAGTAGAAGTGACAGATGATGGCTTTTTAACTTCCATTGATGGACATGAACAAGATATGGAAAAAAATGAGTATTGGACGTATGAAGCAAACGGAGAAATGGTAAGTAAAGGTATTGCAGATTACGAAGTACAGGATGAAGATGATATTACCGTTGATCTTCAAGTAATTGAGTGATTCGTTGAATACTTATAAATTAACACTAATTTCCTTATTGGCAGCTGTTTGTGTCGTGGGTAGAATTAGTTTTCAGTTCTTGCCGAATGTTCAGCCGGTTACCGCAGTTATTATTGTGGCAGGTGCATCGCTTGGTGTGGTTCCTGCCCTTTTTATCGCCATTGTTTCGGCTTATGTAACAAATTTGTTTATGGGAATGGGTATTTGGACGGTCTGGCAGATAGTCGCTTGGTCTGTTATTGGTTTAATAGCAGGATTGATCGGAAGATATACGCCATCCAAATACCATTTGGTGACACTGACAGGATTTAGTGTTCTAGCAGCTTTTCTTTATGGCTTGATTCTGAACTTAGGTACCTTCACATTCTCTGGCAGCTTTCTGGCCTACCAACTGGCAAGTTTACCATTTGATTTAATGCATGCGATTGGTAATGTTTTTTTTATGTTAATTTTATACCCCGTATTAAGGAAAGTTTTTCAGCAAAATATAGAAAAAATAGAGCAATGAACCTACCACAGTATAACGGACTGTGGTATTTTTATTTTAAGGTATAAGTTTTTGTAACTTTTGCTAGCTTTTGTTCGACAAATAAAGTATCGGTGAGGGGGTCTCATGATGAAGACCACATTTGAGGATCTTTATGAAAAATACCATCAAGATCTCTTCCAATATATCTTCTATCTGGTTAAGGATAAAACACAAGCGGAAGATCTTATTCAAGAAGTTTATATTAAAGTGCTCAGTGCCTATTCCGGTTTTAACGGGGACAGTGCCGAAAAAACGTGGCTTTTCTCCATTGCCAGACATACAACCTTTGATTATTTTCGAAAGTTGAAGCGGAAACGCATGAAGATACAGGATTTTTTTAATTGGGAAGAGGATGGTGAAAAGTTAACATCAACCATGCAGGAACCAGAAGATTCTATTATTCATAATGATGAAATGCATCAAGTCTATCATTGTTTGGATCAATGTACCGTGGACCAGAAGCAGGTCGTTATTCTTCGGTACATACAGGAATTCTCTATTAAAGAAACAGCTGAAATATTAAAGTGGTCTACCAGTAAAGTGAAAACAACACAACATCGTGCATTAAAAGTATTGCAATCCTGCATGATGACATCTAGTGATAAGGAGGATGTTAATCATGAATAAAGACAACGACAATGTAGAACAATTGAAAGAACAGTTACGTTCCATGCCTAAGGTAAAAGATGAACGCTCAAAAAATGAAATTTACCGGCAAATACAACTGAAAATGATAGAACAAGAAGAAAAGAAGCAACGAAAGAAACGCTGGGTTTGGATACCTGCTATTTCAACTGCCGCTTGTGCCCTGCTTGTATTTATGGTATTTCTTACACAGGATAAAGACAGGATAACGCAGTTCGAAGAATCCTCTTCATCTACTGCGGCTGATGAAGCTCAAATAGAAACATTCGAGAGTCAGGAAAATTCTATTCAAAGACGTGATGCTGAAGAAAGTGCAGAAATGGAAAAAGCGGGAGAATCAGATACAAGCGCAAATGACAGCAGTCTTCAATATCAGCTGGAGATACTGCCAAAAGAGGACATTCAGCAATTCGCTCTGATAACCACACCTGCGCAATATTTAGTGCCTGTTACTTTTTCAAAACCGGACATTACAGAACCGATAACCTTCCAAAATTCAGTAAGGGAAATAGATTTAGCTGCAAACGGGTTACAGGATATCGGCTTACAGCATATGACCTTTACCGAGGAGCAACAACGTGTTCAGGTGTCTGTACAGGATGATTTTATACTTGAACCCGATCATACAAACAAACAGCTATTTGATCAGATCATAAATTGGGTGTTTCAAGATACTGAAGTTAACCAGATTCACTTTAATCAAACAAATGATTTTATCGATCAAATTAATATGGTTGGTGATACCTATAAGTTAAAAGGTTCTGGCACAGCTGTCTATAAACAATATCAATATAATTCACAAGCATCTGCCTGGCTTGCAGCAACGAAAATAGGGCAGTTTGAATCAATCGATGCAGCATTAAACGAAATGAAAGTATCAGAACAGCAATACCATGTGACGTCGACTATCCCGAGTGATGCGGAAATAGAGATTGAGTCATCTAAAGACAATACACTGTCAATAAGAGTTTTTTCAGAAGACATTGGTCAAAATCAAAGAACAGTCAATATGGTCGAAGCAATTATTGCTACGGCAAATTCGTTTGGATATGAGTCCGTACACTTTCAGATTGGTTATGATCAAGTGGGTAAATATAATTTAACAAAAGCCGTACCGACTGACCAGCAAATGAATGTGATTTATCGTGGCGCTAACCGTCCGTAATACCACACTGGGAGATAAATGGACGATAACTTCCTGATGTTATTGATATGTCAGATAAAAAATGTCCAATGCAGATCAGCCTGCGTTGGACATTTGTATAAGAATTGTAGTATGTAAATACTTGCAGATACAGGCACAGACAAAGTGGACCTTCAGCTTGTGCTGAGGCATGAGGAGTCTCCGCATAGTTCCTACGCTTAAGGAGAAGTCCTACAACGTATGGAACAACTAAAAGCAGTAGTTCTAGACATTATGTTATTCACTTTATCGCTGTGATATATACAGCCGTCAATATGCTACCTCTTACAAAAGTTGCAGCGTCCCTATCCTAGCGTAATCCAACCACGTAGACTCCCGCGGGACAAGCAGGCGCTGAATCTGAATTCATGCACTTGAAACATTTCAAAATAACCACTAAGCAGTTAATTAACATAATCCATATTATAAGAAAGTATCTTCCTATTCAGCAGACTGCACTTATATCGTCCTATACTGATTAAAAAATGTCCTTTACTTTTGCTTGTTCTCGTATACTCTTACTGACTCGGTTGGGCAGCCTTCATGGGCATCAAGTAAATCTTCAATGAGATTAGACGGAACTTCTGCATCGCCTTTGTTATCATCCCTGAGACCAAATGCGATTCCTTCCTCATCATAGTCAAACAATGCAGGAGCAGATGCTCCACAAACTCCACAAGCAATACAGGTTTCTTTATTTATCCACGTAAAATATGGCATAAGCCACTTCCTTTATTGTTCATTCTTCTGTCTAGATTATCAGATCCTTTCATTTCTGACAATTACCCAGTACCCAAATTCGACAAAACTTGTTAGAATAATAATAGATAGATGAGGTGTTAAAATGTTTGAATTTATATTGCTGGATTGTATGTTAAAACTAAATGGTGAACGAACGGTGTATAATGTATATCATTTATTGACCGCCAAAAAGTCAACACAAACAATTCAGGACAGTAATATTTTTGGTTTGACTACTTATTTTGGAATATATAAATCACTAACGAGGAAACTGTTTGATGAAGAGGTCAAACGGTTAGAAGAAGCGGAATGTATTGAAGTGGAAGCCAAAGATACGGTATTACTTACAGACAAAGGAATAACGTTACATAAGCAACTAAAGCATCATTACTCTCCACTAATTACATTAAATGGAATAGAAAACGAACAGCATGCGGACAAGTTATTCCAACATCTAATTTTATGCGTTCAGACAATTACTCATCTGCACATGCAAGAACGAAGGTTTATACCAATAGTTGACGATATAGCCACACAGCGGTTTGTGAAGTCAGTCTGGCATCAAAATCAAGCTAATGGAACTCAAAGGTTGTTAGATCAGCTTTTTAAAGATTTGTATCAATTATTACAATTTTTCCCTAAGGATCATGCTGCTATCTTTGTAGATAGTCTGTCAACTGATCAAAGAATAGGGTTAAGTAGATATCAGTTAGCGGAAAAGTATCAACTGACTATCCACGATATATCGGTTATTCAAATGAATGTCATCCATAAATTATGCAATATGATCGTCGAAAACGATAGTACTCCATTAATGAAACAGCTTTTTCCTGTAAGTATGAAACAGCTCTTAGTCAGTGATTCAGCTAATCAAACGTTGTATTATGTAAAAAAAGGTCTATCTATTTCTGAGATATCAAGTGTCAGGCATTTGAAAGAAAACACTATTAAAGATCACCTTATCGAAATAGCTTATTCAGCAAAGGAATTTCAATGGCAGCATTATGTAAATCATGACGACTATCAACTGATACGGTCCGTTATCCATCATACAAATTCCAAAAAGCTAAAAGACTTAAAAGTACAATTGCCTGCTACTATCAATTATTTTCAAATAAAACTCGTTCTAGCTATGGAGCAACAAGGGGAAAGGGGGAATAG
This sequence comes from Gracilibacillus salinarum, assembly GCF_022919575.1. Lineage (NCBI taxonomy): Bacteria > Bacillati > Bacillota > Bacilli > Caryophanales > Bacillaceae > Gracilibacillus > Gracilibacillus salinarum. The sequence goes on along the minus strand of NZ_CP095071.1, from coordinate 615,110 downwards.
CGGTGTCTGATCAGCAACTTGAACAGCATTTACACGATTACTTTGGATACAACTCATTTCGAGAAGGACAAAAACCGATTATTGAGGCTGTATTAAACAAGGAACATGTATTTGCTGTTCTGCCCACAGGAACGGGAAAATCAATCTGTTATCAACTGCCTGCCATGATGTTGGATGGTACCGTTATCGTTGTTTCTCCGTTACTTTCATTGATGGAAGATCAAGTAAAACAGATAAAAGCAAATGGGTTTAAAAAAGTTGCAGCCTTAAACAGTATGTTGACGTATCAGGAAAAAGAATCGATCCTGAAAAGAATCAGCAGTTATCAATTAATTTATCTATCACCTGAAATGTTGCAGATTAACCGAATCATCCGTGCCATAAAAAAACTGAACATTCATTTGTTTGTAATTGATGAAGCACATTGTATTTCGCAATGGGGTCATGAATTCCGACCAGATTATTTAAGGATTACAGACATTCACCAAGCATTGGGAAGTCCACCACTACTGGCATTAACGGCTACAGCAACACCAGATGTCCAACGTGACATTCTTACCATTTTACAATTGAAACAAGTGCGTACTTTCATATACCCAATGGATAAAGCAAATATATCATTAGTGGTAGAGTCCGTCACACAATTACATGAAAAACAGGAACGTATACGCGAATTAGTTAGTACGTACCGAGTTCCAACTTTAGTTTATTTCTCCAGCAGAGAAGAAACAGCAAAGGTTGCAGCCTACTTGCAATCAGCCGTTAAAGATCGTAATATCGCTTTTTACCATGGGGGCTTGGATAATCAGGATCGTCTTTTAATTCAGCAACAATTTATGAACAATCAAATCGACATTGTTTGTTGTACAAATGCATTCGGGATGGGGATTAACAAGAAAGATATTCAACTTGTTATTCATTACCATATTCCAAGTCAAATTGAATCTTTTATCCAGGAAATAGGAAGAGCGGGAAGAGAAGGACAGGAAGTGGTAAGTCTTACATTGTTTCATGAAAGTGATGCGTTTATTCCCAGACGATTAATAGAATCAGAACTTCCAACTTTATCATTGATTCAACAGCAACTGGAAATAATTTACCAAACAGAACCGACGGTGGAAGAAGTAAGACAATCTTTCTTGCTGAGTGCAAATGGAGTAGAAAGCCAGTGGCGATTCTTTCAATATCAATTGGAAAGATTAGGATTATTAAAACATGCTTCCTGGCAAATTAATGCTATCTCGCATCAGGATGTATTAGATGCATTAGAAAGTACGATGACAGCAAGAATGGCATACAAAGAACAAAAGTTGTCTGAAATGCTCCAATGGATTTACATTGATAAATGTCGAAGGGATACATTGTTCCGTCATTTCCAAAATCACGTACAAGATCCATCATTTATGTGCTGCAGCTATTGTGATTTCAAATGGGAGCATTGGCAACCTGAAGAGATGACAAGGGAGGAGCGCGTTCAGGAATGGCAGCAACTGTTGAGTGATTTATTATATCAAGGAGAGAAAAATGAAAAACAGTCAAGCACAACTGATTAGAAGACTCTCGAGTAAGCAATTGAAACAGCAAGTTTGGTTATCGCAGGGGATTTTACTAATACTTGCCATTGGATTAACATTTATCTTTTTCAAAGGATTTGATCCATTTTTGGAGCTGTTTTCTTGGTCGTGGTTTCAAATTTTCTTCTATAGTCTGTTTTCTGCCATAATTATTGTGGGTATAGATATAGTAACGATGTATATTTTTCCAAAAAGATGGTGGGATGATGGGGGAATTAACGAAAAAATATTTAATCAAGGTTCCTACATCGAAATTATTGTTCTTTGTTTCTGTATAGCCTTGGTAGAAGAATGGTTATTTCGTGGAATTCTACAAACCCAATTTGGACTATGGATAGCAAGTATTATCTTTGCATTTGTTCACACTAGATATTTATCGAAACCTTTTTTATTTATTGCTGTCGTCATGTTAAGTTTTTGGATTGGGCTTGTTTATCAGTGGACAGGCAACTTAACGACCGTTATCGCATTACATTTTTTGGTCGATTTATTTTTAGCACTGTTAATTCGGACAGGGAGGTTTCAGCATGCACGATGAACATGTCACTGAAGACCAGGCTGCATCACTAAGGGACCGGGTAGAACGTCAGCAAGAACACGAAAACGATAGGCTGCCACCCAGAAGTGAGGTCCACAAAAATAAAAAACAAACATCAAAATGGAAAATCTCCTTTCCTTTAATTCGTTTTATGGTTATTTTATTTATTGCAATCATTGTTTTACTATGGACGATGCGATACTGGGGAGAGGAATATTTATCGAAAGCCGTACAAGAAGAGGTAGATCATGGGGTTGAAGAAGTAACGGTAAAAAGCAGATCGTCATCTGGTAATGAACAGCTATACCAAGAAGCTGACATAGTTACACATGTTGTCAGAAAGATGGACAGTTTATTTTCTATTTCTGAACAATATTACGGTACGAGCGAATATGTTGATTTAATTATCGAAGCGAATGAGATTGAAAAACGTACATTGATTGTAGGTCAAGAAATTACAATACCCGATATAGAAAGAATTCGACAGTAACTGTTTAGTAAATAAGCAAAAATATCCCCATCTCCATGAATGAGACGGGGTATTTTTTAAAATATTTTTTTTCGATCTCGTTCTTCTTTCAAAATTTCCACAGCTTCATGGAATCGTTGCGAATGGACAATTTCCCGCTCGCGTAAAAACTTCAAGGAATCATTAATAAATGGGTCATCTGAAATATCAATAATCCATTGGTAAGTGGCACGCGCCTTTTCTTCAGCCGCTATATCTTCATATAAATCGGCTATTGGGTCTCCTTTTGCCTGGATATAAGTTGCGGTCCATGGCGATCCAGCAGCATTTTGGTAATAGAGAGCATGATCATGATTGACGAAATGCGCACCCAGCCCAGCAGCCTCTAATTCTTCTGGTGTAGCGTCTTTTGTCAGTTTATAAATCATGGTAGCAATCATTTCAAGATGGGCAAATTCTTCGGTACCAATATCATTTAACAGACCTACTACCTTGTCTGGAATCGTGTATCGTTGATTTAAATAGCGTAATGCAGCAGACAATTCACCGTCAGCACCACCATATTGTTCTGTTAAATATTTAGCTAGCATGGGATTACACTTACTAACTTTTACTGGATATTGTAATTTCTTCTCGTAATACCACATTCCGAATTCATTCCTCCCTTCTTATACTTGCCATGGCCAAGGTGCTTCTTTCCAATTCCATGGATAACCGGAATAGCTTTGACCGTATTGCATTAACGGACCAAATTCTTCTTCGAACTTATTCTTTAATTGTCGACTCTGAAAAGCCGCTTGATTAAATTGATTAATCGCATCAACGTCATCAGGGTGGGTGTCCAGATACAGGGTTAATTCCACCAGGACAAAATCAATCGCCTGAATCTGTTCTAATTGTTGATAATAGCTGTCAGGCATTGGTCGGGGTTCGGTCATGTATCACTACGCTCCTTTCTTGGCGGATAATCATCATACAAACAAGGCCACAGCGTTCCGGCAAAAAGTGCATCTCTTGCTGTTGGGAATTGCTCTGCATTTTTCGGTTGGAATCCGATATATAAATTCGGCGGCGTAGAATAACATTTTGTTTTAATTGGCTTACAAGGATCGAACTTGCTTACATACGGCGAATAGCATTTTGTTGTTGTAAATGACACAGTTCAAACTCCTTTCCATAAAATTCATATTTGCACTTCAAAATTAGTTTATGGATAATGGAAGTTGTCCTATGACGAAATTCATTAAATAGGAATGATTTCACATTTGCGTTTGCGATTGTGTATACTATAGACATCCAACTAATTTCGTTTTTATAAACAAGCTAGTTATCGTTCTTTGGATAAACGTGTTAAGATATGTTTGGGTAAATGTTTCCCTTGATATCGGTGCTAACCGTCTGTAAGACTCCCAGTTGAAGCTTCGAATATCACAAAGAAGCTAAATGGGAGTAAACAGACGCGAACATCCTGATCATAGCCTTACTTTATATCGTGCTATACAAAGGGAATCATACATAATAAAATCTTTTATTAAGATTTGGGTGTAGAATTGAAGGAGTGTAATCAAACCATGCAACAGGAAAAAGCTATTGTTATCGGTGCAGGACCATGCGGCATGTCTGCAGCAATTGAACTGCAAAATATTGGAATAGACCCATTGCTGATTGAAAAAGGCAATATTGTGGATGCAATTTATCAATATCCAACTCATCAAACGTTTTTTAGTTCCAGTGAAAAATTGGAAATTGGCGATGTGGCATTTGTCACCGAAAAAAACAAGCCGGTACGTAATCAGGCCTTGGCATATTACCGTACCGTTGCGATAAGAAAAAAACTGCGAATTAACAGCTTTGAAGAAGTCATCGCAATCCAGCATCACAACGATCGATTTGAAATAACAACTTCGAATCAATATCACGAAAAGAAAACCTATCAGGCAACCTATTGTGTTATTGCAACTGGTTATTATGGGCAACCAAATTACTTAGGTATTAAAGGGGAAGAGCTTCCTAAAGTACACCATTATTTTAAAGAAGCTCACCCATTTTACCAGCAAAATGTTGTCGTGATTGGCGGAAAGAATTCGGCAGTAGATGCAACAATTGAGCTGCACAAAGCAGGTGCGAATGTCACCGTGTTATACCGAGGTAGTGAATATTCCAAAAGTGTTAAGCCATGGATATTACCAGAGTTTGCATCACTAGTGAACCATGAAAAAATTACGATGGAGTTCAATGCTGAAGTGGAAGAAATTTCTGACCACCACATTACGTATCACGTTGATGAGGAAAAAAAGCAAATAGATAATGATTTTGTTTTTGCGATGACTGGTTACCAACCAAATCATCCATTCCTGGAAAAAGCAGGTATTTCGATTGAAACAGATACAGGCAAACCCGTGTATCATACGTCTACTATGGAAACAAATGTGGAAAATATTTATATTGCGGGTGTTATTGCTGCTGGATTTGACAACAATGGCATCTTCATTGAAAATGGTCGCTTTCATGGAGGATTAATAGCGAAATCAATTGAGGAAAAAGAAAAGAGAAAATAACTGTCTTTTCTGAGAGCATTCATAAACCAACTATATGTTAGAGTAACAATCCCCACGTAACGTTTTGTTTGCCGTGGGGATTTGCAGATATTTAGTCTTTAAATGCATTGATCATTTCTTGATGTGATGCATCATTCTCAAGTAGCAGCATCAGCTTGAGCCTGGCTTTGGGGCCATTTAAATGATTAGCAAAAATAACTCCCTCGTCAAGTAAAGTACGTCCACCACCTTCGTATTGATAGGTTGGTTGTACGATGCCTTTATAACATCTGGAAACCAGCAGTACTGTTACATTATGCTGTAATAAATGCTGGATAGCAGGGACTATCGATGGCGGCACATTACCTTGCCCTAAAGCTTCAATAATTAGTCCATCCGTCTTAGCAGGATCCATCATTTCGATTAATTCTTTGGGCATGCCAGCATATGCTTTCAGTAACAGTACATTTTTACTTAAAGCTGAAATATCAAAAATTTCTTCGTGATACGTCTTCTGATAATAATAGACATCTTGTTTCGTTACCATCCCGACAGGACCAAACTGAGGACTCTGGAACGTCGCTACGTTACTGGTGGATGTCTTTGTTACATATTGTGCAGTATGTATCTCGTCATTCATAACTACAAGCACACCGCGTTGTATGGATTTACGGTGTGATGCGACACGTATAGCACATATTAAATTATATAAGCCATCAGATCCGAGCTCATTGCTTGATCTCATCGCACCAGTAAAAACAATTGGAATCGCAGTGTTGACACAAAGATCAACAAAGTAGGCTGTTTCTTCCAAAGTATCGGTTCCATGTGTGACAACAATTCCTGCATACTTACCACTACTTACTTTTTCTTTCATATAGTTGGCTAAAGTCAGCATATGTGCTGGTGTAACATGCGGTGATGGCAGATGAAAGACATTCTCCTCCTCGATGGAATGTGATTTTAATAAATCTTCACTGGAAAGCGGGTGTGAATCGGTTTCTACGACACTGCCATCGGGATTTTCTTTCATAGAGATTGTGCCACCTGTATGAATTACTAATGTTTTTTTCATTTTCCATCTTCCTTTTTTGATTCTTTTAACAAATACATTAAATATTATGGCATAATTAATAGGAGATAGAAAGTAGGTGACAAGTATGTTTGCTCTTATTTCCGTTTCAATTGCACCGGCTTTTGCATTAATGTCGTTTTTTTATTTAAAAGATAAATACGAATTAGAACCGGTTTATGCAATTTTAAGAACATTTATATATGGAGCACTATTAGTATTTCCAATTATGTTTATTCAATATGCATTTCAGGAAGAAGGAATAGGGCAAACGCCTTTCTTTCAATCCTATTTAATATACGGCTTATTTGAAGAATTTTTCAAATGGTTTATTTTCATGTTTACTACGTATAAATATTCAAAGTTTGATACCGTTTATGACGGTATTGTCTATGGTACAGCGATTAGTTTAGGTTTTGCAACGGTAGAAAATATATTATATCTGTTTGCACACGGAATTGAATTTGCTATTGGCCGTGCCTTATTTCCAGTATCATCCCATGCTTTGTTTGGTGTAATCATGGGTTATTATCTAGGAAGAGCGAAGTTTGCAAAGCGTTATACACCTATACTCATATTAATAGCATTTCTGATTCCAGCATTTCTCCATGGCACATACGATTTCATCTTAGAAACGATTCAGAAACGATGGATTTACGGTTTAATGCCATTTATGGTATTGCTTTGGCTGTTAGGACTCAGAAAAGTAAAAATTGCAAATGAAATAACGCAACACCAGATAAATTGAGGAAGTCTTTAAAAGAGACTTCTTTTTTTTATGAATAAATTTTCTTTTTTATTAAAAGCTATCCATATCATCAATCCATTTTGACTAGTTATGGAGGGTCAACGAAAATGAAAAATAAAATACTAATATGTCTTTTCATACTTACCATTGGTTCGTTTGGTTTCATTAATTCAGAGAAAGATCAACTGGATGCTTTTACGAACCAAGTCATTCAACAAGGCTCAACAGGTGACGACGTAATTGAACTACAGGCAAGACTACAATATTTAGCTTTTTATAATGGCAAAATTGATGGTGTATTTGGTTGGGGTACGTACTGGGCACTACGAAATTTTCAATATGAATTCGGAATGGAAATTGATGGTCTAGCAGGTGCAACTACTAAACAAAAATTAGTGGATGCAAGTGAATTTGACAGAAACTATGTCTATGAACAACTCAGACAGGGAAATGATTTCACTCATTATGGCAGTGTCGATAATGATAAACAGACCAAACCTAATAATAACAATACGTCATCAGGTTCTGGAAGCTCTGGTGGTACTGGTGGAGGAGATGGTGGATCTGGTGATTCAGGTGGCACTGGGGGAGGAACTAGTGGCTCTGAAGGGTCTGCTGATCAACAACAGGATGCGAATGAAACGACTGATGAAGACCTTGAGCCGAGTGCAGTCAATATGCCCCAAGGATTTTCCCAGAATGATATTCAAATCATGGCGAACGCTGTTTATGGTGAAGCAAGAGGAGAACCGTATGAAGGTCAGGTTGCAGTTGCTTCCGTTATACTAAATCGTGTGGAAAGTCCAAGTTTCCCTAACACGGTTTCAGGTGTGATTTTTGAACCAAGAGCATTTACGGCTGTAAGTGACGGACAAATATGGCTAACGCCTAATGAACAAGCAAAAAAAGCGGTCCTTGATGCCATTAACGGATGGGATCCAACAGGTGAAGCAATCTACTACTTTAATCCGGACACTGCGACTTCAGCTTGGATCTGGTCAAGACCACAAATAAAACGTATTGGAAAACACGTATTCTGCATGTAATTTTTCGGAGGTGAAAAACATGTTTAGATGGCTATTTATTACCGTATTAAGTATAGGGATTATTGGTGTCTCTGTTTGGGGATATCAAGAACATCAAGAAAAAAATGCTGTACTAATACAGGCGGAAAATACTTATCAACGTTCATTTCATGATCTAACCTATAATTTGGACTTGCTTCATGATAAAATCGGTTCGACGTTAGCGATGAATACAAGAGAACAATTATCTCCTCAGTTAGCAGAGATTTGGAGATTAACTTCCATGGCACATAATGATGTTGGGCAATTACCTCTAACTTTGATGCCGTTTAACAAAACGGAAGAATTTCTTTCCCAAATGGGGAATTTTAGTTATCGTACCTCTATTCGGGATTTAGAAAGTGAGCCACTGTCAGATGATGAGGTTGGTACATTAGAATCTCTTTATGAAATGTCAGGAGAGATTGAATCAGAATTGAGAAAAGTACAAAATATGGTATTGAATGATAATCTCAGATGGATGGATGTACAGCTTGCGTTAGTAAATAATGATGAGCAGGCGGATAATACCATAATTGATGGTTTTAAAACAGTCGAAAAAACTGTTGAAGGCTTTGAAGAAGGCAAGTTAAATGCAAGTTTGATGGGAACTTCCAGTGATAAAGACGGATTTTCGATACTCGGTGAATCGAAAATAACGGAAGAAGAAGCAAAACAAAAAATGAAGGACTTCCTGGAATTAGAGGATGAAACAGAATTAACCATTGCTGCTACCGGCAAAGGAGCAAATGTCCCCATGTTCAGTGGTTCCTTCAAAGAGTCGGAACGTACTGGATATATAGATATTACACAGCAGGGCGGTTATCCAGCCAGTCTCATGATTAACCGTGAAGTGACTGACGTAAAAATCAGTTTGCACGAAGCAATGAATATTGCAAAAGATTATGTATCTAAATTAGACCTTGCCAATGAGGTTGCTATGGTTGAGAGTAATCAATATGACAATGTCGGTGTATTTCAATTCGTTCCAAATGTAAATAACGTCTGGATATACCCGGATGCTCTTCAAGTAAAGGTTGCCTTAGATAACGGTGATGTTCTAGGGTTTGTAGCGAAAGATTATTTGGAGAATTATCATGAACGGGATATTGCAGATCCAGCGATAACAGAAGAAGAAGCCAGGGATAAAGTAAATCCTAATTTGGAGATTCAGGAAAACCACCTCGCGATAATTGAAGATGATATGGGAGAGGAAGTTCTCACCTATGTATTTTTAGGTACGTTAAATCAAGACACATATCGGATCTTTATTAATGCAGACAATGGTAATGAAGTGAGAGTAGATAAATTAAAACAAGCGGAAATAAAATATTAGAAATAAACGGCATTCGCCTAGTATTTAGCGAGTGCCGTTTTTTATATAGAAAGCATAAGTACAGTCATGATAGTATTCATGCTGATTAGGAAGACAGGTTCTTATAATTAGGATGATGTAAGATGAATCTATCTGATATTTTGATAATACTGATGAATTTCATTTGGATAGCAGAAGGCAGCGAAGAAGTAGTTCACGTAGTAGCCTAAATGAAAGCGCATCCACAGGGCGTGGGGCAATTCCAAGAGCTCTGCTTTCCCAATTTTTCTAATCCTATTTTAGCTTTTCAGTACAAAACATTTCAAAATTACCATACCGCTAAGCAGTTTACATAATCCATATTATAAGAACTCGAGTCCATGTTCAATAGGATTACTGCTGTGACTGCATTTTTATACTTCTTGACTGATTAAAAGGAAAGAAGGTCTTTTCCTTCTTTCCTTTTTTTGCGATAATAGGGATAAAGGATTATTCTCAATTTACAGTTTTTTAATTATACATAGAAAGAGGTAATAAATTGGTTAGAATTGGTTCCTTTATACAACTTGAACAAGCGAAAGATAAAAGCAAAACATATAAATGCCGTGTAATTGAACACAAGCTAGATAAACTGTACATTGATTATCCGATTGATGTGCAAACAAATAGGACACAGCTATTTCCAGTTGGTAGTGAATTTCAGGCATTTTTTACTGAAAATTATTCTTTGTTTAGTTTTCCATCTCAAATTATCGGAAAAGCTAAAATCAATAATATTCCGACTTTAATAATGAATTTTGACAAAGAACATTTGAAAAAGATTCAACGTCGTGAATTTGTAAGGATAGAAGCCATGCTCGACATATCTGTGCGCAGTCGGAATCAGGAACCCTCATTTGCTCCGTTTACATCGGTCACTCATGATATAAGCGGTGGTGGTTTATCTGTCTTAATCAAAAAAAATGTGGACATAAATGAAGGCGAAATGTTAGATATTATGTTAGTATTACCTTTAGATAATGAGATGGAATATCTTCATCTTATTGGAACGGCTATTCGTATACATAACATTAGTGAAAATAACAACATAGTGTCGGTGAAATTTGTTGAAATTGATAAGAAGGATCAACAGCATATTATCCGGTACTGTTTCATCAAACAACTAGAGAATCGCCGTAAAGGATTTATTCAGTAGGGAAGGAAGAAAAGCATGAATGATAACAAAAAATTGGCCATCGCGATAGATGGACCTGCGGCTGCGGGCAAAAGTACCGTAGCAAAGATTGTAGCTAAGCATCTCGGCTACGTTTATATTGATACAGGCGCTATGTACAGGTCATTAACCTACTCTGTACTAAAACATAAAATAGATGCAAGTAATCATACACAAGTAGTAAACCATTTGCATAAAATCACCATCGATATTGATCCGGACCAGCAAGTATATCTTGATCAAGAGAATGTGACAGATGATATCCGATCAGATGTGGTTACGAATAACGTATCAGCTGTCGCTACTATTGCGCAAGTAAGAGAAGAGATGGTGTTACGTCAGAGGAAACTGGCAGAAAAGCGTGGAGTCGTAATGGATGGCAGAGATATCGGTACCCATGTTATTCCAGATGCAGAAGTGAAGATATTTTTGGTAGCCAGCGTGAAGGAAAGGGCACAACGAAGACATGAAGAGAATCAGCAGAAAGGCTTCCATTCTGATTTAGAACAAATTAAATCCGACATCGAACAACGGGATAAGATGGATTCTGAACGAGAAGTGTCTCCATTAAAAAAAGCGGCAGATGCCATAGAAATTGATACGACATCATTATCCATTGAAAATGTTGCAGATCAAATCTTATCAATAGTACAACAGAAAATGGGGAATGACGAATGAGCTTTTATCAATTTGCTAAAACAGTAGTAAAAATATTTCTAAAACCGAAGTATAAAGTACAAAGCTATGGGACGGAGAACATTCCAACAGAAGGACCCGTAATCATTTGTTCCAATCATATCTCTAACTATGATCCCCCAATTGTTGGTATAACGAGTCCTAGACCGATTCATTTCATGGCAAAAGAAGAGTTGTTTGATAACAAGGTCTTTGGATTTATATTACGCCATGTAAATGCCTTTCCGATCAAACGTGGCATGAGTGACCGAAATGCATTACGAAGAGGATTAGAAGTTCTAAAAGATGGACATGTTTTAGGATTGTTTCCGGAGGGTACAAGAAGTAAGACAGGGGAAATAAAACGCGGCCTTGCAGGTGCTGGTTTTTTCGCTTTACGCTCTAAAGCTACGATTGTACCGTGTGCGATTATCGGGCAATATAAAAGCAAAGCCCCTTTAAAAGTCGTGTATGGAAAACCAGTGGAAATGGAAACGATGAGATCGAACAAATCTTCGGCTCAGGAAGTAACAGATGCAATCATGGAAGAAATTAAAAAAATCAAAGAAAATCATTAAGTTTTGATTATAATAACTTGACAAATCACGCTAAATATTAGAAGTTAGAAAAAAGCACATTTTATTGTTTTGTGTTGGAAATCGAAGGAGGTCTTTGTCATGGATGAAATGAATCAAGAAATTTCAGAAATTAACGAGCTTTCCGTAGGTAATATTGTACGGGGAAAAGTAGTTAAGGTAGAAGAGAAACACGTCCTAGTCGATATTGGATATAAAGTTGAAGGTATAGTACCGATTAGTGAACTTTCTCCACTGCGAATCGAGACTGCAAGTGATGCAGTAAGTGAAGGTGATGAACTGGAATTGCAAGTGAAGAAAGTGGAAGAAGAAGAGGTAGTACTATCTAAAAAAGCAGTTATTGCTGAAAAAGCTTGGGAAGACTTGCAAGCAAAGTTTGAGAATAATGAAATCATTGAAGCAACAGTTCGTGATATTGTAAAAGGTGGACTAGTTGTTGATGTAGGGATAAGAGGATTTATACCTGCATCATTAGTAGAAACACACTACGTGGAGGATTTTTCTGATTATCAAGATAAATCTCTTGCTCTAAAAATCGTAGAGTTGGATAAAGAACAAAATCGAATCATCTTATCTCACCGTGCAGTGATTGAAGAAGAAGATCAAAATAAAAAACAGTCTCTTTTAGATACGCTTGCTGAAGGACAAGAAATAGAGGGAACTGTACAACGAATTACAGACTTTGGAGTATTTGTTGATATCGGTGGTTTAGACGGTCTTGTACATATATCACAACTCGCTCATACCCATGTAGACAAAGCTTCTGACGTAGTTTCAGAAGGGGACTCACTTAATGTGAAAGTATTGTCAGTAGATAAGGAAAACGAACGCGTTTCGTTATCGCACAAAGCAACTTTACCAGGTCCATGGGATAATATTGAGGAAAAAGTAGCGATCAATGATGTTGTAGAAGGTACCGTAAAACGCCTAGTGAATTTCGGTGCTTTTGTAGAAGTACTTCCGGGTGTGGAAGGTCTTGTTCATATTTCACAAATTTCTACAGAGCATATCGGAACGCCTGGTGAGGTACTAGAAGTTGGTCAGACTGTACAAGTCAAAATACTTGATGTCAGCGAATCCGATAAACGTATTTCTTTAAGTATCAAAGAAATTGAAGAAGAAAAAAGCCAACAAGAGATCAAACAATTTGAAGCGGATGAAGAACAATCCGGCTTCCAGCTTGGTGATATGATTGGCGATAAATTAGATAAATATAAAAATGATTAATAGAAAGTAAAGGTCCATGTTCCTACATGGGCCTTCTTTATGAGTAAAGAAAGTATATAAGTACAGTCACAGCAGTAATCACATTGAACATGAATTTTAGTTCCTATAATATGGATTATGTAAACTAGCAGCTTAGTGGTCATTTTGAAAAATTATGTGTGGTATGATACCGCTCCGTCCAACCACTCCGCGTCCTGCGGGGCACGGCTGGAGCTAACTTTGTGAAGAAGAACGCTTCACAAAGTGGATCTCCAGCACCTGCACAATCCCGCGGGAGTCTCCGTGGTTGGCCTCCGCTGATGTATAGCTCCACAATTTATGCGACAGCTAGGATATGAAGCACTATCTGCAAGATTTACACCATAATTGATGAAATACATTGCTAAGCACCACTGCTTCTAGCTGTTCCAATCGTTGTAGTACTTCCCATAAGCGTAGGAAATAGGCGGAGACTCCCGTGGAATCAGCGCGAGCTGAAGATCCATTTATGAAAGAAAAGAATTTTCTTTCATAAATTAGCTGAAGCCGTGCCCACAGGACGCGGAGCCTATTTCCGGAGCTATGCAACGCAGATAAAATATTTCAAAATGACCGTTTTGCCATAAAGCCTTTGTTAACATAATCCATATTATAGGAAGTTGTTTATTGATTAAGTCAATTAGGACCGGGCGTGTTATGGCCGTTTTTTCTTATAAGCAAAAACGGCCATAAGGACAGTAGTAGAAGTAATCATGCTGAATAGGAAATAGGTTCCTATAATATTTTTTTAGTTATAACCGGGAGAACTTTCCCGGTTTTTCTTATTTTTCTCGTCTAAAGTTAATGTTTTTCGTACATACTGTTAAAGGTGATGCGGATGTATTTGTATATAACAGTGTATTTATGTTGGATATTATGGTGTTTTGTTACTTTTTTTATGGCTAAGAGCAAAGACCGGTTAAAATATTTGGTCTTACTATATCTGTCTTTAATTCTTTTACCAATTAAACTAATAATAGGAGATTTACCCGTTAATGGCTTGTTTTTATTTTTGCTCATCTACGCAGCGGTGATGATAATCCTGACTAAATTTCCACTGAAAAAATATTTACTTATTCTTTTTATAAGTTATATCTATGCGGTTTACTTTATTTGGCGTATTACTAGTCCTGTTCTCGATGAAAATACTTTTATTATGATCGCCATTATTAGCGGATTTCTACTGATTCATCTATTCACAAAGAACAAAGATGAGCAAATCACGATTATCATAGCGGGGAGTAGCTTTGGACAATTCTTTTATCTGATTATCTGTACCAGTTATCACTTACAATATACAGTTAATTATGACATTTACTTTACAATAATCTTTTCCATTCTGTTTATTATCGCTATTCAATCTTGCTGGGAATATTTAATGATTAAGATCGAAAGCTTTATCAAATCACTGGAATACAAGAAGAGGTGGAATACGTGAATCAATTCATATATCCAATACTATTCGGTGTTATTGTTGGAACGATTGCTAGAATGGTGATGTTAAAAACGGATTACAGACAATATCCTACCTATTTACACGGTAAAATTATTCATTTAGCATTAGGTTTTATCGCTGCTAATTTAGGTGCTGTGGCGGTTCCTGCAATATTAGAGAAAGAATATACTGCAGTTACTTTTCTAACCATTGCTGCATCCCAATTTCGAGAGGTTCGCAATATGGAGCGGAATACACTGGCAGAAATGGATAGTTATGAATTAGTGCCAAGAGGGAAGACATATATAGAAGGTATTGCTATAGCATTTGAAAGCCGAAATTATTTAGTTATTTTCACGTCTCTGCTATCAACATTAACTTATATTGCTTTAAATATATACGCAGCCGTTATTGTGGCATTTATTTGTTATTTGCTTATTCACAAATATATGAGTGGGTCTACAATGAAGGA